>CACODE010000001.1 GCA_902625885.1 uncultured Candidatus Poseidoniales archaeon
CCGTTGCGGTGTTGGCGGGTGTGTCCGGGCATTCATCGTCCTGGTTAAGCACACCGTCACCGTCGTCGTCCGTGCTGACCTCCTCGTCGTCTTCCACCACCGGTTCGATATCAACGCCAGAGATGTCGCAACCCAGCACTTCGCTGTCGTTTTGGCCGTCTCCATCCGCATCAAGCAGGGTTACTGCGTCGCGCTCTGCCACGTCATCGAGCGTGGCGTTGAGCGCTGTGGCTTGGGCCCATGCCACTTCCAAACCGTCGGGGATGCAGTCACCGTCGGTGTCTGCAACGTTTGGATCGCCACCGTGCAATTGCTCCGCAAAGTTCGTCAAACCGTCGCCATCAGGGTCGAGGAGGGATTCGTCTGAAAGGGCATCGCCGGCAACGCTGCGTTGCGTTCTGCGCAATCCGTGCTCAACTTCCCACCAATCGTAGAGGCGATCTTGGTCGGAATCCGTTTCGTTGTCCAACCTTTTCCAGTCCTCGTACCAAGACGCCTCAAAGACGCTCGCTACGTCTTCGCTGGTCAACAGCAGGCCCATTTCTCGGTTTCTAACGAGGGCCGAACCTCCCCAATTGATGGAGGAAACGAGGACGGTTTCGCCGTCGACGATGATGCCCTTGTTGTGAAGTTTCAGCACGTGGTCATCACCGCTCATCACGATGGCCGACGCGTCGTACCCCTGGGTGAAGTTCCAATCTTCGTTGAACCTGTCCGCGACGTTTTGAATGTCTTCGTCGAGGTAAGCGCCGTTCAAAATCAAACGAAGTCGAACGTCGCGCTTGGCTGCGTTTTCCAAGGCCTCAAAGATCGGATTTTCTCCCCAACCGTATGTCCAATCCATGTCCAAGTATTGCAGGGACAGGAGAATTTCCTCATCGGCCTGGTCCAGAACATTGACCAATTCATTGATGCAATTGTCGGGGCACACCAGAAGCGTTGCGTCAAAGTCCCCGTCAATGGCCGGCGCGAGCTCACCGATGATGGGTCCCGGGGTTGGCATGGTCCATCCGCTCGGGGCGTCGGCGGCCACGACCGGCGTGATGTGCGATTTCTGATCGCCTTCATCAAACGAAAGGTGGTTGAGAACTGTCATCGCAAGATCGGTATCGTTCACCAAAACGCCCCAATCCCGATTTCCAGCCTCACCTTGTTGTGGGAACGAGGAGGACTTCCAATTGCCCGAACCGATCCAGACGCTTTCGTTGTCCTTGACGGCCACTTTGCTGTGTATGTAGGCGTAGGGGTTTTCACCAGTATCGCCAAACCACATCACGTTGACACCGGCGGCCAGCAGTTCCGTGGCCATGCCACGATGCGTGTCCATTTCGTATTGCTTCCACCAATTGTCACCGTAGTCGAGCACGACGTTGACCTCAACGCCTCGGTTTTTGGCGTCGATGAGCGCTTGGACAAGGTGCACCTCGTGAAGCATGTACATGTGGACATGAATCGATGATTCAGCGCTGTTGAGCCAAGCGAGAACATCCGTCAATCCGTAATCGGGACCGATGAGGGGGGTGACGGCTCCGGTGGTGGTGATATCGTTGTCAAAACAGAACGTGCTGCCTCCAAGTCGACTCCACCGCTCGTGCCAGTCGTCCACCGTGTCGGTGTCTGGTGTGTCTCCACATCCGTTGCCGCGCAGGTAGATCAGGTTGTCAAGGTCTGCAATAGGTCGTGCGAGCGAAATGCCGTTCCAACCGGATACGGAAACAGGGCCGTTGCCGTAGACGATCGTGTCCACTTCGGTTCCGCTTCCGTCCAAGAGTTGAAGCGCAGCGCCAGAATTTGGGAAGTAGAAATTTCGGTCGACAGTCCCGTCGATGTCAACCACCACGCCGTCTTCGTAAACACGAACGGCATCGGCATCGTTGGCGAGAAGAACCGCGGATTGAGGCTGAATCATGAGGTCGGTGAAGGTGGCGTTGTAGGTGTTTGAGGCGCCCGTGGTTGTGCGGAGGACCCAGCCGTTAAGGACGGCTAACTTGTCCCCCTGGTTGCTGATTTCAACGAATTCCATATCGTTGGAAATATCCGAAGAGGCGGACGGCATGAAACGGGTGAAGCGGACGTCATCCTTGGTCGCAAAACTGGCTGGGTCGGGTTCCGGCTCGCCGGGTGTTGGCCACAGCGTATGCACCCAATCGCTGGCGGCTGTTTCGCCCGGCATGAGCGTCTGGCAATCGGTGATGACGGTCCAAGAAGCGCTGCGTACAGCGTCGCCATCCGGATCCAACAACTCAAACGCATCGCCGAGGCCAGTGAGAATGAACTTGTCCATCGTGAAGACCGCCCGCTCGTCTGCATCAAGAACGAGCGATGCCGTCTGGTTTGGTGCCGTCCAGAGTTCACCTGTGCGAATGAATCGCCGGTCTCCATCGGCCGTCATGACCGACCATCGACTGATGTTGAGCGGGGTTTGTCCCGTGTTTCGGATTTCAACCCAGTCCTCAACGGGCTCGATGGCGTCGTTGTTGCAGTACGGCAGGACTTCCGTGATGGCAATTTCCTTGGAGCCGCTGTATGGCGCCCAGACCGGATTGACTTCACCCGGCGTTGGCCATGCCGACAGCAACCAACCACCGGTGGCATTGCTGCCGTTAGGACCCACGCCTGCATGTGTGCTGTTTGGCGCCACCAAGGATTCGCCTTCCACCGTGCCCGTCCATGAAATCGTGTCGACAGCCGCGCCACCTGCATCAACCAAACCGATGGAATCGGGCGTGGTGTGCTTGAGGTAGAAACTGCTCGTGCCGTTCAAAGCGATGAGAACGGCCTTACCTGCCTTGACCATGGTGTTGTCTTGGAGTGGCATGTTGAATTCATGGAGGGTCAGGGTTCTGGAAGGCGCCTGGAGTTTCCAGCCTCCCACGTCCACGTCCGTGCTGCCGTAGTTGTACAGTTCAATCCACTCACCTTGCGGCCACATCTGGCTGTCTGAGCCAACGGCATCGGGCAGTATTTCGGAAAACACGATGGTGGTGGAGGATGGCATGGAGCCCGGTTCAGGCTGACCGGGTGTCTTCCAAGCCGCAGGTGTCCACGAATCCGTTGGGTCGTCGCCACGAATGAGCGCCATGTCCTCGCCGTAATCGGTGTTGTAATCCGCCGTGTCCAGAACCTGTTCGGTCATGTCTCGCAAAAAGAGGTGGTTGTAGCCGTCCCAAAGTTCGGTATAACTGGTGAACTGCACCAAGCGCCGTCCGTCTGGGTCAATTACCGTCGAGCCCTGAGTTGAATTAAAGACAAGGGTGCCGGGGTCGAGATACGTCAGGTTGCCTCGTCCATCCATGATGCTCCAGCCCATCAAATCCAGCGATCCTGAACCGGTGTTGTGAAGTTCAATCCATTCCCCGTCAGGGAAGGCAGCACCGTCGTTGGTGGCGTTCGGGAGAATTTCGGTGATTTGGATGTCGCCGACCTGCCGAGGCATGAGTTCCATGGGCAAGGGGTTCATGGCTTCGGGTGTTGGGTAGGGTGCGTTGTTCCACAGGGCATTTGGTTGGCCAGGGTCCATCAACGAAAAGCCGGGTTCGCTTGACGTCCAAGAGATCTCTTGCGATCTGCTGCCGTTGGGCCACTTGAGGGTCAGGGTTTCCACACCGTTGTTCAGGACACCGAACGCACTTGTGCCGTTGACGGCAACGATTCGGTGTTCGCCGGCCGAGATGAGCATGCTTTGAGAGGCGTTGACGAGATGGCTCTCGTTAAACTGCAGAACATTTCCTGCGGCGTCTTCAATGCTGTATCCGGTCAAATCGATGTCGTTGTTTCCGATGTTGAGGATTTCAACCCACTCGCCGCCCGGCCATGTGGCGTTGTCGTTTGATGGCCAAGCGTCGGGCATGGCTTCCGTCATGATGATATCACCCGGAATGAGGGTGTTGCCTGTCGAGGCCGTGTTGATTTGGCCGGGTGTGGGGTTGTTGGTTTGTATCCAGTTGGCGGTAGCGCTTGCTGGGTCTTGTTCGTAGCTTTTGCCCGAGAGGACGTTGCCCCATGTGGCCTGATGGAGGTTGTTGTTGTTGTTGTCAACCAGCGTCATCGAGAGGCCGCTGTTGGTCAGGTAAAAGTTGGAATTGCCGTTTCGAGCGATGACCATGTATTCGCCGGGACTAATGATCCACGTTGAACTGTTGTTGCTTTGATAGCCCACGATGGTGTTGGCGTCAAAATCGAGGGTCTTTGAGGCGCTGGTGGTGACTTTCCAACCCGTGATATCGATGTCCATCGTACCGCTGTTGTACAATTCAAACCACTCGCCTCCCGGGTAGGCGGCATCGTCTCGACCGTTTGGGTCTGGCAGGACTTCGTTGATGCAAACGGTGCCACTGCAGGCGGTTGACCTCCCGGATTGAACGACCACTGAATTCTCCTGAAGGCCGGACATCATTGGCCCGGTCAGGGACAGCAAGAACATGAGGAGCAGGCAAGAGGCGGTCAGGGTTTTTCTCATAGGGGTCACTTCCGGTGATTAGATGAAGCCAAAGCTGTCGAATTTTTGGGCAAAGGTGTAGATCATGATGGGCACGAGAATGATGCCCATGCCGTGTGATCGACGTATGCCGATTCTTGGCGGGAGCAGGCCGATGATGGTGCCCACGATCAGCACACCAATGCCAACAAAGCCGGTGGACAACCACACGAGGGCGACGACGAAGATGATGACGCCCATGACCATTTGCTGGAGCGGTATGGCGGCGTGAAGCTTCAGCATGCCCATGCCAACGTATCGCATCATTGGCATGGCCAAGAGTCCCGCAGCAAGCGTCACCGCCAGCAAACGTATGAAGTCCGAGGTTGGCTCCAAGGCTGACCATGTTTCAATGGGGTACATCATTTTCAGGGCGAGTGTTGCGCCGGACCGAGAACGGCTGATGATGTAGAGGAAGCCGAGGACCATCACGGTGACAGCGGTGTTCACGGCAGAAAGAATGGCGATGATTTCCAAATCCTGTTTGGTTTGGGGACCTTCGACACCTTCCTCGGCTTCGGCTTTGGCGATTTCAAGCAATTCGTCGTCGCTGAGTTCAGTGAGGCGACGCGTTTCCCAATCCATTCCGAAGCCTTGCTTGCCTTGGGCTTTTGCTGCAAGGTTCCGACCTCCCATCACCAACACCGTGGCCTGCGAGGCGGTCATGCCGGGAAGCACGCCCATCGAAGCGCCAGCGACACTCGACCAAAAGCAGGGCACCATGAGGGGTCGTGCCGGGGGCAAGGCCCAATTTTCGCGCTGGGGCGGAAGGTGCGAGGTGGTGGCGTAAATGTCCAGCAAGTTGGCGATGCCGAACAGGCCGGCCAAACTGGGGAGTAACAAACTGGCGTCCGGCATGCCAACGGGCGAACGAGCCGGGAGCGTGAACACGCCCCATCCGTACAACCCCGCAAGGAGGAAAAAGGCGGTGGCTGCTAGGAATCCTGCGAATCGTGAATCGCGGCCCAGTTTCCCTCTGGTCAACTGTTGGAGCCACATCGGCCAGTCCAATCGAGTGGTTTCGGTGGCCAACAGCAGGAGCGAAATCGTCAACAACACAAACGGCAGAACCGAGCGCAGGTTGTCGTACCACCCCAATTCCGGACCGAAAGCGATTCTTGCAACAACGATGAGCGGGAGGGACAAAAACAGACCCAACTGCGAGCCTCTAGCCGACCAAGCCACGCCGCGTGCGGCGTTGCCGGAGAGTAACATCCTGTGGCCAGGCAAGAGCGAGAGCGCCGTATCACCATCGGGTGCACCGATGAGCGCCGAAGGAATGTAATTGAGGAAGGTGTGTACCGTGCCCGTTGAAACAATGATGGCCGCAACAGAGGCCAGAGGGATGCCCAAATCGAGCAAGGCTGGAGAGAGCGCGAGAAGGATCAGCGCCACGTTGTTGACGTGAAAGCCTGGAATCAATCCCGTGAGCGAACCCAGCATGACGCCAAAGAACAACGAACCAAGCAACCACGCCAAGTCCAGAAAATACCCCTCAAGCATGCTCTCACCTCATGATTGACTGTTTTCGTACGCTTCTCTATCGCCCGTGCCGTCGTCGTCGCTGTCTTCCGAAGTGGGAGACGTCCCGATGTTCTCCTCTAGGGTGTCGCCCAAGCCGTCGCCATCGGTGTCCACAACATCCGCTTTGTCGAGAGTGTAGACCAGACTCATGCCGTCCTCGCTCTGGACCTGTCGCAACCTACCTTCCCACGTCATGGATTGGTTGGCGTGCAAGGCGTCGCCACCGATGGCTTGACCTCGCATGTTGAGGACGATGGATTCGTTCGACCCGTCTCTGACCAGGTGCCACTGGCCGTCAATTTCCGACGCCTTGCCGTCCAACAACACGTTCTGGTCGCGAGCGTAACTCCACTGCGTAGCACCGTCGTCCCACAGTAGGGTCCGAGGGGATGGCACGGAGCCAAGCGTGTAGTCGTGGACGATCAGACGTACTCGCATGTCCTCGTCGTCCCAGGATACGGAAACGTTGGCGATGATGTTCTGACCGGTTTCTAGCCACGCTGTTCTTGGGCCAGGGATGGAGGCGGCGACCGTCGTCCAACCGGGCGTGTAGGAGGCGGCGTCAACGAAATACGCCTCTTCGTTTTCAACCCCGGGTTCCACGGCGTACTTGACGTAGGCGGACAAGGTGTAGGTTGCATCCGGGTCAGCGACCATGCCAACGGGGTCTGCGGACAGTAAGGCCATGAGGCTGATCGGTGTCTCGGGATTGATGAGCCCGGGGTTGTTGCCTGCGTTGGCATCAATGCACCACCCCGCTTCGGATTCCGACCACAGCAACCTTCCGGTGAACGTCGTTACGTTGTTGTGCTGCGGCGACAGAGCCTCCTGTTCTCGGTCTTCCTCCGAAGGGAGGAGGCAAATTGAATTGCCACTCGGGCCGTACAAACTCCATTTCGAATCGGCGATAAACAGCACGCCGGTCATGGAGACGACTTGACCCGACTGGTAACTCCACGTCGCCTGAGCGTTCCAATCGAGCTGTGGCGTGTTGACAACATGAGAGTCGTTCACAAAGATGTTTGGTCCCTGAATTTGGAGGCTGTACCGAAGGTCACGCTGCTGGTAGGTGAGGATGCCTTGGACATCCACTTTGGAACTCGCTTCCACCCATTCCCCGATGGCGGACCGAATGATGAGGTGCACCTGGTGCTCGGAATTGCCGTAGTTGGGATGGTCGCCAAGATAAGCGGAAGTGAACGTCGAATCAGGTGCGATGGATTCCCCAATAAATCCGCTTAATTGGATGGTCTTGCCTTCGTAAGCGGCCGGGTTTTGCGCAACATCAGCGATGGCCGTGATCGGGATTTCGGGGATGTCGTCCGCACTCCATTCCATGGCTCCGGCGCCGAGGGATTGTATCCATATCCGCCCGTCGTACTCGATGACGTCGCCCATGATGGTGACCGTCGTGCCAATCGGGGGCATGGTCGCCGGTCGGTACCAGCGTGATTCCACGACCCCCGTGCCGTCGTCGATGATGGCGTCAACACGGTCGTCTCCAGAAGCGTAAGGGTCTTCCACCCAAGAAATCAGGGTGCCTTCAATTTTGACAACTTCGTTCTTGTATTCCAACAACTGTTCCACCTTGATGACCTCGGGCTCACGAACATAGGCGTACCAGTTGAGGGTGGCGACGAGGAACATCGCCAGCGCAAACATGACCCACAACTGCTGACCCCTTGTTTCAGGATCGTCGTTGGTGATTCGGTCCATGAGTCCCTTCACCGCATCGGCCATACCCCCGCCTATGTCCGACCACGCTTAGCAGTTGTCTTCTGGGGGCTTCCCTTGATTTCCGAGAAGGGCTATAAAGAGCGGCCGAGGCGACAGACATGCATGAAGGGTCGGGACCGCGTGATTCGGGACGAAATTCACAGGGACATCTTCGTCCCTGCAGCGCATGCCGCCATCATTGATACGCCTGAATTTCAACGCCTTAGAGCGATTCAACAACTCTCCACTTGCGAGTACGTCTTTCCTGCAGCCACCCACAACCGATTTGCACACTCCCTGGGTGCTTACCACCTGGCCGGTGTGCTGGCGGACCACCTGAACGAGGTGCACCCCAATATCCTCTCCGAAGACGACAAGGAATTGGTGCAACTTGCGGCCCTGCTTCACGACATTGGACACCCTCCTTACTCGCATTTGCTGGAGACACCGAGGGTCTACGCCACGTACCGTTCACATGAAGCGTGGGGACGTGATATTCTCGGTTCGCCAACCACCGCTATTGGTCAGGCTGTTCAGCACGTGCTCGGGTCGAATCGGCTGGGCAAACTCTTCGCCTTATGGGACGGACACGACGAACACGATGGCGAGCCCATTCCGAGTTTCATGAAAGAAATTGTCAGCAGCCAGCTGGATGTTGACCGCATGGACTACATGATTCGAGACCAAGCCAACACCGGGGCCCAAATCGGTGGGTTTGACAGCGCCAGGGTCATTCGTGCATTGCGCGTCGGAAAGGACGGACGCATGTACGTGAAAGGGTGGGGTTTGCCAGCCATTGAGGCGTACTTAGTGACGCGGTACCACATGTACCAGCAGGTGTATTTCCACAAGGTCAACATGCTCACGCAGGCCTACTTGGTGAGCATGTTGGAGCGGGCGAGAATTCTCGCGCAATCGGGTCAGCTCGAGGTCTCCAAGGAGCTTGAGCACATGTTACTCAACGAATCCCTTTCTCCAGACGAGTACGTCATGCTCAACGACGCTCACATCAAAGTGGCGTTGCCGTCATGGGCTGCCCACAGCGACTCGCAACTCTCCGGATACGCCAGCCGCCTCCTGTCCCGAAAGGATTTCCACAAATCGTTGAGAATTGACCACCTCACCGTGGAGATGTGCGAAATCGTGGTGCCTCGAATCGAAGAATTTCTGACAGGTCAGGGGTACAATGCCGACGTCGACCTTATCCAAGCCACCATCCGCAAGCGGGGTTACCTTCCCTACGACGGCGGTATTCTGCTTGAGGACGGCCGAGACGCCTCCGAACATTCCGCCCTCATCCGTTCGCTGGCTCAACCGCATGAACGCTGCTTGATTTTCGTTCCAGAAGCGGTGCGCGATGAACTTGAACGAAGCGTCAGGGAGTGGATCAAACCCTCGCAATCCTCCCTGTCTCAGTTTGACTGACCATGAGAAGGTTCATCATGCTCATCTCAGAGAGGCGGTCAGGGGCCTGTAGCTTAGTTGGTTAGAGCGCCCGGCTCATAACCGGGAGGTCAGGGGTTCAACTCCCTTCGGGCCCACACCAAAAGGGCACGCAAGGGGGCTTGATTTCGCACAACTGACCCATAATGGTTATGAGGTGGTGTGGGTTGGGAAGCCTGTTAGGTGAGACGATGTCAGGATGGAAGCGGGCCGCAGCCTTGTTGGGAATCTACTTTTGTTCACTCATGGTGGTTGCCGTACCAGCTTCTGCCCAAATTTCAGGCGCCGCTGTTTCCATGACATGCGCTCCCGGGCAAATCCAAGTTGAGGTGAAACCCGGTGCCACCCTCACAGGCTACACCACCTGCACCGTTTCCAACCCTACCGCCTACGTGGAAAAGGTCGCCATCCAAGTCACAAGCGATGGATTGGCCACGGCTGCACCCGGCGACATGTACGTTGGGGCCGGACAAGAAGTGGACTTCCAAGTCGTTGTCCGAGCCAACCCGTACATGACCATGCAATCCCGGCAACTTACGGTGGCCGCTCAAGTTCAGGAACTCAACAACCTGCCACCACCCAACACCGCCTCCTCACAAGTCAACGCTCTGATCAACATCATGCAGTTCAGCATCGTTCAAGTCGAGGCCGTTGAACCGTTTGTGCAACTCATGCCAAAGACCGACAAGAACTTCCAGTTCAAGGTCTACAACTTTGGCAACCAAATCGACAGGATGAAGATCGGTGTGACGGAGAACACCCGTGAGACATTGGAAGAAGCCGGCTTCACGGTCAACCTCCCGCAAACGGTCGTCACCATCGAACCCAACACGGCACCAGAGAACGCTCGCATCATGGTTCGCACACCGAAGAACCAGGGCTGGTCGGACGCCTACCACGTGCTGGAGTTCTACGCCGAGTCCGAGTTTGCCTGCCAAAACGGTGGTTGCAACCGAGAGTCGCAGATGATCACCGTCTACGTTCGTGGCGTTTACCTGCCAGGCTTCGAAGTGGTCCCGGCCATTTCCATGATCGCTCTCGCCGGTGCCATCGCTGGTCGCCGCTTCCTCAACACGGACGAGGAAGAGCAAGAGGACGGCTGGCGAGAATCAGCGCCCGGTCTCTGACCTACCGCCTACAAAACCGCTCCCTGCGATTCAAACAGGGGTTGAATTGATAACACCGTTTGGAAAACAAGTCATCAACGGGGGTTGCCTATGGGTGGATTACTGGACAGAATGAACGCTACGAAAGAACCTGAACCAAGTTCCGGTGATGCAGAGCCTGAACCGGTGACAGCGCCATCGTCGACCAACCCGCCTGCTCACAAAAGCGCAGGCTCTCCCTCACCTTCAGGGTCGCCCGACGCAGCCACGAAGGTCAGCCTCGCCGGATGGGTCATCATCCTTGTAGGTGCCATTCTCTCGTTGCAGGGAGGCGCTTGGGGCTTTGTTGTGGTCGCCATCGTCCTCATTTTGGGCATCGGTGCTATTGTCCAGGCAGATCGGATGCGTGGAAGCCTAAACAAACCCAAACTCTACCTCACATTGGGTGTAGCTCTCATGGTTGCTACTGGTCCATATGTGTTGGTCATGGTCTTCCCATCGAACGCCAACATCGCTGTAACCGACGTTGCCATTGACGAGGCTAATGATGAACTCGACTTTGCTATTCGAGGCAGTTTCGCATCTGTGGATGTTCAAATCACCTCGGACGGCGAGGTCTTGTGGACCGGTTCGGCAGAGATGACGAGCGATATCAAACGGTTTAACGTTCCAATCAACGAATTCTTTGACGGCAACACCGAAACCTACGATGGAACAGTCATCAAGACCTACACGCTGGAAGCAACTTCCTCAAACGGCAACACGGTGGCTCTTGACATCAACTCACGATACCTCACTCGACAAGCCCAAAATGCCGGTGTGCAATTTACCACATATGTCTCTACGAACACCGGCACAAATCAAGGTGGGGGCTCCTCGACAATAGAGGGGCTGCGGTTGCAAGCGTTTGTGGGTCTCTTTGCTGACGGTGAAAAGCCGATGGACGATGGTACACACAGTTACGCAGCAACCACAAACATGCGAGGCTTTGTGGGTCAGCAAACATTCACCCTCAGCATCTCTTCTCCTGGCGGTAACAGTCAATACACTCACCCAGAAGTCACCCTGGATGGCGATACCGCAAAGTGGACGTCAACGCATTCCGGCGCCAAGGGCTCGCAAGTTTTCGGTTTCTTACCGCTTTCTGGTACTGCGATGGACAACGATGGTTTTGAGTATGTAGAAAAAGAAGAATTCTTCGATGGCGACGGCTGTTATGATTTCACGATCACCGTCACCAACGTGAACCTTGGTTCCGAATATTCCGACTCCTTCACTGTTGTTAACTCGTGGGAAATAAACTGGGACAGCGAAAACGAAGAGCAAAGAAAATCCAACCCGACGTGTTGAATTAGCAGCATTACAGCGAAGTACAATCATCGGTAGCGGCTGCATCGACCGACTGAGCCCTTTTGCATTGAGAGATAAAGAACAACGTGGTTTTGGATAACCCTTCATGACTTATCCAAATCAATTTATCGATTTATGGTGGAGATGTTATACATCCATTGTTTCTAGGGACATCGTGAGCAAAGCCCGTGTATTTTTTGCTGGGTTGGTTTTGTTGGTTCTTGGCTTGGTCCTGTATTTGCCAAATTCAAACGCTTCTGGCCCAGAAGCCTACGAAGAATTGTATTGGGCGTTTGGCGGCTGCTTGCTGTCATTGACTGGGATATTGGTGATCTGCATTGCATTGCTTTGGAGGCGTGAATCCGTAGATTTGGATTCGAATGCCGTTGAAAACGAGACACCTATACCCCCGCCAGTCACCTCAAACGAGGGTTGAATTTTTTCGAACTTGCAAAAGCCCCCATCGATTCGGCACGTAGCATAGGGTAGCGTTTGACGAGACCCACTGCAAACCGTTTGATTTGCTGGTATCGGAGCAATGGGTATTCGGAGACACCCTCCGGTAATATCCGAAATTGATTGAGCCATACATACGCCACATGAATTCAATGATGTAGATGCTTTAGCAATGAGCACGTACTGAAACGTACCATGCTAAGCCCCAGATTTTCAGGTTGTGATGTGGATGCCCTAAGTAATCATGTTGGATCTGAGTTTACGACTGAACCATCAGTCCACTTCGTGGATGAAAAAGTGCATGAATAGAAGTAGATGTCCGAGACGTCGGCGTCTTCAAAGTCTGCAAAAGTTAGATCCGAGCTACTAAACTGTGCATCAATCAAGGTTGCAAAATTAAATTCAGCATTTGTGAAATCGCTGTATACGGCATAATTGGAGGTTAAATCTGCGAATCGGAAATCAACATCGATCATCTCAACGTTATTCATATACCCATACGTTATTACAGCATATCTGAAATCAGCATCGTGAAATTCACCGTTAGTCATACTTGCTTTTGTAAGATCAGCAAATCTAAAATCTGCATAATGGAAATATGACTGTCTGAGACTAGCATCTTTCATATCAGCCATTTGGAAATTCGTGTTATTGGCATTTGTCTCAAACATGTAAACATCATTGAGATTCGCCATCTTGAAGTCTGCTTGCTCAAGATTTGCACCGTCAAGCTGGGCATTGGTCATGATGCTGTAGTCCAAATCCGCTCCGCTCAAGTCAGCGTCGGTAAGAATCGCATTGGCCAGATTGATTCCTTCGAGATCGAGTCCAGAGAGATCCATACCTGTCAGGTCAGCACCCGCGCAATTTGCCCATGGCCCAACCTCGCACGTTGTTGCATTCACAATTGTTGAATTCAATGACTGAATTTCTGACTGCATTGACGTTATCTGAGAAAGAAGAGTGAGAATGATGGTTTGATTTTCCTCCAAGTTTGAATTCAATGAGGAAACTTCTGTTTGTAAATCATTAATTTGCGCCTCAAGTTGGTTAAGATACGTCTCGTTTACATCTTGGCCATCTTCTCCAGGATCGCCTTGAGGTCCTTGTTCACCTTGAAGACCCTGCTCTCCTTGAGGTCCTTGTTCACCTTGTGGTCCTTGTTCACCCTGAGGTCCTTGTTCGCCCTGTGAGCCGTCAGTTCCCGCAAGACCTTGTTCACCTTGCAGACCCTGCTCTCCTTGAATTCCCTGTTCACCCTGGGAGCCATCAGACCCAGCTTCGCCTGTACAACCTGCGAGGGCTACGGTCGTCATCATTAATGCAAGTAGAATAGTTTGTAACTTATCCATGCAATACAACGCAATTTGACGGCTATTGAACTATGTGCAAAATTAAACTCTCATAAGGTATCAACATCACTTGGTAATTGGTAGCGAAGCAAAGGGCCCCCTTTGCTTGAACGTATGAGCAATGGGTACCCATAGCATCGTATACATACACGAGGGTGACCCTTGTATACGGAATCCAAGTCCGGATACAATTCTACTTACTCAGCCAAGAAATAAGGTTGCGTATTTCGATAAATGTTGTGAACAAAAACACGGAAAGCGTGCCCCCACAAAACAAACCAAATTCCACATTTGAAACGTTGGCTTGTCCGGCACCAAGACTAGCAAAGATGATGATAATCAATGACAAAGCCAGCATTGTTCGATTCAAATTAAAAAAACCATCCACGTCTATAATTGCATATCTGCCGAGAAAATGATCAATCTTTTCGCTTTGATTAACTGCATTCTCAATCAGTTCATCGAATCCATTGTCAATCTCAGACTGCATTCCATCCTCCGATTCAGCGTCAGGTAAGAATGATAGGAGCAGCGGTATCCCTCCGAAAAGGAGAAGCAGTATGAAAATAATGACAGATACAATGTAATTCCAAACACCAAAGCCACCGCCTCTGAATAGACTGTTCCAAAAGGATTGGTCTTTTTTTATCGTATCAGGATTCATCAAACCATCCACAATTATGATACCAAAAAAAGCCACTAAACATATCCAGGGAAGAAACCATCCACCCCCATTCTCTTCATCCATTTCTCCCGATTCTTTCCCACAATGCGAGCATTCAAAGCGTCCTGGCACCCCCTCATCCAATTCCACCTCTAAACCACAATGTGGACACTGGGAGACGGCCATGAGTTGAAACTTCGAGCAATATCCTACATAAGGTGATGCCCGTTGTAGGCATTCACTCTTGCAAAGGATCTGACTCCATTGGCGACCCTGATTTCCATTGGCTTTGTTGAACTTCACAGACCTTTGAAGAAGTCATCCTCCCAATCTTCATCGAGATCATCGACCACTTCTTCTTCATATTCATCTTCGTATACATCTTGTTCAAATGTGGCAGATTTCTTTCTTTTCATAAATATCACAATCGCCACCGCCGCCGCCAGAACGCCGCCTCCAACGGCGGAATACGTCATGGTTGAGTTGTCCGCCATGGATACAATTCCCCCCGCATCTGGCTCGGGTGTGACCCTGACGGTGAGGATCATATTTTGGGTATTGCACAATCCTTCTGACCTGCATGAAAAATCGCTTGTAACATAGAATTCAATTTCATAGGATTCTTCAGTTGTGAGGCCTTCCGGTGCCCTGATTTCCCATTTTACCGTTGCCGTTTCGCCAGATTTGATCTCAATATCTTTTAGAATGGTGGATATCGAAAACCCCGCAGTTTCCAAATCATCGAAGTTGCCACTTGTGATGCCTATCAGCATTTTGTCGTCATCACCGTTTCCATTGTTGCCGTAAATAACATTGTAATCATAACCTTGGCCAGATGCAATGGTAATCTCAGCCTCTGTTAATTGAATCGTAGGAGCACTGTACTGCAATATCCTTGCGGTGGTATCTGCGGTGTCTGATGCCTCAGGCAATGCGGTCACATCAATTCCATTGGCTGAAACTACAACGGCTTGGGTTTCAACAGAAATGGATTGTGCATCCATGCCCTGTTCCCCTCTGAGGTTGATGACGATGTCTGTTTCTGCGTTTGGCCCTAAAGACATGGTTTGTGGTCCCGACGATTGAAGAACATCGCTTGAAATTTGTATTTCAACCTCTTCAGAATAGGCGGTTGGGTTTCTTACTGTGCAAAAATAAAATCCGGTCTGTGTCGAGCCCGGATATACTTCAATGAACGCCTCTTGCTGACACTCTAATTCAACATCAGGGAGAACGGTCTGAGCGCTTGCACCGTAGACAATTGAACTTGAGAGGAGTAAAATTGCCGATACCAACAATGCCGTGATACGTCCCACGAGTAGTGGTCTAGCCACTATCTAATCATATCTTCGCCGTCTGCATTCAAAACCAAGGTATGCAAAAAATTCAGTCTGGTTCAAAGAAACTCAGAACCAGCGCTGCAACCCTTTCCTCACTCAGGAGACAACCGATGCATCGCGTGCTGGAGCCATCACCTTAAGACTCGGCTTCTTCCTCGAAATCGTAGATGGAATCCCTGGATTTGGGCTCTTCGTCATCACCCGCAGTATCGCTATCGGTTGCCTCTTCTGAGTTTTCGGCTTCAACGGCGAGTTCTTCCTCCATTTCCGAGTCCACTTCGTCTGAAAATTCGTACCGCTTGTCTTCCTCATCCTCTTCCGAGTCTGCCATCGCTTCGAAGCGGGCTCTTGAAACGGCCAGGAGGATGATGATGACGAAACCAACGGCTACGACGACCCAAATCAAGATTGGTGCCGTGGCTTCTTCTTCCACGGCTTCCCAAAGAACGGGTACCGATGTCGCACCCTTGCTGTCGTAAACATCGTCGTCCACGGGTTCGAGCTGGCTGGGAAGCAGCGGTATGCAGGTCACTGACTGTTGGCCTGGGCTGTACCTGTAGAACGTGAAGGGGACATCTTTTGATTCACCAGCGGCGAGGCTCACCACGACTTGTGTGGTTTCCACGACATAGTTGTACAGGTCTTCTCTGGCGGGTTCGGCACCGTTGAGTTCGTAGCACCAAATGTTGACACCGGTGACATCGGCCGTTCCGCTGTTTTCGACCGTGATCATGCCGGACACACCCCTGTTGACTTCCCCGGTGGTCGTTTCAAGCATGATGCCCGTGACGTCAACGTACGGCAGGTCCAACTGCAGGGTTGCTGAGGTGGATTTTGGTGCGTCGATGGTCGTTGCGTAGGTGCCCCAACTGCTTGATGTCGACAGGGTGATGGTGGCGTCTTCTTCGTGGACAACTCCGTTGCCGTCCATCCACTCAACGATTCTCCTGTGTTCGCTCGTCGGGCTGTTTTCAACCAAAACGATGTTGCCGTTGTTATCGGTCAGGTCGTTCCAGCTGGCGCCGCCCCATCCCATGCCCGATATGTCCAAACTTCCCGAAGGCACGTTGGTGGACAAACTCCTCGTGCTGAGCAGGCGAATCCATGCATCCGTGCTGCCACCGGTGCCCTGGTTGTTGGTGTAGGTGATCGATGCATCGTCGTGAAGCACGATGTCTTCGTCCGTTCGAGAACCGGTCAAAATGCTGTCAAGAACCACAACCGAAGATGTCGTGGCTGCATCAACGGGTGCACTGCCAATGAGGTGTGCAGAATCAAAGCGGCACAAGGCCTTGCAATGGATGTCGGCGCCCATGATTTCGCTGCTGGTCACGGTCAAACCACCGTGTGCGTGAATCTCAAACCCGGATTGGAACCAGTACAACGGTGCATTGATGGCCGTCAAATCTTCAGCCAGCAGGGTTTCGGTGTTCCCGCCGCCGTAGATGGCTTTCGCCCACAGCACGTAGGTTGGTTGGAAGTACAGCGAATCAAACATCACGACCAGTTCGGTGCCGTTCAGGGGCGCGTCAAACTGCACGATGTTGGTTCCGGAGGCGTTGATGGTTTCGTTCCCAAGCGAGACGTTGAATTTCGCATCGCCGATGGTGTGGTCGAACATGATTTGGACCACGCCATTGTCCGCCAAGTCGCCAAAGTTCAGTTTCAAGGTGGCGCCGATTCCGTTGACCATCACGCCGGCGTTCAGGTCCTCGCTGACCAGTGCACCGTTGGTCACCACCAGTTGGGCGCCCTCTTCGACCGTTATGGTAGCGTCTTTGGCCATGGTGATGTTGGCGTTGACCGTTAACGTAGCGCCGTTTGCTACGACCACATGACCGTCCATGCTGGCGTCATCGGTCCATGTTTCGCTTGCCGTGATGGTGTTGGTGTCCCCGCCGCTCGGTGGTATGGCGCTGGCCAGAGGCAGGCTCAGGAGCAAGAAGAAAACAACCGTTGCAATGAGGGGCTTTTGTGTTCGCATGTTACAATGACGGCAAGATAGTGGATAAGGCTTCTTCCACCAATCACCCGCAAATGGCGTACACGAAGGGATTATTCATTGTCGGAGAGCACGGTGGTGCATGGACAACGCCACGGTTATCGTCGTGGGCAGCGGGGGACGTGAACACGCCTTGTGCCTCTCGCTGGCCGCATCGCCTCGGGTATCGTCGTTGCACTGCGTTCCCGGCAATGCGGGCACGGCGAAAATGGCCACAAACCATGCCTGCGACATGAGCAACGAGCCCCTGCTGGATCTTTTCAGGGAAATTAAGGCGGACTTGGTGGTTGTTGGCCCCGAAGCGCCGTTGTGTGAGGGCTTGGCTGACGCTTGTCAATCCGCAGGCATAGCCTGTTTTGGGCCGGTGGCAGCGCTCGCCCACTTGGAAGGGTCCAAACTCCACGCCAAACTCGCTATGCAATCGGCCGGTGTCCCAACAGCGGCGTTTCAGCGACTGGATGCTACCAGCGATATAGACGCCGCCTTGGATGCCTATGCCGGTCAGCCGTGGGTCGTGAAACGCGACGTGCTCGCTGGTGGAAAAGGCGTGGTTGTCACCTCGGACAGAAACGAAGCCAAACAGTTCATCATCACCTCAATTGGCTCGGACGGTTTCGTTCTCCTGGAGGCCTTTCTCCCGGGTGAGGAAGCCAGCATGCTGGTCGTCATGGACGGCACAGGTTTTCACACGCTGCCGCCCAGCCAAGACCACAAGAGGGCCTACGACGGGGACAGAGGCCCAAACACCGGAGGCATGGGGGCCTACTGCCCTGCTCCCGTCATCACCGAACAGGTCCACGAGCGGGTATTGAAACGCATCGTGGAACCGATGCATCGCCACCTTTCAGACCAGCCAGTCCCCTACAGGGGCGTGTTGTTCATCGGGCTGATGATCGATGCATCCGGGGACCCGTTTGTCGTCGAGTTCAATGTACGGTTTGGTGACCCGGAATGCCAAGTGACCCTGCCGCTGGTTGAAACCGACATGTTCGACTTGCTCCACGGCGCTGCAACCGACGGTCTCAGTGAACTGTCCCTTAACATTCGCCAGGGCACCGCCTTGACCGTGGTTTTGGCTTCAGAAGGCTATCCAAGTGCCCCCGTGAAAGGTCGACCCATCCGTGGATTGGAACAGGCACTTGAGACGGCGGTGTACGGGAAGACATGGGTCAATCTAGCGGGCGTTGGTGTGGATGAGAGCGGGCAATACATCGCCACCGGTGGGCGCGTGCTGTCCTGTTCGGCCTTGGGCGTGGATGTGAAACGCACCAAATCAGAGGCGTACCGATTGCTGTCGGAGATTCATCTCGAGGGCGCACATTTTCGAACCGATATCGCCCACAGAGCGATGCAATAATTTTGGGCTGTTTTCTGAATTAGATGACTTAAACAAAACGACGACTGAGGCACATTGATTTCAGTCGCAACCCATCACCTTCAAAAGGGGTTCAGAACTCGCAAACCTCGCCAGCCTTTAGGCTGCACCTAAAATGAGGGAGAATAATGAATGAACAAACGGAAACGAAGGCGAATCAGCCAAGTGCCACAATGGGGTTGCTGCTAGCGCCTCTGGCCGTGCTGCTCGCTCTTGCCACCACACAAGTCGTGGGCATTGAATACGACTTGACAGCGAACAACATGATGCCGATGCTCGTCGTCGCCATCGCCAGCATGCTGGCCGTCGTGCCACGCATCGTTCGAGAATCCGTACCTGATTTGTCCACCTCCACCGTTTCCCTCGGCGTGTTGGTTGTGGCCTTTGTCGGTGCCGAGGCTCTCTACATGCTCGCTGGCGTTGACGCTTTTGCCGCACTGATGTTCGCCATCATCGTCCTCGTCGGTTCCAATTTGGACATGCGAGGCCGCCACGAGTGGATGACAGCGCTTGCATTCGGAGCCGTTGGCTTCTGGCTTGCCTTGGCCGCTGCTAACACGGCGTACGGCTCGTTCTCGACCGTCGCAGGCATTGACGATGTGTCGTCGATCATACAACTTGACAACGGAGAATACAGGTCCACCATGAATTTGGAGCGGCAAGCCGCAGCGTACGTTTTCTTTGCTTACTTCACGCTGTCAGTCGCCGCTGGACTGCTCGCTGGTGTGCTCGCTCGAGGCAACCTCAACCCCGCAGGAGAGGAGGGTTGGTTCTCGTTCCTCGGTCCCCGCAGTGGGTTCAACCGTGCAGCGCTTCCGCTCATGGGGGCCCTCACGATGTGGGTCATCGCCTTCGCCATCTCCATTTGGCACTTCAACTCGGTTGGCATCGTCGACAAGTTGGGCGTGACCGAAGAAGTCGGTTATCATGGGTACCTCGGATACTGGAGCGCCTTCTTGACCGGTGTTGTTGCCCTTATCGTCGCCGGCATGGTCGCCGAGCGTTGGTTCACACGGGCCATGCTCGTGGGTTCACTTTGGACACTCTATCAGGTCGCTGCGGCGTTTGAATCAGGCATCTGGTACAACGAAAACCTTGACGGTACATGGGGTGCTTTGATTTGGCTCGCCATCACGTTTTTCATCTGCGTCGGTATCTATTCCATCGGCAACAACGAAAATTACGGTGGGTGGGCCAACCGCGGCGAGCACGAGCCATCGCAGGCCAGGCTCTTCATGCGGACCCACGGCGCCAGCCTCATGGTCATCATGGCCTTCCTTATCGGCCTCGCCGTTCGAATTCAGTGGTACGCTGTGCCTTCAATGAACGCTCTTGGCACGCAAAACTGGGACATGACGGGCGGCTCCGACCCCTGGTACATGAAGCGGGTTGTCGACTACATCCTCGCCAACAACGCTCACCTCATCGTTGATGCTGACAGGTTCTACCCTATCGGTGGCATCAACCCTCGACCGCCGTTGTTCTCATGGTCCATGGCCGTTGGCGCAATGATTCTGAAGCCCTTCGTCGCCTCCCCGGACGAGGCTGTTTGGTGGAGCATGCTCGGCCTTCCGGCCGTTTACGGCGCCCTGACCGTCTTCCCTATCGCCAGCATGGCCAAGGATCACTTCGGCAAAGGAGCAGGCGTTCTCGCCGCTTGGTTGATCGCCTTCATGCCGGCTCACGTCACGCACTCGACTTGGGGTCTGGCCGACCACGATTCGTTCGTGATGTTGTTCATTTCGATCGGGTTCATGTACTGGCTTCGAGCCGTCAAATACGCCGGTTCAGTTCGCCTTACCAAGACCACGTCAGCACACCCGCTCTCCTTCGTTCGAGCCTTCAACGATGTGGCTGCACAGCGGCAAGCCGCTATGGCCAACGCCGTTCTTGCAGGTGTGGCCTTCGGTATCGTCGCTCTTGGTTGGAAAGGGTTTGTGGTCGGCCCCTCGATCCTGTTCCTTGCTTACGCCTTGCAAGTGGCGTTGAACATGTTCCGTCGGCGCGACTCCACCACGCTCAGTGTGATGTTCCTCGTGATGTTGGCAACCACGTTCCTGATGGCCCTGCCGTTCTACGCTCACCCTCAACTCAACTTGGTGTTTGACTCAACGGGTCTCCAGCCGTTCTTGTTCATCTTTGGCTTCACGATCGCCATCTCGTTCGTCACCACCGGTTTCAGGGACAAGCCATGGCTGTTGGTTCTCGGGACGCTGGCCGGCGTCGCTACGGTGTTCTTTGCCATCCTGTTCGTTCTCAAGACCTTGGACTACTCCGATGCTTGGGACGTCTTGTTCACCGGAAGCGGCTACTTCAGCAAAACCAAGATTTTCGGAACGGTCGCAGAAGCCAACGCACCAAACCGTGCCCAACTCTTCGCCTCCTTTGGTCCCATCACGTTCCTGTTGGCGCTCATCATGGGCGGCGGACTGCTGTGGCGTGGTCTGCGTCACCGCAACGCAACGGCTCTTCTCTTTGGTGTGTGGGTCTTCACGGCCACGTTCATGGCCTGGAACGCAGCCCGTTTCATGTTCAACGCAGCACCCGTGATGGCCATCCTCGGGGCGGCGGGTATCGTCGCCTTCTGGCAGTGGGCCGAGTGGAGTAAAGTGGTGCGCTCGTGGAAGAAATTCGGTATTCGGACGCCCGCAGACCGTATTGCTGGCGCCCGCAAAGCCGTGTGGCGGACGCCACAATTCTCCGCTGTGTTCCTTGTCATGATCATGATTTTTGGCCAACAAGCGACCTACGGATTGGATTCGGCCATCCCTGGCACGTCGGCTCAGGAAAGAGAAATTGACGAACGCATCTACAACATCATGCCTGACATCATGCGCTTTGACGGCTTGGGCTTCTCGATTCTGGACAGCAGCGCCTACGACGGCCGCCGATACCTCGGCAGCTTTGGGTCGTCCTTCAACGACCAAGGTTGGAACTCGGCTTACGAGTGGCTGGCCAATCAAGACCAGGACGACAGATACTCGGAAAGACCTGCTTTCGTTTCTTGGTGGGACTACGGTTTCCAAGCGTTGAGCACCGGTCAACACCCGTCGGTCTCTGACAACTTCCAATCCGGCATTCCTGCGACCGGGAACATGCTTCTCGCCCGCAATCAAGACGACCTTACGGCCATGTTCATCTGGCAACTCTCTGAGGCCGATCGAACGTATGCAACGGACGGCGATGACCACGCCTTCACGCCCACTTTTGCCGGTGTGATGGACAAGTACCTCAACGAGGCGCAATACGACGATTTCATGACGATGCAGCTCGTCTTTGACGAATCCATGGTGGACTTTATCGAGAAGCGTTCGTTCAATGTCGTCAAATCCAACCGAAACGTCGTCATGGCCGAAGGTTACACTCACGAAGCCGGCATCTTCGATGACACGAAGGTGTACATGGTCTACAAGGACCGCGCCGTTTTGTCTTGCGCCGATGCCGTCGCCACGTCCTGTGTTGGCGACGCCTTCGGCTCCAAAGCAGAAGCCGACCAAACGTTCAGCAACAACATTCGCACCTCCGAAGAAACGGTGGATACCCGCACGCACACCATTTTCGGTGAGTATTGGTACACGGAAGACTTGCTGGACGAATTCCAGTCGGTTTCCACCTCCATCCACCGAAAGAACGCCCGGCTTGCCATGGTCACCCAACTGTTGACGGCGGCGATGGATGCGCACCCAACCCACACGGTTCACGACATTTACTACGACCTCATCAACCTCGAGGGTCTTTACAAGGTCCAAGACTACCAAGGAGCCCCGGGAGAAACAATCTCTAGGGACCACGAAATTCGCTACTTCGCTATCGACGATCGCCTTTACCCCAAGGCGGGCCGATACACAGCGGATGCCAACTACAACCGAGGTCAGCCGATGGGAATCTTCGGAGCACCAACCATCCTCTCCGGTCAAGACATCGGCATGTACATGGACGAGGTGTACGAAACCCTTCGTGGTGATTTCCAGGATGAAATGACTCGTGAAGAGGTTGATGAAGCCATGCAAAAGGACTTCCTGAACCAGCAGGCAGGTGCCGACATCGACCCGTTGCAGATCGAAGACGTTCGCGTCGATCACAACCCGGCCTTCTTCGACACCATGGTCGCCCGTACCTACGTTGGGTATGGAGCCTCCACGCTCGGCCTTGATGTCGGTTCAAGTAACCCACAACCCGCCCAAATTATCGGTATGTCCGGTTCCCCCGGAACCTATCTCGCTTCGGCCCTGCCGTTGCCCGGGGCCATGATGAACCACTTCGTTTTGGCCAACTGGTACGATGAGCGACCCGATTTGGGTATCCCGCAAGCCAATTCCTATGTCAAGATCCTGAAGTATTACCCTGGGGCTGAACTCACCGGTCAGGTGACCATCAGCGATACTGGGGAAGGACTACCAGGCGTTCGTTTGCTCATTGAGCGAGACGCTTTCTCGGGCGAGGCTGGTGTCGATAACGACCCTCGTGCGTACTGGGTTCCCATCGGCTTTGTTGACGCCGATGACGAAGGCCACTACGAATTCCTTGCGCCTGCCGGCCGCATCAGGGTGTCCGCCTTTGCAGGGGAGTACGACCCAACCGCAGCACGGGACAACGTTCGAGACGGTTCTTATGGCGCCCGTCTGGCCGACATTTACACCGATACCAACGAAGACCGTGAAATCAACGAAATCACGGCCCTCTTGGGTCAAGTTGCTGACATGACCTGGCTTGGTGAATCCTACCTCAACGTGAGCGGAGAACAAGCCGACCGGTCAAACCTCACCGTCCCAAGCCTTGACTTGGCCGTTAAGAGCAGCGGTGTATCGGGTACCGTTTCTTGGTCTGGCGACGAGAGTTTCAACGGCGACCCTATCTCAGAAACGACGTTCATCCTCAGAAACATCTGGTCGATGACGGACAACTACACGGTTGAAACCACCAGTGGTTCGTTCACCTCCGAAGAATCGCGCATCCTGCAGGGCACTGGAGAGGCGACCATCGTGGAAAACGGTTCCTTTGACAGCGAGGGTATTGCCCTTGCGAGCAACTTCATCGGCACTTTCACCAGGGAAATTGGCAACGAACGCACCTTCTTTGCCAACGGTACTTGGTCCGGAAACGGTGTTATCGATGCGGAATATATCGGACAAGACGACATCGTGTTGTGCGAAACCGACAATCAATCGGCTGCTATCATGCCTGCCAACCACACCGTCTGTCAAATCTCTGAGGACGGGTCGAAGTATCGGGTAGAGGGCACCGTCGACGCTTACGGCAGCTTCACTTCGGAAGGGACATCAACCCTCACCAGAACATACGGCGACGCCGATACCGGGCAAGGCGAGACGCTTGAAGGCGCAGGCTTGTTCGAAGGCACGGGCACGTTCAACGGCACGGGGCTTTTCATCGGTGTTGGAACGTTCTCTGGACCGATGGTCGAGCCAGGTTCCTTCTACAAAACCGGTCTTCTGCCGGGCACCTACAACATGATTGCCCAGTTGGCGAACGGCAAGGAGGTCCTGCTACCTGACCCGGTCGAAATCGGTATTGAACCGACCTACGACCTTGAGATGACCATGCCAGGTGCTATTTTCGAAGACACGCTCACCGACATGCACGGCGACATCATGGCCAACCAGACCATCGAGTTTGTAGATGTTGAATTGGGCGATGAATTCGCAACCCTGATCGTGACGGATGAGGAAGGTAACTTCTCCCACGGACCTGTTCCAAAGGGCGATTATTACTACCGCGGCGACGTTGACAACGACGGCTGGTACGACTACAACGAATCGGTTATCGTGTCCGATGAAACGACCAACATCACGTTGGCGTTGAACATCCCAGACACCGTTGACGTCACCTTGACCCTTGTGTCCCCTGTTGATCCGCAGACCCAAGCGCCATTGTTTGATGTTGCCAACAGGACCATCACGTTCGAGAACGAACTTGATGTTCTCGACCCCATCAACGCCACCAGCGACCAGAACGGCGAATTGTACGTCGAGTTGCTTTACGGCGTGTGGGACATCCGGGACGATGTCAACCCTGAGTACGTCCTGTTCGACCAAATCGATCTTGAACCAGGCGATGAAGACATCGTCCGAGAGGTGACCTATGCCGAATCGGCGTTCATCAACGGTTCGTTCAGAAATTACCCCGGCGAAACCGTTGAGGAATGGAACATGTGGAACAGCGACACGTCTAACGAAGACAAATTCAACACCACCGAAGGTGCTCCCGGTCTCACGGTTGTCTTTGTGTCAGGCGATCTTGAATTCTCCATCGTTTCCGAGGACATTACGGGTGAATTCTCCATCCGTGTCCCATCTGGCTTCACCTACCACATGACGACACAGAGCGCCATCACGTCCCGTGGGTATGGCGGTATTGTCGTTGTACCGACCGGTGAAAGCGTTGACCTTGGGGAGATTTACATTGAACCCACGACACTCGTTGACGGTGTTGTCCATCTCTACAATAACAGCACGCGCTACGATGCCGCGTTGCCGACATGGGAGCCAACCGAGATAACGGCGACCAACGCCAATGGCTTGTCTTACACCACCGAAACCAACCAGGCCGGAGAATTTGCCTTCGACCTGCCCGACGGCAGTTGGGACGTGTCGGTGGTTGACGAGCGCTTGAACGCCAGTTCAGTGGAGAATTTGGTAGCCAACAGGTCCAACACCGAAGGACCGTCAATGGTGGAACTCATCGTCGAACCAGAGGCCATTGAGGTTGAATTGCATGTATACCTCAACGCCGCTGAAGATGGAACCTTTGACAACGGCACGGCCGTTTCACCCGCCTTCGGCCTCAAACCCATCGATTCAACCCGTGAAACCCTCTACTTCCATGCAGAGGACTACACCGAGCCTGGTGTCATTACCGTGGCGCTGACGCCCGGTGGGTACGATATCGTGTTCAATCGAACGGGTGCTAGCGATGAAAACGCCACCGATTACGACCTGGTCGCCGACCAGTTCTTTGATGCGTTGCGAATTGGCTTGGACCCCGTTGAAGAGCCCGTCAACGTCGCTCTGAAAAACACCTATTTGGTGTCCGGTACACTGCTCAACACGACCAACGAGGGCATCGCCAACGATTTCCTCTTGTACAACGAGGCTGATGACGAATGGTTCAACATCGGCTCTGACGAGAACGGTTCCTTTGCCGCTTACGTGCCTGAAGGGCACTGGTTGGCCATCGTGGCACCGTTTGACAACGCTAACCACACCGAGACATTGCGACAGCCCATTCTCGTTGAGGAAGACTCATCCCGCAACGGCCTCAGTCTCACCACAGAAGTGAGCGTTGAAGTCACCATGCAACTGATGGAAGCGGTGACCGATGCAGCGCTCAGCGACATGACGGTTACGGCTGTGAGCCACGACGGTTTCGGCAACATCACCTTTGACCGGACGGACGCAGACGGCAACTCAACAGAACTGATCATGCCCGGAAACTGGAGTTTCTACTTCAACCGTACCATCGGGACGAAGTCGTGGTTCATGGACACCAGCGAATCACCGTTTACCACCGATGATGCGGACGAAAACAACGTGCTCGTTCTTGATCCCGTTTACGCCGCTTTGGAGGTCGAAATCGGCGGTAAGGTCTACTGGGACCTGGACAACAACAGCGTTCCGGGTCTGGGCGAGGGTCTCCCCGAAATGAACATCACCATTATTGGCAGCAACAACACCGAGGTCAACACGACCGTGGTCACCGATGAAGACGGTGTCTGGCGGCTCTTTGTGCCCATCCGCGATGTCTACAACGTCACCGTTGAGAAAGAAGGATTTGAGACGGTTTACTACGCCACTGAAAATCAATCAGGCTACACCGTACGGGACAGCCCCGATTCAACCGACATTGAAGTCACCGCAGGCTTCGTTGAGGTTTCTGGAACCGTCACCGACCAACTTGATGCCGCACGTCTCGTTGATGCGCACATCATGCTCTACCCAATCGCTGGCGTGGAAAGGGATGCCGTACAGGTCTCGGGAACCATGAACGGTTCCACCCTCGAGTGGACCTCCAGCATACAACCCGGTGACTGGGTGGTCGTTGTCACACAGAACAACCCCGGTCCAAACGGAGGTGGTGTGGCCATCGGTATGCTTGATGCTACCGTTGCCAACGGCGGCAACATCACCCAAGTGATGTCGCTTGGCGGCTACGTTGATCTGTCCACAGCATGGACCGATATCGGGCAGGAGGACCACCACGCTGGTTCAGATGCTGCCGGTGCGTCCATGGTTCAGGAACCGGTTGAGTTGGAAGTCACCTTCGACGGCATGTCGTGGATGATGGCCGTGCCTGCTTCTGGCGAACTTCGTGAGCTCTTCCCTGAAGGCAGCGTGTCCTTCGATGCTGAGTTCATGACCGTTCAGCACGCTAACGAACTTGAGATGGAGTATTACGGCGGTCAGACCACGACGGTCAACGCCGATTCAACCATCGCCGCCACGTTACAGTTCAACCGAAGGGTGAATTCAGCGCTTGACATATCGTTCGCTTCGGCGACCAACTCAACGACTGAAAACGCAGCCGATGAAATATCGGCCATCGTTTCCACGGTCAACGAGTCTGCGTACCAGACGATTGACGCCACCTTTGAGGTCAACTACAACGGCACGGAAATCATGGACGTGTTCAGCGTTGCAGGCGAGATGGGTCTCGCTCAGGATTCCGACCTTTGGGATGTGTCCTTCTGGGATGAGGAGTCTGGTGAGTACCAGAGCACGATTAACGTCAGCCTTGGCATTGGCGACGACGATGTCGAAGCAAAGCTGGCAACAAACGTCACTGTCCGCATACAACTCCCCGATGTGGCAGAAGCTTGGTCCCTTGAGAACGGTCACCGCATGACCATGCGTTTAACGACCGATCTTGGCGAATCTTCTCAGGCATCGGTGAAGGTCTTCGTGCCGCAAACGTACGGGTTCTCCATCTCTTCGGCCACCGAAGAACTGGGTATGGCTGCCAACGTTGAGCGAACGTTCTCGTTTGATATCACCAACGACGGCAACGGTCAGGACACGTTCACCATCAAGATGCTCGAAAGCGGTGTGCCAGCCGATTGGTCGGTCACACCGATGACGTCCACGCTAACGCTGAGCAAGGGTGAAACCAGAACCCAACAGTTCACCGTGTTTGCACCGGCCACCTACGACGACAACGATGAGGAATTTGAGTTGACGATTTACGTCAACAGCGAAGATGAAACATTGGAGCAAGAAGAAGTCGAGGTAAGCATCCAGAAAGCCACCGTGAAACTGAAACTTAACCAAGCCGACATTGCCACGGCATCCGACCTCATTGCGCAAAAGGCAGGGGCTGTTCGCATACCCATTGAGAACACGGGTTTGCTCGATGCGCCGTCCGTCATCGTGCACCTCACTCCGCCCAACGGTGAGGAGCGCTCGCAAACGATCAGCGTACCAGCCGGCGAAACCCGCATGGCTGTCTTTGAGAACCTGACCTTCCCACAAGGGCCTCAGCGGTTTGACTACCGTATCGAAGTGGCTGGAGCAGAAGGCGAGAGCGTCGAGTCGATTCCCGATCCGGACGACTTCAGTTTGGAGTACAACGTTGAATCAACCGCCGATGGGGAATCGCCGTGGATGAACCTCCTGATTGCGGTCATCGCCATCATGGTTGTCTACGGTGGCGTTCGTACCAGCCGTAGCCGCTCGAGCAACAAGTTCTGATGTTCAGTTTTGGCTGAATTTTCAAACAAGGGTTCATGAGGGCTTTCCCCGGATAGCGCAAGCCATGGAGGGGTTAAGGGGCGTTGAGTACCTGCCAGAACCTTCCGACCGAAGGATTGTTTCGGCTGTCGACCCAACCGTGGTTGGTCACGAAAACGATTGGCGGTCGGAAACCATGGGCTGGGCACCGCTCTCGGTGGAACCCGTCCACCACTACAAACCTCAGCGATGGTCCATATCTGGCGTAGTGGCCTTTGCGTTACTCGTATCCTTGAGTTTGCTCATGTGGCAAAACCAGTGGCTTGTGGTTGAATTACCTGCGCCCAAATCCGAATGGGCCTTTGATGCATCGGGCATCAGGGACGTGCAGGAATCCGGGCTGAGCGGAGAAGGCGTGCGCGTCTGCATGGTTGACACAGGCGTTGACGGTTCTCACGAGGCGTTTGAGGGCGTGGAGATCGTCTTCAAAGATTTGATCGGGGCATCGCAAGAACCCGTTGACTACGGTTCGGTGGCTCATGGCACGCTGATGGCCGGTTTGCTCCTGTCCCAAGACACCGACCAAAGGGGGTCGGCACCCGATGTGTCGTTTGCCATGGTCGCAGCCCTCCAAGACAACGGCGATGGGGAAAACGAGGGCAAGGACACCGACGTCGCTGATGCCATTCGTTGGTGCCAGTTTGATTTCCAAGCCGACATCATCTCGTTGTCCTTGGGTGGAAGCCAAGACACCAACGGGACGGAAGGCGACTCGTCATCAGCCACAAGACAGGCCACGGACGCAGGCATCTACGTCGTTGCGGCGGCCGGTAACGACGGTCTGGATGATGACGGCGATGTCGCATCGCCAGGCAGCGTTGATCTCGCCATATCCGTCGGGGCCACAACCCAGGGCGGCTCGGTTTGGCAAAACTCCTCGGTAGGGGCATCTTACGACAGGGAGGGGTTTCCTCGACAACATCCCAACATGAAACCCGAGGTTGTGGCTCCTGGTGAACGCATCATCAGCACGGGTCAGGACAATCTGTGGTACTCGAGCAGCGGGACGTCCGATGCTACGGTGTTTGTGACCGGCGCTCTTGCGTTGATTCTCCAGGAAAACCCTCGGTTGAAAGCGCAGGCAAACGACGATTCTGCCTGCCTCGTAAAAGTGAAGCAAGCCCTCGTGAATTCAATGGCGGAAACGGCCGAAGGACACGACACTCGTACGGGATACGGTCAGCTCGATGCAGCCGCATGGCTCAACGAAAGCCAGCAGATTGGCTCCTGTTAGAGACGTTTTTGTGAAATTTTCGTGAGCATTTAGCCGTTCATTGGCGAATTCTTTCACCTTTCTTGCAGTTTTTCAGAATTTTGGGGCCTGAATTCGGCAAATATATTGATATTTTCGTCCTGTTTTGATATTCTTATGGCGGCAGATGAGGCGCAGTATTATATTCGTGGGGTTCATGGACATAACAGGTGAATCTTTGATGGAACGAAAGAATCAAGCAAAATCGGTATCGCTGGTGCTGCTCTACATGCTGTCGCTTAGTTTGGCGATGGTGAGCGTGCCCTCTGCAATGGCCGTCAACGAGACAACTCAAGGCACGGTCAGCGGTACAGAGACGTGGTCTGGAACTATGAATCTGCAAGGGGACGTCACGGTCGCTGAGGGTGCCAAACTCATTGTTAATGCGGGCACGACCGTCAACATACCGTTTGGAAAATTCATTGACGTCCGTGGCGCCATCTGCATCGGCGATACCGCATGCGGTGCAAGCGCAGGTTCTGCTTCTTCCCAGGCCAGATTCATCTGGTCGCTTCCTACCGACTACACCAAGGAAGGGCGCTGTGCCGCCGCCTTTGCGGACACCAATCTGGCGGTGAGTTCGGACGCAGCTTGCGGTTCAGGAATGGTGATTCGCTCAACGATTGATCAAGCCATCACGTCGATCAATTACGCCCACTTTGAGAACGCCTACGGCTACCCGATTTACGTGGCGTCTCAGCAAAACCTGCAGTACGGTGCGTTGATCTTTGACGGGTCAACGACAACCGCCACAGGGCTGACCTTCACCGACATCAACACCTCAAACGTTTTGGCCATTGATTTGGCTGCGCCGTTGCTTACGGATTCCACGTTTGAGCTTGGCGTGGACGGCCGGGGCTACAACGCAGCCGCCATTCGGGCTTACGATGCAGGTGCAGGTATCCTCTCCACCCTGCGAATCAGGAATTCTGAATTCACCGGAAACGATGCCGATTGCGGGCAACAGGGGGGTGGCCTTGGGGTTATTTCCATTGACAACTCCTACGTGGACATGGACAACATCGACATCAGGGACAACAGCTACGGGATGTTTTTGAAATCCAGTTCTGGCAGTTTGACGAACTCCGAAATCAACGTGAAGTGTAACGCCGTTGATACAAACTCTCTGAAAAAGACCGGCGATTTCGAGCACACCCTTGAGGTGAACAACAACATCATCACCACCTCAGAAGGCACTGGACTGACAGCCTACGACGGTGCGAAAGTCTACGCTGAAAGAAACACCATATCCGGTGGTTCGGAAGGCGGCGGTGGTTCGGGTGTCGGTATCCGAAGTTCGGTTGTGGAACTCCACGAGAACACCATCGGACCTATAGGCGTGTGGAACGGCTTGTGGATTTACGGCACCTCCGATGTCATCGCTGAAAACAACACGATTCAGGACACGGGCAAAGAACCCGTTCTCGTCGGTGAGTACCACTACCAAGACCAAGGCTGGCAAGTTCCTGCTCCAACGGCCGCCCGCATTTACCTGGCCAACAACGTCATCTCCAACGTGTCGGGCACCTGCAACTCTCAGATGTACGGCGGCGATTTCCAGTGCCCAGCCATCCACATCTTCCGATCGTCAGCGACCGTCGTTGACAACGTCATTTCCGGCAACACGGGCGACATCATCCGCGCCAAAGGTTCGCTTGTGAACGTGCAGAGAAACGTCGGCGACTCGCAAGGCGGCTTTGCAGGAAACGTCAGTGTTCACGACGACAATTACGGCAACAAATACGGCTCCATCGCCTACTTCTCAGGCAACACTTGGAGCAACGTCTCTCAAGTCTACAACGTGACCGAATCAAGGGTGACCGTGCAATCCGAGCAAATCCCATCGCCGGGCTACGGTGAACTCTACCCGGTGAACATTGCATGGCTGGGCGCCGAATGTCCCTTTGTTCAGGACGAGTGTCTGCAACTGCCGGGGACCACCGTGCTCCCACCAAGAGACATGCCCCTCGCTTTGGAACTGGTCGAAAACGCCACCGTGTTTTCCTATGCGGACCTGCAAAATTTCGACTCCTCGATGATTCACGTGCAGAATCAGAACACAGCGTGGGGTTCTCAGGTTCGAGAGGGTGAACTGGTCCGCTATCAGGTGAAAGCCAAGAATTCCAATGTTGAAGGCGCCACGGTCATCATCAAAGATTCCACTGGCTTGCCTCTCTACGAACTCCAGACGGATGCTTTCGGCTTCACACCTCAAGTCTCGCTGCCTTCCGATTTCTTGCTTGACCGAAACTGGAACCACATTGTTGGTGACAAAAATGCAGCCATACCAGGCACCAACGACGGTACTGGACAACCCATCACCGTCGATGAGGACTCGTGCGCTGACGGTATCGACAACGACGGGGACACGTACGTGGACGACGACGACGCGGACTGCACCAACGGCAGAGAGCGCCCGTTCTATTCTGTTGAGGCTTTCAAATTCGGAAGCGGTCGCGATGAACTTTCCTATGTCCTCACCGGGGCCGTTGACGATGTTATCAACCTGGAGAACCTACGACCGAGCGTCTCTGTTAACGAGCCCGATGGCTACTCGTATGCGAGAACGGTTCGCATCACCGGTCAGGCTTGGGACGGAGCAAAATGGCCGTACGCCAACGACAACACCGCTCAGCAAGCCCAGTTCGGACTTGTCAAGCGTGTAGAAATCCAACCACCCGGTTCAACCGACTGGTTCTACGCATCCGATGTTTCGGGAGCGAACGGAGCCATCACCATGCAGACCCATCCGTTCAAGGATTGGGTGTACGAGTGGGACGGTTCCGCGCACCCCGAGGGTGAAGGCGACATCACGTTCAGAATTCGCTCCTTTGACGGTTTGGATTATTCGCCCATAGAGGTGCGACAATACAAACTGAACCTGGTCGCACCAACATTGCTCGTGGATGTCCCGACCGAAGGAAGCGTTCACACGACCGGTCGCGTGCTTTTCCAAGGAACGGCTTCGGACCCGTATCAGGGCACCTACGGCAGTGACGTGAAGCAGATCTGGTTCAATATTCAGGGACCTGGAACGACCCAGCAATTCTTCCAACAAGGCTCAACCAGCTGGTCCTACGAGTGGCTCGTTTCTGAATTGCCAACCGGAGACTACACCATCAAGGTCTGGGCCGCTGACAGTGACTTTTGCATCGAAGAACCGGTTGTCGAGGACGGCTGTGTGGTCGAGACGCGTACCATCACCATCAACAACGACAACATTCCGCCAAACTTGCAACTTTCGTGGATAGGAGCTGAGGATCAATCCACCGGTGGCATCGATGGTGATACCATCAGGGCATCAAAGGAGACGAAAATCTTCGGCGTCGCCCGAGACATCGGTGGGTTTGTAACCCGGGTTGAGATTGAGATTACCGATTTGGCGAACGGTCTGGTGTTAAACGATGGTCCGCTCCCGGTCACGAACCTTGCTCAAGATGGCTCATGGGTGGCCAACTGGGACACTTCAAAATTGATTCATGACAGCGTTTACTCCGTCGCCGTACGAGCGTATGACGGTGATGACTATTCCGACACCATCACGTGGAGAATGACCATCAACAACCCACTCGATGCGGACAACATTGACCCCGTGTTTAACGAAACGGGTTGGGTCGGCACGTGGACCATCTTCTGTGATGAACAATCGACCAACTTCGACCGCTGTGGCGGTGGTGTTTCGTTTGACCTAGCGGAATTCTTTGAAGACCCGGACGGCACGGGCGTTCCAGGAAACGACTTGGAATTCTATGTCTACGACGACGAGGCCACCATTGAAGACGACTTCTACGGGGACTTCATCACCATCACGCCGCTTGGCGTCCTTACCTACGACCCAATGACGTACATGGCCCAAACAACCAGCAGCATTCCTGACTGGTCGCTCAACGGCGTCGTGCTCTATGCCCAAGACGATCAAGAATCCAAGGCGTACTCATTGAAGGTCAACTTCCTCGTTAGGGCGGTCTCCTTCTCCGTGGAGCGAGCCGATTCAGGTCCTATCACGGCCGACGACCCAGCGGAATTCCAAGGCGAAGGTCTACCTGGAAGCTTGGTCATCGCTCGATACGCAGACGGCAACGCCAAACTCAACTCCACGCGAGTTCTCGCCGACGGCTCATGGAGCATGCAGATCACCGCCAATCAGATGGTGGGTTCCGATGGCTCGAAGGACGTCATCTTCGAGATGGACGGGCAAGTGTATTCCTTTGCAGGAGAGACCGGGGACGCCACATTCTCATTGTCGGTCTCGAGCGGTGATGAAGGCGGTTTCAACATGGTGATTGTTCTCATTGTTCTTGGCGTCATTGCCTTGCTGGCAGCAGGAGCGTTCTTCTTCATTGAATTCGAAGAGGTTCCGGACGAAGACGAGTTGACCAGCGACGATACCGAGCCTGAGGAAGACCCTTACGCTTGGGCGAAGGCTCGAGAAGCCGCCGCTGCACCTGAACCAACACCCGCCCCAGCCGCTTCTCAGCATCCGGGATGGTTGTGGGACCAGGCCAGCAACCAATGGGTTCCTGATCCGGATTACCAGCAACCACCGCAGCAGTGATGTTGGGAGGCATTGACATGGCCGCGCAGGCAAAACCGGGCGTTCAAGAGCGAATATTGCTCCATTTGTTGGATTATTCCGATTTTAAGGACAGCATAGAAGTCCCGTTTGCTTTGTCGCAAATGGGCATTGCAAACGCCGTCGCCATTGCGAGGTCAAACGTGCCCCGGGCCATTGCGGGCCTCAAGGAGCAAGGCATTCTTGTGGAAAGGCAAGCGCATGTCAAAGGGGTTTCACGCAAAAGAAAAGCCTACTTTCTCACCGACAGCGGCGTGTTGCTGGCAAGCGAGACTTGGGAACGGCTCTCTGAGTTCCCGGTCACGTGCGTCCTCGATGAGCAACCTGCCGTCTCAACCACGCTGGGAAGTGCGAAATCGGTGTTGCCGTTTGAGATGCGGCCGGTTGACATCATTCGGTACATCGATGAACACAACCGTCTGGACGTTCGCAATTTATCGGCCGATCTGGTGGAGCGGGACCTGTCCAAACACGTTGAGAAACAACTCGTGACATCGCTTGCGGACCTGCCCCGTCTCCGGCATTTCTACGGCCGGGCTACGGAGCTGGACAACATGGTTAATTTGCTAGAGGCGAGAGCCACCACCTTGCTGGTTCCCGGCATTGCGGGTATCGGCAAAACGACCGTCGCTTCCAAGTTGATTGAGCGATTCATGCACCGGCGGAACCTGTTGTACCATCGATGTCAAGATTGGGAGGGCTCCCGTTCATTCTTCGAATCGGTTGCGGACTGGTTGGCGAGCATGGGCAATGCTGAGTTTTCTACCTACCTTGCAGCGACGCCTGTACCACAGCCCGCTGACGCAGCCCGGCTCTTGGTCGAAGCGCTTGAGGGCACTCCCTCGTTGTTGGTCATCGATGATTTTCACAAAGTGTCGGACACGGTGCTGCACCAGACGTTCCAAGCCATGTCGCTTGCGCTCCTTGGCAGCGAGGAGAAGATCGGTTTGGTCATTTTTTCACGTTCTTTCAAGCCGGTCGTGCCAACCAAGGACGCCGAGGGCAGAATTGCGAGTTTGGTCCTCCCGCTCGATGGACTTGACCCAGAATCTGGAAGGAAATTGCTCACGAGTTTCGATTCCTTGGAAGACGAACAGTGGCTCCACATTCACGGGTTGTCAAGGGGCCACCCGCTGGTGCTTGAACTCATCAACCGTGGTGCGTCCGCAGGGGCTTTCCACGAGACGCTTGAGAACTACGTGACGGTCGAGATTTTCTCAAAATTGAGTGCGGAGCAGAAGCGGGTGTTGTCGGCACTCTCCGTGTTCAGGGAACCCGTTGAGCTCGAGGCGCTTGCCATGCAAAAATTGGACACCGATGAGCTTGACAGCTTGGTTGAGTCCGGCCTTGCTCGGCAAGCCGACTCTGAAACCTACGATGTCCACGATCTAATTCGCGAATTCTTGCTACGCAGCCTTTCGGTTGCGCTCAGGGAGGAGTTCCATGGAAAATGTGTTGAATGGTACAAAAAACAGTCCCAATCTCAAGACATCCTCATCGAGCTCGTCTACCACACCATCAAGTCCGGTCAGTTTGACGAAGCTTCAGCCCTCGTCGTCAAAGAAGGCAGGCAATTGGTTTCTCAGGGTCACATGGAACTGCTTGGTTTGATTGAGCAGATTGAAACGATGGATTTGGAAGCCGATGTTGTCGTCGGCATGGCCCAATTGCAAGGCGATATTCTTGCGCTCCTTGGGCGCCTCCCAGAAGCCGAGGAAGTGCTTGGCAACACCCTTGACCTGGCAAAAAAGGCAACCAACGAACAGGTACAGGCGGAAATACTCTCCTCGCTTGCAGACGTCAGCCGAAAACAAGGCGACAGCGACCTCTCGCTCAGCCGCCACAAAATGGCATTGAAACTCTACATCTCGCTCGGTCAAGCAAGGTGGGCGGCACGCACCTACAACAACATCGGATACCTTCTGCGGAGAAAAAACGAGAAATCCAAGGCTCTCGAAGCCTATGCTGAAGTTGAATCAATTTTGCAAGATTCTGACGACGAGGACCTAATACAGAGCCAAATCACGTTGGCGCGATCGCTGATTGAGCTCGGTGAAGTGGACCGTGCGCGTGAGCACGCCATGGCCTCTCACGAGCGAACCTCAGAAATGGGCGATGCCGTCATGCACGCAAGGGCTCAAGCCGTTCTGGGCAGGTATTACTCGAAAGTAGAGCAGTCAGAGTTGGCCCTTTTCCATTACACCGAGGCTCTTGAGGCCATGAACGAGGCCGGCGACGTGCAGTCGTTGGTGGAGATCACCATGCTCCTTGGCGAGGTGTTGCACGATGCAGGTCGCGTTGACGAGGCTGTCGAACATTACGGACAGGCTTTGGTCCTGGCCGAAGCGAACGACTTGCGGATGCAGATAGGTGAACTGCTCACCCGACTTGGTGGGGTAGCCCCGGACCGTCAGGGCAGGATGGAATACTTGCAAAGGGCGTTAACCGTGTTCAGGGAACTCGGTGCGAAAACCAAGATGCGAGAGGTCCAAGCCATGGTTCACAGAGCGGTCATGAGTCGATGAATCATTGAACAGCCTGCGGTCTGTCAAGCGACAAAAACGTGACGCCATCTTCATGCACCACCCAAAGACGCTCAACGCCGGCGAGTGGCACCCGCCCTTCGTGAGTGCCGGCACCCGTTCCTGAAAGGGAGACTTCCATGTCAAGCGGCCCTCCTTCATCAACCAGTTTCAGCGTGGTTTCGTGCAGTTCAACCCAAAACAGCGATTCATCGGCTTCCGTGGGCCGCCAGGCGATCTCTTCGGCATAGGACACGTTGCCGCCCAGGCGACTCGCCTCGTCCGCTCGCTCTACAGCGGCTGCGATGTCGTCCATGTTGGCGCGAACGGCTTCTTCGTTCCATCGCAGTCGGGTGTTCGTTTCGATGTCCCACGCCCATACACTGAACATGCTCATCAGCAACACGCCAAGCAGGAACGTGAAGATGTAACCAAGTTCCGTCGCCGCAGCACGGGTGTCCCTTGCGAGCGAATGTTGCCTCAAACCAACACCTCCCGGGTCGTCACATCAAGCGATGCCATCTGAAGCGTGAATTCAACCACTTCTCCGTTGGTATGCCATACCGCTTCTGAGGTTCCATAACTTGGGTCGGGAACCCAGCCAACATAGTCGGTGAGCAGATCAAGCCTGCCCGGGTACACCGTCCAGTCTTCACTTGCTTCCAAGCCAACACCGGCATCATCGGCAATGGCCGCACCGTAGGGCTCGCTCCAGCCTCGGCGAACTTCGTAAGCCGGTGTCGAGGCCAGTGATGTTCGGTGCACCATTTCGATGTCAAGTTCCAGTTCACCTGCACCCGTTTCGCTACCTGCGGTAGGGTGAAGCGCCGGAATGGTGGCAGCAAATCGAGGGCCTGGGCCGCCCCTATCGGAAGGCGGTACGACAACATAGGCGTTGAATTCGGGGTGGTTGGTGACCACGGCCCCTCCGCTGAAGGCCACTTCCATGCCGTCAACCGATGACGAAAATTGGTAGGACAACCTAGACAGGTGGAACGCCCACACGGTCCCTATGGAGCTGTGCGTTGAGATACCGTCGCTGCCGAGCACGTCGATGCTCATGCTCGCTGGGTGCCGTCCATCTCTCCACGCTTGGTTCGTGTCGATTTCGCCTCGGCCACCCATTCGCTCCCATGGAAGGTCGGTCATGATCCATCCACTGGCCTGCGTTCCAACGCTTGTGCATCGCTCGGCGCCATCGTGGGAGAGGTGGAGCAGACCATTGTTCCCTCCATGCCTTACAGCGCGCAGCGGATGTCCATCTTCAACGCGTAGGGTGGTGTTGCCCTCTGGCAGGGTGATGACGCGGTGATTGATAGCGTCAAGAAACACGCCAGACGCCTCGACAGCGCCCGAGAGGTTCCATGTTGAGGTGTAGCCTGCGAGCCGATACAGGAGCGTCTCGGTGGATGAATTGTCGCGATTGTCGTAGGTGAACAGCCCGCCGGATAGCGAACCCGTGTCGTCAGCGGGCAGGAACATGCTGCCGTCGACCGCATCCGTGGTTGAGGCGCTGTTGTCGGCGGCCCAAGTGACCATGACGTCTCCGTCGGCGTCGATGGTCAATGCTTCACCGTCCGTTGTTGGAGGCCAATTGATTTGTTCAACGGCCCCGCTCGCCACGGAAATACCGCCACCGCGCCACGTCAGGGTGACAACGTCATCTCCCGGGTTGGTGAACCGCAGCATGCCGTTCATTGTCGGCGGCAAGAAGGCATGCCCGAGGTAGGCACCGGTCATCGAGGGCCAAGCGGTCATCCCTGCCTCGCTGGTCGTGTTGAGTTTCAACATCAATCGTGCTGGCGTGCTCGTGGTGATGTGGGCGACCGTTGGTTCCGTGAGGTTGATGTCATGACTGAAACTCACGCCGGTCCTTGCCAGACCGCTTGGTGTGGCGTAATGTATGGACGTCGCCTCGTTCACAGTGAGGTGAATTTGGTTTGAGCGATCGCTGAGCAATTCAAACGCGTGGGTCCCCGCAGGCAGCGGTATTGACCAGTCATGGCCACGTTTGTCGACAGGCTCTGGCGAGTTTGGCAACACGTAGCTGGCACCGCCATCGCCCACGTGTCCAAACACGGTCAGCGCATGGCTTGAGGTCAACGTGGCCGCACCGTAAGCCGACACGTCAACAACACCCATGTCGTCAATTCTCAGCGACAACGAGAGTACCTCTTCTCCCCCCCTCCACCAGCATCACGTCAATCGGTCCTAGGGGCATTGCTAGGCCGGGGGTGACGGTGAAACGCACACGGTCCAGAACAGCGTCGATGGTGTAGTGATAGGGGCGGTCTGGCCCCAAGCGAAGGTCGGTAATGCAAACGGCCTCAACGAAACTTTCCGGGTGACGAATTTCGAGTTGGTCGTCAAAGTCAAGCGCCCCGCGCGCCCTCAAACTCATGTCCTCGACCCATGTTGCAGAATACCACATACCGCCTCGCAAGCTGTCCCAAACAAGCTCTCCGTCCACGGGGATGAGTGTGCTATGCGCTGAATCTCCTGGCATACCTCGCTCGCTTAGGGCGGACGTTTCATGAGCGAGCAGCGCCATTTGGGCTGACATATCGTGGCGTTCGACGGAGCCTTCCAATTCTTCGATGACGGGCATCATGGAGATCATCATCAAACCGATGATGGACAGCACGCCGCCGAACAAGAGCACGGTGGCAACGGCCGCCGATACCCCCTCTTCATCTCGGCGCAGGGTTCCGTTCACGAACTCACCTCCACCCGTTGAACGTCCACCTCAAAGTAAAGTGGAAACGCCTGTGAGGACACGCTGAATCCGTCGGCTCCGCTGGCTCTTTCGTACGGTGAAAAACCGATGAAGGTGTCCAACGTTCCCGCTGACCTCTCAATGGTGTAGTCAGCCAGCCAGTTGTTGTGGTACTGGGGCGATATCACGTCGTGGAGGGCGTTGTGCACGTTGAAGTTCACGTTGTAGGCTCGTCCACTGAACAAGGTGAGCGGGCCCTGCGACACAAACTGCATACCGACGTTGGAGCCGGAACCAATGCTGCCGTTGGCGATGATGTCCGTGAGCAGGATGGAAAGACGTAACTCATCGTTTGCCATGCGGTCAAACTCCACCAGTGGCATGGCGCTCACCTCCCACGCCTCGTTGGGAAACCGTTCGGCTCGGGCGTTGTTCATGAGGACGATTTGGTGTTCACCTTGCCCAAGAGACGTGGTGATTTGGAGCCCTGAGACGGTCCAGGACACATGCCGATGCAGCGGTTCGTTATCGGCACCGTAGACGGTGACGGATATCCAGTGAGAGGCGCTTGCGTTGTGGGTTACAAACACCTCGAGGTGGCTTACCGGAAGTTGCTGTTCGTAGACCACACCGGGGGACTCCACACGAATGCTGCGGGCGGTTTCGTTCGCGGTCAGAACACCGAAGGTGGTGTCGTTGACCTGGCGTATGGCGATCCGTTCACCGTCCGTCAAATCCGCCGCAATGGTCCAGTGCTCGATGTTCTGTACCGAGCGAATTGCTGTGGATTGAATGGCCAGCGTGTTCCTGAAACCTGTGCCTTCAGGAGCGTTGCCCGCCACCTCGAGCCGGTCCTCAATTCGCTCAGCGAGGCCGGTGGCAGAATTCCAGTTGGTGTTGTCCTCAAAATCCGAGAGGTACGGGTTGAGAAAAATCCAGACTCCGCCCATGATGGTGATGACCATGGCCAGCAACATCACCACGCCCAAAACCTCGCTTACAGCACGCTCATCTCCCACGCGGCGGTGAGACGCAAACTGCACGCTCGCTCGGTTCACAAGGTTGACACAACCCCGTATCATTTAGCCATTGACCTCAAAGTAGGGTGTGTCGGTCATTTGGCGACCTTTTCGTTCGGCTTGACGACGGTCGATTCTTGGCCGATGTAGTGGGAAAAGTCAGGGCCGTTTTGGCCGGAAATTCGCAAGTCACCGCTGAACACTTCATCGATGAAGTAGAGCACGGTGGATTCTGCGAGGTGTGGAAGGTTGTTTTTCTCGCTGAGGTGCATCAGGGTGATGCTTCGCGTGGCCTCCGTGCAAACTTCCGCCAGAAACCGCCCGGTCTGCTCGTTCGACAGGTGCCCTCCTCGACCTGAAATGCGGTCTTTTAGGGAGTAAGGATAGGGCCCGTGCATCAGCCGATTGTGGTCGTAATTGGCTTCCACCGAGATGTGCTCGCATCCACGCACGTGCGTGACCAGTTCTTCAGTCCAGGAGCCCAAATCCGTGATGATCGCCGCTCGCTCACCGCCGTAACTGGCCACGAACCCCACGTTGTCCGAACCTGCATGAGGTACGGGAACGGGCAGAACGGCTAAATCCGAACCAACTTTAACGAGGTCGAGGGCTTCAAAGAACGTCGTCATTTCCGGCACAAGGTCCAATTCAAGGGCGGTTCGCTCGTTGGCCAACACGGGTATGTTCCATTTTGTTTGAAGCATTTTGGCCCCTCCACCGTGGTCGCCGTGGTGGTGGGAAAGAAAGACGCAATCAATGTCATCTGGTGTGAGTTGCAGACGGGCCAGCCGCTTCACCAACTGGGCGCCGCTGAAACCCTGGTCGATGAGCACTTTCGCACGGGGCGTTTCCAGCAGCGTTGAGTTGCCTCGGCTGCCTGAACCAAGATGCGTGATGGTCATCGTCATGCGAACACAAAGCGAGCATCGCGGAAGGAACTTGAATACACCGCTTCTTGAGGAAAAGAGCGGCTGTTTTTCAGCCAAGAACTGCGTCATCAGTCGCATTTTGTATGAACAATGTTCCATCAACATCATAAGCAATTTGAACAGAGAAAATACAAGCGAGGCTGCGCCTTCGCAGACGGTGTCTTGATGCGACGAAGCCAAACAGCCATTTTGACGACGCTTGCAGTGGTTGCAAGCCTGTTGTTCATGTCGCAGTTCCCGGCCATCTCCAACGTGGCCAACGTTCACCCAGAAGACGCCACTTCCGGTGGTCCCCAAAAGACGGACACGGACGGTGACTCCATTCCGGATGTTCACGAAAATCTGTTTGAAGAGTGGATGAACTGGACCGCCGTGGACGGCCGGGACGTTTCCATTCCCGGACTTGACAAGGACACGGCGGACAACGATTTGGACAACGACATCGACGGTCTCAACGCCACCGAGGAGTATTGCTGGCCCTATCCAGCGAATTGCACCGCTCCTGGCTTCCCACGAGGCTTGACCGGAGAACTTGATGAGAACAACAATCGCATGTACCTTGACCCTCGCATTTCCGATACGGATGGCGACGGCATGCCTGACGGGTACGAAGTCTACATGTGCCATCGTTTGGGCGGTTTCGACCCTGTTGACCTGCGGTACTCATGCCCTTCCTTTGACCCGCTCAACGGAAGCGATGTCACGTTGGACAGCGATAACGACGGTTTTGACGTGAATCGCGATGGCATACTGAGCGATTCCGAGCGGTACACGGCCCCGGAGGAGTATGCCTACGGTATGCCATCCAATTTTACGGCAGAACTTGATGGGCTTTGGTGCTACGCCACCGAGCCTGAGGGTTCGGTTCTCAAGAACTGGCCATACCTGCCATCAGGCAACAACGCCACGTTCCACAACCTTCTGGCGGCGTGCACAAAAACTGCGGCCAATCCGGTTGGAGAAGACTTGTGGTTGGGCACCGACCCGTTGATGGACGATTCTGACCGATACCTATGGGACGGTTTTTCCATCAGGCCGCTGTATCCTTCCTTCGGAGACGGCATACCGGATGGATGGGAGGTCCACTTCGGGCTCAATCCACTCAACCGCTCCAACGCCTTGGACGATCCTGACAACGATGGGTGGGACGCCAACCGTGACGGTGGCCTTTCTGACGACGTTTCTCGGACCGAAACAGCGCTGAAGTTGGGCGAAGCCCTGTCCACTTTGGAAGAATACCTGGTTCACTATGACGACGGAAACACGGTTTATCCTGGACTAAAATCGACGTATGTAGGGGACGAAATTGATTTCACGACGATGCCACTCGTTTACGATGCGCCTGCGGACACTTTGGCCGTGATGCATCATGACATTCGCTCGTTGGACGAAAACGGTGGCAAAATTTACGCCATGACAAAATACGGTGTGAGCGTTCTTGATAGCGAACAGAACGCCCAATCCCATCACTGGTTACCCGAGGGCATTGTCCTCAATGATGGTTTCTTGGCTCGCTCAAACGGCCTTCCCTACGCAGCGGTTCTTGGAACAACAGCGGGTTTCGCTGTGGCGCCGCTACTAGCGGATGGAGCCCTTGGTTCGATGCCCACATGGTCCTGGAGCTTCGCTGAGAAAGTGAACGCTGTGGCGCCGTTGGCCGGCGAAGACACGAACCTCCACGTCATAGGACTCGGCGACGGAGGTGAAGGCCTCGTCATTGAAATCGACGGCAACGCCAACATCATCACCACGTCCGAAATTGGGGCGGGTCTGAAAGCCGGGCTCGGTGAGGCCAACGCCTCGGTCTCCGCGATTCAGCACGGCCTTGTCGGTGGCTCGACGTTCCATCTTTTCGTTGGTACCGATCGCGGTTTGTTGGTTGTAGACACACCAACAGCCAGGGATGAAGCGACCGGTGAGTGGCGGTTTTTCTTCACCCGAGAGACCAATCCTATACCGACGAACGTTGACGAATTGCGGAGTTTACCGCTCGGTGTCAACGACAACCCGGCCGATGTTCGCACCTTGGTCTTGGACGGCCCGTCGGCAAACAACGCTCAGGCCTTGTGGTTTGGTACGCCCTCAGGCGTTCACAAATTGGACCTTATCGAAGACATGATCGAGCACAGCGGGCTTTACGTCCACCCTGGTGTCGATGGCAAACTCTCCCAAGACACCAACAACATCTACGCCATTCATCCGACCGGTGATGAAATCCTTATTGGTTCAGCCTGGGGCCTTTGGGCCATCGCAGGCGATCACGACGCTGTTTACGGTCTTCAAGACCAGACTCGGCTCCCCGGTCAAATCGTCGCCATCACCACCTCTGTGGAAGAGGGCAACGTCACGGTGTATGGTTCGGCCACACCCGGTCAGTTTGCCAACCTTCAACTGATGGACCCGGGGGCCAACGACTCCGATGCCGACGGCATGCCGGACGGTTGGGAAGTCGTTCACGGCCTCGACCCCACAGACCCATGGGACGCTTTGTACGACCCGGATGCAGACGGCATCAACCTCGACCAGTCGGCCGATATGAGTCTCGACCGATTGTGGACCAACCTCGACGAGTTCCGCTACACAAAAACCACGCCAGAGGGGTACAATTCAACCGACCCCAGAATTGGCGACACCGACGGGGACGGACTTGGGGATGGTGCTGAACATTACGGCTTCTTCTACGAACAATCCAACCTCTGGTGCTACTACACGGTGCAAATGGAATACCTCTGCGATGAAAGCAAGGGTCAGGCTGCCAACGCTACTTACCTCGCCATCGCTAACGTAGACACGGCTACGGACCCCACGAACCACGACTCTGATGGCGACGGCATGCCTGACGGGTGGGAGATTCAACACCGCCGATGGATCGGCGATTCGTTTACCGGTGGGAACAATTGGAGTCTCGACCCGCTGAGGCCTGAGGACGCCAACTGGGATGCGGACGGTGACGGTTTACCCAACCTTTGCGAGTACCAGTGGTCCATCGTCCGCCTCATGGGCATTGATGGCGACCTGCTTGAGGACTACGGCGAATCCCCAGAGGCCGCCGAATCGTGGGCGGTTGCCGACCCAAACCTCGTTGACTCCGATGGCGACACCCTTCCCGACGGCTGGGAATCCAAAGGGCTCTGTTCGTGGGACCCATCCCGACGTGGTGTTAACCCGCTCAACGGCTCCGACGCTTTTGAAAACCCAGACGGCGATGGGTACGACGTGAATCGGGACGGGGAGATTTCCTTGGATGAAGCCTTTGTGAACTACCTCGAATACCACATTCGCTCCGACCTTTTCAACGGCAACTTAACGCTGGATGGGGAAGCCGTTCCAGGAAACTTTACCACGAAGTTGTTTGACAACATCGCCGATTTGGGTGCACCAGAAGACACGTTTGCTGACAGAGCGTCGGGTTCGGTAACGGCCGGTTTATCCGAATACAGCATCGGTGCAGCAGACCCGTTGGACGCCGACACCGATGCTGACGGCATGCCGGACGGCTGGGAGATATGGTTTGCGAGATGGAACCTTCTCGACGACGCTTGGACGCTCAATCCCCTCGACTCAACCGACCGGTGGCAAGACGCTGACGACGACGGCATGACCAACTGGGAAGAGTACAACGTCATTTCACCGATGCTCTCTGAAACCGATGTGAACCGCTCATCGCCACAGTGGTTCGTCACCACCATCGGTCTATCCTTCGCCCTGCAACAGTGGCCGGGGATACCGACCACCGCTTCGTTCGGCGATTTCTTGACGGAAAATCAGACCAACCTGACGGGTTTGACGGCCGACCCGAACAATGTGGATACGGACGGCGACGGTATGCTTGATGGGGTGGAGCTGTTGTTCACCACGTGGAACGTCTCAGCCGGGGTCTGGACGCTCAACCCCCTCGTGGCCGGTGATGGCGATTTTGACGGGGACGAGGACGGACTCAACGATCGCCAAGAATTTGCCCTGGCGACCCAGCAACCCGACAATGGTGTTGACCACCCGAGCGATGCGCCGCTTCTGCACATCGACGGTGATTTCCAACAACCCACCGAGAAAGCCCAGCGCGTGTTTAACATTCTCATTTCAAAGGAAACGCGCGGAAAACGGCTCCTCAACGACTTCAACGCTTGGCAACAAGGTGAACCACCCAACGCCTTCATCGAGGTGGTTTTGGGCATGACCGATCCGACCATTGCCGATACGGATGGCGACGGCATGTACGACGGCTTCGAATACTGGTTCACCTCATGGGACTTGGACCAAAACCGGTGGTCGATCAACCCGCTTATTGACGGGGATGTGAACTTGGATTCGGATCAAGACAGTTTCGACTGCAACGGCGATGGAAGCATCGACGTCAACGAAACCTTCAGCAATCTGCGTGAATGGGAATCCAGAACCTGGGGTAAATTCCTGACCCGAAACACCGTTCCTGCAAATCTCGGCATCATTGATTTCGGTGAGGATGCCATGGCGGCTTATCAAGAGGAACTCGGGTTTTCACCTCTTCAAGCACAACAAGCGTTGTACCAAGACTTCATCAAAAAAGGACAGGAATCCCTTGAGCGTATGGAGAAAATCAACTCATTGGACAATGAAAATTTCAATCGAAGTTTGCGTGGCGTCGCCGACCCAACACATCCTGATTCCGACAGCGACGGTATCCCCGATGGATGGGAGTATTGCTATGCAATCTACGGAATGGACGACATCACGACCGAGAATCACTGGGCGGCCAACCCGTTGAATCCGTGGGACGTGGATTACGACGGGGACCACGACGGATGGTACGACCGGACCAGCTTCGACATCCCAGCCGAACAAGGTTCGTGGGAAAACAGGGTGTTCACGCCGTCTGGCATTACCGTTCAAAACGGGGTGGGCGATTTGCCGTTCACGAACTTCATGGAGTACGACAACCAAACCCGACCGGATTTGAACGACAGCGATGCAGACAGCCGTACGTTCATCACCACGGTGGAGAACGGCGCTGTCGTTTCTCATGTGAGGGATTACAACTATTCTGATGGCCGAGAGGTGTTCAAGTACGGCTCAAACCCAAGCGACAACGATACTGACGGTGACATGCTTCCCGACTGGTACGAGTACAAGATGGCATGGAACGAGAGCAACGACAATTTCAGTTCGTTCCTCAACATTCGTGTCGTTTGGATAGATGTGGCGACGGGTGGTGCCTGCAACACCGACACAACCTCCTGCCTGCCATTGTCTCAAGACGGCTCAGGAGGAACGCTGGGGAGGCCCGATACCGAATTCACATGGTTCACGTTGGACCCTGCCAATCCAAACGACGCCAACGAAGATCCTGACCAAGACGGCAATTGGGATTGTTCTGGGGCAGGATGCAGTTACGAATCTTACACGAATTTCCAGGAATTCTACGCCATTACCACGAGCGATTACGCTTCGCCGAATGCGGTCAGGCTCAGCGGTTTGACCCACGAAGGCATGCCCGTCACCGAAGGATGGCAGTTCAGAGCGGCCATTTTGGGCCTCGGGCAATCCAACGAATTGACGTTGAATTATTTGAAACTCGATAAGTACGGAGGACCGGACAATCAGTACGGCTACATCGTTGACGACCGCGACACAAACTACCTCATCGTTGACCCGTCAGACGACATCGTCCTGATGGCAGGGAACCGCACCGATGCCTGGGACATTTACTACGCCGGTTCCCCGAACACGCCACCGGTGCGAAACGTTGGCGAACACGAATACGGCTGGTATTTGCTCGACTTCGATGACGATCACCTCGCCGAGGGCAGCAGCCCCAAAAATTGGGATACGGATGGCGACTGGATGAACGATTGGTTCGAAGTAAGGGATGACGAAGAGGACGGCGTTCGTGGCGATTCTTCGCCAATTCGCTACGATTCTCGTCAGACCAATTGACGACGTCGTTGTGTTGCCCCCAAACCGCATCATTCAAATGGTAACTGGAGCGTGTGGGAAACATGCACGGTGGCGGCAAGCAACGGTTCCATACCCGAGCCGTGTTTTTCCTTCTCGTCTCCATGATGGTTTTCACCCCGCTCGGTCCACTAGCAGAGGTGATGATATCGGAGGCTGAGGCTGCGTCAGGAACCAGGCACGTCTACGAGTTCAGCGACGGTTCAGTAGAACACATCGCCCTGTATCAAGGAGCAAATCCAGACATGGGAGCCGCTGTTTCCCTACCCAGAGGGGCCCTCGTAACAGACGTGAGCATGACCCTATCGGGGGCATCAGCAACCGGCTGGTCACAAATCGTCACAGACGACAGGGATCATTGGATTCGGGGTACAGAGGCTGATATTGACGACCGGTCGGGCGACTTAACCCTCGCCATGAGCAACGTGAGTCGAAACTTCTTGCCTCATGCAGGGGATGCTTATGTTGACCCCAATTCAGACGCCTGGCTCGACAACGGCTCTTACGCCCTGCGACAGCCGCACACCTCAAACGCTACCGAAGCGTTGTATTCCCAACAATTGACCAAAACTTCGTCAAGTTTCATGGCGCAAAGCCAAGGAGCCATCCTGAAACATCACGACTGGCTGTTCTTGTCAACATGGTCTTCGTCTACCTTCAGCAACATTGTTGAACGGTTGTACCCCAACAACGCTTCTCGTGAATCGGTCATCACCTTGGACAAAGCAGCGTGCACCCTCCCGCAGAAACACTCCTCCTCTTACTACGGCTACTACGGTTTCCGAGACTGGACGATCACCGACGATGAACGCCTTTTCGGCATCCTTTCAGGCTACAGGTACACCTACGGTTCCACCGCTCCGGTGAATTACCATCGCGTCATGGAGATGGACATCTCGAGAGACGATACCTGGACATGCATTGATTCCTACGATATCTCGCCATCCGTCGGTGAGTACACCGGCATCGCTTACGACCGTCAGACGGGCAAAGTTTGGGTGGCCCACAACGCCATGAATCGACTCTATGCTTACGAATTTGAGAGCGACGGGACGTCAACGTACACGCGCAGTTCGGACTTTTACAGCTACACCTCGGCCAGTGGCTCGAGCTGGGAATGCGGAGGCACATACGGGAGCAGTTCCAAACAAATGCTGCGAGGCCTAGAAGTAAACGGTTCAACATTTTACATGCGTTGTCAAGAAGACTCCCCCTACAACGACCGGGATCAACTAGAAGCTTGGTCGGTATCGGGGAGTTCTTCGGCGCTGATTCCTGAGTCCACGACAAAACAAATTTCTCGCTTGGGCTACGGTTTGCAGTTCGACGGTGAACGCTTCGTGACCGTTGACTGTGGCTACTCAACATGGTCGGGCGCCACCCTCTACTACCGTGAATTTGGAACGGGGTGGATGTACGAAACCACACCCGCTCCCGGGACCACGACGTGGTACGGCGAAGTCGTTCACTCCGGCGACGAGGTTCTCTCCGCAAACGTGGAAACGTATTGGTCAGCAGCGTCCATTGGCGACCGCGTGGACTACTGGATTTCAGCAGACAACGGGACCCATTGGGAGGAGGTCGAATCCGAATCCACCATACACTTTGACCATCCCGGTAAGGAACTGATTTGGAAAGCGCAACTCATCGGCTCCACGGCCGTATCGTGGTGGGTTGACGTTGAATATTCCACCGCTTACGAAACCAGCGGGAATTGGTTGTCACCGTCGTTCAACACGGGAACAAAAGTCGGGAAAGTCCGACCCCAATGGATTGCTGACGCACCGTCCCAGACCTCCATTGAGGTCAAGGTCTCCAACGACAACGGCACCACGTGGCTTGACGCTTCAAACAATCAGGAAAGGAGTTTCTCCACCCAAGCGGCTGGCAACACCCTTCGTTACGCCGTGTTTTACGAAACAACGGACGCCAGTGTTTCTCCGTCGATTGACGAGTTTGTTCTGGAGTATGAGGAAGGCTACCCAGACCGCCCGATGCTCGATGTTGGGGCCGACGGCACGTACGACTGGGAGGCGGATATTTTCCTCAACGAATCTTCCGTCGTCGCTTCCGACGACTCCCCGGTTGGTGCTATCGTCAAGAAAGCCCCCACGTTGGTGGCCGCCTTCAACGACCACGTTCCCGAAAACGGCGACGGTTTCGTCGACATCCCTATCGCTGTGAAAGCTGCGAGTTCCGGACGGGTCAAAATTTCAAACATCGACATCACGTACGCCATGCAAACAAGAGCCGTAGGGGCTTCGTTTGAGGGTGGTCTTGCAGCTCCGGATGGCTTGTACCGCAACTTCATCACCCGAATCGCTCCGGGGGACGAGGTTGACCACGTGACGAAGGCCGTGATCGCCATCGAACACGCTCATGGCGACAACCCGAACTTCACATGGCAACGAGGTGACAGTTGCACCGTGAATTCCGATGCCGGTGGCATCGTTGTCTTTGACGCTGCCAACTGCACTTCTGTGGAGGATGCAGATGGCGTGGTTTCTGTCTGGATGCCAACCAAAGTCAACTGGTCGTGGGATGACGAGCGCAGCACGGAAGCCATTGTTTCCGTCGAGGACGACCTAGGCATTGCCGTGGACCAGTGGACCACTCCCGACATGGACCTCGTCGTTGAAAACGACATTCAACTGGACGGTTTGAGGGTCTGGGAAGAAACGGGGCGGCAGTTGTTCCCGATGGATTGGGTCCGAGGGGGCTTTAACATCAGTTTCAGCGGCTCCATTCATTTCCAAGATTCACAATTGATGCCGCCTGCAGGCAGTTTTTCCCTGCGCGTGCTTGGCCAAAACGTAACCTACGACGGCGATCCAATGGGGGAACCTGTCGTCCTTTACGAAGAGGCCAACCCTGCATTCGGTGCTTACAACATGACGTTTGTCTCCCCTGTTGAATCAGAGCCCGGTGGCATGATTTTCTACGTGCAGGCGGTCGATCTCGAAAACGGCTCAACTTATACAAACCCGAACTACAACACCATCCGACTCATCTTGGATGGCAATTCACCCCTTGTCCTCAGTGCAACACCGATGGACAACGAGGAACGACATGCAGGGGCACCAGGGGTTGGTCAATCGGTTTCGATCGTTGTTCAGGATTCGGTGGACCCGCCCCGTCAATTGAACCTGCATTACTGGGTTGGTTGCAAAGCGAGCGACGCCATTGGCTGCACCGACTACAACTTCGATGGTTTGCCAAACGAGGACGAATACGAGGTGAAAACCCTCTCCTCGCCGGAAACCAGAGCGGGTGGACTGAACATCTTCGAAGGCCTCATTGATGATTCAATGCTGCTTCACAAACAACGCGTCTCGTTCTACATCACCGGCCAAGACGAACAACAAAACGAAATCGCGATGGGCAAGGGGCCTGTTTGCCCGGCATCTACTGTGACTTGCGGGTTCCGTCCTGGCGAGGTGATGCCGGACTGGGACGCCGATCTCTCGACGTACTTTATCCGTCAAGAATTCGAACCCGAGGTTGACTTGGGTAACTCATCCATCCTTGGCCACGATGATTACGAGCCACTGCATCCGGGTGTGCCTTACACGGCACAGATAAAGCTCAGCGACATCAACGGCTGGCAAGATATTCAATACGTTCAGGTCGCCCTTGCTGGTGACTTTGACGATGAGGAATCGTCGATGTTCATCACGCTCGACGAGGGAGCTGATGGTCACCCTGTCGCCGTTATGACCTCAGGTTCCGATAACATCGCCGTATCGAATCTTTATTCCTCCGTGAATTTGGAGGAAAATAACGACTCCGTCGTCGTTATTCAAGCAAAGTTCCAACTCACATGGCTGTTCCCTGAATCCTACGACACGGACGGAGAATCTCACTTCCTGCCGAAAATACGTGTCACCGACCAACCGTGCAACGATAACGAGATCACGCCTTGTTTCGAGGTTGAAGAAGGCCTAGGCGATGACTGGTGGAGTCTTGACAACGACTTCCGGTTTGACACGCAGTCGGGGAAAATTCGAGCCATCGAACTGCGAAACAGCGAGAACCACTACAACGAGGAGAATTTTGAAACCATCATCGGTGCAGGTCAAGCCCTTCGTGTCTCTGGGCGCGTGTTGTTTTCGGAGGACGAAACCCCTGCACCTGCCGGTGCCTTCGATGTCGTCTTTGGTGATTATGAGAACAACTGGCGGACCTCTACAAGGGATGATGGCGAGTTCAGCCTGGACCTTCTTGTTCCCGCAGTGCGGTCAGGGCGACTGGACCTGCGCCTCAGCATGGACGACCTACCTGGCCTCGCCCTTGACGAGACGGCGTTTTCACCCCGTGTGCGTCTCGCCGTTGACAGCGCGAGACCGACGATTGACGACATCACGTTGAACGACGTGACGAGTGGGTCCCCTCTCTCTATTGGTGAGGCAGACAACCTCAATGTCGTCCTTATCACAAACGACGAAAATGGATTCGAATTTGGAGAAGCCGCCGTTCTTCACTACAGGGTGAAGGCGGGCGAGGCGGAAATTTCCCGTGGAAGCGTTTTGCTACCGGACATCACGCCGTTTGGGCAACAATACTTCTGGAGTGGTGTGCTTGATTTGACCGATTCGGGTGCAACAACACTCCTTCCGTCCTACACCGTTGATGTTTGGGTCTCAGGTTCCGATGAGGCTGGAAACCCGTTTGATACGGTCTCAAACTCAATGAATGACCCGGTAGCGACTTGGCCACTGGCCATTCTCGGACCGCAAATCAACCTGCAAGACGTCGCTTCATCGCTCAGTTGGGACGTGCCCAGCCCCTACGAAGGCGAGCGGGCCAACATGATGGTTGACGCCACCAACAACGGTGGGAACGGCAAGGTCGTGTTTGCTCTGCAGCAACTAGTCGACGGTGGGTTCTGGTCCACGGTCTCGGAAGTTGAGGTGGAGACGACGGCTGGGGACGCCCTCTCGGTATCGTTGCCGGTGGATGCGGACGGCCCTGCAGGGTCAAGCATTGACTACCGCGTGCTTGTACTGGTTGATGGTGTCGAGATGGATCGATACACCGTGGATTCCTTGCTTATCAAACAAGAGACCGTTCGGGACGGTGAAGCCCTCTCCCAGCAGGTAAGCACGGATATTTTCAGCGTCGCCTTGTTTGTCATAGCCCTCGGCTCTGTATCCTTTGCCCTCTACGCCATGGTGCTGCGACGTCGCATGCTGGCGCCTGAAACCGAAGAGGAGCAAGCTGACCAAACCGAGGTTGTTGCCGAGGAGATGAGATCGTCAAAAGACCTGCCAGAGCTGGCGCCAGTCGCTCCTGTGGCCGCCGTGAGTACCCCGCCTCCTCCACCTCAAATGCGACCCGGGCCCGACCGCAGCAAACCTGCCCCACTCCCGCCGACAGGGCTTCCTGACGGGTGGACACAAGACCAATGGAATTCGTACGGTTGGCAATACATCGACGCACTCGCCAAGAAGTGAGGGAACCACGGTGTCTGATGAAACGGTTGAGGGGCTTGTAACGCTTACCGAGCGCACCGTCAACCTCGTCAACCAACTCAGCATGCCGCTGGTTGAGGTTTCGCTCGTTATCCAGAAACACGTGAACCAACTCATGACCACCCTTACCGACCATCTTGAAGCCACAGGACAAACCGTTGGAGAGCGGGTCCACAGCCCTTGGCCGGTCGACGATCAACAGGGGCCGCAGGACTCGACGTTTGCGCTGGAAAAGGTCATGGAAATCGTGGACCATCAACGAATGGACATTCTTGACACGCTGATACGGGTAACGCTGATTGAAATCAACGCCAGCGTCATCGACGCCCTGTTGGCTCTGCGCCAGTGGGAACATCTTGCTCGAACACAACTCGCCTCGGCAAAAGGTCCCGGTCAACTGTTTTCTCCCCTGAACATTCCGGACGATTGGTAAGCAGGCATTCAAAAGCAACGCAAACGAGGGAGCATCAATGAAGAGCAATCAAATCGTGGTTTTGCTGGTTGCTGCGTTCTTTTGCAGCGGACTCTCGGGGTGCATCGGCAGCGATTCCTTCGATATTCTCCCTGAGAAGAAAGGCGTACCAGGTGGTCTCACGCTCGCTTGCTTGCGCAGCAGCATGTACACCTCGATGGTGATTGAAATCGATCATGAACCCGGGTACAGACCCTTCTCCAGCAGTGCCGACATGCTCGTGGAACGGTTGAACAGCGTTTGCGACAAGCCATCTGGCATTTCTGTAGAGTACAACGAGGTTGATTTCCAACACGAAGGTGCTTGGACTGCGCAAGACGTGCGGGACAAAGGTTGGGAGCAAAAAGACACCTCGCCGCGCGACGGCACCACACTCTACTGGCAGGTCCTGTTCCCGGCGGGCACCTACGAAACAGATTCTGTGCTCGGCGTAGCCGTCGATGCCTCCACGGTCGCTCTGTTCGGAGATTCCATTGATGAGGCGGACGGTCCTTTTGGTCGACCCTCTGTGGAAGACGTGGAAAACAGCGTCCTTGTTCATGAAGTCGGCCACCTGCTCGGTCTGGTGAACCTGGTCTACCAGTCGCCCGTGGACCACGAAGATGACGAACATCCCGGCCATTCCAACAACGAGGATTCCGTGATGTACTGGGCGGTCGAGTCGGCTGATGTCTCAAATTTCATTTTCGGTACACTGCCCAACGATTTTGACAACGACGACCGAAACGACCTTGCGGGTCTCGCAGATGGCTCAATCGAAATACGCGATCAACTCTGGCCTTGAGACTGGCCCATGAGGCCTACGGCGTCTCGCCAAGCGTCAAAGATTGACCACACGTAAAGCCCTATCCAGAGCACCAGCGTGAGGGCCAGAGGTATCTGCAGAAAAGCCCATTCAACGCCCCTTCGGTGTTCTCTGTTGAAGTGCTGACCGAGGAACAAGAACGGAACGGTTGCAAGAACAGCCGCCACCAACGGACGAACAGCGCCCCAAGTCCCAACACCGAAGGTGATTTCTCTCCAGATTTCTTTGACGATTCGGACCGGGAAGATACCGGTTTTTTCGGTCGAGGATTCAGGGGTGAGTTGTACCACCAACTCCTCTTCCATACCCCTCGGTGTTGTTTCTTCTTTGTCAAGATGACGCCGGCTACAAAGGATATGAATCAAAAACTGACCTTTCTGTGGGAACGACGTGGCGTCCGAAATCAGCGTGTTGGTGACGGGGTTTGAGCCGTTTGGCGACCACCGCGAGAACATCAGTGAAAAAGTCGCTGAGATGGTGAACGGACAACGCAAGATTTCATGCCCTTGGACCGGTGAGGAGATCGATGTTAACGTGGAAACGACCAAACTGACCGTGGATGCGCAAGGGGCTCAACACACGGCACAACGGGTACGACAAGGGGCGAGATGGGACGCTATCCTTCACGTTGGTCTGTGCGAGCGTTGTGAAACGCCTCGAGTTGAACAATTGGCTCGCGACCGGTTGGACATGCGCATTCCTGACAACGCTGGTCGGCAAATTAACGCAACACCGTTAGACGGCTATGGCCACAGGGGTTGCTGGATCGACGTTTCAATATGGGATGAGGCTCATTTTCCGACGCCTTACAGCCTCTCGCTTGATGCCGGTGGTTACCTCTGCAACGAAACGTACCACGCCACGATGAAAGCGTTGATGGAGGCGACGACGTCCCGACCAATTCCACCGCCGGTTCTCTTTTTGCACTTGCCTGACGAAGGCGTGGTATCCCTGCAAGAGGCTGTTGAGTTTGTTGAAGCCTGCCTCGGCTACATGTTGCGGCCGTACCCCAGAGAACCCACGCATGTTGTCGCTGGTTGCTTGCAAAACGCAGAAAGTCAAGTGCTCGTGGCCCAGAGAAGACGGGGGCACAATGATGCCGACTTGTGGGAGTTCCCCGGTGGAAAATGCGAGGTTCTTGAAAGCACAAACGAGGCCATAGAGCGGGAGTTGAGGGAAGAATTGGCTATTGTCCATGTTCCGACTCATGTCCTTGGTACATGGTACAGAGAAACCGTTGATGCCGCCTATGCAGTCCACCTCATCGGTGCCCAACCTATGGAAGCCGTGGGAGAAATGCGACTGGTCGATCATCAAGCCGTACGTTGGTTGACCCTCAAGACCAACCCTTCGCTGAACTGGGCAGGAAGAGATGGTGAGATGTTTTCTTTCTTGGGCGAGGTTCTCAAACCCAAGTCGTAGATTCTCCATCCTCGTCCATGCCGTGCTCGTCGTTAATGTGCCTCGGAATTTGGCTTCTGCCGGCGTGCCACGTCGCGGCTTGCAGCCAGTCGTCCAATCCATCCCCGGATATGGAGACCTGAACGACACCTCCAAGCGGCTCGTCCCCCGGTATGGGAAACGCAATTTTCCCTGCGAGGGCTGCAAGTCTGGAAAGGTGAAAGGTGGTTGATTTGCCGTTCAGCGACATCGACATTGCGTCGAGCGCCGTGTCCAAAATGCGCTGTTCGTGAAGCTGCTGGAGAAAAGGTCCCAGTGAAATGTCTTCAAAGGTCCACGTCAACGAAGTGGGCTTTCCAAAACAGGGTTCTTCCTCCGGTTCATGCTCAATGTCTGGGAACAACGATTGCACCGCTTCAAGCACCCGGCGTGGCGAGTCGGCGCCAGAAAGTGTTGTCCTGATTTGGGTGCTGAACCCCTCACCGATACCCGTTAATCGCAATCGGGGTCCATCCATGCGCCTCCGAGTCGGTGGTTGTCAAAGAACATACTGCACGAGAGGCAGATGAGGGAAGAGGTGAAAACCGTTGGTGAGAACAGAAGACCATGGGTGAGGTCGCCAAATTGAGGTTGGCGACGGTCATCCCCGTTTTGAACGAGGTTGACTACATCGAGGCCTGCCTAGATGGATTGTTGCATCAAACCATCGATCCAGCCTCGCACATGGTCCTCGTGCTCGATGGAGGCTCAATTGACGGCACACCCGCTTTGGTGGAACGCCTCATCGCCGAACATACTGGGCCTCAATGGCCGCAAGTCGTGCTCGTTGACAACCCAAACAAAACCGTGGCTCATGCACGCAATCTGGCCATGGAAATCCTGCCCGAAAGCGTGGAATACATGGTGGAAATGATTGGCCACGCGCAGGTTGACAGAAACCATCTGCAACAGCGTCTCGATGCTTGGGAGGCTTGCGAAAGCACTGCAGGAGAACGTCTGGCGGGTGTCGGTGTCCGCGTTGTCGGTGTGGAACAAACGACGTCTCAGGTCGCCGCTTGGGTTGACGGTGCGTTGGCGTCACCGCTGGGACGTAGCGGCGGGCAATTCAGCCAATTCACCTCCATCTCTGAAACATCAACGCCGGCTTTCGTGATGCACCGCCGGGCCTCGGTGGTTGCGGTGAACGGATGGGACGAAGATTTCCTGACCAGCCAAGACAGCGAACTGTCCATGCGCCTGATCAAAGCCGGTTTTGTGCTGCGCCGTCATCCGCTTCCGGAGGTGATGATGCACAAAAGACGGCACCTCGGCAACTGGTGGAAAATGGGCCACAGGTACGGTTTCTGGCGGACGAAAGTGTTGCTAAAACATCCCAAAAGAGCCAAGTGGCAGGAGTTCCTTCCTTTGTTGGGATTGCTACTTACGGGAAGCATGTTTCTTGTTGGTTCGCCGTTGTATTGGTTGCTACCGGCATGCTACGGTCTGGCTTTGCTGCTGGCCGGTGTTCACCAAGCCGTCGTCCAGCCAAGGTTCTCAACACTTCTGGGGGTGCCCCTGTGCCTGTTGATGCTTCATACCAGTTTCAGCCTCGGTTTGGTTGACGGGCTTGTGAGAAAGGGGCGACCATCATCTGACCGTGGATAAACACAAGAACTCAAGAGGCAAATGCGTCATTAACAAAGAAAGAGGTTTGAGCGATATGAAGAAAAACAGCACCCTGACAAAGAGGAGTCTCAGCGCTTTGCCGCTTCTTCTCATGGGTGCCACTCACTTTTCGCTCCCTCCTTTGAAGCGCATCTTTGACCTCGAGCCTCGTTTGCTGTACGTCTGGTACCTGATTGCTTTGGCGCTGAGCGTTGTTGTCTACCGACGCACCGCTGTTGTGAAGGATTTTGAGTACAACCGAGCCAAAGCGATGCGGAAAATAAAGCATGTTTACGAGGCAGAAGAACGGGGCGTGTGGTCAACCGATGTCCATCTTGACGCCACCATGGACAAAACAACACAGTTGGGTCTTTCTCAACCCATCTCGGCTATTTCAGGTGAAGCTCCAGAAATGGAACTGGGGGAAGACAACAAGGTGGAAGTTCGGATGCTGAACGAAGCCGACCACATCGTGCGGGCCAACGCTCGGGTTTCAGGAAGCGCGAATTTTGAGGAAGAGCGCATCACCGGCACCATTGGTGCTCAACGTCGGGTTGGCCCCATGGATCGCTTCCTGGATGGTGTTCTGGGTCTGTTCGGCATTGACAGCCGTGCCGACCGTGAAGCCCAACGTCAAGAGAGGCTTCGCCGAGCAGCCACCGCTACCCCCGTTACGGCCCAACGACCTGTCGCACCGATTCGACTGAACAAGGAACGGGATGAAGGCGAGGTGAACATGACTTCAATGAGCGATTCCGGCGGTGTTGAAACGGTGATGAGCACGTCAGGGCGGGTGGTTGACAGCACGACCACGGTTTCCAACGAAGCACAGCAACCCACACCCGTGGAGTCACTTGAAAGCATGGCCATGATGGGCATGAAACCTTCTTCTGTCCCCGGCTTGACGACCACAGGCCCTGTCTGCAGGGGGTGCGAGGCTCCAGTTGCTCCAAATTTGCGTTTCTGCCCGCATTGCGGGCTTGACCTTTGAATCGGAGGCGAGAGGTTCAAAACAGGTTTCATATCGTGCAAAGCGAGGACGGCAAGATGAGCGACAAACGAGACTACTACGAGGTCTTGGGCGTTGAGAAATCTGCAAGCTCGGGCGACCTGAAGAACGCCTTTCGACGGTTGGCTCGTAAGTACCATCCAGACCGCAGCACAGAACAGGATGCTGAGGAGAAATTCAAAGAAATTCAGGAGGCGTATGCCGTTTTGTCCGATGAGCAGAAGCGGACTCAGTACGACAGGTTTGGTCATAACGGCCCTCAAGGCTCTCCGTTTGGGGGTTTTGGTGGCGGTGGCTTCAACATCAACTTGGAAGACATCCTGGGTGGTGATTTTTTCTCCTCCTTTTTTGGTGGTGGCGGCCGAAGAAGGCGAACCAGCCGTGGTTCAGACATCCTCCTTCGGCATTCCATCGACATGAGAGACGTCTACCTTGGCACTGAGCAAGAAGTGATTGTCGACCTTCCTGAGCCTTGCGATACGTGCCAGGGGACGGGCGCAAAAGATGGGAAATTGAAGACCTGTGCTACGTGCTCCGGTCAAGGTCAAGTGCGCGTTCGCCAGCAGGTTGGCCCCTTCATACAGGAAGCGGTTCAACCCTGTCGAGATTGCGGCGGTAAAGGAAAAACTGCGGACCAACCCTGCGCAGATTGCGACGGTATCGGTCGGCAGATGAAATCAAGCACGCTCAGGTTCAACGTCCCCGAGGGAGCGGAAAACGGCACAAGAATGCGTATGCGTGGAAAAGGGGAGCCTGCTCCGCAGGGGAACGGCGAGCCCGGAGACTTGTTCATCGAATTGGAGATCGAGCAGCACGAATGGTTTGAACGGTCGGGTTCAGACCTCATCATGTCGTTGCCGCTTGGATACGCAGACCTTGTTCTGGGCACGACGGTCGAACTTGAGCACCTTGATGGCAAAGCCCTCAGTATCAAAGTCCCACCTTATTCCAATTCCGGCGAGACCATCGAGATTCGTAAACGCGGCCTTCCCCGTCAACGTGGCGGAGGTCGGGGCGATGTGGTGGTCCTCCTGAAACTCCACATGCCGAAAAAAGTGGCAAAATCCGTACGAAAATCGCTTGACGATGTTCGCTCGGAGTTGGCACCGGGCGACACGCTGACCAGCATTCGTGATGATGCGGAGGAACGCCGACGCTCATGAATCGGTGCTAAGCGTTTCAGGAATTCTTGCGGCGAACGGCTGTCCGTCCATTCTTCCGTTGAACTCAATGTCCACTTTCGGTGCGGAACCCATCAAATCCACCAAGAGGTAGGTGTTTTGTCCCGGTCCCATGGTGTCCAGGAAAATCTCCTCTCCTTGGAACAAGAAACGTGGCTCGACATGAACCACTTCAAACGGTTCACCCTCAGGGGCGTCAAATCGGAGAGCGGCCAGGTCCCATTCGCCGTTGAGCACTTGTACGCCAACCACCACCGGCCAAGCACCCTCGTTCTTTGCGAGCCGTTTGTCCACGCTCCAAACCGCCAGAGCGAGGTCCTCCGTCCGATGCTCAATGCGTTTTGGACCCCATGCCTCAAGGCCGTCTTGCCAAGCCAGTTGCGAAACAGCATGGAGCGCTCTCGCGATGTCAACACGGGCTTCCTTGGCGCTGCTTTTTCCGCTGTTGAGCCTCTCGATGTACCAGGCCAGGCGGGCTTTTTTTGCAGCAACACCTTCAGCGAACGCTTTGGAACGCAGAATGTGCACGCCCAAGTAAACAACAGGCGCCAAAAACATCAATCCCATGAACCACCGGGCAACGTTGCCCCAATAAACCGCGTCTTCGCTGGGAGGGAACCACGGCTCATCGCCTTCGTCCATCAACGTGTAACCCGGTTGAACGACATAACGCCGCTCATCCACGTCTTCACCCCACAGATGTTGGGTCACCTGCGTGGCGTTTTGGTAGCGAATTTGCAGGTAATGCGTCCCTCGACCGATCTGCAAGCCAATTCTCAGCTCATCACCGATCGGGCGGGTGATGTCAGTCGCTAGGACTTCGCCACTGTTTTGGTCAATGTCCCACATTTGCGCTTCCAGTCCGGTGATTTCTCCATCGATGGTAAACTGAACAAAGTGGATCGATTCGGACCATCCATCAACAACGATGCGATAGGTATCCACCGTGTCGTGCACGGCAAGCGTAAATTCACCAGACATGGGGGCTGTAAGGTTGATTTCAGGCCAAGAGCTGTTGTCAACCTCGAGTTCCTTTGGCCAATATGAAGGCGCCTCGAGACCTGACAAATCAGAGAAATCATTTGTTGCGACCTCAACGGAAAAGACCGGTGTGTCTTGAACGCTGATACGACCGGCAACAACATCAGGATAAGGGTAAATCACCGCTTCTTCACCCTCCGAGAGGTTCATCGGTGTGCCAGCCACCCATGCACCGTTGAGAAGTTGGTCAACCGCAAAGTGAACGTCAGCGAGCGGTGAGTGCAGGGTCAATTGCTCGGTTTCGGACCAGTCAAAAGGGGCCGTTACGCTGTTGTGGCCGAGGATTTCGGCACCTTCAGTCAGGTTAAGGCCAACGAGGGAATGAACCGTTGACTTTGGGTGCTGTATGATGTTTGCAGCCCAGACGGACCGGGCGGCCTCGGTCGAGGTCACCGCCACAAACCGACCGTTTTCCGGAGCGGTCCAATAGTGCGCTTGGGCGTCGCTCGAGTTGAGAACAGCGTGCCTTTCAGCAGAGGAATGCACGCCACTGAGCACCAGTTCATCCGTCTCGTTTTGGAAGTAGAATTGCACATGCGTGGTGCGGGACGATGCGAGCCATTGCCACTCCAAGGTGTCGCCTTCCGAGACGTCCATGGTCAGGTGGTGGTCGGACGTTGAAGTGGACACGCCGGTGTGAAGAAAGGCGGTTTGGTTTGTCGCTGGTGGTTGCGTGGAGAGTGTTCCGCTTTCAGCAAGCACGCAGGCACTCATCGTGTCGCAGGTGTTGACGAGGGTGGTTGAGACGACGCTACCGGGTGCGGGCCGGTTTGGCTGTTGTTCGGTGTTGATGCCTTTTACCGTCATCAATGCCATGGTTTGATCAAAGGTCGATGAGATGTTCAGAATGGCTTGTCCGCCCGTGGAGGATTCAATCTCAACCATTGTTGGGCCGTGTGAGATGACGGACAATTCATTGGAACCCTCGTCAACTTGCAGCGTGCATTGGTTGCATTCCCACGCCAGTAATGTTGGCGATTCGGCGATTAAAGGCGTTGTGTAAACTTTCGTCTGGTTGGCCTCCAGGTGGAGGCTATGCACGACATCTCCAGCAGGAAGCGCTTCACTTTGCGCGACGGCATGAACCGGAAAAAGAACGAGCAGCAGCAGCAGGGCCAGACCCGAGGCCCGTCGCTGCCCTGCTGACCAACCCATGACCCTGCGTGCCGGCGGACGCTTTCAAATCCACCCTTTCTTTGGTTCAAACTCTTCAAGAAGCCACGCCTACACGAGGGTTCATGGCCGGTGCATTGGGGCGTACAGTCTTGCATCGTGAGCGCTACGCTCGTATTTGGGGGTTGGGCGACAGGAAATCGCCGTCTTCAATTACGCCCGCTCTCATGCTTATGGAAGAGGACCCCGCTCTGGAGGTGGCACATGCTCCGTTTTCGTTTTCCACCACCGCATCCTTGCCTTCCACGCTGTCCGTCGCTTCCCGGGGTTGTTTTGTGCCGCCGTCCTTTGAAACGGTAGGGCCAGAATACGAGGTAAACCTGGGTCATGTGCTTCCGCCATCGTTGGAGGATGCGAACGCAGGTGAAGTGCAGGGCACCTCGCCCCTGCTACCTGTCTCATGGCAACGAATGAACCATGATGATGGACTGACAGACCCTTCATTGTTGCCTGAAATCGTCGTGATCACGGACGCCTTGCAACTGGCCAGCCAACCGGGTAAACTGCCGAAGGCTGTGCTCACGCTCAAGCACCGTTTCCCCGGCGCCCTGCTTTGGGCTCCCGGTTTGTCTGGACCTGACAACGTCGCCGTTCTTGCCTCAATGGGTATCGACTTGTTTGATCTGACGCGCTGTCGCGAGGCAGCTGCCAACGATGTGTTGTTGACGGCCTGGGGTCCAAGATTGGCACACCCCCACGAGGACACGACGCTGGCGTCTCAAGTAAGGCACATGATTCAGTCCATCGAAGAAGTGCGGGCAGCGATACAAAGCGGACAGTTGAGAACGCTCGCTACCCGTCAGAGTCAGTCAAGCCCGAGGCTCGTGGAACATTTGCGCAGGCATCATGAGTTGATGCATCAGCACGACGGCAATTTGGCCTCGCATCGGCCTGCATCTACTGAATTCCCGTGCTACGCCCCACAAGCCCTGACGGATCCGCTCGTGGTTGATTGGGAATCGTTCATGGTTGAGCGGTACGAAACGCCGAGCCCCGTCCGAGAGGTGATGGTGCTGCTTCCGTGCTCGGCCAGAAAGCCATACAGGCTCTCAAAGTCCCACACCCAATTCCTTCGGGCCATGGCTTCTACCGGCTGTCATGAGGTGATGATGACGTCACCTCTCGGCCTGGTACCTCGCGACTTGGAAGACGTTTGGCCCGCTGCCAACTACGACGTTCCAGTGACGGGCGATTGGTCGGAGGATGAATTGGCTCGAGTTCGTCGCATGCTTCATGCGCTCGTCCAACGAACCGGTTATCGCCGCATCATCAATCACACAGAATTGAATCTTGACTTTCTCGAGACCGATGTGGTCAACACGAGGCAGGGGGACGGTGCCACCAGTCACGAGGCCCTCAATCGTCTGTCGCAGGCCGTTAAGGAGGCCAAAGCCGTGTTTTCCCTGCGCAATCAGAAGAACAATTTACGGTTGAAAGAACACTTCAAAAGCATTGCAAGAAAGACCACCCTAACGGATGCTTGGTGCGAAGATTTGGTTGTACGTGGCAAACTGCCAAGGTGGCGGTTGGAACTCAACGGTGTTCAAATCGCCGTTTGGTCGATCGATAGGAACGGGTTCTCGTTCTCAAAAAGTGCCATCGACCATCTTCACCAACACGCTGCCTTGCGAGCGGTGCACCTGAAGGACGATGCCGCTTGGAAAGGCGACGTCTTTGCTTCGCTGGTGAAAGTGGCCGATGCAGGCATTCGAACAGGGGACGATTTGCGGGTGCTTCAAAACGGCGAGTGCATCGGGCTTGCCAGAGCCGTTGCTTCGGGTTGGGAGTGGAAAGGTACGCCCGGCACCCTTGCAAAATCGCATCAGCGAAAGAAAAAATCCTGACCTTTCCGTACCTCTCTCTGGCGGAGTGGTTAAGAAGGGGAGATAAGTCGCAAAGTCGCTTGGTGAAGTGAAATGGCACGCATGTACAAGTCAAGGAAAGGCCAGAGTGGCTCAACACGACCGCACGTGACGGAGGCTCCTGAATGGTCCAACACCGACAAAGAAGCCGTTGAGGCCCTCGTTCTTGATCTCGCAAAATCCGGACTGTCCACCGCACAAATTGGAACGATTCTCCGAGACGAACACGCTGTCCCAAACGCACGCCTTGTGCTCGGAAAGCGAATTGGCCAGTACTTGGCTGAGCAAGACATGCTGGGTACCTACCCAGAGGACATGATGAACCTCATGCGCCAAGCCGTGGCCATCATCAACCACCTCGGTTCCGGTAACCACAAAGACATTCACAACAAGCGCGCTTTGGAAATCACCGAAGCGAAAATTCGTCGTCTCGCCTCCTACTACATCGGCGAGAAGCGATTGCCGAGCGACTGGCGCTACAAGCGAGACGAGTTGCGCCTCATGGTCGAGTGATTCAACTGTTGGAACGAACACCTTCTTGAGGCGGGTGTTCCTGCTAAGCATGAACCAACATGCGAGATGTGCTTGCAACACCGGTCTTTGAATCGGTTGCCAATTTGCTTACCCAGTACGGTCCGAGATTGGTAGAAGCAGAGATGGTGCACATCACCGGTCCGGCCACGCTTGAGGGTGTTCTCGCCATCGGCCAGCTTGAAGCTGCCTGCCTTGATGTTGGCGTGAAATACAGGCGTCGTTTCTTCACACCACGTCACCATCTGCCGCGCGATGCAGACGTGGCTTGGGAAGTCAGCAGCAGCGGCTTGACGGTCGTGTTGGATGCTGAAGCGTCGACGTGGGAGGTTGGCGACTTGCAAGAACATGCCCACGTCCATGTGGTTCCTCTTGCGACAACGGTTGAACTCGGTTCGGCGCAACGTCGCCTCGGCGGTGCGGTAGATGCCGTCGCGCAGGCTGCCTCTATCGCAGCGTCGCTGGCACCCAACGGCCGTCGCGTCCGGAAACTTCGGCCGTTCATCTCTCTCGGTTTGTGGTTGCGAGCGGGTCTCGACACGAACATGGACCCGATTCACACGCTGCTGGTCAATCATCTCAGAGACGAGGGGACGCTTCGTGTTGTTCCTCTTCCGGAGGTTTCGAACCCCTCTGTTGAGATGATGCCGGGGTTGTCTCAGCGGCAATTGAATCGCCTGCGACGGGCATGGCCAACGATGGACGTGGAGCAGCGAAGCATGGCCCTGAGTGAACTCATCCTGCCGTGCCTCACCGAACCCGAACTTTCCACCCCTCGACTTGAGGCTCTGGCTTGGCATCGCATGGTCGTTGGTGATGGCGAAAAGGATCTGGTCAGTCAGCTTCACGAAGTGAAAAAGGCTTGGCCCTCGGACGCCGACGCAGGTCGCGTGTTCGGTTCGACGCTGCTGGACACCTGGCTCCAGACCGGAGAATTATCGGTACCTGCTCAAGCGACGGATTGAAACCATAGAAGTGCGTCGACGCATCATGGCGATTGAGCGCTTGTTGACCGGCAGCATCCAGAACCAAATACAGGAATTGATGTCCACGGAAGATTTGGTCATCGAGGCTTTTCGAGATCTCGTGAAGGATGAACTCAAGAGTCACATAAGGGCCAAGGTCGACGAGGACCCAGAGCTCAAAGCCGAAATAAAGGAAGCCGTGGCCTACTATTTCCACTCAAAAGCTCGAAGCATTTACGCCGAACTCAAGGCTACGAGAGCGGCAACGAGGCTTGGGCTTCGTCTTCTCCCTGATGAACTTCAGGGCGAGGTTGGTGAAGCCTTGGTGACCTTGTTCGAAAAGGAGCTCGGGGCACTTCTTGAGAAGGCACTTTGACCGGCAACCGCTCACGGCCATGAGTTCAAGTTATGAGCCGTTATGGTCTCGGATAGATGAGCACAATGCGCCGAACCCTTCTCCTATGTGCGGTTCTCATGGCAACCGTGCTCTCCCCGCTGATGGTTCCAGCGCAAGCGGCCTCAACGAACGATACCTTGGTCTGTTGCGAAGCCACGCCGGTTGAACTCTACCTCGTCGGCAGCGATAGCAACAAACGACTGACGCCCTCCACCTCCGACCTCGGCGAGGAACCGCAAAGTTTCGCTGTTGAAACATCCATCTCCTCACAAGAAAGCATAGGTCGTTGGCTTTTACCGGACACATGGGCGGGAGACGTCCCGTCGTCCACCTGGACCTTTGCCATTGATTACGAAGTATCCAACGCTGCGGGCGCTCGGGTTGACGCAACAGCGACGGTAAGCGTAGGATCGAAGAGTTTTACCAAAGAGACAGAAAACACGTCCTCATTCTTGGCGCAAGGGGTGGGCACACTGACGTTTGATATCGATGTTGAAGCCTTCACAACCGGAGGCTCATCCAACATAGAGGTCGAGTTGGCGGTGCAGACCGTTCTGTTTAGCGTGCCCGGTGCGGACGCAAAACTCGAGTTTTTCTGGGGCGGAGAGGATAACCCTTCTTCGCTGGAAGCGACCATCCCCTTGATGGACATCTTCATGGTTGAGCCTGAGGTTGAAGGCTCTGATGTCTATCTAGCGGTTCGCTTGGATTCCCCATGGGGTCTTTCCACCCTTGCCATCGCCGAATCAATCGTGCTCAAGGTCAACGGTATCCCTGTTTCAGGCGATCCGATAGAAACGGCTGTTGGCGAGACCGTCCGCGTCACGTGGACGTGGACCGACGCAGCGGGAGGGCAGGAAACCATCGGGGTTGAGGTTGAACTTCAATTCCAAACAGGGCAACCATCCTTGCGAGGGTCGAGCAATTACGACATTGAAACCTTTGACACCGGTGGCGGCACCGGGACCTACTACCCACCCGACGAACCCCTGCGCACCGACGGTGGCGGGAGCAAAATGGTGCTTGATATCGCCATGAACCTCAAGCGTCAAGACGGCGGTTTGGTGTTGGAGCGGGTGACGACCATCACCGTGGATGATGAATTAGCGTTTTGGATGCGGTGGGGCCTTGACCACATCGGCGATAACAACCCGTCCTTGTCAGCACCTCTACAGGCGTTTGATGCCGGTGCTGTCTCGGATGAGGACCGAGTTAGCAGGTTTGTTGAAGAGGTGGAGCAGGCTGAATTTGAGCGGCAAATGGTTCGACTTGGTCCCGTGTACATGAACACCGGTTTGGGATTGGATACGGATGAATTGCTCGGCGATTTCCGTGCTTTCAATGAAATAAAAGTTGAACTTGATCTCAACGGGCAAAGTGCGGTCATCAATCACCCCGTGACGCTACGATTTTCCACAACAGAACTTGTCGAGGATGGCAGCCGTCTGGATTTGCTGAGAAATTTCATTGTCGTCCAACCGTCGCCGTTGTGGAGCGAATATTCCCTCACGTTGGACGCCCGCTCGTCTTCACTGACGGCGCTCAGCAGCAGCATTGTTCGTGAATCTACGGCGTTTGATTTCTCTGTCTCGCGGATGCCATGGGGCGACCGAATCCAGATGTCAGGTGAAAACATTGACCAGAACGAGCAATTTTCACTTTCCACGTTGCCGACCGCCTCGATTGCTTACGCTCCGTTAACGCTGACGCTTCTCACCGTTGTGGGGTTGCTTGGAGCGTTCATGCTTAGCCTGCGCTTTACCAGGTCAAGAAGGCGGACCTACCTGTACGTTGAGTTGGTGCTTGCACCGATTGTTCTGCTCGTCTCCGTCTTTGGGTATCCAATAGCCTTCATTGGGATCGCGCTGGGGGCGGTAGCCGTCATCTGGGTGGTCACCGCCATTGCAAGCCCGCGTCTTGTCGGCGCCCCGCGTCGAACGTCGACGCCGACCTATCCCCAAATCGCATGCCCAGCTTGCCAGACGATGGTGGACGTCACCACAGATGCACGTCCGCACCGGTTCAATTGCGCCGGTTGCGGTAGGGTCATCAAACTCGTTGCGTGATCAAAGGTTTAGGTTCTTGAGGTTGTCAACGAGCTGCACAGCCTCTTGGTAATCGCTCGGTGAAAAATACCCGATGAATTCCTCATCTTCGCTGACCGCAACAACGGCTTGGGGACTTCGCTCCTGCACCATAGCGAGCACTTCTTTCAGATTGTCATCCATACCAACCTGCATGAAATCCATTTCCATGTGTTGGTGGCATGGGGCCACGCTAGCATCAACACCGTCTCCAAGGGCCTTGATCAGTTGCCTTTGCCCCAAGACACCTTTGACTTTGGCATCGTCGTCAAGGACCACAACAATGCCGCCTGAGATGGTCAACAGGCGCTTTGCTGCCTCTTGGAGCGTGTCGTCCACGCCGACGGTCATGTGTTCATCATCAAGCGTTAGGTCCGACACCTTCTTGCCCATGGTGTTGGCAGTAGGCTTGCAGGTTTTGGTTCTTGCTTTCACAAATCGTCGGTCAAATCTTCATGGCAAAGCGTCAACGTCGATTCGTCGATCACCACGGCGTATCCAACACGCTCGAGTTGGACGATCGTGCCGACCTTGTGTTTGTGCCGCTCAAGCCGCCCTTCAATGTGGAAAATCGTGTTGTCCCTCGTGCCTGTGATGATGGCTTCCTTGCTGTTGTTCGTGGGTAACCAGTGCACGATGGGGCGTTTGTCGTTGCGCTCCATGCTCTCCACACGGGCTTCCCGGTCGTGGAGGGCAATGTTGGCAAACTCCTTCAATCGCAGGTCCATTTTATCCAGGTCCTCGCTTTCGAGCCATATTTCGCCGTTCGTTAGGGTCCAGCGACGTTGACCCATGGTTGCATCGTTTGGGTGCAGCGGTAGAGCCAATTCTTTGGGGTAATCACCAACGAGTTGGAAGGCTGCAGGGTGACGGACGAACGCCAATCGTGGAGCAGTCTTGTCAATGACACTGACGTTGTGCGAGTACAAGGTGGCGAGCGGTACTGAAATGTCCTTCTGCGTGATGCCGAGTTCCAACCAAAATTGCCGCAGTGCCATGGCTTGTATGCCTCGCTTTCTCAACCCTGCCAAGGTGGGAAGTCGCGGGTCGTCCCAACCGTTGTATTGACCGGCTTCAATGTCCGCCCGCATCTGCGAAGTTGAGAAACCACCCCATTCGTGAACTTTCACACGACCCCAGTACATGGTTTCGGGGTATGTCCATCCAAAGTGCTCGTACAGGAGGGTCTGTTTCCTCGTTGAATCCATTAAGTCCTTTCCTCGAATGATGTGCGTTACACCTTGCAGATGGTCCTCGACGGCGCTTTGAAAATCAAGCAAGGGCCAAACCATGTAGCGAGAACCGATTTCCGGCCGTGGATGCGGATGCTTCGCCGTGTCCTGCAAACGAAGTGCAGGCCAATCCCTCAGAGCGGGGTTCTTGAGCGTCATGTCGGTTTTAACGCGAACGACGGCCTCACCGGGTTTGAATTTTCCATCCAACATACGCTTCCAGAGGATTTGGTTGTCCTGAGGTGATTGGGTCCGGCAAGGGCAACTTGATTTTGAGATTCGGTATTCTTTGAATTCGTCCGCCGTGCACCGACAGACATAACCGAAATTTTCCTCCAACATTCGCGTGGCGTGTTCGTAATAGATGTCGATTCGATCCGAAGCGTAGACAACCCGGTCCGGTTGGCGTCCGGTCAACCAAGCGGTTTCTTCTTGGATGGTTTCGTAGGCTTCCAGCATCGGCGGTTTTACTTTCGTATCCGTGTCGTCAAACCTCAGAATAAACTCGCCGTCGTACATGTCCCTGTAAGCGGCGTTGATGATGAGGCCTCTTGAGTGTCCAAAGGACAGAGGGCCGTTCGGGTTGGGTGCGAATCGGAGAACAACCTTCCCTTTCGTTGCGTTTTTCAATTCGGGCAGCCCTTCTCTGCGTGCCTTTGTTTCCCTCTTTTCCAAGAGGTGGGGTGCTTCCCTCGCAAGTGTTTCCCGCAAAGCCTCCATACCTTCGCTCGCCGCTGTGGCGTTGGCGCTGGCAACGTGGGTCGCCACGAGGGCAGTGACCGCTTTTCCGTGTTGCCTGAGGTCACCTCGCATGGCCATGATTCGGCCAATCACCGAGCCGACGGCTGCCTGGCCTTCGTATTCCAACGCGTTTTGGAGAGCGACATGGCGTATGAGGTCCTGGGTCGCTTCGTCAGGCTCCCAACTCATGTCGCTCACGCCGTGGTGGTGATGCCCCTTCAAGAAATGCGTGACTCATCTTCATGAAACAATCGCTGTTGCACCGATGATTTTCGCCCTCGAACCGGCACATCGCCCCGCCGGTTTTGTTTCCAGAACCGTTTCGTGGTCGCCCATTCCCAACGAACTTGCTCGTCAATCCCGTTCTGGAGAACAAGCCTGTGAAGTGCAGCCTTGGTTGTCGGGTCGCTTGGGTATCCCGATCCCACATTGAAACCGTGCGATTCGCTCATCTGAACCATGGCACGGTCTCGCTCTTCCTTCGCCAGAATACTTGCCATGGCCACCACCGGGTAGATTTCGTCAGCTTTGTGTTCAGAGACCAGGGTTGAGTTGTGCCATGGCCAGTCGCTTAATCCAGTCGCAATGCGTTGTGTGAACCGGTTGGCATCAACATCGCATGCGTCGGTTATGATTTCCGCACTTTCTGTTTTGGGCAGGTTTCCAATGGCCGTTTGAAAGGCCTCAACTTCCAGCCAATTCAGACCGCGGCCTTGCAGAGCTTCATCGATGCACTCAGGCGTAATAACAACCGTCGCGCCGTACCACCCAGCGCTGGTTGCATGGTTCCAGAACCACCGTTCGATTTCTGCTCTTTTTTTTGATGAGAGATCCTTCGAATCCCTTACACCCTGTTCGACCAGCAAACCAACATCGTCCGTTGGTATGGCACAAATCCCTACCACAAGAGGCCCCAACACTGGACCTCGCCCCGCCTCGTCCACACCCACCATCGTGTTCATGTTATCAAAACTCCAAGTCGTCGTCAGGGTAGTGTTTTGGAAGGTTTTCATCTTCGGTCATGTTGATTATTCCAACCTTCGGTGAATCATTTGCATGAAGCAGGGCGTTGGCTTTGTCGATCGCCACACTGTTTGCTACGGCCTGTGGTGGTGAGTGGAATTCACGTTGCTGATTTACCTGGTACCCATGCATCTGTTTTGGAACGGCTGCTGCCATGTTGGTGGGTTGTTCGGGCTCCGTGTCTGTTTTCTTGAAACGTTCCATCCAGTCCTCAGATGTTTCTGACGATTCCTGGTAAGGCATGATGGCGCTGTTCGCCGCTCGCCTTTGCCGTGCTTTGATGGCTTGGAAAATGACGATTGAGGCAAACGCTACACTTGCGATCACACTCCACCAGGCTTTTGCCAAAAGAACCGCCGTCGATCCAAGTTCAGAAAGCACCGTTCCCCCATCTTCAGCCGAAGGTGCCGACCGGGATGCCCCGGTGTAATCAGCCGTTGTCGTGTGAACGAAGGCGGTCTCAGGTGCAAGTTGCGATGTCACCGTCGTGTTGATGTACACCGTTCCGTCCATCTGCTGGTCTTGTGGGAGTTGGACCCATGCCTCGATGGTGAAGTTTGAACCGAGCGGTATGCCACTCACGTCAAACGATCGAGGGTGTTTTACACCCGCTTCATAATTGGCCGACAAAGGAGGTACAAGGCCCATGTCAACGGCATGACTGGACCGAAGGTGTACCGTCAAGCCGTCCGCTACATTCCCGTTGTTGTGGGCCAGCATCGACAGCGACAGCCTCCCGTTTTCGTCAATGTTTTCTGAGATGCTCTGGAACGTCCAATTTATTTTTGCAGCAACAACAAGAACGACGACCGTATGATCGACAACGTTTCCAGTATCGTCCAAGAGCTCTATTGTCAGATTGTCTTGTGTGTAAGCGAGAGCACTTTCCGCAGCGAAGATGTTTGATGCAGTGAACGTTTTTGTCTCTCCGGGTTGCAAGAGGAGGGTCGCCTCGGTCAGTTCCAATTCAAATGCCTCAGCCGTCAGTTGCCCGTTCAGCCTGAAGGTGTTGTACGAATTGCCCGTGTTGGTAGCGGTTAGCTCAACAGCGCAAGATTTACTTGGAGAGATTGATTGACATCCCTGTTGGCTGTGTTCGAGGAGTCCGGACGAAACTCGATCGATTCTTGCAACTGTTCTCGCCGTTTTCAGGCTGCTTTGTGCCCCACTTGCGAAGACCTGCAATTCCACGTGCATCTCTCCATCAAAGGTGTTGGGTGCTTGAAATCCTATTTCGATCAGCCTCGTTTCATTGGGTTCCAGAACAATGTCTTCCAACCCGCCAAACAACGCCACAACCCAGCCGTTGCTGTTGAATCGGTCTGAAGGTTCAGTGTCGGCCTGCGGTGTGCCATCGGAAGCGATTGGTTGCAGCGTTATGTTCAGGGTGTTGGGGGTGTTGCCAACGTTTCTGACCAGGGCGCTGACCCTACCATCGCTGTTTGGTGCGACCGAAAGTGCGGCCTCAATATCATCGATGCTTGCATTCTTCTTTTCGTTCATTTGAAGGTCGAAACTCCATGTTGAGACCGCTTTGTCAAGACTCGACACAGCATCGAGTTGGAACCGTGGTCCGGTGTTGGCGAGCGGTGCGCCGTCAAGGACTGCAGGGACGTCGATCCAGATGGAAACAATGGCGAGTGCGTCGGGCTCCATGCTGATGTAAGCCTCGTTTCCGCTGATGTTTGGCATGTTCCAACCCCAACCCCAGCCTGAGTTGGTGTGCAGCGAGAACACCACGTTGTCAACATAGGAGGCGTTGTTTGTGATGTTGACGGCAACGGACGTGCGCACCATTTCGTCCACGGTGAATGCAGAAACGCCCTCGACTCCAAAATTCAGATTTGAGTAGGGGACGATGTGTATTTCCATGGCTACGGTTTCGTTGAGGCCAGCATCCGTGTCGCTTAGGATGCTGAACGTGGTGCTGAGGTTTTGGAAAGCAGCGTTGGCGGGTGCTTTTATCTCGATGCGGAACTGATGAAGCTGGTTTGGTTCGAGCGAGGCACTTTGGGGCAGACCGACCACCAGCAACGGTTCGGGTACCTCGAGTGAATCTACCGTCAGTGTCTGTTCTGCACTCGCTGTGTTTTGCACGGTGATGAAGGTGATTTTTGTCTCGTTCTGGTGCACGTACACTTTGTCGGGCGAAGCGGTGCTGATGCCGGTATCGGAGGTATGAACTCCATCGCCCATCCCAAACCCAACGGGTGCAAGGAGAGGCAAAAGGAAGATGGTAAGAACCAACAACCATCGCATGGCTTTGTGCAGCACTTACCCCCTATCAAGGCCTCCCTTGGTTGAACAAAAGAGGTCGTAGCATTCTTGAGTTCCACCTGAGTGGTCAAGACATGCCGCCGTTCTGGCCGTTCAAAAAGAAAGAGATCGTGCCTCAGGTGAGGGAGGAACCGCCAGCTCCGGTGGTGTACCGGCGGGGCGAGGATCCGTACGCTCGTGCCTCGGTCGAAGCCGATCAAGCGGCCTACAAGGACGCCTTGGCCCTGTTCGGAGGCGGTTCCCAAGAGGTAGCGGCCTCAACCGACCTATCCGCCGACTACGATGGTGTCGTCGATGCCTCAACACCGTCCGCCATGCCGGAGAAAAAGAGCGACGGTGCAACCTCGGAGGCCTCGCCAGGATCCAACGCCGATGATGAATTCACGTGGGTGCACCACAGCGACGGCTACCATTACAAACGTCTTGCCAGCGGGGCTTTTGAGCCAACACCGCACACAAAAAGCGGTGATGGAACCTATACGCCGTATTCGTGATCAAACAGTCGGGGAATCGGCTGAACCAGGCCGGGATGGTTCTCGCGAACGTTGTTCACGGCCCTGCTTACCGGATACCGAACAACAACTCCGGCAGCGGGGGGGGCGGGCAGGACGCCTTTGGACAACCACGCTGAGACACCTTCACTGGTGAGCAAAACCGGCATCCTGTCATGGACTTCGCGACAGTCTAGGTTTGCTTCTTGCGTCAGCAGAACACAGGATTCGAGGTGGTCACCGTTCTTTGACCAGCCCTCCCACAAGGCAGCCATGAAAAGTGGCGACTCGGTTTCGGATTTGTGAAACCAAGGCGTTTTTCCTTGCGGTGTTGTCATCCATTCATACCATCCATTCGCAGGGACAACACCTCGGCGTTGTTCTGCTGCACGGCGGAACATGGGTTTGTCATGAACCGTTTCCCTTCTCGCATTGATCGGCTCTCTGTTTGAGGGTTTGGCCCACGAAGGGCGAAACCCCCATTGCATCAATCGGAAATGACGTTGAACGTTCTGTTCCCCATCGACCCCAACTTCAGTGGCAACCGGCACGTGCTGTTGCGGGCAAACGTTCCAAGATGGCGCGAAAGGGGTCAATTCAGACAGCGGCTCGGCTGCGGCAACGGCCGCCAATTCCTTCATCGGTGTAAAGAGGGCGAAACGACCGCACATAGCCATGCCTCAAACAGGGTCTTGTGCCACCGTCATGAGTTTCTCAAGGTCAAATTCAGCACCGTTGAGCGGAACCCGGAGTTCGTATATTGATGTGACCGCAGGGTCCAATTCACCGAAGCACCCAACCCACGTGCCGTTGATAACCACCTTCGCGGCGCGTCCGGCTAGCCACGGTCCATCGCCCGGTTCCAGCGCTTCTGCGGACCAGTCGGCAACACCCAAGTCGTTGCATAGTGCCTGAATGCGACCACGTACAGCAGCAAAGCCTCCGCTTTTTTCAGCCGTCAGAAACGCCAGCCGATCCGCGTTCTTGTGGTTTCGAACAACGCTGCCGAGTTCGTACACCGATTGCGGAAGGTCGTGATGGCGGTTGGTGGCAAGCAATTTCAACAGCCCGGGGAGGAGATGGTGGCGCAGAACGGTGTGTTCGACCGTGATGGGGTTGGTGATGGACGTGATTTCATGCTGGGGCTCCCAGCGCATGTTGGTGAACTGGTCACTTTCGTTGGAGAGCGTGAGCGATTGAATCTGTACCATGCCCAAACCCTGCATGGACTCACGCAACCGCCGGCGAAGGTGGTGGTCAGGTCTCGGCAACCCCGTCAGTGTTGCTTTTGGAACATCGGTACCGAGGTCCTCATAGCCATGGCCTATCGCCACCTCCTCCACCAGGTCGACTGGGTGAAGCAGGTCAAACCTCCATCGCGGGAGGGTGAGCACCAATTCCGATGTGCCGGCACTTGCTGTTGCCATGCGATTTGAATCGCCGGGCGCTCCTTCTGGTGCGGGTTGGCGCCCCTCAAAGCGACCTCCCATACGTTGGATTGCCTGTTGGATTTCATCGTCGGTCAGGGTGATGCCCAACAGGTTTGAAAGCAATTCTTCCGGGACGATGTGTTGCTTGCCCTCACCGACAGGCAGGACTGCGATTTCACCATCGCATCCGGTCACCTCAACCGATTCAACCGTGCCGCCTCGCTGAGAAAGTTGCAGGCAAATGAGCATCAGGGCAGCCTCGCACGCACGACGGTCCCAACCCGTGACATCGATGAAGAAATCCTTCGTCGCATGGGTTACGGCGGTCTGCTCCCCGTTGATGATGGGGGGGAAGGAGAGGACCTTGTTGTCGCTGTCGTAGATGAGTGGATAGCGTTCCATACCGTCAAGCAAGTGGGCGTAATCAACGCCTTTGGGATGGGCGTTGAGAATCTCTGTCAAGGTCATCGATTTCTCGCTGGCAAGGGGTGTGAACGACGCTTCTTTTTTCACGGCTTTGACATGAAAGGGAGGGGAGATGGTGGCCAAGTCGTGAACACCGATGGACGCTCGTTTGCGGCCCCTACCAAGGGCGAAGTGCAACTTTTCCTGATGGTCCATGAGCGCTTTGACAAACGCCTCAGCTTCTGGTTCAGGAACGGCGACGTTGCGCACCACGGCTCCATAAACGATCGGTCGTACATTGGTCAAAGCGGCGTCGACGGTCATTTTTATCCCACTTGGCTTGACATTCATGTCCGGATTTGCGGGCATGCCGTGAAGGAAATTTAGCATCGCGTAAGCCAACGTCTCACCGCTGAGCAAATCCGGCCTGTCTGGAAAAATTTCAATGTCAAGCACCTCGTCGTCGCAGGCATCAATGTCCGTTCCAAGCAACGGCAACTCTTCGTTGACCTTGCCGATGTCGTGCTTGTACCCGTGCTGTTCAATGAGTTGCCTCAACAACGACTGTGGTACGGAGATTGTTGGCACTTGCATCACCTGGCGAACCAATGCGGCAACGACCGCTCATAACCCGCAAGCCTCAATCCACTCACGGCTGCGGTTTCATGATTGAGCGCTCTGAGGTGCTTTCGCTCCAACATGTCAATGCTGTTGATGCCGATGCGGCGGAGCTCGTTGGCCAAATCGTCTTGAGTGCCTTGGAGCCAATAGGCGATGTCTTCCGCATCGGCCATCGGCGCTGCGCAACTAACGATGTCCACTCCCGAGGCCACGAGAACGGCGAGGTCGTGACCGCTAGCGGCAAACCCGAGAAGGAACCCGGTCTGAATGGTGTCGGTGGTGATGTGTTCTTTTTTTGAGCGAGCGGTCATCGGCAAAGCCGCAGCTTCCGAGATGCCCGAGCCGTCTTCAATTCGGGCCATCGCAACCTCGGCGTTGTGGTGCACGGCGCGTGCATGCAGCGACTGCACGCGACTGATTGAATCCATGAGAACAGCAGGCGCGTTTTCTACGGCCATCGAACGGAGGGCGACGAGCAATCCGTCCAGATGTTCGGCGTTCATTGGCGGCAGTTGGGCAAGGTCAATGGCAAACCCACCAGCAGAACCCAATTCATCGCCTGTTGAGAGAATGTTGTCTCTGCTAACCACCAAAATATCAACCGCTCTGGGTTCCATCGAAACCATGGCTGGATGACGTTCGAGGATGCTCGTCAACGCATCATCGGCAGACTTCGCTGGGGTCATGGTGGCGCCAGAATCAACGGCCGGGAGCAGCGGCAATGGAAGGGCGAGGGATTGCACGTGGTCGGCGAGACCAACCAACGCCACCGTGTCAACCGTTTCGTAGGGGCGGAGTTGTTGCTCGTCACTGGTCAAACCCACACCCGACAGGTCGTCGGTGGAGACTGCATAACCGGACCGCTCCATGCTCAACCCTTCAGCGGGAACCAAACACACAGCATCCGAGGGGACGTGCATGGTTTCGTCTTCCAAGAGTTTGTTGATTTCGTTGAGTTCTTTTTTTGCCAGAGGTCGCAAGACGACGCCGGGTGGAGGCGTCGGGCATCGTCCGTTGATGACAATTCTTCCTCCTGTCATGCCAGCGCCGGGATCGGCGGCAACATCGCCGTGAACAACCAAAAGACCGTCAGACATGCCACCGCCAACTCGGGCGCCAGTGGTTCCCCTGACAAGCAGACAGCCACCGCTCATCTCGGCGCCAGCATCATGGCCGCAACCCTCCAAAACAGTGAGGCTACCTCCTGCCATTCGATAACCTGCAAAATCCCCCGCCATCCCTTCACAGGTGATGTTGGTCCCTTGATTGGCTGCGCCCAAGAACCCCTGTGCATCGCCTTGCAAGGTGAACGAGCCCCCCTTGCCGAAAGCGGCGACCCACGATCCCAAGGCACCCAACGCTCTCAATCGAGCGCCTTCAGGGAGCGCAGGGCAGAGCCCAAGTTCACCGTTTTTTGGCACCGGGTCGCCTGCGTTTGTCCAGCCGATTCGCAGTATAGCGTTCTGCTCAGCCGCAGCAAGAAGCCTCGGTCCGAGTTTTTGGTTGATGTTCATCGACCGCTGCACGACCTCGGAAACATCCGCCATGATGCAGGGTCGTGCCACCACCACAAATAGCCTGCTGTTCGCACGCCACGCAGGCGGGGAATTGCTGTGCTTTCGTGTCAGCGGGTCTGAAGAAGTCTTTATTGACGGCCTTGGTGAGCAGGGATTAGGGAAGGTTATGGTCATCAAAGTGGCAATCAACGGCTATGGAACAATCGGCAAGCGCGTCGCGGACGCCGTTGATGCACAGGACGACATGGAAATCGTTGGCGTGACCAAAACCCGCCCTTCGTTTGGTTGCGATTTGGCCGTTCGAAAAGGCTACCCTCTTTACTGCACGTTCGACGAGAAAGAGAAAATTGCAGCGTTTGCAAAGGCTGGATACACCTGCCATGGTGGCTTGACCGATTTGTTGGACGTTGCCGACGTTGTGGTCGACTGTTCTCCGGGAAAAGTCGGTGCAGCGAACAAATCAGCGTACGTTGATGCGGGTGTCAAATTTATTTTCCAAGGCGGTGAAAAGCACGATATGGTTGGCATGTCCTACACGTCATCCGCCAATCATGAGGCCAACCTCAACGCCGCAGGAACCCGGGTTGTTTCGTGCAACACCACCGGTCTCTCGCGTACCCTCGTGCCGCTTTACGAGCATTGTGGGTCGCTCAAAGTTGAGTGCACGATGATTCGACGAGCTGCCGATCCTGGCGATTCGAAAAAGGGCCCCATTAACGCCATCAAACCCGTTCTCAAGGTGCCCTCTCACCACGGCCCTGACGTGATGACCGTCAAGCCCGAAATCGATATCAATTCCATGGCTGTAGCGGTCCCAACCACCCTGATGCATTGCCACTCCATCGTCGCCTTCCTCCCCGAAGGCCACGGCTTAACCACGGCATCCGTGTTGAAGTTGTGGGCCGAGCATCCTCGCATCATCATCATGAACGGTGGAGAAACCAACATCACAACGACCGCCGAAGTGATGGAATACGCCAGGGACATTGGAAGAAAATGGGGCGATTTGCACGAGATTTTCGTTTGGGAAGACGGCGTGAAACTGGACGGGAACACCCTGTATTATTTTCAGGCCATCCATCAGGAATCCGATGTTATTCCAGAAAACATTGACGCCATTCGTGCGCTGATGGGAACGGAATCCGATTGGCGTGTCTCGGTTGCCAAGACCGATAAAGCCATTTTTGCCTACAACGGTTTGTGAATATCAAGGCTCTTCCACGAGCGCAGGTATGAGGTTGATTCAAAAGGCCTGCATGTTTCCCAACACCATGCCTTCGCGAGCCTGGCTCATGCTCGTGGTGTTCCTTTTCGTATCAGCGCCCTTGACAACGGTTGCGAAGACTTCAGACGAATTGCCTGCTGAACAGGAAGGCGATATCGCTTCCGTCATCGGTGAGGAGGAGCGTCTGGAACTCGCATCCGCCCATTGGCACATGATGCCAACAGGCACCATGGAACCTGCCTCTCTGACCGCCGCCACCGGCCTTTTGCATCTGGCCAGCGGTTCCTTTGACCCCACGCTATCAAACGGCCCCGACCTCCCGGAAGGCTTTGTACGAACGGACGATGAGAAATATACAGGTATTGTTCTGATTCAACTTCATGCACCAGACGGTGTGCTCCTTGCCGATCTTGTTGATCGGTACGAGTTGACGGTGCTCGACAACCTGCCCGATGAAGCATGGGTCGTTCGTCTACCTGAGAACGGTCATGATGTGCTTGGACTTCTTAGAGCAGAAGACAGCGTTCGCTGGCTCGGCGCCGTCCAGCCAGGCTGGAGGGTGTCCCCTATCCTGCTTGACCATGCCACATCTGTGGAAGCCATCGCTATCGTTCCAACACCGGACTTGGGTACAGGCGGTTATGGCATGCTCGCCTCGGACATCGTAGGCTACGGGGCTAAACAAGCGTCTTGCGATGCGTGGATGTGTTACGCTTCGCTTGAACCAAATTCAGCCATGTCTCTGATTTTGCATCTCGCTCACGACGGGCGCGTCCTTTGGACAGAACCCACGGCATCGATGCGGGTCCACAACGCCGCTGCTCTTTCCATCACCGGGGTTCAGGCCGTTCAAAACAGCGCATCGTTCACGCTTGACGGTTCCGGGGAAATGTTTGCCATCGCTGACACTGGCCTCGACCAAAACCATCCAGACATCGACGGACGGGTTCTTGGTCCGTTCACTCAATTTGGTTTGGACCCCTCGCCAGCCGACACGAACTCCGGGCACGGGACTCACATCGCCGTATCCGTTCTCGGCAACGGCAGCGGAGACGCAGCGGCCACAGGTGTCGCTCCCGAGGCCAACCTCGTCATGTACGCACTTGAACACGACCCCACAGGCACCTTCGGTCGCATCGGTTCCATCTACGATATGCTTCGGGATGCAGAACAGATGACCGCCCGTATTTCCGTAAACGCTTGGGGGTTAAACGGGAACTACGGCCAATACACGGCTGACGCACGGTCGGTTGACACGTTTGTGCACGACAAAAAAGACCTCACACCGGTCTTCTCGGTGGGAGACAGGGGTTCGTTTGGGGCTTCACAGGTATCGTCTCCAGCAACCGGCAAGAACGTCATTGCTGTGGGGGCCTCAACGACGGGAGTACCGGGCACGCCACCTGCCGGAGCGGTCGTGAATTTCTCCTCGCTTGGCCCGAGTTTGGACGGTCGAATCAAACCCGACGTTGTCGCTCCAGGCGTCGGCTTGTGTTCAGGTCTTGCAGAAGAAGCGCAATCCCCTGCCGGGGCGTCCTGCTTGACCGGTAATCACGCGGGTGGGAACGCGTACTACATGACGCTGAGTGGCACTTCCCAAGCGACGGCCATCGCCTCTGGTGTGGCTGGATTAACACGCGAGTTCATCCGGGAACAGGTCGGTATAGCCGCGCCCTCGAGTGCACTGGTTAAAGCCGCCATGATCAACGGTGCGAGGGACCTTGGTGCCGCCGACATACCAAACGCAGCCGAGGGTTGGGGCGAAGTCGACCTCGAACGGACGGTTCTACCCATGGACGGCACCACCGTTCTGGACACGTTTGTTGACGATAAAAAATCGCTGTCGCCGGGTTTCGGCCTCTTGTATTCGTTTTCCATCGATGCTTCTCACGGTCTTGACATGACCCTTGCTTGGACCGATGAGGCAGGAAGCGCCATCGCTTCGCAAACCGAATCGAGGCTTGTCAACGACTTGGACCTCGTGCTCATTGGGCCCGATGGAACAGAATGGATTGGCAACGATTTTTCTCAGGGGTATTCGACCACCGGCGGTACGGCGGACGACCTTAACAACGTAGAGAGAATTCGTGTCGCACCGGGTGTCTTGCCTGCAGGAACTGACAACTACATCGTCAAGGTCATGCATCGGGGCGGCACAGCTCAGGATTTCGCTCTGGTGTTGAGCGCGGTCGCTACGGCAACCCCGCAACCCGACCTTGCTGTGTTTGACGGGAGCATCTTGCTCTCTTCTGAAAACCCTCTCAAGGACGATCTGATTTCTATCCGTCTCGCATGGGTCAATCAAGGCACGACGGCAGCAGCGCCGTTTGACATCATTCTGGAAGACGTTACCACCCAAACCGTTCTTGCCACGGCAACACGACCTACGCTCGCACCGGGCGTTATTGACTCCTACACGATCTTCCACCAGTTCGCCACCACCGGCATGCACACGCTTCGAGTGTCTGTTGACACTGGAGGCAGCGTTGACGAAATTAACGACGGCTCAAACGGCGTGAACAACAACGTTTGGACCCAAGATGTGGAAGTGATGGCCCTCGGTGTCAGGGTGGTGGTTGAAAACGAAGACGGTACCGTCCCCACCACCTCCGAAGAAAGGGCAGCGAACGCTCTTTTGACCCTTGATGTCCGAAACGATTCAGGGATCGATGTTCCGTTGTCAATTCTCCATGAGGGCACAGGCAATCAATCGGTTGTGTTGTCGGCAACGATGGTGCAGGTTCCGGTACCGGGTCGGGATAATTTCTTCCTGCCGAGTCCTGACATGTGGACACGCACCTTCAACGAAACCACCGCGTTTTTGCTCTCGCCGCAAGGTGAAGCGGGAGCCAACAAATCCGTCAACTTGCGTCTGGAAGATATTGACGCCGACTTGACTTCCGACCCCAACAACCCCCGATACGTACGTGCGGGGACCTACGTCGTTGAAATAACGGCTCGCTACGAATACCAGCCCACCGTTGCTCACACCCAACGCCTCACGATCGAGGTGGAACAACTCGATCAGGTCCAGGTCGTTGCCGCCGGCACGTCAGGTCTCGAGGCGGTTCCGGGCGAATCGGCCGTCTTCTCGATATCTGTGCGAAACACGGGCAATGCACCGGCGCAATACAGCATCGATTGCGACTCGGAACAACGCTGGCAGGTCATGTTGGGTTCGTCGAATTCATCGCAACTTGACTTTGAACCCCTGAACATTCTCGAATACCTGCCAATGTCCGTGCGCGTTTACGTCCCCCTCGTTGCCGCGGGTGCTCCGGCGGCTGGTGACACCGATACCGTGACATGCTACGTCACATCGCTGACCGACCCAACCATGAATTTCACAGAAACGGTAACGGTGGCGGTGCTAGCACAAGAATCGTTTGAGGTCCATCTCAGCGATGACGACGGTCCGTTGGGGCCGACCTATCTTGCGGACGACGTCGCAGTTGACAGCGGGCAAGAAGTTCACATGAACATGACCGTGGTCAACACGGGCAACATCGAGATTGGACTTGACGTCTCTGTTCTTCCCGATAACCCGCAATGGGCGATTCAGATCTCGCATGAAAACGAGCAAGATTCCCGTCGCATCTCGTTGACGCTTGGTGCCGGTCAAACCACCAACGTGCGGTTTATTTTTGCTGTTCCCCTTGCCGCCGAGGAAGGCGACAGCAACGGCTTTACCATTCGGACCGAGCGGAGCCTGTCCAATTTCAGACAGAACATCACCACGTTGGTGGTCAAAGAAGAACTTGGCGTATTGCTGACGCCACCAGTGGGCAGCACGGTCGAAGTCAGCATTGCTGATACTTTCACCTACTGCGAATTCACCGTGAGGAACACCGGGAACACCAACCTCGTCCTCAACTGGTCCCACGGCCTTGCTCCCGATGGCTGGATGGTTGGTTTTGCTAAACCGACGGTCTACTTGGAACCGAGGGAGGAGAAAGTGGTGCGGTTTGGCTTGGTCGCCCCAGCCCAAACTCCAGCAGGGGTCGACACGTTTGACCTGCTCATCAATGTGAACGCTTCAAACGGTGGTCGGTACGTAGAAGCATCGCAAATGTTGAGCGTTGATGTGGCGACCTCTATCTACGGCAACCTTACGGCTGCAGACTCCCGAGATGGTATCTTTGAAGGTGTGCCAAGAGACGCTGGCCGTGTCGAAACATTCCTTGTCAGAAACGACGGCAACGTGCCGCTGAGCGGTGAATTGCTCGGCACAGTGGTGGACAAAAATGGTGTTGCTAGCACTGGATGGGAAGTCAGTTTATCGCCGTCCTCCGTCACCGACCTCGCTGTCGGTGAGAGCGTTGAGGTCCTTGTCACCTTGACGCCCGGAGACGATGTTGAGCGAGGTAGCTCAACTTTTTACCTCAATCTGACGACCGAATCGGTTCCTATTTCGTCCATTCAGCGCACCGCAAGTGTTGAGATTTCCACAGGCTCGACGGGTCTTTTCAACGTCTTGCCGCCCGCAGTGAGTGTGTCGTTGGTGTCGGTCTTGCTCGTGCTGGGCGTTGTCCTCGCCAGGCGCATGAAGCGGTCGGGGGAACTCGACAATGACGACTCCGGCCTTGTTGCCCCCAACGCCCACGAGCGACCGGATACCGATGGCGAGCGTCGCGAAAAGGCCCTCGATCTGGGGACGTCCATTGACGACTTGACGAGCGGTGAAGTCAGCGACAAGGAAATCGCAGAGGCCATCATGCAATCGATGGATTTGCCCACAATGCCAGCGGCGGTTCCGCAAGGATTGCCACCTACTGGAATGCCGCCCAAAGCGAGCGTTCCCAAGGGTTTGCCACCGCTTGGCATGCCGCCGCAACCGGTGGTCCCGGCCGCTCCTGCACCGCTGCCAACACCCGTTCCTGCACCGCTGCCAACGCCCGTTCCTGCACCTGCTGTCCAACAAGGACCGCCGCTACCTCCAAGCGGTTTACCAGCAGGGTGGACCATGGAGCAGTGGCGGCATTACGGCCATGAGTGGCTCAGACGGCAAGGCTGAGTCATCAAGGTTGAAAGGGAGAACGCCTTGGAGGCCTTCATGGGCAGCATCGTTTTGTTTGGTCCTCCTGGTGCCGGCAAAGGTACACAGGCGCAACGCATCATGGAACACACCGGTTTGCCTCAAATATCGACGGGCGATATGCTGCGGGCTGCCGTGAAAGCCTCAACCCCTGTCGGTATCGAGGCGAAGGGCTACATGGACAGGGGCGAACTTGTTCCGGACGACATCATATTGGCGCTGATAGAGGAGCGCATCAAAGAACCTGATGCAGCCAACGGCGTTATGTTCGACGGGTTTCCGCGCACCGTGCCGCAGGCAGTGGCGCTGAGCGAGATGACCTCCATATCCCACGTTCTCGCAATTGAGGTGCCGGACGAGCGCATCGTTGAGCGCATCTGCGGGCGGACAACATGCGGCCGTTGCGGCATCGTTTTTCACGACACGTTCAATCCTGTCCCATCCAGCGGCTGTCCGTGCGGGTCTTACGAGGAGAAACGTCGAGCAGACGATAACGAAGACACCGTTCTCAACAGGTTGCATGCCTATCATCTGCAAACATCACCCCTTGCCGAATGGTACGAGGAGAAAGGCTTGTTTCACAGGGTGAACGGCGACCGCGCCATCAATGAAATCACGGCTGACTTGCTATCGCTGCTGGAATGAGGTGCTCGTTTGGGTCGAAAGCGGAAGGGACGTGCCTCAAAGAAAGCGCAGCGTCGGGCAGCGGCTCTTGGTGCACAAGACCACCTCGCAAACATTCTTGTTGAACCTCGCAAGCATCCAAGAATCGTTGTCGATGCGGCAGCCGTTCACCTCATCAAAACTTCACAGCGCCATCGGCTTCCGCTGCCTGTCCGTGCCAAGGACAGGGTTTGTCGGAAATGTTGGGCGCCTCTAACCTCATCCAGTTCGTTTCGTGTGCGAATCAAACACGGCCAACGCATCAAAACCTGTCTAAAATGCGGCAGTTTACGTCGGTTTGGAGGTGGCCCAAAACACCACCGACGGCAACAGGAGGGGTGAGATGTCGTCCGTTCCCAACCACATCTTGCGTCAGGCCAAATCCCGTGATTTCAGAGCCAGCGTGCGCATAGGAAAATCCGGTCTTAGCGAGACGGTTCTTGAGGAAATAAGGCAGCAACTCAACTCTCGGGACCTCGTTAAAATCAAGGTCAACAAAGGATTGTTTGGACGTGAACAGCGGCAAGAAGTGTGGGCGTTTCTTTCAGAAAACACGGGTTCAGAACTGGTCCTGCAGCGAGGGAACATCGGTGTTTTGTGGCGCAGGTAAGGAAACCTGAAGCAAAGGGTCAAAGGGTGAATTCAACCACAGCAGAATGCTGAGGCATTGCCATGAACGGACATCTCTTCACCAACCGAAGCCGCCAAGTCGCCTTTGGGCTCCTCCTCTTTGTCGGCGCCATGATGGTGGCCAATCCTTCTCAGGCAGGTGGCGGGGGCGGTATAAGCCTCGATGTTAACATCAAGGAAGGCCTTGAAAATCAGGCCGTTTACGTAGGCCTTGGTATCTTGCTGGCCGTGTATGTCCTCATCATTTTCGAAACCGTTCATCGGACGTTGGCTGCAGCCGTTGGCGGCATCGTGGCCATGCTCGCCCTCAATTACTACGACACGGGGGACACGTTCACGCTCGCCGAAATAACCACGATGATCGATTGGGAAACCATCGGGCTTTTGTTGGGTATGATGGTGATGGTGGGTATCTTATCCAACACGGGGGTTTTCGAGTATTTCGCCGTCCTTTCCTACAAGAAGAGCGGCGGCTCCATCTGGACCCTTGTGGTCATACTGTGTTCGGTGACGGCTGTTTTGTCGGCGTTCCTGGACAACGTCACGACCATGCTCTTGCTCACCCCGGTCACCATTCAACTGGCGAAAGTGCTTGACATCAAACCCATTCCACTGTTGATTTCTGAGGTGCTGTTTTCGAACATTGGTGGTGCAGCCACGATGATTGGCGACCCACCAAACATCATGATCGGTTCGGGTCTTTCTCCCGACAAAATTGCCAAGGCCGAGGGCGGTCTTTACGCCGACATGGCTCATTACGGCGTGACGTTCAACGATTTCATTATCGAGATGGGTCCGGGGATTTTGATGTGCGTGGTTCCCAGCTTCATGTTCCTCAAGTGGTTCTATGCCGACGAATTCTCAGGCACACGCATCCGTGATGTTGCTGAACTTGAATCCAAGTACGGCATCAAGGACCAAGCCATGCTGAACGTTGCAGGCATCATTCTTTTCCTTGTTATCCTGAATTTCTTCCTCCACCCCATCACCCACATCGCCGTCTCGTGGATTGCGCTTGTCGGAGCGGTTGTCATGTTGTTGGCCACCGACCGTCATGAACTCGAGGAACCGCTTCACCACGTGGAGTGGACAACGTTGCTGTTCTTTGCAGGATTGTTCGTTCTCGTGCACTCGCTCCAATACATGGGCGTGATCAGTTTCATCGGTGAGTACGTGGAGCGAGCCATCGCCTTCTTCGGCAGCGATACCGGCGACGGGCAAACCGTGCGATTGGCTGCAGCCATACTGATCGTGCTTTGGGTTTCAGCCATCGCCTCTGCCTTCATCGACAACATTCCCTACACGGCCACAATGATTCCCATCGTCCTCCAAATCGCTCACAACCTTGGCGATTACCTCCTAGGGCCGCTTATCTGGGCCCTCGCCTTTGGTGCATGCCTCGGTGGCAATGGAACGCTCATTGGTGCCTCAGCTAACGTCGTGACGGCGGGCATGTCCGAAGAGGCAGGCTACCCCATATCGTTCAATGAATTCTTCAAGGCTGGCTTCCCCATCATGATTCTGACGACGTTCATCGTATCGCTTTACATGTTGCTCGTGTTTATTGTTGGTGGAGAGGACAACGCTACCTACGTGAAAATCATCCTCGTCGGCGTCACCACGCTGAGCATCATCGGGCAACTTGCACGTGGCCGTAGCAAAGGCAAGACGTTTGCAGAGGCGCTCGTGGATGACGAAATGGAAGGCATCCAAGAAGTGGTTATTGAAGTCGGCAACGTGTTGCGTGGCGGTCAACAAGAAGAAGAGTGAAACCTCCCAACCCGGCGTTGATTTCAAGTCCTGCCGATGCGAGGCACCTGTGGGGCAGGGCCATGTTCGAGTGCCAAGTGTGCGGATTGTTATCGCTTGGCGGCACATCGTGCCCGGCCTGCGGCAGTCAGTTGCGCAAAGATCTCTCGATTGAACAAAGCGGCGATGAGGTGTTGCCAACCGAGGTCCCGGGTCTTGATGAGGCGGCCGAAGCTTGGTACGAACTTGAAGGTCTTGAACCGCCATTGGTCGACGACGAGCCGACCGTACAACCTGCGAGGTCATCACCCAGCACGTTGCCGTTCGGCTACCAAGGCTCTTCAAACGTCTACACGCCAAACCTTCCGTTCGGCATCGGTAGTTTTGCGGACGGTATCCCGTTTGATGCTGCAAACCGAAGTCAAGCGTTCGCACTTGAGCCAACCGCTACAGAAGCCGTGTTCGATGCTGTGGAACACACCGCTCCGGAGACGGTAGCGGAGACGACGCCCGTGTCGTCAGAGGCAACCCCGAGGGTTGACACCGTTTTGGAGGACGTTTCCCCACCAATGGACGATGCGGACCTTGAATTGCCACCCGTGCCTGAACTGCCAGAGGTGATGATTTCCGACCTTTCGGCGGAAATCACCGATGTCTTCGAGGTTCAACCTGCGCCCCCCTCTCCCGGCGAATTGATTGATGAACCCGTCAGGTTGTCATCCGCTCGTTTGGTTTCCTCTGCACCCGTACAGGAAGAACCTCCCGTCCCGGACTATTGGAAAATCGATGCCCCGATTCCTGATTACGAAGAGATTTACGGCCAAGAGGCCGCTGTCGTGGAGGTTGAGTACGCCTCTCTCGAGGAGGACGTCGTCATCTACGACCACACCACGGATTCTCCAGCGGCTGTTTTTCATTCACCTTTGGAAGCCTCACCGAATTCAACGGCTTCCAAATCGGTCAAACTTCAGCTGCACCCTGCCCAGGCGTTGAGTGTTGACACAGGTGGCGATCAAGCCATGGCAGAACCGCTCGCAGCAGGGTTCAGGGCGCTCCAGCAGGCCGATTGGTCAGCCGCCGCTCGTTCGTTCCAACGCATGGCTGCAGGGATGCCGAACAACCCAGAAGTGTTCAACAACTACGGCATTTCGTTGCTGCAGCGGGCCACCGCCATGCGTACCAGCAACGACGGTCAAGAACAGGCTGTCTCAGAAACGCAGTTCGAGTCTTCAATTCTCGCTCTTCGGGAGGCGGCGAAGAACGCCCCGACGAATGGCGATGTTCTGGTCAACCTCGCCATAGCGCTCATTGAGAGCGGGCGTTCAGAAAAGGCCCTCGGCATCATGAACGTCCACAACGCTCGTACGCCAAACTCCGCCAAAGGCCTGAACACGGCAGCCGTGGCGATGTTTAATTTGGGCCAACTTTCTCAGGCCGTTGAAACGCTTGGCAAGGTTGGGAACGACGAGATTGCCCGTCGAAACCTTGCGAAAATTGCGCCAAATTGAAGGCATTCGGTCAACCCTTTGAAATTTGGGAAAAAAGAGGGACTGTCCCCCTTTCCATTGTCCGGTTTAGACCGATTTCTTCTTATATGGGTGGAAGGTCGCATGGATGCTTAGCACCCTGTCATGCCTGTCATGATGGGGGAAGGGCTGAGGAGAATCACCCTCGAGGAGGTGGTTTTCTGTTGAAGCCGAATTGGCATGACTAGATACCGAAGGGTTACTCATATGGTGTGGAAACATACACATGTGATGCTACAACCCAACTGGGGGATCGCTCGGCTCGAGTGCCGATGAAGGTCGTGACAAGCTGCGATAAGCTGCGGGTAGGCGCATGTATGCCTAAGATCCGCAGATGGCTGAATAGGACTTCCTGTTTCTTCGGAAACGGTCGCGTTAGCGATAGGGAACCCACCGAATTGAAGCATCTTAGTAGGTGGAGGAAATGAAATCAATTGAGATTCCGTTAGTAGTGGCGAATGAACACGGATCAGGACAAGCCGAATCCCAAATCGAAAGAGAGGGAGATGTGGTTGGCAGTCTTTTGTCTAAGTCATGGAAGGAGAACTCGCCTGGAACGGCGGATCCATAGAGGGTGAAAGTCCCGTATCCGTACATGATATGACCACGTGACTGTCAAAGAGTAGCATGCGTTGGAAATCGCGTGTGAATATGGGAGGCAGATACTTCCAATCCTAAATACAACTCGAGACCGATAGTTTACAAGTAACGTGAGTGAAAGCTGAAAAGTATCCTTAGCGGGATGTGAAAAGAACGTGAAACCAGTTGGGTACAGGCTGATTGGGCGTGAAAGCGAAGATATGAGCAGCGTCCAGTCGTGCGTTTAGAAAAATGCCCCAGGGAGTCTTGATCATTGGCGAGGTTAAGTGGTTGATCCACGTAGCCGAAGGGAAACCGACATGTCCGCAGCAGTTTACTGTGAGGGACGAAGTGTGCTCGCTTGGAGTCAATGGTGGAGGACCTGAAGCCCGACGATCTATGCCTGGCCAGATTGAAGCCCGTTGAAAGATGGGTGGAGGATCGCACCGTTGCTGATCTGCAAATCGCTCGGACGAGCTGGGTATAGGGGTGAAAGTCCAATCGAGTTGGGCAATAGCAGGTTCCGCGTGAAACTACTCGTAGGTAGACGTTCGTGGAGATAGATTACGCTGTAGAGCACTGATTGTGCGTTTAGGGGGAGCGATCCCTCGGCGTGCTGCCAAACTCCGAAGGTGTAATCGTTGAAGAAACGAGCAGTGAGTGATGGTGGGTAAGCTACCATTACGCAAGGTGAACAAACCAGCCTGAAGTTAAGGTCCCTAAATATCAGTTAAGTGTCACAGACAAACCGTGTCCGTGGTCGAAAACAACCAGAAGGTGGGCTTAGAAGCAGCCATCCTTGAAAGAGTTCGTAACAGATCACTGGTCTAGCTTGCGGGCCGGGAAAAGGGACGGGGCTCAAACTGATTACCGATACTTCAGACCATCGAAAGATGATGTGGTAACGCGGCGTCGTGCATGGGCGGAAGGTAGGCTTTGAGGTCTACTGGACCGTGTACGAATGAGAGTCTTGGGAAGAGTAGCAGCACAGTGTGGTGAGAATCCGCACCGCCTTATAAACCAGGGTTCCTCGGCACTGTTTATCAGCCGAGGGTTAGCCGGTCCTAAGGTCATTCTTAACCGAAATGATCGAAAGGGAATGGCGTTAATATTCGTCAGCCCCCTACACCACGTATGGTGACGGCTTGGGCAAAGTCATTGGATCATATGCCAGGTCCACTGATAACCAATTTCTGGAGAACTGTCATAGTGAGAAGGAAAGAAAGTCCCAGGTCCCATGAAAAGCCGTGTAGGGTGACCGTACCGAGAACTGAAACAGGTGTTTTTGGGTGAGTAGCCTAAGGCGTATCGGATACAAATATCGCGAGGGAACTCGGCAAAATAGCTCCGTAACTTCGGGAGAAGGAGTGCCAGATTGGGAACAATCTGGTCGCAGTGACTAGGGAGCTCCGACTGTTTAATAAAAACATAGGGGACTGCCAGATCGAAAGGTTGTGTATAGTCCCTGAATCCTGCTCAGTGCTGGTATCTTAAATCGGGTTTCAACCTGACGAAGGACCAGTAAACAGCGGGGGTAACTATGACCCTCTTAAGGTAGCGTAATACCTTGTCGCTTAATTGGCGACTTGCATGAATGGTCCAACGAGGGCTCCACTGTCCCCGCGATATGTCCGGCGAAATTGACTTTACTGGCGCACAGTCCAGTACATTCTACCCGCAAGCGAAGACCCCATAGAGCTTTACTGCAGCCTGTCGTTGCATAGTCGCTTTCCATGTACTGTGTAGGTGGGAGACGTTGATCCCTGGGACGCCAGTCCCGGGGGGAGTCGAAAGAAGAGACACCACCCTTGGAAGGTAACTATGCTAACTCTTTACGAGGACACCGATTGGTGGGCAGTTTGGGTGGGGCGCCACGCGCTCGAAAACCTAACAAGCGTGCCCAAAGGTCAGCTTAGGTGGTTCAGCACTCCACCGATAACTGTAAGGGGAAAAGCTGGCTTGACGTGGATCTGCACAATGAGGATCGACGATGCGAAAGCAGGGCCTAACGAACCTACCAGCCTTATTTCTGAGGGCGGTAGATAACAGAAAAGTTACCTTGGGGATAATTGAGTTGTCACCAGCAAGAGCTCACATCGACCTGGTGGCTTGCTACTTCGATGTCGTCTCTTCCTATCCTGGGTCTGCAGCAGGACCCAAGGGTGGGGTTGTTCGCCCATTAAAAGGGATCGTGAGATGGGTTTAGACCGTCGTGAGACAGGTTTGTTGCTTGGTGGTAGAATCGCGTAAGGTGTCTGATGGAAGGGGCCCTTTAGTACGAGAGGAACGAGGGCTCGGGGCCACTAGTTTACCAGTTGTCTGGCAAGGCAATGCTGGGTAGCCACGCCCTGAAGGATAAGAGCTGAAAGCATCTAAGCTCGAAGCCACCCCAAAGACGAGACACCTCAGAACGCTCGTAAAAGACGAGATGATAGACTGCGGATGTAAGTACGAAGCTACGGCGACGTATTCAGTCCAGCAGCACTAATGTTCGAGCATCTTTTTTCGTGTTGTATCGTAACCGCACCATGAGTGCCCTTCGTCTAAAAGTACATGCCAATTCAAATTGCGACGCTCCGTCGCAACCTATCCGATTCGAAAAGAGATGGGTGCACGGTCACAGCGAAGGTGTTTACCTGGTCCCATTCCGAACCCAGAAGTCAAGCCCTTCTGCGTCTCTCCCATTACTGTGGTACGAGAGTCCACGGGAAAGGAAGTCACTGTGCCCCTCTCTTTTCACCTCGGGATCCTCGACCCGAAAGGGCGCTTAAGGCCGGACCTCCTTTGGAGGCCGGCCTTTTTTGCGTTCTAGACCAGAACCGAACACCACGTTTTAGAACTCAAGCCACGAGGTAGGGATGCACATGCCAATCGATACGGTCGACATTTTTGGTAGCGACCAAGTGGGCATTCACTTGGCGAGTGTCGGCAACGTGCTCTTTCATCCACCAGAACTCCCGCGTCCTACCGTGGAGGCGTTTGAATCGGCCTTGGGTCTCGAACTTCATCCGATGACCATCGGCGGCTCCAATCTTGTCGGGGCCCTGGTTTGCGGAAACAGCAGGGGCATTGCCGTTGCTGATATTGCCACAGAGGGTGATGTTGACCAGCTGACCGCCTACGGGGACGTTGTCGTTATGGAAGGCGGGGTGAACACAGCCGGCAATCTTCTGGTGGTGAACGAACAAGGGGCCATCGCCTCACCAAGCATCCCTGAGGACGGTTTGGAGATCCTGGCTGAGGTGCTTTCCGTTGATGTCGCTGCAACAACTGTAGCGGGTCAAGATGTCGTAGGTAGCCTTGCTGTGGCGAACGATCAAGGTGTTTTGCTTCATCCGGACGTGACGCCCGATGAAGCCCTTTTGATCGAAGAAATCCTCGGTGTCAAACCGATGGTCGGGACCGTTTCGTTTGGATCGCCTTATGTTGGTGCTGGTGTTTGTGCCTCAAACACTGGCGCCATTAGCGGTACGCAAACAACGGGCCCCGAGTTAAACAGGATTGAGGACGCCTTGGGTTTCCTCTGAACTCCTCATCAGTCCCTTGTGAAATGTTCAAAGGCTGATTTCTTCGATTGTAAACCATGGGAGAAATGCTCTATCAAGGGAAAGTGAAGCAAGTGTGGTCGACCGACGACCCGGACGTGTACGAATTTCGATTTACAAATCAAATTTCAGTCTTTGACCAAATTATCCCCTCGCTCATTCCACGGAAGGGCGAATCGCTCAACAGAACCACGGCGCACTGGTTCAAACTCATTGAGGAGGCAGGCATATGCAAAACCCACCTTATCGAGGTGAACGCTGCAGATCGTTGCCTCGTTCGTAAAGTGAAGGTCATCAAAGAACCCGGCGCCATCCCGCGAGACATGGAATGGGTCTTTGTGCCGTTGGAGGTGATTGTGCGACACTACCTGTCAGGCTCGGCATGGCGAAGGTTTCAGCGCGGCGAACTGTCTGCCGAGGCGCTGGGTGTATCGCCCGATTGCGAATACGGCGTGAAATTGGCCAAACCCTTTGTTGAAGTCACCACGAAATTTGAGAAATTTGACCGCAACATCGGTCGCAAGGAAGCGTTGGAGATTTCAAACATCACCGATGAAGAATACGAAGCCATTGTGGCAGCAGCGCTGGCTGTTGACGACATCATTGAACGAGAAGCCTCGAGAAACGGTCTCATCCACGTTGATGGGAAGAAGGAATTCGCTCTTGGCGACAACCGGGAGGTTGTGTTGGTCGACACCTTCGGAACATTGGACGAGGATCGTTGGTGGGATGCCGAAGCGTACGCAAACGGTGAGTGCATTGAACTTTCCAAGGAATTTGTCAGGACTCACTACATCGAAACCGGCCACCAAGCCGATCTTAAGGCTGCACGGGATGCGGGTACCGATGAGCCCCCTATCCCGGCTCTGCCGCAATCGGTCATCGACGAGACCGCTGCGCTTTACGCTTCGATGTACGAGCGGCTGACTTCGCAATCGTTCTGATTCACCGGTGTGTCCGCATTGCAACACCGACGCTTCGGCGTTCTGCAGCCTTGAGTAACGTTGTGAAGTGCTTGGCGACATCAGCAACACCCCCGTCCAGAGGTTCATCGTAGGACGCCGTCCATGCACGACTTGCAAGGTTCTTGCGCAATCGGCGCACATCTTGAGCGCTCAGGAATCCATGAATTTGCATGCCTCCAAAGCCGTCCTCAAATCTGGTGTGGCCTCTGTAGGCTTCCTCACAGCCGTGGGCGAGTTGGTTCAGTAGATCCACCAGTTCGTTGTACAGGCTTTCACCGTCGTGGTCGGTGATGCTTCGATTCGGCCTGATGTACTCCAGAAAATAGCCTAGAGCAGAACCGTCACCGAAGGGGAACCTGCCAAAACGCTCTCTTGTCATCGTTTCGCCCAACTGAAGCGGTCGCTTGTCGCTCGTTAATTCCACACAGCATGTGAACAGCAACGTTGCTGGGTCCCAACCTATGGTGCCGTATTTTTCTGGCTGCTTGACACCCTGTCCAATCAATCGAGCCCGGAGATCATCGTTTGTGGAAACAAGCGCCTCCCAGGCCTGATCGTGCCCCTCAATCGCTTGTTCCACAGAAGGCATCATGGTCCCAGCCAATTCACCATTGAAGGCATCCAGCGTGTGGAATGCGGTGGTCGAGGCTTGGGCGAGTTCGTCCATGCGCAGACCTAGGGCTCAATCCCATTAAGGACTTGCATTCAGTTTTCGCCGCCGAAAAATTGGTTCAACCTGTCTTCAAGGCTGCCCTGCCTTCCTGCGTCGTCCGATGGGGCCAATTCTTCTCGCAGGCTTGCTAAACGACCGCTGGCGGTTGTGTCGGTTTCTTCCTCAACAACCGTGGTTTCTATGACTTCAACCATCATGTCCTCATCATTGACGAGCTCTTCTGTTGGCTCCACTTTCTCTTCCGATTGTTCCTCAACATCTTCAACTTGGATGTGGAAATCGTCCTCTTGCTGCATTTCTACGGTTTTCTCGCGCTCATTGGCAATGTTCTCCCCGCTTTTTCCTTTGCTGCGAGCGGCAGGTTTCGCTGTGGTTCTTGCTTTTGACTTTCCTTGGGTCATCACCAGCCACGAAACAAGCACGACCATAGCGGCAACGCCGATGATGTAGCCTGCGTCGCTGGATGACACGGTAAGGAGGCTTTCAGGCTTGTAGTACTCGGTGAGCGAATCGTCTTCCGGGATGTCATCAACATCAAACGGCAGGCTACAACCGAGGGTGGCCGTGATGAGTTCGTCCCTCTCAATGGTTCCGGGATTTTTGATCTGGATGAAGGGTCGCTCCGAAATGTCGACAAGCACCACCGTGCTCCAGCCCCCTTCTGCCTTGACTTCCAGTTCGCAAACGGCGTCTTCAAGTATTTCAGAACCCGTACGCTTGATGCTCACTTCGATGTCGCCATCAGCAGATAAGGCACTAATACCAACGTTCCAGCCACCGGCTCTTGCCACTTCTGCCGTCATTATACCGGTCAACTTGCGTCCAAACTGGTCGTAGACAGCAAGATGAATGTCCAGCAGGCCCGGTTCAGGCGTCCATTCATCAACGGTGAAGTTGAAGGATTCTTGGCTTCCAGCGCGAACAACAACGGATTCCTTTGTCAGCTCAATTCGCTCGCCCCTTGAGGTCAGCATGGTCGCAGCAGCACGCAGATCGGTCTCATCCCCGGCGGTGAGGGTGCAGGTTGCAACGGTCCCCGATAACGCCGTCCTGCCCAATTCCGAGAAAGCATTTGTCTCGAATGAGCAAGACACGCTCGCATCAGGGTACTCTCGCACGATGGTGTAAATTGAGAGGTTTCCTGTAGCAGACGGACTGGAAAAACTCACCGGGTACTCCCCTGTGCTGGACGGCTGATTGAAGTTCAAAGCGCTGTTTTCGTCAACGGCATTCAAACCGGTCGTAAAGGACACGTTTTCGGTCCCAAGCATGTCATAGGCCACCGCTTGTTGAGACCCGACAAAGGCATCAATGACCGGTGTTTCTCTAAACACGACTTCGCTGTGTTCCACCTCGATGCCGTGCACGGTCGTCCCAAGGAGGGGGTGATGGACATTGATGGAGAGCAGCAATCTCTGCTGATTCCAATCCGTCGCTGGGTACAGGTCCAATGGCAACCCGGCCACTTCTCCAGGTGCCAGAACGAGTTGCCGACCTTGCACCGTTTCCCAACCTTCGGGAAGACCGTCCACATCAACGGTAATCATGGCGATATCATTGCCTTGATTCTCAACCCATGCGGTTGGGTATCCTCCCTTGGCGTTGACGAGCCACGGCCCACGGTGATCAACTTCCAACGCAGGAGATGCACCCACCCTAACCGGTATTTCCTCAACGATCAGGCCGCTTGTATCGTTCCCCGTGATTCGTATTCGGAGCACGCCAACTTCGCCGGCCAGTGCATTTTCCGGTGGCTGAACAAAAACGGCGAAGGTCGTGTTGGAAAACGGCGCTGCCTGCGGCGCGTTGCTTGGGAGGGTGATGTTCCAGCCAGCACCGGCTTTGGCAAAATAAGGTTGCTCGTAGGCGTTACCGGTGTGAACCAGATGGAACGTCAGTTCCTCGCCCTGGGGGTCGACTTCCAAATCGGCATTTGTCAGGTTTAATTTCCAACCAGAGACAGCGCCGACATCGATGCCCAGCAAGGTTTGGCCGAGGACGTAAGTGTTGGCAACATGTTCGAGGGTTACGGCTGCGGATGTCGTGGCCCATGCGTTCTCGGGCACGGTTATGGTGAAGTTCAGGTGAATGGATTGGTTGATGGCGAGCGTTGGTGTTTGCACCTCATTTGCAGACCATTCAGCGGCATCATCACCGAACCTTGTGATGTCAAGAATTGGCTGAAGGGTGAGGACGTCTGGAGCGTTGCCAAGGTTGGTTACATTAAATCCAAAGGTCATTGTTTCTCCAGGTTTCCCGGTAGCTGTCGTGTTGTTGCTCGCCGTCACCTGCCACTCATGGCTCGGCGCCGCCTGCACGGTCACGGCGTACGCATCAACAACGCCGTCGCCACCCAGCGATGTCCATTTGAACACGATATCAAACGGTACCAAGGCGGGTATTTCTGGCGAGAGAGCGATGTCAACGCTGCCGATACCTGTCGCCAGAGCGCCCAAGGTTTTCTGCGGATCGAAATAGGTGAATTGGACACCTGGTTGAAACTCGGGGTCAGTGGTGGCCACCTCGGCCGTGAGCACAAACGTGTCCTCTCCATTGCCGGGGTTGGCCAAGGACAGCAAGAAGCGATGTTGTTCGCTCACGTTGAGGGAAAGGGCTTCGTTCGGGGTGTTTGGCAGCGGTTCAATCAACGTCAGGTTCGAACGGTACACCTGCAACACGTGAAGGCTGATGTTGAACGAGGCATCGGTGTCGATGGCGTCAGAATCTGCGAAGAGGTGGCGTTTCGGCACGGCGTTTGATGGCAGTTGAAGCACGACTTCACCGCTTATGGTAGCGCCCGGCGACCCCTGGCCAACGATGTTCTGGCCGCTGATGGAAAAGTCACCGCTGGCAGACCACGCCCAGTTCGGTTGGAACATGCCCATGGTGCTCATGCTCCACTCGGCAGAGCCGGAGCTGGGCGCTGTGCCTTCCAATGCCCACACCAGCGTTCTGTCGGGTAGTGTTCGGTGGTGGGTGGGCGTGGCCACGAATTTTTTTGCGATGAACGTGAACGGCATCGACTCGCAAAGGGCATTTTCTCCACTTCCCATGCACAACGTGAGCGTTGTTTGTGTGGAGCTGCCGATGCTCACCGTGGCCGGTGTTTCGAGATGGGCAAAGAGAATTTTGGATTCACCCGAATCGAGCGATACGCTGAACAATTGCTCTCCAGCAGAATTGTGAATGGAGGGCGAACCTCCCCACGATGGAGCTGTCCACGTAATGGAAGTGGTTGTTTCCGGTGCGTTACCAAGGTTCTCCACCATAAACCAGGCCTTTGCTACATGCCCGAGCCGGCCATGCCCGGTGGACAAGTTGAGACCGCTTGCACCGCTCAGGTCGAGGCCTCTGGTTCTGAAGACGTCCAGTTGAAGGTCCATGCTGGCGTTGATGGACGGGTCGGACTGAAGCGAGACGGTGAAGGAAACCACTGCTGATTCATCGCCTGCTGCCGTAGCGGGTACTCCTGCGTCGAACGCTATACTTTGTTGGACATCGGGCACGAGTTCAAGCGTCAATGATTCGCTGGTCGCTGGTGCAAAACTCCAATCCTGAGGCAAGGCACTGTCGTCGTACGTGACGACCCAATCCGCCGTTCGAGATCCGGTCGCTACCACGTTGATGCTGACTTCTTGGGTGGTGCCTGGAGGGATTCTCGGTGTTTCCAGCGGGGGGCTGACCTCGACGAGGTAGGGCTCCACGACCGTGAACGTCATACTGGCACGGTTGTTGTCTTCCCGTTGTTCTGTGATGTTCCCGTTCACATCCAAGACGAGTTCAAAGTTGTGGATACCCAGTTCTGCAACAAATTCGGCTGAGAAGGTCATCGGGCCACCTTCACCAGAGGGCGCTACAGGTTCGGTTGTTGTGAATCGGTGCCTGACGAGTTCCACGCCATTCATCAGAATGGCAGCGTCCAAATCGTCGTCTGCTTCAGCCGTTCCCACGTTGGCGAGTTGACCGGTCACGGTGACGGTCATGCCTGGGTCTGCTTGAGCAGGGTTGAACGAAAGGCCTCTGTTGTCCAGAGCAGGGGTGAAGTCCGAGCCCCTGTTCGAGACGAGCGTATCACCATACAACACGTCGATGGAACCGTCACCGTCCACATCGGCCACCGCTGGGGCCGTCCAGACGCGATGGGGCATGCTCACCGGTGTGGACCATGCGCTGTTGATGTCTGCAGAGGCCCCGGTGTCTCCGTCAAACGCCCAAAATCTTCGGCCGAATCCAACCAGGACCTCCGGCGTTCCTTCGCCATCGATGTCAAGCCAAAACGGTGGTGAAACGGCGATTTCGTCGTTTGAATTTCCAGCACCTCTCTGCAGGTCTCGGGTCCATTCAGTGACAGGGTCGTTGTCCGAAATGTCCGTGCAGCCAAGCATGCCTTTCCGGTCAAAACTCACGGTGGATTCAGAGTACCAAGTGACCCAGCACAAGCGGTCGTCGATGTCATCTTCGTCCGTATCAATGGTGATCGGCTGCGCATCGGCATACCCGTTCTGGGCACGGAAGTTGAACAGTTCTGTGGTCGAGGTTAATTCCATGCCAATGAACCTGGCACCGTTTCCTGGCGTTCTGCCGTTGGCGTCGGTGGGGACGGTGATGATCATTTCCGGGGCGCTGTCTTGGTCGAGCTGAACGATGATTGGGCCGGGCAGTCGCAGTCGGGGTGAATCAGAATCGGTATCCGTTCCCTGCACGCTCACACGCTCCCAGTCAAGAGAGCCGGTGCTACCGTCGATTTTCCATATCCACATGTTTCCTGAATCGCCGTCGATGGTGGTCAGCACAATTGAGGTGGTGGTGCTGTCCAGTTGTGCCCAAACAGGATCCGAGGGATGTGTTCCCCTGTCCAACGTCACGCTCCAATCCTCCTCATTTGGCTGTGAGGTGGTCAAACTGTAGGCGTTTACTTTGACGGTTGGGTTGTTGTTGGGGTCATCCACAACGGCGACCACGAGCTCCGGCGTGCCATCGAGTTCCAAATCAGCCAACAAGGGCTGCGTAACGGCGAAATGACCGCTGTTTGCCGTGGCGAAATGCGGCAAAGGCGAGCCGATTCGCACGTCCGTGTCCGTGTATGACCACAAGAGTTCGTTGCTGTGGCCGGTGGTTTGCCAATTGGACTCGGTGCAGGTCAATCTCGGGGACCATACGTCAATGTTCATGGCGCCTTGCGTGTCATAAACCACGATGATTTCTTGAAAACCGTCTTGGTCAATGTCTTGTATCATAGGGGTAGAACGTATCGCCTCGGTGATGCCTAGATTGACCTTCCATGCTATTTTTGCATCGTTGCCGGAAACGATGTTGAGATGACTTGTGCGAGCCCCGTCCGTGATTTCGCTGGAGATCATTACAGGAAACAACGTCCCTTGGCCACACCGTTCCACGGCTGTTTCCGTGGCGGATACACTGTTGGAGAAATCCCCTATGATAGAGCCGTAGGCATCGCTCTCCGTTTGACCGCTGAAAACTTGCCAGTTCACGATGGGGTTCTCAAGCGTTGCAAGTTCGGTGACCTCATCGACGCTCCCGGCCCCTGGTCCCCCATCAGCACCATGGGCAGGCGTCGATTGGTTGTGCGTGGGCGTGCGCGCATACTGGGGCCATGGTTGTTCTAAGGCGTCCCAGGACTGGCTACGTTTGGTCGTGGGTGCATCGGGTAGGTTGGCCGGTTCAGCCAGCGGCGTCAATAAGACGCTGACCATGAGCCAAATCATGACCAGCGAGACGGTGGAATCACCAACAGTGCGTGGCCACTTTACCGTCATTGTCAATCACCTGTTTCGGGGGGTTGTTATTGCTTATGGCTACAGAGGCACCTAAAACCCCTTTTCTTTGATGCTTCATTTGGACCCAAAAGGCGGCCACGCAGAACGATTACCGCCTTCTCGTGGCCGCTTGAATTAAATAGGGGCCGTCGGTGGCAGGAATGACTTCGGTCGCATTCTCTCCTGAGGTACAACCGGTGAAGGACGGAGCGGTCTCCTGACCATCCGTTTTCACCGTGCTTCACGAGGGGGCAAAGAGGTGATGAAATGTACAAGGTCGTAACCAAGGAAGACACCATACGTATCCCTGCGGAATACATGCGAAAGGGACAGTCTCTCGATCAGCACATCGATCGGCTCTCCATGGACGCTTTTGAAGGTAAATTTGACGCTGAAAACCGCTTTGTTCTCGTGACAAACAACCACAAAACCATCGGCCGAGGGCGGATTATTCACGGCGACGGAGCCATCTACCAACGGGTGCAATTCGACGCCGTGCTTTTCTGCATGGACGACCAAGAAGTGGTCGAAGGTGCTGTTTCTGAGGTGAACGAATTCGGCGCCTTCGTCCGAATTGGCCCCATGGAGGCGCTGCTTCACAAATCACAAATCATGGATGAACCGGTAGACATCAACATCGGCGCCAATAAAATCACGGGTCGCCAGAGCGGTCGAGAACTTTCCATCGGTTCCTTTGTTCGGGCTCGAATCGTCTCGCTCTCGCCTGACACTTCCGACCCCCGCCGCTCAAAGATTGGGCTGACCAGCAAGCAGGACGGTCTTGGTTCTCCGCAATGGGCCAACAAGGGCGGTGAGTGAAGATGGTGAAGATGCCCTTTGCTTGCGGCGACTGCCACCTTGTACTTGGCGACGGCGTCGACCAGTGCGCCAGGTGCCCTTCAGCACCGGTTTCTTCTGACTGGACAGGCTACGTCATCATCGTCAAACCCGCGCGCTCCGAAATTGCAAAACGCTTGCAGGTGGACAAACCAGGTCGCTATGCGCTCAAAGTCAACATTCGATGAGGTGAACACATGGAAATCAAATCACGAAAAGAAAACAAAATTCTGAACCGCGTTGAAATCTCGTTCAGCTGGAAACACGACAAGAAATCCACCCCTTCCCGCAAGGAAGTCATGGACCTCGTCCAGACGCTTGAACCCGGTTCCAACCGAGATCTCATCGTTGTCAAAGACTGTTCAACACGGTTTGGACAGCCTCTCACCACAGGCCTAGCGTACGTCTACAGCTCAAAAGAGGCCATGGCGGTTGAACCCGGCTACATTTTCAAGCGCCATGAATCGCTTCGAAGCGGTTCCGCTACACAGTCAGAAGCACCGTCCGATGAAGAAGGAGGCGATGAGTGATGGCGGAACCCAACCCAAGAGCCAAGTGGTCGAAGTACAAGGTAGAGGACGGCAAATTGGTAAGGGCAGAACACTGTCCTGACCCGTCCTGTGGCCCGGGTGTATTCTTGGCCATCCACAAAGACCGAAAATCATGCGGCAAGTGTGGATACACCAAGATGAACGAATGAAGTTCAATCAAGGCGCTGCCCGGACTCAAAAGCGGTGTTTTCCCAACTACCGTCGTTGAACAGAACGAGTGCACCTGACCCTTTGGGAAGGATGTAAACGGGGAGTTCCCTTGTCGGCCTGCGGTCAACGATATCCTTCGAGATGACGATTTCTTCGCGCCATCCGGCCACTCGCCAACCTTGCAAACGCTCGTCCCATGAGGCACTATGGACGGGGCCGCTCAGTTGGAGTTGTGCAACAAGCGTCATGTCCTCAAGCCATGTGACCAAACCGCTTGTTGAGCAAAGCAAATCCTGTTCATTTTGCTTAAAGTGGTGTTCCAGCGGGGCCTCCACGTGATCTAAGAGGTGCTCTTCAATGAGCTGGCCGGTTTCAACCGAGCGCCGCTGCACCCGCCCTCCTTTCGAGGTTAACCAGCACTCGTCGTTGTGGATGTGCAGGGCAATTGTTTCCTCATTTCTTGGCCGCTTCTTTGGATACGACCACTCTGCTGGGGCCATTCTCCACAATTCTTCGGCGTTGGCTCCGATGCCGTAAAGGCCTCGATGGTAGAGGTCAAACACCACCGTTTCGCCATCGGTGGCCATGGCCATCGGTTCCGCATCCAGCGCGTGAGCCCATTGGTTTCCTGCTGGGTAGTGCCGTTCACTCGTGCCCATCGCCGTTCGTAGGTCTGAACGGCGATCGCCGTTCTCCGCCGTTCCAACCGGTATGGACCCCATGCAAGCCAGCATCAGCTCTCTGTCAAGCCAAGTGCCGATGACATGCCCATCGACAACCACACCTTGCCTGAGCCGCATGGGGTGCGGGATAGAAAAGGATGCAGTGGCGTTCAAATCGGTGTCAAGCCACAGAAACTCGCCCAGCATACCGGTTATCAGGACACCGTTTTGGTGTTCAATGATGCGGTCGGGCAGGAAAGGAATGCTTTCGGGCAGTCCTTCGTCCATGGCGGAAAGTAGGGGCCCTTGTATGTGAATCCTCGTCTGGGACACCTAAAATAGAAGCCCGTTAGCCATTGATCATGGGCGCCCAAGAGGTCGTTCTTATTGCGGTAAATCAGAGGGATGTCGCAAGCACCAATCAAGCAGAGGTCCTGCTCGAGATTGAAGAATGGACGGTAGGCGAGCGTTTTGAAGGCCATCCGGTCTTTGTTCTGAAGCACCTGCGTATGGTGTTTTTGCCCGATGGCTTGTTGTTTGAAGACCATCTCGACCGTCGGTGGGAAAATGAAACGGGAGAAACCGTCTGTGAGATCATCTTCCCATCTCGGCACGTCGCAGCGAGCGGCAAACCCTCGTTGACGCTTCATCCAATAGGTGTCCCGCATTTGCCGACCGGCGAACAGGGTCCTTACGGTGGCCATGGCGGACAGGCCCCGCCTCCCTCAACCCGTCTTGCGTCTTGGTGGAACATGTTGTTGGCCTACGCACCGAAGGAAAAGTCCGTAGAGGGTTTTGACCTATCGTTTGAAGTGACCCACCACGGACCTACCGTGAGCGTCCCGTGTTTGTTCATCGAGGTTGGTTCAACCGAAGACATGTGGGGTCATTTGGGGGCTGCAAAGGTACTGGGTCACCTCATCAGGGACGGGCTTCTCAATGTAGCGGGAGAGGTTTGGGACCCATCCATTCATGCAGGAGCGTTGGTGGTGGTGACCTTGGGTGGTGGCCATTATGCACCGCGTGCCTCAAACCTCGCCCTCATCGATGGCGTATGGATCGGCCACATGTTAGCCAACTACGCGTTACCCTTCGTTCAGGGCGAGGACGGCGATGTGTCGGGCGAGTGGAGACAGTCCATACTTGCCGCTCTGGCAGCGACGAGAAAGGCTTTCCCCGAAGGCGAAGTTGTTTGTTCAATGGACAAGAAAGCGTTTCGAGGATGGCAACGGCAAGCCGTTCGAGATTTTTTGGAAGCAGAGGGGGTTCCTTTGCTGACGACGAAGCAAATCAAGCAACGACTGGAGCAGGCTTAGCATCTGGCACAAAGGGTCAAAGAGCGGTTGTGGCTAGGCACTTTCATGGTAGGCTGGTTCTCCAAGCTGGTCGTTGCCACCACGGTACGGATGCCAAAATGGTTTGTCCGCTGGGTTAGTCGACGCTACGTTGCGGGAGAAACCCTCAACGAAGCGATGGCGGTCATGAAACGCTTGAGTTCAGAAGGTGCCTGTTTCACCATCGATGTGCTGGGTGAAGAGATTTCTTCGATGGAAGAAGCAAATTTCTTCCTCGAGGAATACATCAGGGTCATGCGAGCCATCAGGGAAGAAAATCTGGACGCCAACATCAGCATCAAACCCACAGCCTTTGGCTTGCTTATTGACCAAAAAAAGGGCATGGAAAACATTCGCCACCTTGTTGAGATGGCCGCCAAAGAGGACATGTTTGTTCGACTTGATATGGAAGACCACAGGGTAACGACCGCCACCATCGATGCCGTTTTGGCTCTCCATAAAGAAGGCCTCACCAACGTAGGGACCGTTCTTCAGGGACGGTTGTTCCGCACGCTGGCCGACATTGATTCGCTCGAGGAAAGCCTGGGTCCGGGGGCCGACTATCGAATTTGCAAAGGGATATATCTTGAGCCTGAAGACATTTCATTCACCAATTATACCGACATTGTTGACGCCACAAACGCCGCCATCGATCGCATGTTCGCTGCTGGATCTTATGTCGGTGTTGCAAGCCACGACCAACCTGTCATCGATCACACGCTCTCTGCTCTGAAAGCCCACGGGATGGGTCCGGGCATTGAAGACCCGCGTCCGAACGCAGGACCAAATCGTCATCAGAAAGGCCCCGGGTACGAATTCCAAATGCTGCTGGGCGTGCGAGGTCCTCTCCGCCGTCGGTTGCTGAAAGAAGGACACCGTACACGCGTCTACATTCCGTACGGTGAGAAATGGTACGAGTACAGCATTCGCAGGTTGAAAGAAAACCCGACCATCGGCAGTCATGTTGCCAAGGCGTTTTTGATGCCGTGGACCAACCGTCCATGATCAATTACGCTTTTTCTTCTTCGAACGGTGTCGTGGACTTGGCTTCACGCCTTTTTTGATTTGGTCCTTCGGTCGTTCGGGATTCGGGTTGAATCCGAGGCGACCTTCCTTCCACGCTTGACGGCGTTCACGTGGTGTTTTGGGTGCAAAATGCTCAGGTTGAGGGGGTTCGTGGAGGTACATGCGCTTGATGTCTGGCGCTTTGACGGTGCCTCGCATGGTCCGTCCAGCTCCTGTATGAATGGCCCGAATCCGCCAGGTCTGCCCGTTGTGTTCGATTAGATGGGATCCGGTGAACGTCGTTTCCTGAGGGACGATGATGACGTCGGACGTGGACTCTTCACCCCTCGTCAACGTCAACTTCACACGAACCATGTCCGTGCGCAGCGCGGTGATTCGAGCGATGTTGTTCGCCATGGCCGAACTGGCATGCGTCTCGTCTTTCATCTCTATTTGATGAATGGTCCACAACATTTCGTCTTCTTCAAACACATCTCCTATGACAAAATCCTCGTCAGCGTCAACAACAAGCGTCACTCTATGGGAAGTGGGGCCGTCTGTCAAAATGAACGGTATGTTGGTCGGTGCTGGAGGCCGAAAGATGACGGTGTGAACGTCTTCGCAAACATGGCACCGTACCATGAAATCAGCGCCGTTCCCAACTTTCTTTTCGCGCAGGATGTCATGGCCGCACACGTCATCACACGAGGGGCAAAACGTGGCGTTGTCGAGGTGTTCCTCTTCACCCTCATCATCAACGGTCACGGTCTTCCCCCAAACCCTTGCCGGAACCCACTTGGTTTGAACCCTCCGACACGGTTGCCGAGCAAGGCTTGATGTTGGAGGATAAGGACCACCGTCCATGGAGGACACGGACGTTCAGGTCGAGCGGAGTGAACTGCTCGCTCACATTCTTGCCAAAGACGAGCAGCAGCCGCAAAAAGAACCCGATGTTGCCGCCAACATTCACGAGCAACTGCAGCACATGGGCCTCTCGACCTGGTCGCTTTCGGTGCTCCGACGCCTTCGCGATGCTGTGGCTCGGCTGCAACCAAAAACGCTGCTTGAGGTCGGCGCCAGTATCGGCCACCGGACGGCATGGATTCTGGACGATTTTGAACGTCGGAACCAGCGACCGGACATGTTGACGCTCGTGGAACCCGGCGGTAAATTTGGGGTCATCCTCAAACGCTTGCTCCAGCGGTACGATGCGCTGCCGTGGTCCTCGGTCGTCGTCGGCGAACCGAGTCAATTAGCGGCCGAACACCAAGCGTGGAAACTGGCCTCTGCAAGCGTCTCAGAACTCTCTCAAACCCCCTTTATGTCGGCGTACGATGTTGTCGTGGTGGATGGTCCTTCATCAAAGAGGGCCGACTTGGTAGCCACGTACCTTGAGATGCTATCGCCAAACGGTGTGCTTTTCACCGTCGAACCCGACATGCCTACAGGTGAAATAGCCGAGGATGATTGGGAAGGCATGGGCTTGGTGGCAGGTTTCAACAGGTGGATCGAACTTGTCGGCGAGACACAATCGACGCATCATGTAGCTTTCATGCCGCTGTTTGGCGGGACATTGGTGGCGTGGCTTCCCGTTCAACCTTAGGCCGCTTGCTGGAGCAGGCCTGACACATTCAGCAAACCGTATCCGTACCGATCGTCGTGTGTTGTTTGCCCCGCCTCCGGCACGGCGCTGTCCATCAGCCACTGCTTCACGGCGTTGATGTTGTCAGCACCGCCCGTGGATTCGTCGGCTCGTAGAGTGGGCTTTGCCTCTAGCAAAAGGCAGAGGGCTCCGGTGACGTAAACGGTGGCGGCACTCGTTCCATCGGCCAAACCCCAACCGCCGTCGTCCAAGAGGACTGGGACACCCTCTGCAGGGGCAACAATCTCAGGTTTCTTGTCCGGGTCACCTCTCGGCATGAGAATGGGCAGGGGCAGGAGCCTACCGTTGTTGTCGCCCCTTGATGACCCCGACCATATGGTGCCTTTGAGGGTCACGCCGCCGACGGAAATCACGCTGGTTTCGCTGGAAGGGTGAGCTACATCGCCGTCGTCGTCCTCACCATCGTTGCCCGCAGCGGCAACGACGTACACGCCAGCGTCAATGGCTTCTTCGGCGGCATCTCCGGAAGTTCGCCCCGACCCAATACCGAACGGTAGGATGTTTGGCGCCCCACCCAGGGACAAGGAAATGACATGCGCTCCGTTTGCCACGCACCAGTCTACGGCTTCGGCCACAATTTCGTCATTGCCACTGCCGTCTTCCGCAAGGGCCTTGGCGACAAGCAAGTCAACGTTTTTTGCCACCCCTTTGAGCCAGCCGTTGGCAACCAACAACCCGGCCATCGAGGTGCCATGACCGTGATCGTCGTACGGTTGCGCATTGCCGTTGATGAAGTCTTTCCAACCGACCAAGTTCATGTCTTCCAAGTCGCTGTGGTCCGGTTCAATGCCCGAGTCAACGATGCAGGCGACGACACCGTCCCCGGTGAGTGATTCTGATGCGGGATTGATCAGTTCGTTGTACGTTGCGTGACGTTCGAGTGCCACCTCACTGGGACGAAGCAGAATGGCGCCGTCGCTCAACACAACCGCAGCAAGGTACCCAGCAGCTAAAATCAGTGTCAAGCCGAGGGTGATGCTGACGACCATTTTGATGGCCCTGATGTCGCTTGTCTCTTCCACAAGGGCCGCTACAAGCGGTTGATTGGAGCCGTCCATGGGGTTGTGGACCTCTCCATCAACCATCAAGTCCGGGACGTCCGATGTCATGTCATCAACTCAATGTCTGGACTATTTCATTCAGTGTATCGACGAACCTTCGTACGTCCTCTTCGTTGTTGTAGAGGTAAGCGGAGGCCCGGAGTGAACCTTGGGGATGCCCTCGGTCTGCAAACCACGAATGGACACAGTGTTGGCCGCTTCGCACCATAACGCCAGCGGCCTCATCAAGCAGCAGAGCCACATCGTGCGCTGGCAATTCATCCATCAACAGGGAACAAATGCCGCCGCGTTGAGCCGGATCCTCAGGGCCAATAATGGACACGCCGTTGAGGTCCTTCACACCGTTTGTCATGATCGTGTTTAGCCGTATTTCATGCTCGTGAACGGCGTTCATGTCAAGTTTGGTCAGGTAGTCAATGGCGGCTCCTGTTGCCATCATGCCGGAAAAGTTCCCCAAACCACCCTCAAAGCGAGCCGGAGGAGCTGCCCAAGTGGCATCGGTGTAGGACGATGTTTGCACGGTTTGCCCACCTGACTGAATCGTCCGTAGACCGTCCAACAGTTCGTATCGACCCCACAAACCTCCCATGCCCGATGGTCCGCACATCTTGTGTATGGAAAACGAAAGGAAGTCAATGTCAAGCGCCTGCACATCGACGTTCATGTGCGGTGTTGATTGAGCGCCGTCAATCGCCACGAGGGCCCCATGATCGTGGGCGATGCTCGTGATCTTCTCAATCGGGATTGCTACGCCGTCAAGGTTCCCCACATGGCTCATGGCCACCATGCGCAACTTGTCGCCGGCATCGGCGCACGCCGCCTCAAACGCTTCAAGATCAAACGTGTTGTCTGGATGGCTTGGCACCACCCTGTGGTCAATGCCTTGTTCTTGCTCAAGTTGGAGCCAAGGCACCAAGTTGGAATTGTGCTCCCTGTCGGTCGTGAGGACGACGTCCCCTTTTTCCCACGTCATACCGTGGGCGATCTGGTTGATGGAGTGGGTGGCGTTTCGGGTAAAAACAATCTCGTTTGCAGAGGGTGTGTTCAGAAATTTGGCCAACTTTGTACGAGCATCGGAAACGGCTTTTGAAACGGTTGTTCCATAACGGTGAACGGAGCGTCCTCCGCAACCCGGTACCTCGGTGTAGTATCGTTGAATGCTGTCGATGACCGATTGCGGTTTGAGGGTGACGCAGGCGTTATCGAGGTACGCAGGTGGATTTTCCCCTTGCAGGGTTGGGAAATCGTTTCTGTTTTGATTAAACATCTTACCACACATCCTGGTCGGGCATGTAATCGAGCGCCGGTGCGTTGACGCCACATGCTGGACAATCTATTCTGCTTGGCATCGGTTCTTGGCAGGTTGTGCAGTTGGTACCGACCATCACATGCGTGGTGCAGCCAGGTAGGTTACAGGGGTGGGTAAGTTCGCCGTTTTTGTTTAATTTTAGCGAAGTGCTCGCCCCGCATTCAGGACACGCAATATCCGCTAGTTTCTCCCACATGTTGGGTTGTTGACCCGACATTTCCAGCGAAGCGTCAACAGCGGCCCGTGTTCGCACAGCGTTTTGAGCGCCCAAAAGGTGTTGCGGGTACCACAGAACAAACAGGAGCAACGGAACAGCCGGTAGGCCGGTGATAATGTGAATCACGAGGAAAGCGATGTTGCTCTCACCGTAGGAGGCGACGTGATGAAGGCCTGCCCATGATGACACCATGATGAGAAAGACCCAAACGCCAAACATGGCTGACCAACCCCTTAACGAATGTTCTGCGAGGGCTTCCTCCATCACCCGAACGTCCTCGTGCAGCAGATTGACTTCCACGTGGAGGTCTCGAGTTTCAACGACGGCCTTCCAGAAGAAAAACAGGAAAAAGAACACAACCAAAACAATGAGTGTGCCGCCCATCATGTCGGCGAGTTCGAAACCAAGCGGGAAGGACGGGTTGTTTCGGTGAAACAGAACTTGGGCGCCAACAAGCCCGTTCCACATGAGTAACAAAGAGATGGCGTGAACACGCATAACGGGAAACAAGATCATGGCTTGGTAGGCAAACCAGCCCCAGCAAATAAAAGACACCAGCATCTGGAAAAACTGGGAACCGTTGATGGCGAGGATGCCGTCGATTCCTGAAATTTTGGCGTCCCCGCCTCCCCACAACTCCGGGGATACCGAGCCCAAAAAAAGAGCAACCACGCCAAAGGCGACCGTGCTGTAATGCACACGTGTCCATTCGCTACGGAGAAGTTTCCAATGAAACATCAATTCTATTCGTATGGTGTTCAAGCCCTCTGCCATTGGAAAAGTGTCTGGAAGCGGTCGGTGAAGAGAGACATCGGCCATGCGGAGTGGGACCTCGGCGTTGGCGTTCACCAAGCCGACACCAGCCTCTCCCCCCTCGGCCATGTTGAAGGCTGGAGGTCGTCCCTTTGAGTCCTTTCGCTTTGTGCATACGGTTCTTCCTCAAGGGTGATGGTTAAACGAGGGGCGGGGTTGGCCAAGTTAGAGCCGAGATCGCATAGCCTGGTAGTGCGCGCGACTGGAAATCGCGTGGGCCCGTTCCCTCGGGAGTTCAAATCTCTCTCTCGGCGCCAACCCCTGAACTGCATGGCAACAGCATCGTTTCCGTCCTTGGGAATATTTGACCTGCCAAGCGATTTACGACCACAATCTCCTTGTTCGGGAGGCACGACGCTCAACCGTGGACAAACCGCCCATGAAGCACCGCCGCTGGATAGCGGCACTTCTGCTGGTTGGCGTTCTTCTGCACGTTTATGCGGCGGTCAACAGCGATTTGGGACTCGATGCCCACGTTCGCCTCAATGCGTTGAGCGATGAGCGCAGTCCGGAGCAAGATTTGCCGTGGGGGGCGCCGCGCATATCCGGTGATTCAAATGATGCACAGGGTGGAACCTACAGCGGTTTTATCCCCCCGTGGAACACCAGCGAACGAGCGATGAAGGCCACTTCGGTTGCCGCTGTGTTTTGTCTTGCCGTGGTCGTGTCAGTTCGTCCCAAATGGACAACACATACCGAACGATTTGACCCGATGTTCGCTCTTTTGGTGTTGCTGAGTCCTGTGATGGTGTTCTCGAGCAGTCGCGGCTACGATGAAGCGGCCCTGTCGTTGGTGATGTCCCTTGGTGTGCTGGGATACTGGTTCAACCGTGGTGATTCCCCCAGCGCCTGCAGGTTGAACGGCGTGTTGATGGCCACCGCTGTGTTCATGATTTTGGGGTGGAAAGGCTTCAGTTTGGTCGCTTCCGGTAGCGTTTGGTTTACTCTCATCGTCGCTTCTGAAATTTACGTGTTCACCTCCCACCGGTACGAGGGCACCCCCATCGGAGCCCTGATTGTTCACCCGTGGAAAATGGGCTTGTTGTCATCGGCGGTTGTCTACGTCACCGTAACGATGTTTGGTTTCGTTGCGTCATCGGGCACTTTTTCAATCGTTGGAGAACATCCGGGGACGTTTTTCATCGCTTCGTTGTTTGCGCTCTTTGACGCTCTCGTGTTGTACTTGCTGGTTGGTTGCTTGCTGTGGTCGCTCCTGCCGGGGCGTTGGCGTGGTTTGTACGAGGCTAGAGGCCAAGGCATCACCATGCTCACGGTGTACATTGCTGCTGTTCTTTCGGGGGTCGTCGCTTACATCGGTACGCTTTGGACCCTTGAATCGAGCCTATGGGGCATGAAACTCACGGAGGTCATGGTTGTTTTGGGGAACAATGGTCGGTATGCGACGGTCGTCATCGCACCGATGATGATGCTGCTGAGGTGGGTGGAGCCAGTCCGTCATGCCTCATCAAAACGGCTACCACAGGTGATTGCCGTGTTGGTCGTCACTCCGTTTCTCATCTTCACCGGTGCCGTTGGCCACCAGATTTGGTCCGAGGATGCAGGCGAGGCTTTGTCGAGCCAATGGTCGAGCGAAGACGATTCCTTTCTCCTCATCGCATCAGAATCCATGGCCATGCATCATTTGTACGTGATCAAATCAAACATTGACCTCTCGGGTGAACGCAACATTACGGGCTCATGGGCGACAGCTGGAGCCGCCGACGAGTGGATTGAATCGGCGGGCACTTCCCTTGATTTTTTGCTGATCGGTCCCGATGTTTCGTTTACCGTTGATGAAACGGCGTGGGCTCTCGTTGAGAAACGAGCCGTTCCTGTGGCGGTTCCCGGTGGCATCCAAGCAGGTTCTTGGTCGCTGTACGCTACCCATGCGTGAGCCCGCAATTCACGAAGCGATTATATCCGCTTGGCTGGTGGGCCGAACACTGCCACCGTGGCTTAGGGGTATAGCACCTCATTGGTAATGAGGAGGTCGCGAGTTCAAATCTCGCCGGTGGCTCCAGCGACGTACTGCAAACGCCGTCCACAATGGCCGTCCAAGCCCAAAAATGACCTCAATGTATAAAGGGTGAATTTACCGATTTCGTATTGAGAAGGCAACTTCTCGAATGGGATGCACATGGAGCGAAAGCAACAACAGACAGAAGATATGCAACAACGGGTGAAGGAACTCCAACACCAGGTTGAAGAATTGAGAGAATTGGTGAACACACTCTTGAGTGTCATCGTTGAGGAACCGGACGGTGTCCACAGCGGTGCAGCACCGACGATACCCGGTCAGGGTATGTTGGAAGTATGCATGTGATCATCCCTTGATGACGGCGAGGGGATTCATCCGCGCCACGGGTCTTGCCAACCCTGCCTTCGCTGTTAGCCGAATCACTTCGTCCACGTCCTTGTACGCATCGGGGGCCTCTTCGGAAAGGACGTTTGGCGTTGATGCATGGACCCTGACTCCCTTTTCCTCCAAGGTTTTCTTGAGCTTTTTACCGTCCAATGTTTTCTTGGCTTGGGTTCGAGAAAGCGCCCGTCCAGCCCCATGGCATGACGAGCCGAAAGCCCGGTTGTTCCCTTCAAGCGCACCGGCCATGATCCACGAACCAGTGCCCATGTCCCCCGGCACGATGACGGGTTGGCCGGTGTTGGCAAATTGCGCCGCAATGTCTGGATGGTCGCCGCCGAACGCTCGCGTTGCACCCTTTCGGTGAACCACACAGTTGCAATGTTGGCCATGGATAACGTGGTCCTCCATTTTCGCAATGTTGTGAGCAACATCGTACAATGTTCTTGCTTCTCCGTCAACACCCATTTCCAAACGCAGGACCGTTCGCAACCTGTCGGCCAAGACCGCACGATTTGCGAAGGCAAAATTCGCAGCAGCGTTCATTGCGTCAAGGTATGACTGGCCGGCTTTCGAGTGAACTGGGGCTGCTGCCAACTGACGATCCGGTAGGGTGTAATCCCAATCTTCGTTGTGCCATTGGCCGTTTTGCTGTTTGTAAGTCGATTCCAATTTCCGCACGTGGTCGGTGCAGACTTGATGGCCTAGCCCACGACTTCCTGAATGAATCATGGCCACGATTTGGTCTTCGTACAGACCCCAAGCGGCAGCGGTTTTCTCGTCAACAACCCTCCCCACCGTCTGCAATTCAAGGAAATGATTGCCGCTGCCAAGTGTCCCAAGGGACCGCATGCCTCGTTCCAGCGCACGCTGGGAGAGTGAAGCTTCATCGGTGCCGAGGGTTCCTTTTGATTCAAGAAACGGCAAGTCTTCATGGTACCCGTAGCCGAGGTCGGCCGTGGCTTCTGCTCCACGCAGAAGAATGTCTTGCAAGTCATTTGGTTTGATGTCAATACCGCCCTTTCCAGAACCACCGGCCGGTATTCGTCCTGCCAGTCTGCCGGCCAGTTTTTTCAAATTTGGAATGTCTTCGAGCGTGGCCTCAAGCGCCATGAACCGAACACCGCAGTTGATGTCGAAACCGACACCTCCCGGAGAGATAGCACCACCAAGTTCCCCATAATCAGCGTCGGTGGCCACAACACCACCGATGGGAAACCCGTAGCCATAATGCCAATCGGCCATCGCCCAGGCCTCGCCCACTATTCCCGGCATCGATGCCGTGTTGATCAACTGTTCCGGACCCCTATCATCGGCATGGCGTAGCATGTGGTCTGCATCGGTGATCAGTCTGGCGTCGGTCTTCATGGACCCGTGTGCACGAATGCGCATCGTCCCGTCGCCCTCATCGACGAGATGCTCCCGCCACGGCTGGTCCATGGCTGCCTTCTCTCGCTGTTTGATTTGAGGCTTTTTACTGGCGTACCGTCGGTTCAGTCAACACAGGCTTGAAGGGGGGCCTCTTCTTGGACGGCATGTTCACCTATTGGAGGCCGTTCCATGTCGCTCCCCGCAATCGACCTCGCTGTGTTTCATCAAAACGGATACGTCCGGAAGCAGTGCCGAGTGACCTCACTTTGGTTTTGGACATCAGACACGGAGCGAGACACTTGCGGGGACACCACAGAAGACGAGTACACCTTCATCGGGGCTCCGCTTATCGATGGTTTCACCCAAAGGGGAAAAGCCCTCAAGGACGCCATGCGAGAAGCGTTTTTGCAATTTTTTGAGGACGTTGACCACGCCAGAATTGATCCGTACCCAGTGCTGGCTCGCTGGCGAGATGACATCCACTTGACCATCGCGTCCATCGCTGATTTCCAGCCTCACGTGACTTCAGGTATGGTTCAACCGCCGGCCAACCCGCTCACCATCTCCCAGCCCTGCATCCGCCTCACAGATGTTGATGCAGTTGGCCGATCCGGGCGCCACCTTACCACGTTTGAAATGATGGCGCATCACGTTTTCAACCGACCGGAAGAGGGCCTTGACATCTACTGGATGGAGACCTGTGTGGAACACTGTCACAAAATGCTCACCCAGACGTTTGGCATCGCATCGGAGCAAATCACGTACGTCGAAAACCCCTGGTGCGGTGGCGGCAACGCCGGCGCCGCTGTCGAGGTCATCGTTGGTGGGCTTGAACTTGCCACTCTTGTGTTCATGGACCTTGAGGAGCATCCCGAGGGCGACATTGAATTGAAAGGGGACCGATACCGGAAAATGCCTCTGCAAATTATCGACACGGGCTACGGATTGGAACGCTTTTGTTGGGCGGCGGCGGGTACACCCACCATTTACGAAGCCATTTACCCCGAAACCGTGGGCTGGCTGAAGGAACTCGCCGGATTTGAAAACGTATCAAAGCAGTGGCCTGAGTTGAATTTGGACAAACTGCTTGGCGAGATGTCCCGGCTCAACGGCATCATGAACATTGAAGCCGGTGTTGACGGCGATGCACTGGTTGAACTGTTCTTGGAACGACTCGGTCAGCGGGGCGTGAAAATAACGGCTGAGCAATTTTCATCCATCACCGAACCCCTCGCTAACATCTACGCTATTCCAGACCACCTCCATGCCCTCTGCAACATGCTCGGGGACGGGTTGGTGCCATCAAACGCCAAAGCAGGCTACCTTGCCAGAATGTTGGCAAGGCGAGTGTTGCGAATGAGGGATGAGTTGGACCTCAGCGTTTCGCTTGCCGAACTTGGAACGCATCATTTGGATGTCAACCTCGGGGGGCACCTCAACAAACAAACGCGCGATGGTCTTCTCACGATTCTCGGGCTTGAGGAAGAACGGTATCTTGAGATGATCAGAAAAGGTACAAACGTTGTGCAAACCCAACTCAAAGCGGTGCCAAAGGACAGCCAAACCGTCCCTGATGAGCGTCTCTTTATCCTCAACGATTCGCACGGCCTTTCCCCCGACATGGTCATCACACTGGCGCGAAACGCAGGCTGGCCGAACGTTTCGTTGCGCACTGGTTTCTCAGCAGAAATGGCAGAACGTCACGCTCAAATGGCTAAAGAAGCCGCAGCGGCATCAACCGATTCAACATCGGACGTGCCGGTTGAGCTCAACAAGCCAACTTCAACGCTGTACTACGATGACGCCTACATGGTTGAGTTTGATGCGACGGTTCTGGATTGCGCAAAAAGCACGGTTCAGCATGTGGATGGCGCCACGCACGTTGTCGTTCTTGATTCAACCTGCTTCTATCCGGAGGGCGGTGGTCAAGAAGGAGATCGTGGCCACCTTGCCTTCGGCAAACAGGTTGTCAACGTCCTCGATACGCAGAAGGCGTCCGGCGTCGTTCTTCACCACACCGACGGTCCGGTTCCGAAAGGCGAGGCCGTAAAGGGCACCCTGAATTGGCATCGAAGAAAACAGCTGATGGACCACCACACGGCTGTTCACATCGTTGGAGGCGCTGCGAGAAAGTTGTTGGGGCCTCACATCTTTCAGGCCGGTTCTCATTTGGGAGAAGGGAGTGGAAGGTTGGACGTGACGCACTACAACCGGCTCACTCGGGACGATCTTGACGCCATGGAAGATATGGCGAACAACGTCCTAGGGGAGATCAAAGCCACGGAAAAAACCGAGTTGAACAGAAAGGACGCTGACCTCATCCACGGCTTTGACCTCTACCAAGGTGGTGCACCAAAAGGCGACTCGATTCGTGTTTTGAAAATTGGCGACCACGATATCCAAGCCTGCGGGGGGACGCATCACGATGAAATTGGACAGATTGGTTCCATCCGAATCGTTCGTTCTTCAGCGGTGCAAGATGGCGTTGAGCGGTTAACGATCGTGGCAGGTCATGCGGCTCTTGCCTTCGCCAGAAGCCAAGACGCCTTGATACGTCGTTCAAGCGAAGTCTTTGGCGTCCACGGTGAAGATCTGCCAAAAGCGGCGACGCGTTTCTTCAAAGAATGGAAAGAGCAACGCAAGCTGATTGAACAATTGGAAACCGAAATTGTCCGCCTCAGAACATCGGGCGGCGGTGATGCCAGTCACGATGTTGACGGCGTTCGAATCGTTGTTATGGAAATAGATGGCGACCTGAAATCAATGACAACGATGCTCAAGGAATTGACGCTGGACAGCGACAATCCAACCCTTGCGATTTTGGGTTCACGGGACGGTGGTGGTAAGCTGATGATTGCGACGACCGAAAACACGGTGGCGAGCGAACGCTACAATGCCGTGGAAATCCTTCGTTCCATTTCGTCGCACATTCGTGGCGGTGGTGGCGGGCGTCCAACGTTTGCGCAAGGCGGGGGTTCTCATGCCGAGGGTCTGCCTGCGGCACTGGGCGAAGCCAGGGAACTGCTCGGTCTTTGATCAAAGCAGGGTGCGAAGCGCTTCCCTGTCAAAGTGGGAAACGGCTTGTTCGTGGGCGATTTTCGGCTCGAACCATGCGGCTTCAGAAATCTCTTCTTCAAGCAAGGTTAGTTCGTCCAAACTTCCATCCCATGAGGATTTGTACGTGAACGAGACGAAGGATATGCCCTCGTCGTTGAATATTCTCTGGGTAATTACGGGCTCTGCGTCGGTGAGGACGATGTCGAGACCCAATTCCTCGAGTGTTTCGCGAACGCAGCCCGTTGCCGGGTGTTCATCATGGTCCATGTAGCCTCCAGGCAGCGTCCAGAACCCGTGGAAATGACCGCGTTCTACTTTGGCCATAAGGACCTGACCTTCGTTGTTGCAAATCATCACCTTGGAAACGAGACGATGGATCGACTTGTAAATGGCGTCGCGTGCAACAGGGTGGACATTGTTGTCGGAAACGCAGGCGTCCTTCCACGCCCATTCATCGGGCCACGCGATAGCGGGGTAGGCTTTGATCACGTCAAACGAGCCGTCGTTGTGGCGCACGCAAAGCCGCCCCTTTTCCGTGTAAGATATGTTCAATCGTTGGAGTTCTTCAGCTGTTGGAAACCTCAGAGGTTTGTTGCGCTCGGTGTTTCCTTTTGTGGGATGCTGCGGCCCGTCACCGGCTTCATCAACGAGAAACACCTTCCCGTCATGCTCGAGGTAAACCACCGTTGACGGGTGCATGAACCTGCCAATCGCCCGGTGGTCAAGAACCCTCGGCTGGCGTTAATTCTCCTTGGGGTGGTCAATTTCCTTTGGCTCGGGGAGCGTCTTTTGAAGGGTCTCGGACACTTTGAGGTCCTCTAGTCGACGGCCTTGGGGGAGCACACGTCGTTCGTAGGAATTCATCGTAGCGTCGTAAGCTTTAGCAGCGTTTGATAGGTGATTACCGAGTTTCGAAAAATGATCCATGGTGGTGTTGACCCTCTTGTAGAGTTCTCTGGAGACATCGTAAATTTCCTTCGCGCCCTCAGCCAACGCGTGTTGTTGCCAATAGAGAGCAACCGTTCGAAGCAGCCCAAGCATGGTCACGGGTGTCGTCACGAGGACAGAGCGGCTCATCGCGTAGTCCATGAGGTCCGCATCAACAGAAAACGCTGCTGCGACCATGGCTTCGCTTGGCACGAACATTACCACGTGGTCAAATTCCCCCTCAATGGTTTCTTGGTACCCCTTTTTGCTCAGTTCCGTGATGGTGTGTTTCATGGCTCGCGCATGCTTTGCCAAAAGTTCGTTCTGCTCCGGCCCTGGTTGCAATTCTGCGGCTTCCAGAAAGTGGGCTCCAGAAGCTTTGGCATCAACCGGTATGACGCCATTATCGGGCAGTTTGACCAAAAAGTCAGGGCGGCGTCCATCATCAAGCGTGATTTGCTCATCAAAGTCAATGTGTTCCGTCATGCCTGCCATCTCAAACAGACGTCGCAGTTTGACTTCACCCCAGTTTCCCCTCGTCTGACTTGACGTGGTGAGCGCCGTTGAGAGGGCCGTGGTCCGGCTGGACAAGAATTCCGTTTTCTCGCCAAGTTCCTTGAGATGGCGTTTGATGCCCTCGTAAGCCCCGGTTCTTTCCTTTTCCATTTCCATGTTGAAATCAAGGATTTTCTGCATCTCTTTTTGCAAGGGTTCAACCAGGTTGGCGACCTCAAGTTTCCTTGTTTCAAGCTCATGCGCTGCGTCTTTTTGTTGTGCGTTCAGCTTGGTGTTGGCCAACTCGATGAATTTGGCCGAGTTGTCCTCCCCAATTTTGATGGCAATGTTCTCCACCTCCGCCCTTATTCGTTGCTCGTTAAGCGCGATGTTTTCCTCAGAAGCCCTCAACCTCTCCTCTGCGACCACAAGTTTGCTCGCCATCGATTGTTTGGCAAGGAGCCATCCAACGGCGCCACCAAGAACGACACCAACCATGAGAAAACCGTATTCCAGAATTCCTGCCATGTTCAATCATCATGCCCACGGTATATATTGAATCCGTTATCATTAAACTTCAAATCCATGGGCGGCTTCGGTCAACTCATGCGATTTGAGCAACTCAATGAAGGCGTTTGGGCCATGACCTACCTTATCGTGGACGAATCAACACAGAAGGCGGCTCTTGTTGACCCGGTCTACGATTTCTTGGACCGTTATGTGGCCCTTATTGAAAAGGAAAATCTTGACCTTGTGTACGCTATCGCTACCCACACACATGCGGACCACATCACGGCGTGTTTCACGCTGCGTGAGCAAACAGGGTGTGATTACGTGATGTCGACCGAGACCGCAAGCCTAGGCGTCTCCATTCACGTTGACGACGAGGAGAAAATTATGCTCGGCTCCATTCCAATTCAGTTTCATGCCGCACCGGGGCACACCAACGACTCGATGATCGTTCACGTGCCCGGCTACATGATGACAGGCGACTTCCTGTTCAACGGTGAGGGCGGTGTTGGACGCGACGACTTGCCGAGCGGGCGTGTTCACACCCACTGGGACGCCCTGAGCGTGTTGGAGAGGTTTGATGGTACCACTGTGGTCTGTTCCGGTCATGACCCGCCCGGCACCGAGATGCAATCGCTGGATTGGAACAGGGAGCACAACCCGGTGTTGAAAATGGAGTCTTACGAGTCGTTCAAGGCTTGGCAGGAGGCGACTGCAGAGAAACTCGGTGGTGTTTCAAAAATCAAGACCGCCATACCTGCTAACCTGTTTGGGGAAATACCAGAAGTCATCCCTTGGCTTGATTGAAATTATTTCTTCAAAGGATTGTCGGGTGCCTTGGTATCCAACGGAATCGTTGGTAGGTTTTGCAAATCCTCAAACGACAACTGTTGAGGGTTGGCGCTCTCAAAAGCCGTCAGTCGTTCATCCATGCCCATACGGACGTTGAAATCAATGCGACCTTTTTTCCGGGTGAGGTCGTAAGAAAGCGGGTTGAGGTATTCAATGACTTGCACTTCGAAGTCTTGCCGAACACGTTCGCCTCGCCAGGAGCTGTAGCCCCACCTGTACGATATGCCTACGATGGCCGCACCGTAGAGAAGCGTCAAAACGACGGTCGCAAACAAAATGGGGTTGCCGTCGATGTCTCTTGCCTCTTCCAACAGATTGCGACCCAACAAAAACAGCAAACCAATCCCTACCACCGGGTTGAGAACGCCCTCAAGCCACTGGTTGACCGGAACAAGCCGACCTTTGGCGGGGTCAACGAAGACCAGGTCGGCTTCAAAGGCCGTGTTGAGAACGGAGAGAACCGACAGCAAAACCATGTAGAGGAGGGAGGAAACGATGAGCTCTATCGTCCATGAATCCAAGTCCAAAACCCAGTGGACAATCAACCACGCAAACAACCCCAGAAACGCGGCTTGTGGGACGTAGTTGAAGTGTTCAATGTGTTGTGAAAACTCGGTCAAAGAGCGATGTTTTTCCCGTGTGCCACGATGCGGTTTTGGTATGTGGATCACTTGCCAGTGCATCAGACGCTCAATGCTCTTTAGCGCCCAAATCAAGAAACGCTTTCGAATCAGGAGGTATTCCATGAACAACATGAATGGAAAGCCGAACAGGACCAACGGAAGGGCCATGATGGCTGAAAGGGGCAGAATCAACAAGGCCGGCAACAAAAGAAAATGCGAAAGCGTGAGCCTGTGCAGGAGTTCGGCTTCAATGAGACGTTGCTTGGCCGGCGGGATGCGGAGGTTCCGCGCGATATCGTCCAGCGTTTGAGAAAAGGAAGAGACTTGGTGTCCAGAGTCAACGATTTGCCTGACCACCGTGCGGTATTCGGACACCTCGTGACCGATACCGACCCACAGTTGCCAAGCCAATCGCATTGGCAAAGCCAACAGCAGGGGCAAAGCGAGGATGCCCGCTCCCCACAGCAACTCCTGCATTTCGGCTTCCATCGTGCTTCCTCGTCTTGGCGAGACGCTAGGGGTTGTTCAAAAGAACGGTTGTCAACAGCGCCCAACCCAATGTTCTAACGCCTCCGAGTGTTTTGCGGAGCATGGCCAAAATCGCCGTCACTGACGGCATGGACGAAAAGGCGGTTTTGCGCTTGCAAAAAGCGGGACATGAGGTGGTCTTGGGTCACATTGGCGTTGATGAATTGGAGGGCGGTGCACTCAAGTCGTTTGACGCCATCATTGTCAGGAGCGCCACAAAACTCACGTCGAAAGTCTTGGAAGCCTCGGGTGAAAAGTTGCGCGTTATCGGTCGTGCGGGTGTCGGTGTCGACAACATTGACCTGAAGGTTGCCGAACGCCGTGGCATCACGGTTGTCAACGCTCCTCAAGCAAGCACCCAATCGGTGGTTGAGTTGACCCTCGGGCACCTCCTTGCTTCAATTCGTCATCTTCCCCGAGCGGACCGTTCGTTGCGTTCCGGGAAGTGGGAAAAAAGCCGTTTAAAAGGTTCAGAGCTGGCAGGAAAAGCCCTCGGGCTGATCGGTTTCGGGCGCATCGCACAGTCCGTGGGTCGTGTGGCGCAAGCCATTGGGATGGAGGTTCACGCTTACGACCCTTATCTGCCGCCCAAAATTGCAAAGTCCCAGGGCACCCGTTTGCACAAATCCTTGGATTCACTCTTCAGCAATTGCACCCACATTTCCGTCCACTGCAATCTAACGACGGAAACGCACCACTTGGTCAACGCAGAACGCATCGCTTCAATGCCGCATATTGGGAAAGACGGGGCACGCTGCGGAAGCCACATCATCAATTGCGCACGGGGAGGCATCGTCGATGAAGACGCCGTTGTTGCCGCTCTCAAATCGCGCGTGTTGACTTCAGCGGCTTTGGATGTTTTCGAAGTGGAACCGGTCGACCCTAACCACCCCTTGCTCCAGATGGAGCATTTTCACGGTACACCTCACATTGGAGCATCAACGGTTGAGGCTCAGGCACGTGTTGGTATGGACATTGCCACCAACGTGCACGCCGTTCTTTCCGGACGTTCCTGCAAATTCATCGTCAAAGCCGAGCAGTTGTAGCACTTTCACTTTCAACAGCCGGGTCTTGAATAAGCATGCCTTCCTTCTTGCTGAGGAAGGGGTATGGGTCGAAGCGTACCGTCGTGGCGTATACGGGTTGAGAACGAATTGCAGGGATTGATGCCCTACAGGCGTGCTCTGACACCGCACGATCGCATAGCGTTTGATGCCTTGCTGGATGAGGTGCGGAAGCGCCGAACGGCCGGCGGACTCCTCCCAGCACTGAACACCTGGCAACCCACGGTTCTCAGCATGCTGGTTGGTCTGATGTCGGAGGTGTCGAAACTTTCCAAACGCCTTGAAGCCCTTGAGGAACGGCATGATCATGATTGAGGGTTGGCTTCTTGACGTTCATGAAAACGAGGTCGGCACCGGCATGCTGGCTTGGGTCGTGGACGATGCGGGGAAAGCCCATGCATGCCCCGTTCCGTGGTACCCTTCGCTTCATGTGCATGCTTCGGTTGAAGAGTTGGACCGGTTGGAGCACTGGCTGGAACAGCCCGAAATCATTCTGCGATTTGGGCTTTCGAACGTTCGAACAACTCGGGCCCGTTTGGACTTGGAAATGCGCCATCATTCGGAGGTTTTGGAGGTCTCCCTTCGTTCCTTTCGAAACCTTCGCGGGCTTGCTGAGCACATTGAAGCCCGGGGAGACTTCCATCGTTTCAAATTGTATTCCGTTGATGCCCACTTGGCCCAGCGGTTTCTCAACGACCACGGTTGCGTCCCCTTTGGTCGAGTTCGCTGGTCGCCAGACAAGCCAGAACGATTTGAACCGGTTGTCGGCGTTGAGCCCCGTGAAATCTATCCAGCGTTTCGAGTGGTCAAACTTGAGGTGGAATCCATGCAAGACCATGGATTTCCTGACTTGAACGATACCGTGGCGTGTTTTCGTCTTTCGACCGTTCTTGAGCCAGGCTTTGAGGCCCCAAACGTGCGCCCTTCCATCATCATTGAACGTGAGCATTACGCTTCCATGAAAGCGATGTTGTCGGCTTTTCAATCCGCCATTAGCGGTCTCGACCCCGACATTGTCTTGTCTGTTGGCGGCGATCGGCGGTGGTTTCCGTGGCTCGTTGAGCAGAGTCGGGTTCACCAGCAACCTCTTTTCCTGGGCCGCACTGAGGACAACCTGAAGCAAACAACCCATCAGCGGACCGTACACTCTTACGGCCAAACACGACATCGCCACGGCGCCTTTTTTCTCAAGGGACGGCTTCATTTTGATGTACGTAACAGTTTCATCGTTAACGAAGGCGGCCTCGCCGGCCTGTTTGAACTGGCTCAACATTCACGCCAGTCCGCTCAGGTCATCTCTCGCCTCTCCCCCGGTTCGGTGATCAGCGCTATTCAGATGCGTGTCGCCATGGATGATGGGGTTTTGGTACCGTGGAAAAAAAACCGACCTGAGGACACAAAGTCAGCGCTGGATTTGCTTCACGCCGACCGAGGGGGTTTGTATTTGGACAGTCGACCTGGCGTCCATCCGTCCGTGATAGAACTTGACTTTGCCAGTCTCTTCCCAAGCATCATCGCCACCAGGAATATTTCACCAGAAACGCTGAATTGCTCGTGTTGCCAACCCCCTGAAAAGCGGTCGGTTCGAGGGGTGGTGCCACTCCACCCGGAGCAGGCGGCCCAGGAATTCCGAGAGCGCGCAATTCGCACTCGCTTTGGTCGCGATCTTTTTCCGCTTGCTCACGAAAAAGCCCTCCATGTCCCGGGGCTTAACATGCACACATGCGGCCGCACACACGGTTTTCTTGGGCGGGTTGTCGCGCCAATTATTGAGCGTCGGCGGGTGTTGAAACAGCAGCGCCGGAAAAAAGGCGATGCCTACGATTTGCGGCAAAATGCCCTGAAGTGGCTGCTGGTGACGTGTTTTGGTTACACCGGTTATCGCAACGCTCGGTTTGGAAGAATCGAAGCCCACGAAGCCATATGTGCGTGGTCCCGTGACCTCCTCCTCTCAACGATAGAAGCTGCCCAAAACGAGGGCTGGGATGTTTTGCATGCGATCGTTGACTGTGTCTGGCTTTCGGACACTTTGGGTCGTACAAAGGAGCAGCAGCGGCTCGATGCAGAGGACTTTGCACGGCGCATCACCGAGCAGGTTGGTATTCCGCTTGAGTTTGAAGCGCACTACGATTTCATTGCTTTTCTACCAAGCCGAGTTCACGGCTCCGGTTCGTTGACAAAATACTGGGCTTGCGATGGTGGATCGTTCAAGGTACGGGGCATTGAGATGCGGCAACACTCCACCCCCGTCTGGGTTCAACGTTTGCAGCGCAGGGGCCTGGAGTTGCTTGCTGAAGGGCAACGTTTGAACGGTGTGCCTTCTTTTGACACACAACGCTTGGTTTTGCACCATCATCAGCAAGAAATGCATCGGTTGAAAGCGGGGCAAATTCCGTTGAACGAACTGACCATCGCTCGTCGAACGCGACAACGTCTGGACGATTACCGTGTCAAGAACCTCACATATGCCGCTCTGATGCGAGCACATCAACACGGGTTTGAGGTGCCGCCCGGCGGAAAAGTGCATTACGTCGTGTTGAACCGTTCGTCTGAACACCTCCTTGACCGGGTGTTGTTGGCCGAGGAAATTGATTCTGAAGACGCCATGTTTACGGGTTGCCCGTTTCATTATCAAGAGCTTGCTGAGCGCGCAACATGGGCGCTTCTGGCCCCGTTTGGCTGGACAACCGAGGAGATTCGAGAAGGCGGCCGTCAGCCGAACCTTCTGCAGTTTGCTCATCCCGGTGGTGGAGGGGAAGAACGCTCAGTTTCGTAGCATGTTTTAGACGGTTGACCCCCCTTAAAGAAAGGCGGAACCGCATTTGTGAACGGTCGTGAGAGGGTTGCCAAAGTCCCCGGATGCCGGTTCGACGATGCCTGAGGTGGAGCGTTCTTGCACGCCGTCGACCTCGCCACTGTCCCTCGAGATGATTTTGGGCGTGTCGCTTGACGTACTTGACCAGACGCGGGTTGGTGCAAGGTGAATGCGCTGTTGCGGTGATGGCTACAACGGCTGTTTGTTGAACGTGGGCGAGTTCGCGCAGCATTTGCACATGGCGTCGCAACAAGGTCCGGGATTCCAGGGGTGATATCGCATCGTCCCCGTGCATTGACAGCAACCCATCAACCACAACCATTGGCGAACGGGTGATGGCCAGTTCATCAGGAATTCGTTGGAGTTGCTTGTCGAGTTGGTGGAGGGTAAAACCGCGGCTGAGGTAAAGGCAGGAAAGACAGGATTCGACATCGGCCCCCATCAATTCCAGCAGTGGAATAAACCGTGCCGGATCGATTCGGCATGCTCCATCAATCCAGTGAACCACTTGACCGGAGGCCAGAGCGTGCGCCACCCAATGTTCGGCGATTCTTCGCATGCCTTTACCGCCCCTTCCCGGCCCGCTTAGGTGGTAGAATTGGCCCTGAACCGGCTGGACATGCATGATGTCGATGCTGTTCTGCAAGCGTCTGGTGAGGGCGTTCTCTGGTGGAGGATTACGTTCTGGTTTCATACCAATCATCCTATTACGTTCTCGAAGGTCATCGGTTCTTCCGAACACCCCTGACTTGAACTGAACGACAATCAAGTTCAAGCACCCCTGCCAAGGTTGTTTGGTTGTGGTGGGCGAGCCAGAAGCCGAAGTGCCTGATGGACCCCGAATTTTGATTCACTGCGATTTGGACGCTTTTTTTGCGGCCGTCGAAACCATTCACCACGGTTTTGATGAAGACATCCCGCTCATCATCGGCTCGGACCCAAAACAAGGGAGGGGGCGAGGTATCGTATCGACGTGTAACTACGCAGCCAGAGCGTTTGGAATTCGTTCCGCAATGCCGGTGTCCGAGGCTTGGAGACGATGTCCAGCCGCCCCGTTCGGTCCTGCTCTTTACATTCGTGGAACACGGGGCCTTTACAGTCGAGCAAGCAGGAAGGTGATGGCCTGCCTGCAGGAACCGGCTGTTCTGTTTGAGAAGGCCAGCATTGACGAAGCCTATCTTGACGTTACGGAGACCGTTCAGGGTGACTGGGACGCAGCGATGGCTCTGGCGAAAGGTTTGCAACAGCAGATCATGGCCTCTGTGCAACTCTCTGCTTCATTTGGCATTGGACCGACGCGTATTGTGGCTAAAATGGCCAGTGAGGTCAACAAACCCAACGGCATCTGTCGCGTCATGCCCGATGAATTGGCGGCTTTCTTTGAAGGAAGATCCCTCCGCGATATTCCGGGCATCGGTCCGAAGCGCGCCACGCAGCTTGCGGAATGGGGCTACACGTCGGCAGATGAACTCCACGGGCTGGGGGAATTGACGCTTTCGAGACTCACCGGTGAACGCTTTGCTACTTGGTTTATGCGTGTTATTGAAGGGGACAGCAGCGCCGTTGTGAGTCCGCTGCGCAGCCGAAAATCAATCGGTAAAGAGCACACGTTTGAGCACGATCAAGCCAACCATGAAACCGTACTCAAACGGCTTGAGCAACTGGTGGATTTGGTGATGGAGCGTTCTCGAAGCCTTGGGGTATCGGGTCGCCTTGCTGAGGTCAAAATTCGATACACCGGATTTGAAACGCACACGTCGGGGCGGAGCATACCGGTGGCGATGGATGACGAATCGGTCTTCAAGCGACTCGCTACACGTCTGTTCGCCATCAACGTCCGACCTGAAAGTAGCGTCCGTCTTATCGGCTTCCGGCTTGGGCAGCTGGAAATGCCTTCCTCCAGGCAAACGACCCTGTTTGAGGAGGAGTGATTCACGCCAACTTGTGCATAGCCGTGAGGACCTCGGTAAATTCCTTCAGGGCATCGGGGACAGTCACGCCTGAAACGGGCTGATTGAGTGAAATTCCTTTCTCCTTCTTCTCGGCCCACGTCTGGCCGTTGAACTCCTGAAGTGCTTGAGACAGCGACCGCAGCCTTGCACCTTCTTCCGTTCCGTTGGCCACGCTGGGGTATGGAGGGGTTGGAAACGCCTCAATTTCTACAGCCGATTGTCCGTACACGGTGGTCGATACATGGTGGGTGAAGAAAGGACAAACCGGGCTGAAGGCCGACATGTAGTCTCGAACAATCCTGTGCAGCGTCCAAGCTGCGCCGGTATCGCCGTCGTAAAGTCGCGACTTGACCATTTCGAGGTAATGACTTGGTAGCAGGCCGGTCCCGAAAGTCTTGAGCGCCTGTGTTGCCGTGTAAATATCGAGGTCGGACCAGGCTTGTTCAACGACGTGCATGGTTTCTTGGAATTCGGCGAGTATCCACTTGTCCTCGGCATTTATGATATCAGGGGGTGTGTCCAGATCCTCTGGTACTTCAAACATTGAAGCAAAGCGTGCCACATTAAACAGTTTGGTCAAGACGCCAAAATACTTTTTTTCAATTTCTTCAGGATTGATGTGGAAATCGTCGCCCACCTGAGCGTCACACGCTTTCCATAACCTGAAGCACTCGCTGCCGATTTTGTTGGCTCTCAACTTGACTGAACCGTCAGGTCCCTTGACTTGCCATGCACCTGTTCGCCCACCGGCTCCACACTCAAGCACCGAGTCGGCATCGATACCGTTTCCGAGGGATTTGCTCATCTTTCGTCCCCAGGGGTCCATGCCCAGGCCGTCAATCCAAACATGTTGGAACCCGGGTTGGTCAAGAACAAGCGTGGATTTCAGCAACGTGTAGTACAACCAAGTTCTGACGATTTCCTTACCCTGAGGCCTTAGCGCCGTTGGGAAGGCTTTCTCGAAGACATCGGGATGCTTGAGGTAGCCGCTCACGAAGAGGTTGGAGTTTGATGAATCCATCCACGTGTCAAACACCTTCTCCTCTCCTTTGATGGTACCTAAATCGTTCTCCATCGACGAAAAACTCCCGAGGTCTTGGCGACTTTCCCTGTCAAGGACCCTGCTGCCTTCAGGCGGAGCGTCTTTCCACGGTTGGACATAACTCCCGGTTGGAGGGACGATGACTTTTGTTTCGTCTTCGCTGTACCAAATCGGAATTTCAGTGTGGTACCAACGGCGACGGCTTATTGGCCAGTCGATGCTGATGTTGTCCATCCAATCAAGCAAAAATTGTCGGTTTCGCGCAGGATGGAACTCAATGTTGTCGATATGCTCTCTCATGCGTTCTTGGATGTGGGTCTGGCGGACGTACCATTCCTTCAACAAGATGATTTCAACAGGATTTTTGCCCCGTTCTGAGACCGGAACGTCCTGGTCTCGCTCAACCGATTGCACCAGCCGTCCGACGCCATCAAGCAACTCGATGGCTTTCGCCCTTGCTTCCATGACCGACATGCCGGCCAGTGGTCCTGCGACATCGGTCATTTTGCCTTCAAGATCGATGGCCTGATACGGCGTCAGCCCGAGCTCCCGAAAGACGGCCACGTCGTTCTGATCGCCGAACGAACACACCATGAGGACGCCGCTTCCAAAATCGGATTTTACCGATGGGTGCTGACGAATCTCGACGGATGTTTTCCGGCCCTGCGTGGACAAGGGGAGAGAAATGTGCTGACCAACAAGGTGGGCATAACGCTCATCGTCTGGGTGAACGACAACAACACCGCAGGCACAAATCAGTTCTGGCCTGGTTGTGGAAATCACCACGTCCGTTCCGTCATCACAAGTCCAACGAACGTCAACCAAGTTGGTTTTTCTTGGTAGCCGTTCAACTTCAGCATCGGCGATAGTCGTCCCCTCCACAGGGTCGTAGATGTTTGGTCGCAGGTCCTCAACGATATCGCCTTTCTTGAACAACTCCACGAAAATGGATTGCGTCACGCTCCGATAATCCGGTGCGTCTGTCAGGTATTCTCGGGAGAAATCGCAGGACAAACCGACCCTCTTGGCCGTGTTCCGCATGGCCTGTGTGAAGGATTCAATCGTCGTTTCGCACAATTGCAAAAATTCTTCGCGGTCGTAGGTTTTCATTTTCCTTTTCGTGTTTTTCTCAACAGTGAATTCAATGTTGATGCCGTTTCTATCAACGCCCCACGGGAAATAGACTTCCTTGCCAAGGAGGCGCTGACTTCTGGCCAGCACGTCGATCATGGAGTATTGAGCCACGGCACCGATGTGCCATGTTCCAGAGGGATAGGGCGGTGGTGTGTCGATGACAAACGGCTCTTTTGTGCTCGACGGGTCAAAGGCGTAACGCTTGTTGTAGACCGCTTCGTCGGCGTAGTGGGCTTCTTGGATGGATTTCTCAAGGTCAACGGACCATCGTTTTTCTGGAAGTTTTGGGGCTGGCATGTCCCTCACCCGGCCCCGCCTCGGTCAATGAGGTGGGTCCAGTTGCCCGGGGGACCCGTTATCATTTCAACCCGTCGGCCAAGGTGTGAATCGTTGGGATTCAGATACATGGCAAAGGTAAGCCTTTGAAGGGTCCACGCTTGGGTTGGTTCGAGGTGGTGTTGTGGCTTCAGATTCGGACAAACCGAAGCCCATAGAAGTCCACAACTTTGGTGCGCCCAAATCGGCCGTCAACAAGCGATTGGAATCCATAGCCGACAAAGGCAAGGCCGTCCGGAGTCAAGTTGTCAATCAAATGAAAATCATGGACTCAAAAAAGACATTGGACGCTGTTTTGGAGGCACCAAAACGGTTCAAGCGAGAATGGGAAAAATCAGGGGCTACCGGCGCCATAACCCGATTTCCGATTCCAACGGTTCTCGTCTTTTTGTTGCTAACCGCCTACTTCGTTTCCCAATCAGGTTTTTTGGACAACACCAGGTTTGACGACGACCCAAACAACCCTGCCCTGAATGTAAACGGCGATCTGGAAGTTTACTTGCCCGATGGAAGCAAGGTCGCAGAACTCATAGGGAAGGTGGAAGAAGATTGGTCAACCAACGTGATGGTCGTCTACATAGAATCGACCAAGAACAACATCACGGACCAGCGAATCCTCCAGGAAATCAGCTACATTGAGAAACTACTCAATCCGTACCTTTCCGATGATTCGGACGACGTCATTTACATCCTCTCGCTTTCCACTGTTCTAAAAGAAGTGAATTCAAGCGCGCCAAGGATACGCTCGGCCATCATCACCGAACTTGGCGAACTGGGCTGTTCTAACGACCCGAACGAAGATTGCCTTTCGCGAGACCAAGCGAAGAACCTCAACGACCTTGCTGCCCAAACGGATGAAGAACTCGGGGGTTCGTACGAAATACCCAGTCAGACGACCATTGACCTCGTCATTGGTGAGATGTACACCGATGAGGGCCAGCCTACGGCGGGCATGAACAAGTTAGCCAGGGACATAGAAGGCGGGGAAAACGGGGGTCCGGACGGCATACTCGATAGAGCGATCATGGCGATTGCGGTCACCGAGGACAGGCCGGCAAAGGAAATCATTGAGGACACGCAGGAAGTCCTCGACACCATCGCAAAGATGGAGCGTCCGTGTTTGTTTGAAGACAACGGCGAGCCTGATGAATCAGAAGGCCTCTGCACATGGGATGATCTTGGCCTTTCGATGGTCCTGACCGGTCCCGTTCCCATCACCAACGCTGTCACCGAGTTCTCGTTCAAACTGTTCTGGGAGATTTTTCCTAACGCCGTCATCCTGGTTGCCATAGGTCTCTTCATCTTCCACTCCGACCTCCTCCAGGCGGGCATCACCGGCATGCGCCCGCTTCAGGGTTTCAAGGTGGTGGTCATCGCTGGATTGCCCACGCTGTGCGCTGTGTTTTGGACGTTGGGGCTTATCGGGGCGACAAATTACGAAGTGACCATGACGGTCATTATCGTCGGTCCGATACTTCTGGCCCTTGGGGTCTCCTACGGCTTGCACATCACGAATCGGTACGCCGAAGAAGAGGGCAGCAAGGACGAAAAAATGAGGGCATCGCTCACGTCTACCGGTCGGGCAGTGTTCCTCTCTGCCGTCACGACGGTCATCGGTTTCATATCGTTGGTCTTCACGCCGATGGCGCCCATACAGACCGTCGGCATCGCTCTATCCGCCGGCATTGTCATCGTCTACTTCCTTACCATGTTCATGGTGCCAAACCTCACCCTCATTCTGGACTTAAAAAAGCCCAAACATCCACCCCTGAAGGCGTTTGATGTCCTTGTGGATGTACCCGTGAAGAGGAACAAAGCCGTGATTGGAGTCTTTATCCTTATGATCATGCTTTCCGCCACTATCGGTCAAGCCAATGTTGAGGAAAACATCGACCTACTCGGCATGGCTCCTGAAACCGAATCGCCTGTCGTGAAAATGAAGCAGTACAGCTCCGAGTTTGAGGCCGGCCAGGTGGGCATGGTGTTGGTGAACGCCAACGTGAGTGGCGACTTCAACGACGCCGATGTCTCAAACGACGACCCTGTGGACATATTGAAGAAAATTGACAACCTTGAGGCCTCGCTCAACACCGTTGAGAACACGACGGCTGTTTCGGTTGTGTTTCTCATGAAATCCTCCGGCGTCCAGGTAACAGTTTCCGGCGAAGGCATCAACGATTTGGTTCAGTTAATTCCATGCGGCGGTATCGAAGGATGTGAGGACATCAAGGCTACCGCAGACGTGTTGCTCAACCAAAGCCAATCGCTTGACGCCTCGTTTTGGGACCTGCTCAACGACCCCGATGCGTTCGGTTTGCCGGGTTCCCAACAGAGCCAAATTTTCTTGCTCGATGTCTTCTATGCGTCGCTAACCAAGGAAACCCGAGAAATTTTCGTTAGCGAGGACTTCAGTCGTTCCTTGATCTACGTTGATATGCCCTTCATCCCGGTGGCTGACACCGCCAAGAGTGTTGACTCTGTCAACATCAAAGCGGCGTCTTTCCAAGGTCGATATGGGGAAAGCGCCGAAGAACTGACGGGAGTCGCAGCGACGGCGATTGAAGTGAACGAACTGATCGTTGGTTCGCAGTGGACGTCGCTGGGATTCGCCATCATCCTGACCCTGATCACCCTTGCCGTCGTGTTTCGAGACATTCGGTACTCCATATGGACCACTTCACCGGTCATCGCCACCGTGGCGTTGCAGTGGCTGGTCATGTGGCGAATGGACGTCCCGCTCTCGTTGGTCACCGTTATGATCGGGTCCATCTTGGTGGGTGTTGGCGTCGACTTCTCCATCCACATTGCGAATCGAATTCGCGAACTCGGAGGCGGTATACAGGCCATCCGAACGGCCGCAGTGGGGACCGGAATGTCGCTCTTTGAGGCCGCTGTCGTGACCTCACTTGGCATGTACACCGCTTACGATATTCCCATCCCCGAAATCACCCCGTTCATCACGGTGATTCTGATCCTTCTTTGGGTGGCTGCTGCTAGCGCCCTCATCCTGCTACCAGCGATATTCATCACGCTTGAAAAGATGGGCATCGGTGCTGTGAGCGGTGGCAACAACATGGCAAGAAAACTCGGATTGATTCGCACCGCGACAACCACTGAAGACGTGATGGAGGCCGCCTTGGACGACGAGATTGATGACGCTTGGTGAGCGAGGAGTCCATAGACCCCCCCGTTCTCCCGTTGACCATGAACCACTGGTTGATGAAGTCCGAGTTGGATGTTTACCCGTATGCACAACTTGTTGCCGACGGGCAGACACATTGGGACGGTGTTAGGAACTATCAGGCTCGAAACATGATGCGAGACACCATGAAAATGGGCGATTTGGTGCTTTATTACCATTCCAATACCAAACCTCCTCACGTTGCAGGCGTGGCGAGGGTGGTGCGGGAAGGCTACCCTGATTTCACGTCTTGGGACGACAAGAGCAAATATTTCGATGAAAAATCAACACCCGAAAGTCCTCGTTGGTTTATGGTCGACATTGAACCGGTCATGGAATTACCGATGGTGTCATTGCATGAAATGAAGGAAAACCCAAATCTGGAGGGGATGCCACTTCTCCAGCGTGGCCAGCGGCTTTCGATTCAGCCGGTGACGCCCCAGCACTTTCAGGAAGTTCTTCGTATGGCCGGTATGTCGCAGGCAGACCTCGAGTAAGGTGATGGCATGCCGGCACCCATACCTGTTTCCACCCGTGCTGCTAACATCGAGTACGCCATCCGGGATGTGGTCGTGCCGGCGACGGAACTTGAAGCTCAAGGCCACAACATCATCAAGCTGAACATCGGCGATCCAATCGCCTACCCCGGACTTCCAACGCCGCAACACATGGTTGACGCCTACGTTCGGGCGCTGAACGACGGGCACAACGGCTACTCGCCTTCCTATGGCCTACCGGCGCTGCGAGCAGCCATCGCCTCGGATGAGCGGCGTAAAGGCTGGGAAGCAACATCGGACGATGTCTATGTTTGCCACGGCGTCACGGAGGCGTTGCAGATCCTTTTTGCCGCCGTGCTTGAAGAAGGCACCAAAGTTCTCGCTCCAGGGCCGCACTACCCTCCATACATGGCCTACCCCCAAATGTACGGTGCGCAAACCGTGGAGTACCAACTTCACAACCACGATGATTGGAAACCTGATTTTGATGACATCCGTGCAAAAATGGACGACAATGTGCGTCTCTTGGTGCTCATCAACCCGAACAATCCTTGCGGCTCGGTCTGCGGTCCAGAAGAGGTGGATGCCCTGCTCGACATCGCTCGGGATTACCCCAACTGCATCGTTGTAGCCGACGAAATTTACGACGGTTTGGACTTCACTGGACGGCATGTGTCCATCGCCAGCCGCAGCGAGGACGTGCCCGTCGTGGCATTAAACGGCGTCTCCAAGGTCTTCTACGCTCCGGGATGGCGAATTGGCTACATGGCGCTTCACGACCCGCTAGGAAGATTGGTCCATGTTCGGGACGGCATCGAGCGATTGCTGAGATCCCGCTTGTGCGCATCAACACCGGCCCAACTTGGCTACCTTGCCGGTCTGGAGGGCGATCGTGGTTGGATGGAAGTTTACGCTAAGAAAGTGCTCAAGCAGAGAGATCATTGTCTGAAGCGCATATCGAGCATTGATGGTCTTGAAGTTGAGCGTCCCGGAGGTGCGTTTTACATGTTCATCCGCTTGACCGACGAGCAATGGGCGAAGGACGACAAGGCCTTTGTTCTGAACTTGCTCCATGAGGAGCATGTCCTTCTCGTTCATGGGAGCGGATTTTCTCCAGACCTCGGTCAGGGTCACGTTCGTTTGGTCTTCTTGGCCGATACCGAGGTCTTGGACGAAGTGTTTGACAGAATTGACCGCTTCCTGCAAAAGCATCGTCAATGACGATTTGTGTCGCAGGAGAATTGATGAATCAAAAGCGGAGAGACCGCTCTATGGGCCGAAGGTTCACCCTCACATTGGTGTTAATTCTCGGCCTCCTTATGTCACCGTTAGCCTCCGCAGCGACCGTCTCAACCAACAGCCAACTGTCCTTGGAATCCGTCGCTCCTCTGCTCGCCGCTTTGGTAGTGGCGTATTTCGTTCGTCGTTGGTTCATACCGCAGCAACTGAAGAACCTCCAAGTCGCCTTTGAAATTGAAGACGACTTGTACGAAGTTCACCGAATCACGCGAACGCTTCGTGATTCCCGTCGTCTCTTGACAGCGCACAGAGTGGGCTTTGGTGTACTGTTGTACATGATGGGCCTGACCGGTGTGCTGATTCTTATCGCTGAGTTGTTCTTTAATGCAGCCGTGTTCGCTCAATTCAACCTCTATATCATCGCCACGTTGATTCTCATACCGGTGTTGATATCCCCTTGGGAATCCCTCAACAGCCAACTTGCCTCCCGGCGTCGAGACATCCGAAGTTCGGTGAGCGCCGACCTTATCCGTCGGGTTGTCACTTTGGCTTTCCTTGTCATCACAACGCTTCTTGTGTTGGCCTATGGCTACCAGTTGGAGGGGCAGTTGACACCGACATGGCTGGCTTTTGCCATGCTCACCTTCATGGCGCCGACCATTTTGGCCTACGGTCGAATCATGGGCGCATCATGGAACATGCTTCTCATCAACAAATGGCGAACGACTCGAGGGCGAAAGAACCCGATCGACCCTGACAAAAACGGATTTGTTGGTCGCCTTTTCTCCTTTTTGTTGGTTCTGTTTCTGCTAACCATGCCAATCACGGCCCTGAACGGTATATCCACCGTCATCTACGTGATGGTTAACAACCCCGACAACATGGGTGAAGTGCTCAACTACGGCGGCATCATCGGCTATTCGATATACGTCCGCATTGACCTCATTTCAGAAATCCTGTTCCAGTGGGAGTTCATCAAATCCCTCCCGCAATTTCTTTCCCTGTACCTCACGTTGAACATCGCTATCGTGGGCCTTGCCTTCATCTTTGAATTAACAAGAAACCTGATTCTTGGTGGACAGTCGTTTGGTGGTATGTTTGGTGTTATTCTGGACACGCCTCGAGAAATCAGGGCCGAGAAAGCCGCTCAAGCGCGCCAACTGACGTTCGCTTTCGCAGGTTTTTCAGGGTACACCGTTTTGCTACTGATCTTGGTTTGCTACAAGGAATTCGGCTCGTTGATGCCGTTTACAGCGACGCTGGAGTCCAACGGCTTTGACGAAACCCTTCGGCTGCTGACCGTGTGGCTCTTTATTGCCGTTGGCCAATTGATTTTCCTCCTTACTTGGTTGCTTTCCATCAGCAAATTCGGACACCTGCGCAACCTTCGGTTTGACCTCAACCCGGACGAGCGACGCGAAGGTGCTGTACGATTGGAAGGCGGCGATAAGCTCCAACATTTGGTCGAGAACGCTGCGTACAACGAGGATATTGACTTGCTGATACGTATTCAAACCCACGATTTCCCCGGCGATCAGGCACTCATACGGCAGGAACAATCTCGTGCCTCCATGTGGGAAAAAGCACTCAGAGGGCTCTGGCCTGAAGCGATTGAGGCCAGCCGACGTCTCCTTGCACAATCCGGCGGTGACAACGACGAAGCCCGCATGCTGATCGCCACCGGCTACATGGCCTTGCGTCGTCTTGATGCTGCTAGGGAGGCATTGCACGGTCTGCAGCAACCCGAAGGCTACGATGAACCAGAGATTCTCTCCTTCATTTGTGAGTGGCTCGATCCTTGGAACGGCACGGTCACCGAAGACGATTTGTGGGATTGGGAGAACAACTCCACCATCGATTACTTGCAAACCTTGCTCAAGATGATGCAATCATGGAAGCCACAACCTTCTGAAATGATGCTGCACAACGACAAGCTCTCCCAGACAGGTCAACTTTCGATGGTGGCCCTCCTCAGAGCTCAGCGAAGGTATGAGGAAGCCTTGGATTTGTCCCTCGCCCTCGTCCGTGCCGACCCCACAGGGGTGCGTCCAAGATTAGCGGTGGCCTTGTGTTTGGTTGATACAGGCCAATGGCACGACGCAAAGTCCGTGTTGGACGAGCTCATCAAAAGCGACAGCAAAGACCCCAGAGTGCAAGCCCTCGCCGTCATCTTTGGATACGGTACCAAAGGCCGGGAACACATGGAGGTCTCTTTGTTGCTCGACGAGCCTAAAGAAACGAAAAAATGGATGGATGCCGCCCCGGTTAACGCCTATGCTGCTCTTTTGCAGAAAGGTGGCTTGGATGAAGCCGTGAACGCGAACGTGCTGATTGCCGCACATGAGGCAACACGGCGCACCGTTGCCCCGAGATTCACGCCAGGTATCCTCTCAACCGTGTTCCAATACCTTGTTTTGCTGCCGATGTGGTTTGTGGCCGGTATTCTTGTTTACCAAGAAGTTGGCCAAACAGAAGGCCTCTCTGTGCTCGGCGGCCTGCTCTTCCTGAATTATTCCTACCGGCGTGTGACTCGGCAACAGGAGCACCAGATACGCCATCGCGATCAGCGTGGCATGGTCAAGTACGCCAAGCGGTTGAAGCGTTTGAAAGCCACGCCTCAGGCCAGCAACATACCGATTGGCAACCATCTTTTGCTCAGTGGTATTTTGGTCACTGTTAACGGTGTGGTGCTGGACATTGGGTTCCCCGCATGGTTGTTTGAACGGTTGCCAAAAGAGCCTGAAAAGAAGGTCAGAACTCGATTGAGAAAGCGAAGCATTGCGCTTGAAAAGGGAAAAACTCCACGCACCTCCCTCCTCGGGAAAGCATGGTGGCTCAAGCGCCCAAAGGAACACACCGAGGCGGGCCCTATGCTTGAGAGGAGCATCGGCCCTGTGGCGTACCGTGGGCGAACCAATTACGTCCGCAAAAAAGAACCAAGGGCGCTCAACGATGCGGCCCAGGGCAAGGAGTCCCCCGTACAGAAACGGTTCATTCCTCGAAACACAATACGAAGCGAGCGCGCTTAAATTTACCATCCATCCGGCCTTTGAAGAGGGTTCAAAGACCGTCCGTCTCCGCCAATCCCCATGAAAGGGAAATCCGGTGCATGGGCGGCTTCAAAAGAAAACCTTCGATATGCCGAAATCGTGGAATCTTCGGTTAAATCAAGCGGTGAACTTTACCGTGATGGGCTTGGAATGATCGCTTCGGAGAACATTGTCTCACCAGCGGTTCGTGACATTGTCGTGAGCGACTTGCACGGACGCTACGCCGAAGGATTGCCGGGCAAACGTTACTACCAAGGATGCGAAGATTTTGACACCATCGAGGCGCTCGGCATCGAACTCGCCCGTGAGGTGTTTGGTGCTTCGTTTGCCAACATCCAGTCAATATCAGGTACGGTTTCGAACATCGGCGCCCTCAAGGCGCTAGCCAAGCCCGGTGACAACATTACGGCGGTTTCAACCGCCGATGGTGGCCACATCTCGCACGCAAGGATGGGAGCTGTTGGTTTGCGCGACTTGACCCTCACGACCTACCCATGGGACGAGGAACGCATGGAACCTGACGTTGACGCTGCCTGCAAAACCATACGTGAAGTTGAACCAAAAGTGGCGTTGTTTGGCCAGTCCGTGTTCTTGTTTCCCACGCCGATGAAGGAGATGGCAGCAGCAGCAAAAGAGGTAGGTGCATCGGTCATGTACGACGGGGCTCACGTGCTTGGCCTCATCGCGGGCGGACAATTTCAGGACCCCTTGCGAGAGGGCGCAGACGTCATGACGGGTTCCAGTCACAAAACCTTCCCCGGGCCTCAAGGCGGTTTCCTGCTCTCGTCATCCGAAGATCCAGCATTTCATCGAAAACTAAACAACGCCATGTTCCCGGGTGTATGTTCATCCTACCACCTGCACCACGTCGCCGGCAAAGTGATGGCGCTGGCCGAGTTCAAGGAATACGGTGCAGCTTATGCGAAAGACATCGTCGCCAACGCCCAGGCATTTGCAGCAGCGCTTGCAGGTGAGGGCTTTGACGTCCTCGCCGAAAGCCGTGGCTACACGGCCTCCCACCAAGTCTTGACACGGCATGGGGAGCTTGATTCAGGCGCAGGAGCCAAGGCCGCTCAAAAACTCGAGCAAGCCGGCATCATCACCAACATGAACATGCTCCCTGGCGATACCAAAGCCCTGGCTCCTTCAGGGCTTCGTCTCGGTGTGCAAGAGTTGACGCGTGTCGGTTTCACCACGGATGACATGCAGGACGTCGCCAAATTCTACGCCCGTGTTTTGCTTCATGACGAGGACCCCGCCAGAGTCAAAACCGATGTCAATCAGCTCAAGTCTGAACACCAAATCATTCGTTATTGTTTCAACGAAAACGAGCGTTCTGGCTACCCGGAGTGAGGGGGGTCTCCGCTTGGGTGTACAACCCGGACCGAACCATGAGGGTTTTCGTTTTTGCCGGGACGGGTTTTTTTTTGATGACGATGGTTTGCCACTGGTTTTGATTGGTAGGGTTGAATTTCTGCACTTCTGGAACTGTTTGGATTCGTGTTTCTCCTCCCCGTTGGGCAGGAAACTCATCTATGCTGCGACAGATGCGGAGGAACGCATCTTGGCCAGTAATGAACGCTACAAATTGGGCCGTTTTTTTGGCCAAAAACGCGTACGAAACGTCTTGCGCCAACGCGCCCTCAACATGGGATGGGGTGTGTTTGGTGATCAACAAATCACGGCGCCAGTTCATGATGCCCTTTCAGTGGGCTTTGCCCTGGCTCACGAAGAACACGTTCGCCAATTGAGGTTTGATATGGAATGGAAACAACCGTCTCAGGATTTAATTTTGATCGATTACGCCCAGAAGCAAGGAAACCTTTCTGCTGCACCAAACCCTATTCCGTTTGAATGGATGGCGTCCGGGAAAAACGATGCAGGCGAGGCATCGCTTGAACTCGATCTCGATTTACGAGAGCATCGGTTTTTTTCGGGAGACGAGCAGTCGTTTTTCCTTCATGTGTCCGTGCTCAAACATCTTTTTTCGGCTCTTGTGGGTCGAGATTCGGTCGTTCATTCATGCATGAAGGACGCTATTGTTGACGACGACGTTCAGCATGCTGAGGTCGCAAAGGTTGTAGCGCACGCATCGTTGGAAGCGTTTAATCGCAGTGAGGACGCCATTTATGTTCAAAATGCGAAAGATTGGTACGGCCACCTGATGAACAAGTTCACGGGAAGGGGGTTGGGTGTTGTGCAGGTGATGCAAAGCATCCTGAACGGTGATAACCACAGTGTTTTCCACATCAATTCACCCGTCGGTCCGCTTGTGGCGGGAACGCTCATCGGTATGTGGCAAAGGGCGCACGGGATGCGTGCTTCCGTGCGTTTGTCCCAGACGCAAAACGCGCTGGTTTTGCAGCTTTCAGAACCTACCGTGGATTATGCGTGAATCAGTGCGATACATCGCCTTTTGAGTGAATTTCGTGCGCCCATCTGTGGTCAAGGTTCATAACCGAATCAACGCCTCGTGTATAACGCACAATGTTGCCGGGTGCTTACCATGAGTCTCAATCATAACCAAATGGCCTATGTTGCCATCGTTTCAACCCTCATCTTTGGCTCCCTTTTCGTGGGTGTATCCGGTTTCTTCCAAACAAGCGAAGAAGTCGGTGGATTTGACAGCGCTGTTGAGGAGGACATCCGTGGGCAAAGCGAACTCATGGAACTGGCCGTTGACACTGACGGCGACGAATTGTCCGACAAACTGGAACTCACGCAGTACGGCACGGACCCCGAAAAATGGGACACCGACAACGACGGCATGAGCGACGGATGGGAGGTCCAGAACGGTCTCAATCCTCTTGATAATGGTGAATCAGAAGACATAGATTTTGACGCCACCAACCTTGATGACGATAGGGATGAGGCTCAGGTAGAAAACGAAACAGAATCGTGGCCTGACCCGAATCAAGGCCCCAACGGCGACCCCGACAGGGATGGCCTCACCAATCAAGCCGAACAGGAACTCGGCACCGACCCACAGCGGTCGGATTCCGATAACGACGGGTTGAACGATCGCTGGGAATCCTTGTACACGACGACGGTTCAAACACCCGGTGGAGATGTTGTGCTGTTTGACCCTATGGATGCCAACTACGGTTGCCTCCTCCTCGACAGCGCCATGGAGAACATCTTGGAAGAGCGATTCAACGGTGAAAACGGGATGCCTGAGTGGGATGAGCTCGAAGTTAACGGGAAGCATTCTTGCGACATGGTCTTGGATACTGACGACGACGGTCTTGCCAACTTTGAGGAAGAAGCGTTTGGTACAAATCCCACCGCACGAGATTCCGACATGGACTTGATAGACGACATTGTCGAAGTCGCCAACGGCAGCATGGCGCTAACCACAGGCGTTGGCGAACAATGCAACGAACCGCTATTGCAACCTCTTCCTCACCTCGGTCCTTTCTCCGGCGTTGACCGAAGTTGGTTCAGAATGGACATGGACGGCGACGGTTTGTTGAACGGCCCATCCGATTGGGACACGGACGGTGACGGTATGCCAGACGGCTTTGAGTTCTGTTATTCCAACCCCGACCTTGCTCCCAACGCAGGGTATGTACTCAGTCCATCAAACGCCTCTGACGGCTATGGCGATTGGGACGAAGACGGGTTGAACAACCTTGAGGAGTACCAGGTGGCCCAAATTTTTGGTGAGGGCAACTTTACTTCGCCTTGGTTGGCCGATACCGACCAAGATGAAATGCCTGACCAGTGGGAGGCATCCAACGGCTTGCACCCGCGCTCCGCTCTCAACCGGGACCAAGACCCTGACATGGACGGTTACGACCTTGACCAGGACGGCGATGTCATGTACGACGATCTTGAAAACACGGCTTTCGTTAATTCAGTGGAAGTCGTGCTCGGTCAGCAGGTGTCGGAAAACCAACAGGTTGCCTCAGCCCGAATCACCCTGGCAGGCGGTAACCAGCAAGTGGTCGCCATGCGGGCACCCGTAGACGGCTATGTTTACGAGCTCAACGTTGCAGTAGGCCAAACCATCGATTCAAGAATATTCAGCTGGATGAACATCGTTGAGGAAGAGGAACGGTTCACCAACGTCATGGAATACAAAGCAAACGACCGCGACCGAGACGGCATCCTCGACGGTCGCAGCACCGACCCACTGAACGCCGATACAGACTCCGATGGCCTCATTGATGGCATTGAAGTGATGGGCTGGGAAATCCTTGTCGTCAATCGAGGTGTTCAGCCGACTTGGGTTACTTCCGACCCCGGGCTCTACGACACGGATGCTGACGGCCTGTCCGACTTTGACGAATACAGTTCGGCATGCAACCTTGCTGGTTCCAACGCTTCCAACCCCGACACCGATTCTGATGGTCTTTCAGACCTCGAGGAGGCCGGTGACAACTTCATGTGGGAAGGCGAGTCCTACTCGACGAGTCCGTGCATGTTTGACACGGACAACGATGGTCTCGAGGACGGCGAAGAGGTTGTAGCGGGTGCTGACAACTTCCTTACGCACGCCAACAAATCCGACACCGATGACGACGGGTTGATTGACGGTCAGGAAGTGCTCTTTGTACCCAGGCCGTTCCAAAATCCAACCAACCCTCTACTCAACGATACCGATGGCGACGGCATGCTGGACGGATGGGAAATGCAAGTCAAATCGGCTGAGGACAACACCAACTCACACAGCCTGTGGGTGGCTGTTTCCACATGGGAACGACCCGGTTGTGAGACGACCCAGACCAATTCCTGCACGATGCAGCCGGGCGGTTATGTTTGGCAGAATTGGCTTGGTGGTTTCGCTCTGGAGCCGAAATTCCAGGTCAGTGAAATGAACCTGACAGGGTTTCAAATGCCAACGAATTCACTGTGCGACGGTTGTAATGGTCGTTGGGCGCTTGATCCCTCACTCAGTTCGCTAAAGGACGACACGTTCGATGTCGACAACGACACGCTGGCCAACGGCATGGAAGCCCCGGACCGATGGGACACCAATCCTGTTGACGACGACACGGACGGCGATTTGCTACCGGACGGTTGGGAAGTGTATTACTCCCAGCTGGCCTTTGAAAACGGCTTGGCCGATAACGAGACCGTCGGAGTTTACGGCGCTCGCGGCGTCATGGACCCGTCCATGCCGGACAGCGACCTTGACGGCATCGACGATGGGTTTGAGGACCCAGACAACGATGGTCTCAACCGCACGGGTCTCGTGAAGCGATACTGCCCGGGTTACAACGATACCACCAATTCCGAATGCAACATTGATCCCGACACGCCCGACGGTCAACGGTTTTACGACAACCTCGAAAACTACACCAACTATGAAGAAATGCAAAACGGAACGAACCCCATCACGAACGACACCGACGGTGACGAGTGGAACGACGGTCCGGAAGTGTACTACCAAGACCACGATGACGACGGTATGGCCACCGGTTGGGAATATCACTTCCAGTTTGATCCCTTTGACGGGGCGGACCGCATGGTGGACACGGACGGTGACGGGCACGTGAACTTCTGCGAATACAAGTGGGACACCAATCCCAGGAACCCAGTTTCCTATCCAGGCCAAGGTGAATTGTGCGACCCCTTTAGCGATTGATGAGACCAGGTGATGAGGGCTGAAACGGATTCGTGGCTCGCATTTGTTGGCGTCCACGATTTTGCTCATCAGTGTCTTTGCATCTCCTGGCCTTGTTGCGGCAGAAAACCACGAAGGGGAAGTTGAACCACTGGATATCTCCTTTTATCAGGCAGATGGGGCTCATTTTGCAGAGTTGTTGGATGTGAATGGGTCCGCCACAGGGCCTCTTCGCAACGCAACGTGGAGTCTGCAGGACATCGATACCAACAGTACTTTGCTGTCTGGGATGTACCTGACAAATGTCAACCCCGTATCTGCCGATGTTTTCCTCTGGAACCTCACCACAGACATCTCGGGAATGAATTGCACCTGCGTTCTCCATATCAAAGACGACGGGCAGGGGAATTACCGCTCCTGGGCGTTGTTGCTCTACATTGGCGACCAGAACCATCGTCCGGTCCTCGATGATGAATTGTCGCCTTACCGGCATGCTACGATGAACACGCCGATGCGGCAGTCCCATCCTGCCGTTCTCTCATCGGCATTTACGCTGTCGGAGGGCCTCATTCTGCCTCCCATGTCCAACGCGTTGACCAAAGTGTCCGCAAAGGTGTGCGAAGCACCGAACGGTGTCTGTGTGGCTTCGCAAACAACCCATAACCTCCCCTTCAACTTTTCATCCGATGCGGTTAACATCATCGTGAACCCTGCAGATCTCGAGTTGTCTCAAGGTCTATGGCAGTTTGAAATATCGGCGACAGATGACCTTCTCCGAAGCACAGGGGACGTGATCAAGCATTTCCTCTACGATGTTCAACCACCCCATGTGACGTTATCCCTTCATGGTTCAGTGAATGAGAGCGAACCTTTGATTGTTTATGCCACTGCTCAGGACGGTTATGTCGGTTCGGTGTACAACTACACATGGTCCATCGTTGACGAGAACGGCACCAAGGTTGAATTGGTTGCGGACAATACGATACAAAGCGGCCAAATTGTCCTCAACATCACGCAACAAGGCACGTACGTTGTCGAAGTCGTTGTGCGCGATAGAGCAGGTTTTACGAACACCACGTCAGCCGAATTTGTTGTGCTTAACATCCGTCCAACCGCCCGTGTGAGCGTTGACGGTTTCACGGTTTCAAAGGACACAAAAGTGGTCTTACCGGAAGGTGTTGATTGGCTCATTAACGGTTCACAGAGTTATGACAACGAACCGATAGATTACCTGTGGGTGATCAATGAGGAGCGATCGTTGCGAGGCATTTCTTCGCTGGACCAGCAGCATTTTGACGGTCCCGGAACTTACAGGGTTGAGCTTATTGTTTTCGACGACGACGGTTTTACGCACTCAAATGCGGTGATGGTGGAAATTCTTGGCGCAGAAGGTCCAGACAAAACAACATCGCCGGGGTGGATATTGGCTGGTTTGGCGGTTTTGGTCGTCGTTGTGTTGGCCATCAAACGGTTCGGTTCACGTCAGACAACAGAACTGCCGAAGTGGGCATCATTGGCGACTGCGAATGACGGAAAAGATACAACAACGACACCAGATGTTGATGCAACGATTCAAGAAGACGAACATGCAGGATGAATCATGTTCGCTGAGGCCCTGTCCCGTCTCCCGCCTCAGCCAGCCGAGACACAGGTTGGCGAATACCGTCAGCGACAATCCCTCCTGACCGACCAATTAAGGGAAAACGATGTCCTCGTTCTGGCATCACCGCGTCATGCCGTTCGCTCCAACGATGTTGGCTATCCGTACAGAACCTCGAGCGATCTGATTTACCTCACCGGGTGGCTTGAATCCGAAACCACCTACGTTCTGCGCCACACGTCTGACGGTTGGAAGTCGTGTCTTTTCGTTCAAGCAAAAGACACCCTCAAGGAAATTTGGGAGGGCCGACGCCCGGGTGTGGAGGGAGCGCTTTCAGCCTACGCCATCGACGAGGCGTACAGTAACGAGGAGCTGGAAGAACGGTTGCTCGTTTGGATGAACGATGCGAAGCGGGTGTTTCATCGAGGCGGAACAAACACTGCATTGGATTCTCTGGTGGAGTCCGCTGTGCGCCGACGCGATCGTGCTCGCCAACAATTTGGCACGGGGCCCGTGGCTGTCGAAGACCCCTCTGGTCTTTTGGCAGAACTTCGGTTGAGGAAATCAACCTCCGAGATAGACCAACTTGTATACGCCAGCAAGGTTGCAAGTCTCGCTCATGAACTGGCGATGAGGCACAGTCGCAAAGGCATAACCGAGTACCAACTTCAAGGCGTCATTGAGGGATTCTTTGCTTATGCGGGCACCGCAGGCTGGTCCTATCCATCCATCGTAGGCTGCGGTGAAAACGCCACCATCTTGCACTACAAGACCAACAGCGATGTGTGCGGTGATGACGAAGTAATTTTGATTGACGCAGGAGCAGAATACAGAGGCTACGCAAGCGACATCACGCGCTCATGGCCCATTTCCGGCACCTTCACCGAAGCCCAGAAGGAGATCTACGAGGTTGTCCTCGATGCTCAGCTGGCTGGCATTGAAGCATGCCAGGTCGGCAACCCATACACGGCACCGCATGAGGCGGCACGGCGCGTGATGGCGGAGGGATTGATTCGGCTAGGCGTAATCTCTCAAACGGTTGAAGAAGCGCTGGATTTGGAAACCGGCGAACTCAAGCGATGGTACATGCACAACACAAGCCACTGGATCGGTCTGGACGTTCATGATGTGGGCGTCTACAAACCCGGGGGTGAACCTCGGTTGCTCGAGCCCGGGATGTGCTTAACGGTTGAACCCGGGTTGTATTTTGGTGCATGGCGACCTGATGTGAAATGCCCAAAACGCTACGCAAACATCGGCATCAGAATAGAGGACGACATCCTGATCACAGACGACGGGCCGGTAATCTTGACGGACGATTGTCCAAAAACCATCGAGGAAATAGAAGCGATTGTTGGGAACGGTCCGTGATTGGGTGATTCTATGAAGTGGCAACGCATTCTCAAAGAGCAACTCAAATGGACTCGGTCCTGTTCAGATGACTTGCGACTTTCTTCCTCTGACGCGGTGGAACTGTACAACAATGCACCACTGCACGCTCTCATGCGAGCAGCACACGCTCGGCGTCTTGCCATGCATCCGCATGGTGAGGTAACCTACCTCGTTGATCGAAACATCAACTACACCAATGTCTGCACCATCAATTGCCAATTTTGCTCCTTTTATCGCGCACCCGGTCATGAAGAGAATTACACGCAAACCTACGAAGAAATATCAGAACGCATACGGGAGTTGGAAGCGATAGGTGGTTCGAGGATCCTCATGCAGGGAGGTGTGAACCCGGCGCTGTCCATGGATTGGTACGTTGGACTTCTTCAGCATCTTCGCAAAAACCACCCAACCATCGATATTGACTGTTTCAGTCCCATTGAAATTCAGGGCATGGCGGCCGTCTGTGAGATGTCGACGCTGGAAGTCCTTCAACAACTCAAGAAAGCGGGGATGCACGGTCTTCCTGGTGGAGGTGCTGAAATGCTCGTGGACGATGTGCGAAAGAACGTCTCGCCCAAAAAAGGAGCACCGGCCAATTGGTTGCGGGTCATGGGTGAGGCCCAATCATTGGGATTGACAACCAGTGCCACAAACGTCATTGGATTCGGTGAAGATTTTGCCGCACGTGTAGAGCACATGAGAAAAATCAGAAACTTGCAAGCGCACTCCCTCAAGCATTACGGCACTGGCTTCACATCCTTCATCGCATGGCCGGTTCAACTGGAGACCAACACGTTCGGTCGTCGAAATCGAGGTCAAAACAAGCACGTCCTCGGCGCTGGTTCATCGGAATACCTTCGCCACTTGGCCATATCTCGCCTGTTCCTTGACAACATTGAGCACATTCAGGCCTCATGGCCCACCATGGGCATCGCCGTTGCCCAAATGGCCCTTCTCGCCGGGGCAGACGACGCTGGTTCGACCATGATGGAAGAGAACGTTGTCTCGGCTTCTGGAACGACGAAATTGGACGCCACGGAAACCGAATTGCAATCGTCAATCATCCGAGCTGGATTCAAACCCCGTCGAAGAAACAGCGATTACGACCGTCTGGACACCACCTTGCTGGTGCCGGAATTGGATGAATTGGTCGCACCGCCGCCGGTCATCATGTTGTAGGTCCATAGAAGACGATCCATACCTCGCCACGAATGTTCCTGCCGCCGTTGCCGATACCGTCTGATGGAACGTATTCAGCCCCGTTGAAGAGGCCTCTGTAAATCAGATGGTTGGTGTTGTTCGTTGCGTTATCGACCCAATCCGTGATGTTGTAAATCCACTGTTCGACATTTTGACCAGCGCACCATCCTGCTCTACCAAACGGCCACGAGCCGTATTGGTTGGCCACAACCCCGTTTCTGACTTCGTTTTCACAGCCCTCTCTATCGTGAACGATGGGGTGCCACTCATAGGCGTGGTGCTGGCCCATGGTGTAGTGGTGTTCATGATCGCAGAACTCGGCGCAATTCTCTGCGTCCTGCCCAAACCCATGCCCGGTAATTGTTGCGACGATTTTAACGCTTGTAGCTTCAGGAGGCACCGTAAAATTGAGTTGACGTACATACCTCGTCTCGTCGTTGTATGTCCCGTCAAATTGCCCGCCGCTAAAGGCGTAAGTGGCGTTCACTGAGCGTGTGCCGCTTCCCCAATCGCTGAACAAAAATTTGACCGTCATGTCGCCTTTTTCAGCTCCAGCATACCTGAAACGGCGGTCTTCTCCATCGTTGAGCATAAAGAGGTACGGCGATATATCCGTGAGCCACATGCCCTCCCGACCGTAAGTGGTTATCCATCGGACTGCCTCGGTGTTGCAGACGGAGCTGTTTGTTCGGTCGCAAATGAACAGGTAAGCCAAGCGATCCCACTCGTGACAACCGCCAAACGAACCGTCTTGTTTCTGGTATCGGTTGCTCCGCTCAAAACATGCATGCTCATGGTAGACTTCGAGCGTGTCGTAAGAGGACATGTTGTTTGGCAGATTGAACGTTGCGTTGGTGTAGGAATTGTAGCCTCCACCCCAACCTCCTGAATGCCGCTGGAAGTCCATGATGTCCACAACGTGAACGGCGGGGTCGGTTTCTCTGATCTTTGTTGGGAATTCCGCATTCCATTGATTTGGTTCGTGCGACAGATGGTATGGGTCACTGCCTTGGCTTGTCCAAGATGTCAAGGAACCCGTTTCACGAGCAAGTTGGAATCGGTCAATGCCAACAAAGAAGGGGTTGTTGAAGGCGTTGATGATGGCTCCAATACCGCCGCCGAGGTTGTTCGCATCGATGTCAATGTAGTGTATTCTGCTGTCCCAGTGGGCTTCTTCACTGTTGGTCAGTCCAGCACGAACTGCGTTGCGTTGCTGAATGACATCGTTGTGGTAGCCGGTGTCAAATGAGCCGTAGAACAGGTGCGTGTTCAACGGTAAATTCCGGATGAATTTACCTGGGTTTTGGGCCCAAGTAGCGCTGTTGCTGGTTCCCTGACTGTTGGTGTACTTGAACATGAACAGGTACACATCATCGCCGGTCCATTCGTTTTTGAAATTGAACGTACCGCTCAGGGTTGGGAAAGAAAACTGTGGGACAACTTGCATCGGTCCGTTGAGGGTTGAGGCGTCAGTCCAGTCGACCGGCTGCTGCACCACGGCACACCCCGTCTGGTCGATGGTCCACCGTACGGGCGATTGCGGGCATTCGTCCACGTTAGCAAACACACCATCACCGTCCAAATCGGCGCAACCAACGGGGTTCACGGACAAACCGTCTGGCGTTCCTTCGCACTCATCGATAAGGTCGTTGATTCCATCACCGTCCGTGTCACGTTCCACAGCGGCGCAACCCCTATCGTCAACGTCTGTTGCGTTGATGGGTGTTTTTGGACACATGTCCAGCATAGCGCCTGTGGCGTTGACATCGTTCACGCCGTCGTTATCATCGTCTTCGTCTTCGGTTTGGTCTTGACAGCCATCGTTGTCCCAATCACTTGAGGCGTTGGATGCCCAATTAGCGGCGCCTTTGCTGCACGCATCGTTGTCGTCTTCGTGGTCGTCGTTGTCGTCGTTGTCGTCCTCGTCAACGTCAGAGCATCCATCCTTGTCCCAATCGGTGTAGAGGTTGGATGACCAGCCTTTTCGCCCGACAGGGCAGAGGTCTTCCATGTCTTCCACACCGTCGTTATCGTCGTCAGTGTCTTCATCGGCGTCATGACAACCGTCGTAATCGTAATCGGCCCATGGCGTGCTCACCCACCCGTAGGATGACGGGCACAGGTCGTAAGTGTCGATGATACCGTCGTTGTCATCGTCTTCATCCTCGTCGTTGTCCCTGCAACCGTCTTGGTCGCCGTCGGTTTGAGCCGTGGATTGCCAACCATCGTTTGCACCGATGCCCTCGGGACATCGGTCGTTAACATCTTGCACGCCATCGCCGTCTTTGTCGTCACCAGCGCCCTCGATGATCACTTCTGTTGTCGCCATGTCCGTGAGTTTGTGGTATCGGCCGCAGTTGGCCTGCGTGGTGATGGTGTGAGAATCCGTTGCTTCTGTAAAATCAAGCATGATGTTCCATTTACCTTCGTCCGAAAGACTCACCGTTCCTTCGCTACCGTCGGAGATGCTGTACGCAATCGTGCACGAGTCGAGGTACAAGTGCTCAACCGAACCCTGGAACCAAACAACGCTAGGTTCGTCTAGGATAATACGAGGCGATGTGGAAAGAATAGGGGCAGGTTCTTGGGGTGCCGTCACGGTTAACGCTAGGACAATCGGTTCCAGCGGCGGCACCAGCGAGGTTTCACCTGTGTTTGTTACGGTCAAGGATACGATGTGCTGTTCCACGACCGTCGGCGTGAACTTCAGAGTGTAGCCGATATCGGTCTTTTCCCCAACCAAGTCCTCGACGGGTGTAAAGTCGGCCATCAAAACCGCCGGTTCTACCGACCAGGTACCAAGGCCTTCTTGTTGTACACCGAGGACATAAACGGCTTGATTTCCGACCTCTATGGTTTCGGGATGACTGATGAGGCTGGTTTGAAGCGTGAAGGTTTGGGTAGCCTCCTCTGCAGGTTCAGGTGCTGTTTCGGTGGCGCCTAAACAACCTCCGAGCAACATAAGGGCGACGAGGGAGAAAGCCGACAACTGTTTCGTTCCCATGCGCTATGGTTGCCTACGCTGTCTTTGAATGTGTTGTTTAGGTGATGTCCAACTCGCTTCTCCCGTCATGCAAGGGGAGGGCCGTGAGCGTTCCGGCCTCAGCAGCATGGGCGACTTTCAAGGGTTGCACCCACAACAGGGCACCACCCCGTTGCCTGTCAATACGAAGAACAAGTTCCCAGTGGATTCGCAGCAAGTCGGTGTGAACGGAACCCGGCCATGCTGGCTCGGGTGGTGCGATGCTCAGGACCTCTCCCTCGTGCCATCGCTGAGCTTCACCCTGTTGCATCACTCGCATCGGGCGGAGGTAGAGGCCGCCCCTGACCTCTTTCAGTTCCATGGGAGCGTCTTCACCACCTGCTGTCCCATCGTCCAAACCCACCTCCCAGTGGTGAGGCAACTCCGTAGATAGCCCGGGTGGTGGTTGGCTACCAGATTCTCTTCCCAGCGTTTGAAAAAGCGTTTCCCTGGAGGGTGGAAGAACCCCAACGCGAAGAAAAGCGTCCACGTGATTCCAGGAATCCACCCATTCGGGAAAGGACACGGCTATCTTGAGGGATTCGTTGGCCGTGCTGTCCTTCTCAAATTGTATGACGGGTGTTTGCAAGTTCCTTTTGAGAAAGCGGTTTTGCCTTCTCAATTCAAGCAGGTTGGCCATGATGCGGATCACCAGGGGTGCGAAGATGAGGGGGACCACGACCACGGCCAATTGCGGGTAGTCAAGCAAGCCCCATCGCACGGTGTCCAAGCCGTACACAGGAAGGTTGAGAAAAAGCAGAACTGGGGAGATGAACAGGTAAAACAGACAGACGAGAAGGACCACGACGACACCGTTGATGAACTGTCGGAGTATGTTGTGTATGGGGTTGGGAATCAGGTACCATCCCCTTCGCTGACGTTCCACCAAACGGACATATGGGCCATCTTCGAGATGAGGTGTGTCTCTTTGTACCTCAATGGTTTCTTCACCGTAAACATAGGAGCGTTCTATGAACCAGCCGTCTTCCTTCCCGAGTGTAAAAGCCGGAGGTCTTTCAGAAGCGGCCATCATGGCTTCCTTTACCGTGGGATAATCGCCGATTTTATGCTGTTGTTTGGCTATGGGCAGTGCCTCAGGGTACCAACGTGCCGCCTCAAAAGGTGGGTAGCGAACACGATGCTGCTCGTAGAGAGGTTTCACCTTGCCACCTCATGAAAGCAACAAACGCACGCCAGCTTTGAGGGCAAGCGGTCGGAAGGCGGGTACTTGCTTGAGGAGGGCCATGCCGAGTGGGACAGGCTTCTCGATATCACCGATGGCGTTGATGAGCGAGAGCGTGTCGGGGTGTGCAAAGTTGTTGAAATGTTTGTCCAAGACTTCATCGGAGCAATCGCTGACCAACAGGTTGCGAAGCGTGCGTGCCCTTTCCTGTTCTTTTTTCATCGCATTCCAGGGCTGTTTTGTGATGGCCTTCAGGTGCTTCTCCGTTAGTTTGTTTTCACGAACGGCCTCAGAAAGGGCCTGATGCACGCATTGGATTTGATGAAAGCCCGGCCCAATGCCACCACCGGTCGTTGGTTTTGCCATACCGGCGGCATCGCCGAGCAAGATGACACGATCTTTCACGGTGTTTCGTACCATGCCCGAAGGAACGGGACCGCAATAACGAGCGATTTCTGAAACGTTTTCAAAACGGTCTTTCCAGAGCGGGTGGTCGAGGAGATCTTGGTAGCAGGATTCAATGCTTCTGCCATTCAATCGCTTGGCGGTTGACCAGAGACCGATGCGATGCGTGCCAAAGCCGGACGGGATGACCCATGCGAAGAAACCAGGGGCAATCGCCGTTCCGCTGTACATTTCCAGCCATCGATCTCGGCCTTCATAGCCGACCACTTCGGTCTGAAATCCAATCATCAGTTCCTTCGGTCTGCCCATTTTGAACGTTCTTCTGGTCCAACTGTGGGCTCCGTCAGCGCCTACCAAGAGTTTGCAGGATACCTCAACAACCTCTCCGTCTTTTCGCAGAACGAGGCGCATGCTGTCCTCAAGTTGCGTGGCTTCGAGTGGAACGGTGTTCAACCACAACTCAGCGCCTGCTTCCATGCCTTGTTGGACCACGTACTGGTCGAACCTTTTCCGGCAGACAACATAGGTGCGCAAGGTGCCCTCTGTTCCGACGGGAACCAACGTACCACTCGGACCGTGAATCAACGCACCGTCGACTTCCTCAAGGACGGTGTGATGGCCGCCTACGATGTTCATAGCAGAGGGCGTGACCAAGCCTGCGCATTGAAATGGCCTGCCGATTTCTGCATGCTCTTCAAGCACAAGGACCCGCAGGCCGTCTTCGCTGAACAAGGTCGCAGCCCTCCCTCCAACAGGACCGGCGCCGACGATAACCACGTCGTAATCCCACTGGCTCATGGCGAGAACTCATGTTGGGTATGGTTTCAACCTTCCTTTGCAAAACTGGTCATCAAGACCGTTTGGCAAATTTGTAACCAATGGATTGGTTTTTCTTCAGGTAGAGGGAAGCGCTGAACGGGTTGTTGGTTTTCTTTGAAACAAAATCATCAAATGGTCCAATCGTCCCTGTTTCTATCAGGGTTTTTGCTTCTTCTCTTGTGATGTCGCGTTTTGAGATGCACCGCTCAATATGGATTTTACACGATGTGGAGTTGTCTTCCGTCGTGTAGTGTGTTTCCGTTTCGATGATGTTGGCTTTTGTCTTGGGACAAACGGCAACGGTCCCCGGCACTACAGGGAATTTCTTAGCGTTGGCAGCCGGTGCTCTGGGCGGAAAATCATACGTTACCTTGTTCTTTTCAAACTTCAAAAAAGCGTTGAAAGGTTTGTTCCTACGGGAGGTGAAATCTTCCAAGAGTATCGACTTGCCTTCCGTGAAAATCGGTTTGGCTTCCTCGGGGGTGATCACCCGCTTGCACATCACGTTCTGCATGCCTCTGAACGAGCAGTCGGCGCTGTCGCACTGATAGGCGTTTTTGCCGATCCGAATGGAACCTTGATCGCATGCCGGACAGGGGCAGAGGACCTCGTCGTCTTCTGAAACGCCACCGCCACCGGACCCTTTGCTGACGACTTTCCCGTCTTTTGTTAACTCAACAGAGGATTCGTAACCTTCACCTGCCTGCGAAAAGAAACCGTGCAGGTTCTCAATGGACGTCGAATTCAGCAATCGAGTAGCCGTTGTACGGTCAAACCAGCGACCCGATGTGTCTTTCCAAAACACAAAGGAACACCCTTTGTTCTTTCCTTCGTTTTTCTCGCACTGATAGGCCAGTGTATTTTCAAACACTTGGCCATCACAACTTGGGCAGGATCCGAGGCTTGTCTCTTTGTCGTAAAGGGTGCTTCTGTCATGGTCGCGTATCCGTTCGACCATGGTTTCTGTTTGCTGAATGATTTTTTCCATGTAGGAAGCCATGGGCTCCTCGCCGCGTTGTACTGCGGCCAAAGATGCCTCCATGTCTCCGGTCAATTCTGGTGATGTTATCCACTCAACAGGTATTCTTCTCAGAACGTCAATCATACGTATCCCGTGCGCCGCAGCGCTGATTGTCCCGTTCCTAGAACGGCGGATGTAGTTGCGGTTCAGCAATTTCTCAATCGTGTCCGCACGTGTAGCAGGCGTTCCCAGCCCCTTTTCTTTCATGGCGTTAGCGAGTTCATCGTCGTCGACTTGCTTGCCGGCATGTTCCATGAGTTGAAGGAGGCTGGCTTCTTTGAGGCGATTTTTGGGTTTGCTGAGTTCTTCGGAAAACTCGTGAGACACCATGGTGGCATCGCAAGGATTTCCGGGCAGTTTGCCCCAACCATCGGGCACATTGTTTTTCTTGGGCACCACTTCACGCCAGCCCGGTGTTGAGATTTCCTCGACAGACTTTACGAATTGGTGTCCACCTTTCATGGCTGTTCTTCTGGTGACGGTCCATTCCGATTGCGGGTACCAAGAAGCAAGAAAGTTTCTCGTGATGAGGTCAAAAAGTTTGGCGTGGTCCCCGCCAAAATTCTTTGGCGGTAGTTGACCCGTTGGTACGATAGCGTAGTGGTCTGAAACTTTGGCGTTGTTGAAGTTTCTTTTTTGATTGCTTAGACCCCGTTTCTTAAGTGTTTCAACATAGGTTTGGTAGTCCGATTGTTGACCCAAGTTCGAGAGTGTTTTGTCAACCGTATCATGCATGTCTTCTGGTAGGTGTCTTGAATCGGTTCTTGGATAGGTGGTGAGCTTGAATTTGTCGTAAAGGTCCTGAGCCACACCGAGCGTTCGCTTAGCAGACCACGACCAAAGGCTGTTGGCCCGCTTTTGGAGGGCAGTAAGGTCGAAATTAAGCGGGGGCTGTTCTTTCTTTATCCTCGTTTTTTCCTCGGCTTGAAAAGAGTCATCGGACGCAAGCGTCTTTTCAATATCGTCTTTTTCGCTTTGTTCGGTAATTCGGTGCGCCTTGTGTTCTGGGCGTTCTGCGTCGTCCTTGTGGCCAACTCTTTCCCAACGACCTGTCCATGTTGCATCGCCAGCTGTGAACGTGGCGTTGAGTTGCCAGTACGGCACCGGCACGTGAGAGAGAACTTCCAGCTCGTGATCGACAACCATCGCTAAAGTGGCGGTTTGTACGCGGCCGAGGGAATTGGCCGACCTGTCCCTGTTCTGAGGAAGTCGCATGGCGATTCTTGAACCGTTCATGCCGATGATCCAATCCGCTCTTGAGCGTGAATAGGCCGCATCGCTCAGGTCTCGATAAGCATCACCGGTTTCCCTGTTCTCAAAAGCGTTCAACATCGCTTCATGGGTCATGGATTGCATCCACATTCGTGTTGTTGGTGTCTTAACCTTGGAATGTTCAACAATCGTTCGAAAAATAAGTTCTCCTTCTCTGGCAGCGTCGCAAGCATTGACGATTTCGGTTACCGATTTGTCCTTGATCAGTTTTAATATGGCCGAGAGTTGTTTTTTTGCACGGCCCCCTTTGGGTTTGTACTGGAAAGACTCCGGGATGAACGGCAAACGGTCAACGGTACCTCGCCAATTTTTGAACGAATCATCGTAATCGTCCATGTACTTGAGCTCGAGCAGATGGCCGATGGCCCAAGTGATGACAATATCAGCACTGTGCCAGTGCGTTTCCGTTTTTTTGTTAACACCAAGAACGTTGGCAAGGTCTTCGGCAACACTCGGTTTCTCCGCAATGATGACGATAGACATGTGGTTTGGCGGCACCCACGACTATACTTGAACCCTCCTTTGTCGCCTCAATGAGGTCCGGGGTTTTCATGAAATGTGACATTTCATGCATCACGCGGGGCCGAATTTTTCATGGCCAGTCGGTTTTCTTTCTCGTTCCATTCCAATTCTGTGTTTGGACCACCGCACCCCAAGCATCCCGGGTACCCGGCCTGCAGAAGGTCTTCAGCAACCGTCATGATTGCCTGCCAACCGAAGTGGACGGTTGCGGGTAGCCACACGGCGTTGAGGGGTGGTTCGTTCAAGCCGCACAGCGCTACGATGCTCTCATCACTTGTTGAGTACACCGTTATGCGGGAATCGTCTTCATCAAGTTCATGGGAAGGAAACGACGTGCGGCTTGGTTGCATTTCGGCAAGGTCCAGGGCTAGTTTGTGAACGGTTTCTGCCAACCAACCCGGTCCACGAATGACGACATGCTCGCTTCGAAGAATGTACCGAGCGATTTCGCGAACCGCCGGCCACCTAACGTCCGTGATTCGCATCAATTGACCGAGGTTAAGGCAAGTCTTGAAGGATGTCGTGCAGGACCCATCAACCATGGGCATCGGCTACAGGTGGTTCGGACGTCCATTTCTTCGATTTCAAGACTCTGAAAAAGCGCACAAACGCTCGTTGTCGTTGCTCCGATTGTTTTCCTCAAACCCGATAACCCGAACGGTTCTCAAAGTTCTCTACACGCCCAAACCCCTTCCCATCGAGGTTTTTGGTCAGGCATACAATCACCCGTTCGGACTTGCCGCTGGCATGGATAAAAACGCTAAGGCGTTGCGTGGTTGGGAAGCAACCGGGCTTTCGTTCGTTGAAATTGGCGGTGTGACCATGTTTGAGCAATCGGGCAATCCGAAGCCCCGAATGTTCCGTGCTTCAGGAGCCAAAGCCCTCATCAATCGCATGGGGTTCAACAACGATGGTTCTGAGCAAATCGCACAAACGCTCGCACGGCATTACGAACGTTTCGGCCGACCGGACATACCCATCTGGGTCAATCTAGGAAAATCAAAGGTGACGTCTCTTGAAGAAGCGCACCTGGATTACGCTACGACGCTCGAGCGCCTTCATCCCTATGCAGATGTTTTCGTGATTAACGTCTCTTCACCCAACACGCCAAACCTGCGTGAACTCCAAAATGACGAGGGCCTTCTTCGCATCCTCAAGGCATGCCAAAAAACGAACGAAGCTTGCGCGAAAAACGACGATGGTGCGCTGCGACCTATTTTGGTCAAAGTGGCTCCCGATATGACGTCAGAACAATTGGTTCACATCGCAAGGATGGCCCAAGCCAACGGGGCTAGCGGCATTGTGGTCTGCAACACCACGACAACACGTCCCGAATCGACCGACCGCAGTGATTTACGTGTGTTTTCTGAGACAGGCGGTCTGAGCGGTGAACCGCTTCGTGATCGCTCAACTGAAATGATTCGAATTGTGCGTGCAGCTGTTGGCCCCGACTGGCCAATCGTGGGTGTTGGCGGCATCGCTTCCGCAAGTGATGCATGGGAAAAGATAACGGCTGGCGCGACCCTCCTCCAGGCTTACAGCGCCTTCGTGTTTGAGGGCCCCGCATTAACAAAGCAAGTTGTTCATGGATTAAAGCGACACCTCAACGCTTCGCCGTACGAGGACATCGTTGATGCCGTCGGTTCCTCATAAAATCAAAACAGCATTGTTAAGGGTGCATGGTTTAGCAACACCATGTGGGCGAGGCGGACCCGTATCCTTGTCCTGGGTGCTGTCTTGACGGTGGGCCTTCTCGCCACGGTTCTTCTTCAATCCCCCGTGCCAACACAAACGGTCGATGAACTGATGACTTCTCCATCCGAACATCTCAATCAGGAGGTCGCTATTCGAGGCGAGGTTCAAGATGGAACCATTGACAACGACACCATGACCTTCATCCTTGAAGGCACCGATTCAACCCTTAAGATTCGCTTTACGGACGCGATGGTCTCCAACGGTTTGGACGACAATCGGACGGTTTATGCTGAGGGTGTCCTGCTGTTCGAGGACGGGGTCTATGTCTTGGAGGCTGACGTCATCAAAACCTCTTGCCCCTCCAAGTACGAAGAAGCAGCAGAAGCCGAAGTCTAACGGTTGCGTTGGCTTCATATAGGCTAACTTTTGACCTCCGAACGGGATAGGTGGGGAGCTCGGCGTACCCTGTACTGCAAATCGTCGTTATGGTGGACTGAACGCCTTGGGGCGGCGAAAGCGGTCGCATGGTTCCCGTGAGCGGACGTTGATGTCTCGCCCCCACATGACTCGGGTGTCATGAACCGTTTCCGGAAGGAAACGGTAAATGGATAACCGGGGGACTAGGTCAGGCCGGGAACGGAGCAGCCCTACCTGGGGCCATGGGTGCTGTGGGGATCCGGGATGGAGGAAGCTCGCGGATTTGGCCTTGCGAAGCGCACGTCCACCCTTGGCCCTCCCACCTCAGATGTCAAAGACAACATCAGCGTACCAGCCAGGACCTTCAAAATCCGGAACATCTGGCCACTTGCTGGCGACGAATTCTCCTGCTGGAACTTCCTTGACAACCAGTTCGTGCGTCGTAACGGCCTTGATTTCAATCTCCCTCTCCACATCGGCATCGTCAACCCACGACACCTGAGCAACGGCGAACCATCCATTTTCATCCACGTCAACCATGACGGAACCGTCCACATACCATTGCCCGTGCACTTCAGCGCGGTACAGTATTTCTTCAATCCAAGCGACAAATAAAAACGAGCGTTCCATTGAATTGTGCTCTGAACGCACCCGCCATTCGCCGGTGTTCCGAACGTGTTTGTTGATGTGGCGGGCGCTTTGCTCACTCATCAAGTAGGCTTGAACACCTTGGGCAACCTCGCCGAGAAGCGAGGAGAAGTTGTTGGCAAACACCCGCATGCCAATGTCGGCGGTGGTTGGCCAAATCCACGCACTCATGGACTTACCTCAGCGTTTTGAGACTTGCAAATTCCAAACGTGCTCGCCAACCCGATGAATGAGGTCGTCTTTGCTGAGAACGAAAGCGTCGGTTCGTTCCGCCCCCAATATGCACTCGCAAGCAGCGTTGGCCAGCAAGGCTGTAGAGTACACATCAAGTCCTCTGGAAAGCGAAAAGGCGATGGCGACAGCTGCGGCGTCGATGAGTCCAATCATTTGCCGCAGGTCTATGAGTCCGCACGGTGCGTGAACCGTTTCCTCATCTGCCGAATAAATCGTCACGCCCGCTTCTCCTGAAAGAACAACGAGGTGATTCCAGTTGTATTGTTGAATGAGCTTCTCTGCCGCCTCTGCACCGGTTGACGCACCGATTCTTCTGCGCATGAGTTCGAGACCTTGGGATTGAAACAGGATCCAATCCACGTTTTCCGTCCGATGCAATCCAGTCAATTTTGGGTCCGCTATCACGGGGACGTTTCCTTTTTTTGCGGCTGAGAAGAGCTTTTCTGCACCCTGGTCCGTGATCACGCCTTGGCCGTAGTCAGAGGCGATGAGAGCCGATGCACCCTGCAAGTCATCGATGGCTTGTTCGTACAGTGCAACGGAGGCCTCTTCAGGGACAGGGTCGTCTTCCTCAATATCCCATCTGAGCAGCAACTGCTCGTCCCGGATAAGGCTCTCTCTGGAGGCGAGCATGCGGGTTTTTACGGTTGTCGTGCGGTCCTCAACAATGGCGATGCCGTGGGTAGTGACGCCTTCTGCCTCGAGAGATTCGATGATGCTCAGTCCCGCCGTGTCATCGCCCACCACACCGAACAGGTGGCTGGACAACCCCATCGACCGTAGACCCCTGGCAACATGGGCGGCGGCGCCCACGTCCTCTTCTCGACTGGTTTCACGCAAAACCGGCACGGGTGCACGTGAGTTCAGGTTGTTAGCATAGCCATGTATGTAGCAATCCATCATGACATCGCCAATCAACACAATTTTAGCCGAATCGTTTGACCTCAATTGGCGCTTTAATTCCGACAGTGTGTCGTGCAACATGGCTTCTTCGTCCGTCATACCCATTCCATCACCTCGGTTCGCCTTCCATCATATCGCTCATGATGCGGTCGTGCTCATCATCGGAAATTTCCAATTGCGCCTTCAGGGTCATGAGAATGGCGTGTTCATCTGCGGTTATGATGTTGTCTTTCATAGCGGTTCTGACTGCGGCAGCGTAGGCATCGTAGTGTTCAGAGAGCATCGGACTGGCTCTTGCTCGTTCCAAGAGCCTGTTGTGTGTTACCTGATCAATACCGAAATGCACTCTAAATGTATCGAGCAGGTCAACTTCATCTTGAAGAATTTCACCATCATCAAGTGCCTGCATGATCATGTCGTAGTACACCTCTTCCGGTGGAGGAATTTTCAACGATTGACGGGCCTCGTTTGACAGGCGGCGGACTCGCTCTGGGTGCATGCCCAAAAATTCCACAACTTCGTTGAGAAGCGATTGTTCGTCACGAGTGATTTTTCCATCTTCCCATGCCCTTGCAAACATCCTTTTCACCAACGCTTCTCCGTACTGGGCATCGATTGAAGCCATGCCTTCTGGGTTTGAAACAGGAGAAACAAGCGGGTTTTCATGGTACACCATGCCTTCATCCACATGCGATAGCAATTCCAGCAGTGGTGTCGAACGGGACCACAAGGATTCGAGAACAGCATCGGCGTTGTTTTTACGGACGGTTTGTGAGAGAATCCGCTTTGACAATTCATCCGCATGCTGTTGACCCACTTCTGAAAGTGTGTAAACCCGTTTTCGTTGCTTACCCCCCGGTATATGCCGTTGAGCGATGTTGAGCATACCGTTTTTTTCCATGCGTTTGAGCGTGCGAGGAATGTGTTTGCGTTGGACATGGACGGCCGCTGATATACCGGCTTGCGTCATGGTGGCGGGGGCCTCCCAACCGCCGCTCGGCAATTGCTGGTTGATGAGATGCAGGAGGGTTCGCTCCTCGGTTGTGAGTGTCCCAAGGTAGCCCTCAACCATGCTATCGCCCTGGTAAACGGTTGAACCGGTAGCACATAGGACAATCGGTACGAAGCGACGGTATCAAAAACACCTCGCCGATGGTGTGTTCATGGGTGGCGGCGAGCGGACCTATCGTCCTCGTGCAAGAACCACCCGTTCACTTGACGAACCGCGTTCGTCGAATTCACCTCCTGCCCAACCAATACCAACGCCTGTTGAACGGGACGGTTTCTGGTTTCTCCCTGATCCCGTTGCCCAACGCCTGCATCAGAAAAGTGCGCTTGGTCTGCGTGTTTCCGACGGCATATTGTTGACCGCAGAAGAGGTCATGTTCTGCCACTGGTATCGACATGTTCCTCTTCCGAGCGGTAAGCAGTGGTTTTCGATGCAGCTCCAAAAAGACGCCATGTTGCTACGAAAAACCATCGCTATGGACGTGATGAGAAACGGTGGTGAGCGGGTGGTACCGGCAAGCCACCTCTCGAAACGACTCGCTTCGATTCCCGACCAAACATGGGCCATCCGGTGGGAGCGCCATGAAACATGGACACAGCACCGAGGCTTCAGTCAGATACGGTTGCAACAAACGCACGATCCGTTGGATTGGGACGAACTGCTCGCTTGGGTGAGCAAAGTCGACTCGGACGGTCATGTGGCCGAGCTATGCGTCATTGACGATGAGTTTGACTGCACCATTTACCATTTGAGCGAATGCCGACCTGTTGGTAACCATCTCAGCGTTGAACTTCTGGATTCAGGCACCAGAAAGAGGCTTGAGGAAGCCTGTCAACAATCGGTGCGCATTGGCGATGGATATTTCCTGAGCGAAACAGGGGAGTGGCCGCTTCCATCCATTGGCATACCGCACTTTTCGGGCAGGTACCTCCGTCGTGAAGAACACCAATTCCTTACGGCACCAAACAACAACAACCTCTACGCCACCCTTGCTGGCCAGGGTTTGTTGCTTCGTCCCGGGTTCAAGTACGGGTGCAAGTGGCGGGCGTACGAGATGGACATTGACCAAGCTCATGCACCATGGTTGATTCAACCAATGAACGATGCACCGACAAATTGGGAGGAGGTCTGCTTGGCCGTCCGTCTCGCAGAGGGTGTTAACAAACGTTGGCTCTGCGCTTTTGAGAGGGATGAGGATTTCTCATTCTTGAACATCAAACGCATCGGCTGAAGAAATCTCGTCGACCGGCCGTCCCCAGGCATCAAGCGCCTTCGGCCCGCTTTCATCACCAGATTCCTGCAGAACTTCCTGTGTTTTGTTCTTCAGGGACGGCACAGAGAAAACAGCGCTTGCCGAGGAGAGAAACAAGATGCAGAAGATGATACCGATGACGCGACCGGGGGCCGTCCATGTTTCAAGGACCGAGTTGCTGTTGGCTGTGGCATGAAGTTCCAACGATATCTGCCAGGACTGACCCGTGTCCGTTGACAAGACAATGGTGCCGTACACCCACATATTTTCGGATAGAAGGTCGCGTGGCTCGATGGTGAGTTTGTAACTTGTATCATCGTCAAGTTCGACAAAGGCCTGTCCAGTTGCTACCCTTTCCAAAGGGCCGTCGAAGGCGATGGAGACCCGCTGTTTGTTATCACCAAGCGATTCAATCGGGACTTCAAGAACCGTGTTTCGTTCTGGATGAATTGTCGCTTTGTACACGGTGCTTACCGGAACCCTGTTGAGAATCTGTACAGGATAACGCACATCCACGATGTCTGAACCGCACGAGATATTTCCTTCGATGTACAGCATCGAATTCGGCGTTCCTTCACGTTCGAAGACGATGCGATATCGGTCGGCTTCATTGACAACCGAAACCCCGCGGCCATCAGAAGCCTCCAAATTCCCTGTGCAGACACCTTCCTCGCCCGAGATTGCCAAGTCAATACTCTCGTTTGGTAGCAAAACGGAACCGTGGTCGGGAAGGTCAAAACTGAACGAAGGATTGCAATGGTCGGCCGTGAACGAAACCGTTGGTTCCGCCTCACCCGAAACGGTCGCCACCCACGGCACAAGCAGGCCGTCATGCGTCCGAATTTTGACACCTTCAGCACCAAATTTCGAATCGTTCAGGAAGAGGTCACTCGCCTCACCTTGGTTGGAACCCTTGACCAAGTCATCGCCTTCATCGGCTTCAACAACCTTGAGCCAAGGCTGGTTTGGATTGGTGTTGACTTCATTTCGTTCAAAGTCCCCCACACTTCTGTCTTGGTACGAAACAAGCAGACCATGACCTGGCAACCGGCTGTCGTACCCAGAATCGGAACGGTATTCAATGAACACCGATTCATGCTCAGCAATTGGAATCTTAAGCACGTCACCGCCTTCAGTGACCCCATCCAAAACGATGGACTGGCCGATGCACGGCCGTTCTGCTGTTTGAGGCCATTCCAGTTCAAGGGTTTTGATTCGCTCCGGTCGAACCAACTCAAGGTTGGCACCCGTCGGCATCGCTGGCCAACGGCCACCACCGTTCCAATTTCCGCTGGCCATGATGTCCCAATCCCCTGGACCTTTCCACGATTGGTGATTGACATCGTCGTGAACAGGGTAAAGATCGACCGCACCCATTTGATGAAGCATCTCATGGATAATCGTGCCCACACCGCTTGATCCGGTCTGGAGGCTCGCCATCGTGTAGTGCTCAATGCTCAAGCCGCCAGGGAGAACGATGGGATTGTTGAATTGTGTGTAATGGCTCCATATTCGATTGGTGATGCTCGGACTTTCCTCTTGGCCTTTGGTCGTATGAAGGACGAGGAATCTGTCAATTTCTCCGTCTTCGTTGAGGTCGTACATGGACCAATTGACATCGTCTTTTACCGAAAAAACGGCCTCTTCCGCCAAGGCTGCTGGCAAAAACGTACCGTCTCCGGCGGTGTCTTTACCCCCGACGTCCTGACCGTAGTCTTCCAAGTTCATTGACGCCCTCACCACCTGCGGATGCACGACGTGCCGAAGGGTGCCTTCTCGTCCAGAAAGCTGGTCGATGTAGGGAGCAACAGCTTGGTCGATCAGGTTCTCAGCTTCATCTGGGCCCCATCCGTTTTCTGCGGGATGTGCATCGAAATCAACCACAACAACGAGCCATCGTTCCTCATTTTGCAACGTGACCAGTGCAGGGATGTCGTTGGGTTGATCTGGCCCTGGGCCAAGCAACCAATCTTCTACCAACGCTTCGTTAGCAAAGGTCCACCCTGCTGACACCAGAAACAACATGGCGAGTACAGCTGCCAACGCCCGTCGCATGGGCTGGTGTCGTGGTTGCTGTGTTTGAACCTTCGTTGAGTTCGTGAAGAGAACCGTTTCACTCGGCGGTGTTTAGCGAGATGCGTTGTCACCAAGGAGAGTGATAAACGGGTGCTCCAAGGCAACACTGGCATCGCGACCTTCCTGGTGGAGCGTGATGCCCATTCTTCGGAAATTTTCAGACAAGGATTCGTGGATGTTGGGTTCCACCCCGCAAACGATGAGGTCCGTTATGCGTGCATGATTGAGAAAGAGCAACACGCGCTCACGGTCTTCCTGATTGTGCTGAAGGCTGTTTACGGTTAGAATGGCGACGCCGATGTCCGCTGCTTGTTCCGGTGTATAGGCCGAATGTGCGCCGTCGGTTTCAACAATCACCAACTTGCGCCGCCGCCCATCATCATCAAACCATTCGGAAAGTCGTCCCTTTACGATACCTGATTGCGTGAGCCAAGGCCGCGCGACGACCTCGCTGCCAGCGACGAGGAACACAACCATGGGTATCGACAGGGCTTGAGCCTGCGCTGGGACGGTTAGCAGCATCAACAGGCCCGCTATGCCGTACGTGCGAATCCGCCACCAGTCAGCGGTGGCTTTCGTGAGAATGTTCATTCGACCCGCCATAATGAGAATAAACCACGTTCCAAACACCAAGGCAAACATCCAGGTTAGGTAAGTTGCGACGGTTAACATCTCCAAGGCGTTGTATTCAGGTGTTAGACCGCTTGATATGTTGGCGTTGTGGCCAAATGTAAACAGGATAGGAAGAAGTTTCGTCGTCAGGAGGAAGAACCCTCCAACAAACATCAGGCAGCCCAGAGTTGCGATCCTCGTCAGCGCGCGCTGTTCATCCTTGGTGAGCCCTGTTTTGGCAAAGGCGTGGAACTGATGAAACATCACCGGCATGGTTGAAAAAAAGCCTAGGAAGAGGGAGGAAAGCCAACGCACTTCCGTCCAGTGGGCCGGCCCGTAAACGTTGAGGCAGTCGTCTTGGCAGGGTTGAAGGGATTGCAGGAACGTTTTCAGCACGTCGTCAATAAAAAACGACCAAATCACGGTCAGGACGGCCACCAGAACAAAGACAAAACCCGCTCGCTTTGAAAAGTCGTTCAGGTGACTCTGGACGGCTTTTTCAGCATCCGATTCAAGAAGAATCGCCATGGTTGCCCACTCAAACCAAATCGGTGTATATCTTCGGTGCTCTTGCTTGCACAATGGTTCTGTAGACACCGAAGATAGCCCATAACGTCAGCATGCCCGTGACGAGGACAACGCCCCAGGGCTGTCCGCTGTCAACCGTGTAAGCGAAGAGTATCGCCAAACCCGCAGACAAGACACCTCGCCTGAGGCCTTGAGGTACAGCCAAACTTTTGTCGAGATGCACAGGGCCGCCGCCAAACCGCCGTTCGTAGAATTCTCCTTGTATGACCGCAGCGACGATGATCAACGAGAGTGTGGTCCAGTAGTACAAGTTGCCGTTGTCGAAGAATTGTGCTGCTATGCCTTCTTGACGCTCGGCTTCAATGGCTTCGGGATCCTCCTCAGCCACGAAAAGAGATTCGTAATCGCCGACGCTAATGGTCCGCAGGGCGATGTCTTCATCGGTAGCGATAACGGTATCACCGGGTTCACTGATGGTAAACGTGAGGATGTTCCACTTGTCATCCTCGTTTGGGTTTCCGTCCCCGTTCACGGCGTTCCCAACCAGTTTGAAATTCGCAGGACCAACATCTTCTGCGGGAGCGGTCCATTGAACAACCCAGTCGTTACCCGGTTCGGATTGCGAGAGCGCGCTCGGTTCGTCTGGAACGGCTTGACTTCCCTCGCCGGGTATCAGCGTACCGATGCCTTCGTCCCAGAACAGGAATCCTCCGCCGTCGTTGGACGCATGTTGGAGCGAGATGGTGAAGGTGTAGGTTTCGCTAACGTTGTAGGCGCGAGGCACGCCAGAGACAGAGACGACCACTTCGATGGAAGGCGCCCCTCCACCGTGACATGTGCAACCTTGGTCGATCACAAGGTTCCCCCCACCGGCGTCCCAGGGAGGACCGTTTGGGTTTCCTAGAACGGGGGCGACGAGGATGATTGAGAGAACAACCATCAGCGAAAAGTTACGGAAGTTCCGTTTCACCAGCCCACCCTGCTTTTTCCACTCGTCTCGGCTCTTTGAATCTTACTTCAAAATGCCGTGAAAGCCACCGTTTCATATCTCTTTGATGGCGTTGTTGAGCCCAGTCATCATGGCTTTGCCATCGCCAAACAGCATCATGGTTTTGTCCATGTAAAACAGGTCGTTGTCAACACCGGCATAACCCACCGATAGTGAGCGCTTGATGATGACCACGGTCCGGGCCTGGTCGGCATCGATGATGGGCATGCCTGCAAGAGGACCCTCACCGGTGCGCGCGGCAGGGTTGCACGTGTCGTTAGCGCCAATGATTACCGCAACATCGCATTCAGGGAATTCAGGGTTGATCTCGTCCATCTCAATGAGTTGCTCGTAAGGGACGTTGGCTTCGGCCAGCAAGACGTTCATGTGTCCCGGCATACGGCCCGCCACTGGGTGGATGGCGTACTTGACTTCCGTGCCAAATTTCTCTTCGATGAGATCGCCAAATTCCTTGACTTGATGTTGGCATTGCGACACGGCCATACCGTATCCTGGGACGATGATCACCTTTTGTGCACCGTCGACCATCATGGCGACTTCGTCTGGGTCGGAACCGACCTTGGTGCGGGTTACCGTTTCTTTGGTGCTACCACCAAAGGACTTGAACAGCACATCTGGCAAGGTTCTGTTCATCGCTTTGCACATGATGAACGTGAGGATGAGGCCTGAAGCCCCAACAAGAGATCCTGCCACAATGAGGACCGGATTGCTGATGATGAAGCCGGTGAAAGCCGCAGCGATTCCCGATAGCGAGTTCAGGAGCGAGACGACCACCGGCATGTCGGCACCGCCGATGGGCAGGACCAACACAATACCGAGCAAACAGGAAATGCCGATAATCGCCCACAAATAATCCGTGTTGGTAGGTTCTTGTATTGACATCACGATGAGTGCAAGAACGCTCACAGTAAGCAAAACCTTGACCGGGTTGAGCCATGCAGGGCCCCATGTCGGTGTGCTGAACCACTTTCCAAAGATTTGAACGCCACCCTTGAGTTTGAACATGGCCAAAATGGAGCCGGTGAGGGTCATCCATCCAACGAGGGCCGACAATCCTGCAGCGACCATGACCACCTGCAGCGTCAACCCGGTTGGAAGGGCCAACGAAGTGTCTTCAATGTACTTCCATGTCTCTGAGAGGGCCACGAGGGCAGAGGCGGCCCCGCCGAATCCGTTGAACAAAGCCACGAGTTCTGGCATGCCGGTCATCTCAACCTTGACGGCCATGATCGCACCGATGACGGAACCCAAGACCAAACCCGCCACGATGAGTTCCCAATTCAAGCCTCCAGCCGAGAGCTGCATGTCCACAACGGTGGTGATGACGGCGACGAGCATGCCCATAGCGCCGTATTGATTGCCACGCGGTGCCGTGCGGGGATGCCCGAGTTTCTTCAATCCGAAGATGAACAAAGCGGCCGAGAGCAGATAGCCAAGCGGAATCCATGCTTCCATTTCAGGCCCTCCTGTTCTTTCCTGCAATCATGTTCAGCATGCGATTGGTCACGGCAAAACCCCCGACCACGTTGATCATGGCCAACACCAAGGCGACGAAGGCCAAGAGCCCCGAAACCAACGTTTCACCGCCCTGGTAAGCCACGTTAGCCCCCAGAAGTGCGCCGACCACGCTGATGCCAGAAATGGCGTTAGCGCCGCTCATGAGCGGAGTATGGAGTGTGGCTGGAACTTTTGTGATCAGTTCAAAACCGAGGAAAATAGCGAGCATAAAGAGGGTCAGATTGGCTATCAGTGAGGCTTCAGTTATCATTCAACCACCCCCGCTAAGCGAGATTGCTTGGGATGGATGGTGCCGTCTTTGCAGATGAGCACACCACCCATGCCGTTGACGTAGAAATCAGAACCCTCAGGTGCGCCGACCAGAATATCGTCTTCGTCGGAGATGACGACGGCACCCGTTTCTTTGTCCACAAGTGAGGTGAAGAACGTTGTCAAGTTGTTGGAGTACAACATGGAGGCCGTGTTGGCAAGCGTGCCCGGGAGGTTTGAGGTGCCAACGATGATGACACCGTTATCGGTCGTGATGACTTCGCCTTGGACGGTGTCTTCGCAATTTCCTCCAACATCGGCGTTCATGTCAACGACAACGGCGCCTGACTTGAAATTGGCAACGGCCGTTGATGGAACGGTGATGGGTGCGGGTCTTCCGAAAATTCGGGCCGTGGTGACGATGATGTCGGCGTCTGCTGCTACACCGCAGACGGTGTCGTTCACCTTTTGGATAAATTCGGGCGTGAGCGGTTTGGCGTAGCCGGATTCGTCTTCGAAATCGTCCATACCGTCCACTTCAATGAAGCGCCCACCTACCGACTCAATTTGCTCTGCGGCCGACTTTCGAACGTCCGAAGCGAACACGATAGCACCGAGTCGCTTTGCGGTAGCGATGGCTTGCAGTCCCGCCACACCGCTGCCCATGATGACGACCTTGGCCGGCCGTATGGTCCCTGCTGAGGTGGTCATCATCGGTATGCCCTTGGGCACTTGTGCGGCACCGAGCAGGACGGCTTTGTAGCCCGCTAGGTTGTCTTGACTGGAATTGACGTCCATGGATTGGGCTCTTGACAGGCGGCGAGGGATCATGTCCATGGATAGCAAGGTGATGTTGGCATCCATGCAGGCCTTCACGTATTCTGGATGTCGGAATGGATCCGAGACACAGGCAAGGTTGGCACCTGCGGCAATGCCATCAACGCCTGGAAAGCGAATGCATACGAGGTTCTCGCACGCTAGCGCTTCAGCCCGAGACACAATTTTCGCACCGGCATCGACATAATCGCTGTCGTGGTAGTTGGCGGCCATTCCGGCACCCTCCTCCACGAACACCTCAAATCCAGCCCGGGTCAACTTCTTCATGCTCGAAGGAACAATGCCGACTCGTGTCTCGCCCTCTGGTTCTTTTGGAACACCGATTTTCATGGTTTCACCATCTCCGTATCAACCCGAACTGTTGTACAAAATCGTCCACATGAAGGAGGTTATTAGATGCCACGCTCGCAATTATTGTACCCTCACATCGTCATGTGCGTCACCGCCACCAAAACTGGCCACCATCTGACTTATGGACTGTGAGGGAACAGTCGTGATCAGAAGTGAAACCTATGGGGAGCGGTCGACGAAAAATTGCGGTCATTGGAGCGGGAAACGTTGGGGCAACGTGCGCCTTTGTGTTGGCGCAAATGAAAATTGCTGACATCGTATTGTTGGACATCTACGAAGGTTTCGCCAAGGGCAAAGCGCTTGATATGTCCCAGAACGCCAACGTGCTGAACTACGACGGCACGATCACAGGCACGGCCGACTACAACGATATTTCTGGCGCTGAGGTCGTGGTCGTGACCTCTGGCTTTCCTCGACAACCTGGTATGACTCGAGAAGATTTGATCGGCAAAAATGCAGACATCGTTTCTCAGGTTGGTGCGGGCATCAAGGAACATGCACCCGAGGCTGTTGTTATCGTGGTGACCAATCCGCTGGACCTCATGACCTACCACATGCAGAAAGTCACGGGCTTCCCACCCGAGCGGGTTATCGGACAGGCCGGTATCCTCGACAGCGCAAGAATGGCGCATTTCATCGCTCTTGAGCTGAACTGTGCCGAGGAAGATGTTTCGCCAATGGTCCTCGGTGGCCACGGCGATACCATGGTGCCGCTTCCACGATACACCACGGTTGGTGGAATACCTATTACCCAACTCATGAGCGAAGAACGCATCCAAGCCATTAGCGCTCGAACGGCCGGTGGGGGCGGCGAAATTGTGAAGTTGCTTGAACGCGGTTCTGCCTTCTATGCACCCGGCTCGGCGGCGGCCATCATGGCCGAGTCCGTGCTTAACGACCGTCGTCGCCTCATCCCAGCGTCGTGCCTGCTTACCGGCCAGTACGGCCTTTCGGATGTCTACATTGGCGTCCCCTGCATTTTGGGAGCCAACGGCGTGGAGCGCATCTTTGAATTGGAATTGACCGATGAGGAACTCGCATCACTGCAAGGGTCTGGTGAGTTCTACAAAGGCCAACTCAGCGATGTCCTTGGCTATTGAACCCGCTCAACAACGAGGCTGCTGTGTTGACCGATTGTGGTCGCTTTTTCAACGGGATTTGATTTCTTTCGAATCACGTAATCAATGCTGTTTCTGGTGCGCATTCTCGTGAGCACCTCTTGACCTATGTAGCAGCCCTTTTGAGGATGAACAAGGTCGCCGAGCCCGCCTTTCAAGGGATTGACTTTCTGGGTGATTTCGTGGGCGTAGAACGGTATTTGATGCTCAATCCGATGTTCAGTCCACGCTTCTTGGTCCCATGACGCCTGCCATTCGTGACGTACTGGGACAATGGCCATGCTGCCAAACCTGCTGTTGTGGTGGGTTGTGCCCTCAGGAAACTCACCCTCCCCGGTGCCGATGAAGACATCGTTGAGGTGGCTGATGTCGGTGATGGACACCTCTTGACCGAGGATTCTTTCCGTGAGGTGTGCAACCAGCGATTGTTTGTGAGGTGCGTACCCAATCAGCGCAATTTGCTCGCCGACCGGGACCACTTCGCAAACGTCGACGATTTTCGCTGAACGGTTTGTAAAAACGGTTGTGCACGCCCCTTCAACCCGGTTGGTGGACAGCCCGTTGATGAAAGTCAGGACGTCGTTTCCCTGCAGGAGAAGGGCGTAGGCGTCGTGCCTCACCATGCCCATGGCTGTGCCTCACGCGAAGGATTCACCGCATCCACAGGATGAACTGGCATTGGGGTTGTTGATCTTGAAGCCCCCGCCCATCAAGCGGTCGACATAGTCGATTTCAATGCCGTTCAACAAATGGCTTGACGCCATCGGGACCAGCACTCGAAATCCGTTGATGTTGAGCTCTTGGCAAGGCGTATCGGTGCCTTCCACAATTTGCAAATCGTACATGTAGCCCGAACACCCTCCGCTCAAGACGCCGACGAGCAAGGCATGGCTCCTGTCGTCTCCGAAAGCGTCCTCAAGCATGGCCGTGGCTTTCTCCGTCAGTGTCAAATTGACGTCGACGACCTCCGGAGCGTGCAATTCCAACGCCGGCCCGGATTCACATGTACCGCAGTCCATGGTGTACCCAATCTGCCAGTGTTTTTGAAGTTGACTTCAAAAGGAGGATTGTTCAGCGCTTCTTCCGCTTTTTGTCCATGGCTTTTTGCAGGATGTTGCACCGGCGTATCTGGTCCTTTGCTCGACGCTTGGCTTCGTCGGACAAGCCTCTTGGCATGGCTTGCTCAAAACATTTGATGGCGTCTCTGTACCGCTCCATTTCGGCGTAAGCGGTTCCCATGTTGTACAGTGTTTCGCCGCGAACCTCGGTTGGCCGAATCATCATCGCTTGGTGATAGGATTCCACGCACTTTGGATACTCCTCCAGGAAGTAAAAGGCGTTACCACGGTTGTTGAGGATGCGAATGATCATGGCGTCGTCGCCGGCAAAGGCGGGCAGGGCTCTATCAAAGCACGACAGCGCTTCGCGATACTTTTTGTCTTCGATGAGCTGAACCCCTTGATTGAACCATGCCACATCTTGGTTTGAAATGGCGTTTGAGGAGGTGGACTGGTACGTTGGATTAACGGTTTTCGCGGCAGCATCAAGGGCGACTTTGGCCAAATCAACCTCGGGTTGAGGGCTTGGCTCAACGGCCTTCGTTTGGGGTTCCACAGGCACCAACAGCAGTTCGGCTGACGCTGTCTCTTGGGCGGCAACGGGGGCCGATTCTTGGGTTGTCATCATCGGTGTTTCTGGATTGACCATCTCTTCTGGTGTCGGCAAGGGAGCCGGTGTGGCAGGTGGAGGCGTCGAGACATATCCCGCCATTTCTTCGGGCGTCGGTAGCGGAGCGGGTGTGGTAGGGGGCGGTGCTGCTGCGATGGCGGCCATGGCGGCGGAAGGTGTTGCGGCTGATTCTGTTGTTTCGGGAGCGGGATTGGTCGACGACCCCATCGAAGCCGCTTTGGCATGGCATTTCTCCGCAGTAGCGTAGTCGCCGGCTTGCTCGAGTGAACGGGCCAGTCCTGTCCAGTGATTTGGTTCGTCGGGGTCATCCTGAATCATTTTCTTCCACATCAAGACGGCGTCGCTGTGTTGGAGGCTGAGGGATAGCGCTCTTGCTCGCTCTGGAGATGGAGTGTCTGCGATCAAACTAAGCGCTTCTTTGGCCATTTCAGGTCCGGCCGGTAGGGTTGGTGGCAACCCGGATATTTGGTCTAGAACATCGCTCTCACCTTGGGCCATTTGGAGGAGCGTATCGATGAACTCTTGACGCACGGGATGGCCAGAATCAATCCCAATCACCACCCTCGCTGCCTCCATGTAGGTCTCAATGAGGCCTTTTTCCATGGCGAGCGCTGCCATTTTCTCAGCCGGCTTAAGGTAGGTTGGGTCGGTATCGACGGCTCGCTTGTAACTTTGCAGGGCTTCTGTAACCAACTCGGAACGCTGTTGGACGGATCCCAGGTTGAACCAACCCGAGGCATGATTGGGGTCAAGGTTTTGTGCGTGTGTCATGGCGGCTATGGCGTGGTTGTCAAGGTCGAGTCGTGCCATGGCTCCCCCGGCGATACGCCAAGCACCCGCGTGCTGAGCACCTACGGTTTTGAGGTGCGGTTTTAACAACGCCAGAGCTTCTTTGGCCTGTCCGTTTTTGATGGCGGCTGTCGCTTCTTCAACCAACGCATCAAGGTCGACAGTTGGTTCGGGTTCTGGTTCAGGAATGTCAGGAATTTCAGGAGCTGTCTCGCGTATGATTTCTTGTTGCGCCACAACGACTTCTGCAGCACTTTTGAGTTCTTCAACGCTCAGTTCAGCGTTTTCATCGTGGTCGTGGTGAATGGCTTCTTGAAGTAGAATCGCTGGGTCCTCTATGCCGGCTTCTTCCGCTACTTCTTCAACGGTTTCCATGTCGACCGTTTGGGTAACTTCCAAAGATGGCTGCATGGCTTCCATGGCCACCGATATGCCGCTGTCTTTGCACCGTTCTTTGAGTTGGACCAACGCAGGATGGGCTGGGAAAAACCCGAGGGCTTTTTCCGCCATCTTGTAGGCGCCCTCCAAATCACCTATCCTTTCCAGCAAAATGGAGAGGTTGGCCGTAGCAGGTGCATGATTTTCATTCAAATCAAGGCATATTTGAAACGACTGTCGAGCACCGCGTGCATCCTGCTGAGCTTCAAGAAGCACGCCACGATTGAACCACGCCATGTCCGAAGACGGGTCAAGGGCAATGGCTTTGTTGAAGGCAGCCAAGGCCCCTTTTACATCGTTTTTCCGACTTCGCTCCTCACCGACATTGAGCAGCACATCAACCATTTCTTGCGGATCCTCAACATCCTCGAGTTCGGGAATAACGTCCCTTGGTGTTTCCACAGGTTCGTCTTCTTGTTTAACAGGGGTTTCCATGGGCTGGTTTTCGACGGCGGCAATGGCCTCGCTGACCGATGCAATGTCGGCCTGAGCGGCTTCGTCTTGGTCCATGTCAGGAACCTCATCGATGCCATCGTTCACAACCATTGAACATCACCGCATCAAAAACGACTGGCGAGCAACGAATAAGCCTTGCTTCTTGTTGTCCTTCCGAATCATCCTTACATTCAAGTTCAGAGACCCGTTAGACGCTTCATGGCAAACCGCTCACTGAAGATTCTTGGCCTGGCTGGTGAATACCGAGCCACATCAAAATCAGGCTTGCTGGTCAACGCCGCACTCGCTGCAGCGGAGGATGCAGGAGCGGAAGTTGTGTTTTGGGATTTGGCCGCCAAGCCGCTTCCACTTGTAGGGGAGGAGGGCTGTTGGGCACACCCCAATGTCAAGGAATTTCAGGATCTTCTCACCGAATGCGATGCGTATTTCCTCGCCTCGCCCGAGTACCACGGCACCATGTCAGGCGTCATGAAAAACACGATCGACTGGATGTACGACAAGCATGTGGGCGGCAAAGTGTTTGGGCTGATGTCGACCCTTGGCGGCGTGACAAATGCCAACACGCTCAATCACATGCGAATCGCTGTTCGATGGTTGCATGGATGGCCTGTGCCAGAGCAACTCGCAGTGGGTCACGTGAAAGAGGCCTTTGACGAAGACGGTTCGCTCAGAGATGACAACCTGCAACAACGCCTCAACCGTCTGGTTGAATCGGTGTTGTCTGCCACCAACAAATTGAGTGCATAATCATGGTCGTTCAACCACCTGGAACGCCCACTTTTGGCGATGTTTACGGCGCCACTTACCGGCTGGTGGAACCTGGAGAATTTGTTCTTGGCGATTCAAACACCTCCGGTCACCCAAGCGAGCAACCGTCTTGCACCGTTATCATTACAGAACCCTTTTTCCTCGGTGAGCGGCACGTCACTCAGGCACAATGGGCGGACGTGATGGGCGATAACCCCTCAAAATTTCAGGAAGGTTGGAGCGCCGGCTTGCGACCCGTTGAAAACGTCAACTACGACGATGTACAACTGTTCCTCAACCGTTTGAACGATCGGGATAAAGACGCCCTCTACCTCGGTCTTTATGGCGTTTGGAGGTTGCCATCGGAAGCGGAGTGGGAATACGCCGCAAAGGCAGGAAGCAACACGCGGTGGTGGTTTGGCAACAAGGATGTGGAACTCGATGAATACGGTTGGCATGCTGGGAATTCTGGAGGCACAACGCGTGAGGTAGGCTTGAAAAAGCCAAATTCTTGGGGCTTTTTTGACATGAACGGCTTGGTGAATGAATGGTGCGATGACCATTGGGAACGCACCTATGTCGGCGGGCGAACACAACGTCCCCACCGGATTGATGGATGCGATTCGTTTGTTGTTCGTGGCGGATCGTGGTTCACAGAAAGCGATTCAACACGCAGCGGCTCAAGGTCTCATGCCTACCGAGACAAACGCAGCGATGGATTGGGCTTCCGGTTGGTCTGGTCACCCCTTGATGTACAGCCTGACGAAGCGGTTCAAGGCGCCTCGTCCGACAGCGGTGCCGTGTCGTAATCGCTGTTTTCTTCCAGTATCTGGTGCTCGGGCACTTTACCGGGTCCGACAAACCAACGGTTGTTGAGCGGTTCCTCCAAGAGAAGCATGAGGTTGTTTCTCTGAAACAAGCCCACAGCCGTTGCGGTTCTTTGAATGACTGGAGCGATTTCTTCGTGGTAAAGATCGTCCATAATTTGACAGATTTCGCCGAAGGTTCGGCTCCCATCGGCGAGTTCCCACAGCATGCTGTTCATCTCATCAAGGGGACGACGCAACTCGCGAGGTGCCCGAAGCAATGTAGCCACCCAACCTTCGATACGTCCGAATGTTTTGGCGATTCTGATCACGATTTTTCGACCGCTCACACCGCGTAGACCAGGGTCCTTGCCAACGGTTGACGTGCGGGCCCACCATACGGGGGTTCGACAGGGGTAGTGACCGTGCAGCGGGTGATCTTCGATACCAGCAAGTTCGCTCACGACATCACCTCAAAATTCCATCCATGTCCAAATCAACAGGCTGAGCATGGCCACTGTGCCCAGAAGGGCCGTGGTCCTGGTTGCTTGCAAACGTTGGGTGAAATTTCGTAAGTACCAGGTGCCAACGCCGCAGATGGCAACAACGAACCACAGGGCGTACCACAGTGCTGGATAATCCGCCACACTCCGAGGGCATCAAAGTGTCCCATCAAGGTATTGCTGGCCGTAGTACGCCCATTGCTCTTCGGTCCAGCCCGGTGGCAAACCTCCCTCTGGAAGTGGAGGTCCTGCAGAACCGCTTGCAGAGGTTTGGTCATCAGCATCAATTTTGGTAGTCGTTTCTGTTGCCTGTACCAACGGGCGCTCCTGAGAAACCATCGAAACCGGAGGACCAGCCATCGCTTCCTCCATTTCCTCATCGGCTGGTCGCCGTGATTTCATGAAAAACAGCAAGCCTCCCAGAACCATCATGCCGGTTATGCCTGTGGCCAGCATGGTTGTTCCAGATAGGGTTGAATCGGTTGGTGGGGTTGCAAACAGCAATGCAATTTCCGACGTTGAGGCAATCGTTCCATCTTCTGAATTTGTGGCGATCGTCAAAGTACCGCTTATTGGTCCCGAAAGGCGGAGAATTTCACATCGCTGCTGGTGGAAGGTTGGCGCTGTTTGGCCGGGAAGAAATTCAACGACGAAACCACTTTCATTCACGAGCAACTTGTTGCAGCTGATTTGCCAACCGTCTTCCCCGGCGACAGCGATGTTCATCGCCTCGCGCACGGTCGAGGTCGATGTTTGGTTGATGAGGACCACGGCAGCGGTTCCGTGAGGCGTGGGACCGGAGCCCAGCAGTCCAAATTCCGAATCAACTTGGCGTTGTTGATCGAGCAATACCAGAGCCTGCAAGATGATTTCGCGGGGCAGATCTTGGTCGTCAAGAACGCCAAGGAACTCAAATTGCAGAACAAATCTGGTGTTCAGAGGGGCATCGTCTGGAACGATGACCTCCAATTTAAGCGATTGAAATTCTCCAGCGGGTATCATCAGGGGAACTTCAGAAGCCATCGGTTGGTCAGCACCCTCTATCGAAAAGAAGGCGAGCAGACCGGGGACCGGGGGCGTCGAAGAAACGGTGGCCATCACAGCGAGACTGTCCTCTACAGCGTTGCCGTCGTTTCGCACATGGGCTTCCGCCATCATCGTTCCGCCGGCCATCGTTGAAGTGGTTTGGGAAACCAACGATGCTGAGGGCAGCCTTATGGCTTCGGTTCTTGTAATGAATTCAATACGATTGTCATCTGGATTGGCGTCCACGTCAGCGCCCTGGTTTTGAACTTCTACGGCTATGGTGTGCCGTTCGCCAGCGGCTTCCATCGACGGCAACAGAACCCAAACGCTCACGTTCATTTGATGCTGCAAATCGTACGACACGCTCAGGTCAACGCCACCGGATACGTTTTGTCCCTCAATCGTCATCCACCACGACCATGTGCTTGGGATGTCGGGGACATCCAGCAGGGCGGTGACATCGCCATTGCCGTTGTTGGTGAGCCGCAATTGCACCTCGTTTGCAACACCAGGCGTCAACGTGGCCGGGGCGTTTACAAGATCGACCCGCAAGTCGTTCGTCGTCTTGACCCGTAGCCCGTCAAACGGTTCACCTTCAATGCTCATCATGCTACGCTTCGACTCAATCACGGGCGTTAACGTTGGCCCTCTGTCGTCTGATTGCGCATTCTCCGGGACATCAATGTTGATCTCAAACGTGGTGGTTGAACCAGGATTCAGCACAGCATCTGGCCTCGTAGGTTGGTGAACGTGCCAGGTTTCGGCACCTTCCACAAGCACTCGCATGGTGAAGATGTCTTGACGACTGGCGTTGTTGACAATGGTGTATGAAACGGTTATCTGGCTGCCTGCATCAACCATGAGTTTGTCATCGTTCGCTAGATTGTTGAGGTAAACCGACGCATTGCTTACCATGGACGCAGAGATTGGTACGGTCTGTATCGCCACCCGAGATGTGTCGTTTTGAGCGCGCATCACGAGATCGAATTCAACCACCGTGTCCGGCGGTTCATTGGCCGGCACCGACATGATGAATGAGGCCTGAACGGTTTCGCTTGGTCGTATCAGCACAGAGGTTGCTTGGGACCAAGCCAAGCTGACCGACCAATCATTTGGCAGTGCGGTGGTATCCACAGATAGGTCAAACACGTCCGTCGCTTGTCCTTGGTTTTCAAGCTCGATTTCGAACGTGCAAACAAACGATGGTGGGCAACTTGGCCGTACAGAGGGCGGGTGTATAACCGGCACTCTGTCTGCTTTAACGAGGTACTGCACCGGCAATTCCGTGGAAATTTCGTTGTATTGCTGCGACGTGATGTTAACGACCATTGGTTGGAAACCGGTGCTCGCATTTACATCCGGTTGTACTTGGATGCTGAACTGGACTGGGGACCCAGGTTGCACGACCAACCCCTGAGCAGGGTCAAAACTCGTGCCTGACGGACGCAGGTAATACACATCCCATGATTCAGGTGCGCCGTCCAATCGAGGGAAAAACGTCTCGGTGATGTTACCCGTGTTCACGATTTTTAGCGTGACCGTCCCCCACTCACCGGGTGTGGAGCCAGTGGTTGACACGCCTTGTGCACTCACGCTGTATTCGCTTTTCCGTACTTTCTGGTCGTACACAAAGACGATTTCGTCGAGGTAGTAACCAATGTCTGAGCCGCTGGCGTCTGAGCTGAACTCAAATTTGAATTGGGATGTTGAATGAAACATATCGGAGGTTATCGGCAAAAGTGGGGAAGCGTGGCCTTTGTCTGCAAAACTGAACGTTTGCCAGGACGCACCGTCGTTGAAATCGTTGTCGATAACGCCGGTGATGGCGTGATACTGGACCCACTGTCCTGCCGTGTTCCTTCCAGAGATCGTCAGTTGGTCGTTCGCCTCGGCTCCCCCGGTGTAGAACATTGAAAGGCCATTGGTTCTCAAAGGATTCAGAATCGCATCGGACATGTCCATGACGGGCGTGGTCATTGCGGCCACGATGTTGTTGTTGTAGGACGAGAGCATACCGTTTCCTGCGTGGCAGCTCTGGCTCGGCGTGATCGACGTGTCGGTTGAGAATTGCCATCCGTTACCGAGGTAGTACGACGCCGTTCCGTCGCAGTTCGAATAACGGTAGCCTACGGTAAACGATTGCGTTCGTGCATCGTTGTTCGGGTTGTCGTCAGCAACGCTGGCGGTGGCTCTTGCCACCATCGTGTGGTTACCAGCATAGGACGGTACGATGTCTACCGAGGCCGTATCGGTTGCGCCACCACTGATGGCCGCCATCTGGACCGTGGTGTTGACGAATTCAAAGTAGGCGTACTCGTTATGCAGCAGGAGAATGTTCACATCAACAACACCCGATGGATTGGTTCCGAGGTTCTCCACCGTGATCGTCAGGGTTGTTGAGGTGTTGAGCATGCCGTCAATGACGTAAAGTTCCTGTGGACGGTTGAATTGAAACGGCGGGATATTGGATGAGAACATCTGGTATTTGGATTGGTCAGCGGTGTTGGTGTACTCCATGGAAACCGAAACCACGCGAAGGTCCACCCCGGTTTGGTTGGTCGGGCTTTCGTGGACCACGGTTTCCAACAAGATATCTTGGGCGGCGAGGCTAACGCTGCAAATCGACATGAGCAACGCCATGAAAATCGCGAGACAGCGCATTTCCCTCACAGAGGGCTACCACCGTCTATCTATTTAGTGGCAGTGTCGGCAGATGTTTGCTCGTTGGATTCGGCCAGATAATCTTCAACTTCTGCCTTTGATTGTTCCAACTTCGCTTCACGGCGTTTCTCTTTCGCCCTCGCCGCAAAGTACACGGTGAACGAGGGTATGAGGACCATCGAAAAGCACCCAATGACAGCGGCGAGCGCCCACAAGAATTCCGTCCCTGCATCAACCGAAAACACGGCTACGCTTGCGTAGGCTTCGTTGATCGTCTCCGCAGATATGCTAGGCTCTGTTGTTCTGTTGCCTTGTTCTACTATTTCGATGCGAACAATGGACGGTGAGTGTTCATACTCGATGGCGTTCCTCGCTTTCGCCTCAGCCTCTGCCAGGTCGGCGGCAAAAACGGAACCGTTGGAACGCCGGGCAGGGTCTACAGATGTCAAGGCGTGAAATTCAATGGTGCCACCTTCCTCGGTGGTCCGCTCATGGACTTTAGCGTGCCTGCACAGGTCCGCACACGAGAATTCCTCCTCGAGCGGGTTTTGCAGGTCATAGGTCGTTCCCAACAATTCGTGACTGTAGAGCATGGCTTCGTTGATGACCCTTAGCACGGCTCCTGAGGACAATTCTGTTGCGGTGACATTGACCCAAGTGAGGTTGTCGTCATCAGCGATGACTTGCCAGGCCCAAGTGGTGGTGTTGTCATCGGCATCGTACGTTCGCAACACGTCCTGATCGGCCTCTGAGGCGTTGTAAACATCCACTGATGGCTGGGTTTTGTAAATGTACACAGAGGGCGAAACGGTTGCACCGTAAACGGCGTAAGACAGCATGAAGATCAGCGTCAGGGACAGGCCTATCAGCGTCCGCAGAAGGTTTGGATTTTGGGCCAAGGCCTTCTTCATTGGTCTTACTAGGAAACGGGTGCTTTAGAAGGCTTGTATGCTGTGGCCCTGAAACGCCATGTTCCCAGATGCTGAACGGGTGCTTGACCCGTTGTTTTCATATAGGGGCGGACGGTCGCAAAGGTGCTTGGTGCATCACGATGACGACCGTTTACGACATCCCCGCAGACATTTTCAATCCAGCCTTGGCGGCTGCAATGGCTGACCAAGAGGCCGTCTCCATGCCCGATTGGGGGCAATACGTCAAGACGGCCGTTGACCGCGAGCGCCCCCCAACGCAAACGGACTGGTGGTACTTGCGCACCGCTGCCATTTTGAGGAAAGTCGCCCGCAACGGACCGGTTGGCGTGACCCACTTGGCCCAGGCTTTTGGCGGAAAGAAAGACAACGGCGTCATGCCCAACACGCCCGGTGTGGCCTCTCGGCACATCATTCGTACGGCACTTCAACAACTCGAGGAAGCAGGCTTGGTGGAAAAAGTCCCCACCCGTGAGGTCGAAACCGATGAAGGAAAAGTTCAGCTCTACGCCGGTCGACGCATCACACCTGATGGGCAGAAACTCGTCGACAACGTCGCCCATTCCGTTAGGGGTGTCGCCGAAGAACAATACCCTGGACTTAGCAAGTACTGATTTGGAAGTGAAAGGGTGAGTGCGATGGTGGCCGGTCGAGACAATGAACTCGATGCCCTACGTGCTCAGCGAATGAAAGAACTCCAAGAACAACTGCAGCAACAAGCGGCGCAACAACTCAAGGCCGAAGAGCAGGCCCAAGAACAAGCTGTACAATCTGCCAACATCGATGCTGTCCTTCGTCGCCATTTGGCCCCAGATGCCCGAGCACGGCTTGCCCGCATCGCCCTTGTTGAACCCGAGCGAGCCCAAACGATCAGAGCCAACCTCGCTTCCATGTACACTCAAGGTGAATTGACCTCACCACTCACCGATGCGTCTTTGAAAAAGATGCTAGCCACACAGTCCAAGAGCCGCAGCAATGCGTCCGTTAGGAGAATCTGAGAAGGTGCTCGAAATGTCAAAAAATAAACCAGCAGCAAAGAAAATCCGTCTTCTAAAGGCGGGCAAACAGAACCGGCGTGTCCCCGTGTGGGTCATGCTAAAGACCGACCGAAACACGGTGTCTCACCCTAAAAGGCACCAATGGCGACGCAGCAAGTTGCAACGATGAGGTGATTTGAATGGCCCGCCCAAATGAATCAGAACTTGTTGTGCCACTGCGCCACGCATGGAACATTACACGATACAAGCGCGCACCTCGCGCCATGCAAATCATCCGAGAGCAGGTGATTCGCCACCTGAAGGTCAGGGAAGACGAGGAACTTTACATCGACCCAGAAGTCAACGAACACATCTGGAAGCGTGGCATAGAAAACCCACCCCGAAAGGTTCGTCTTCTGTGCATTCGCCACGACGAACCTGATTTCCCGGTTGAAGTCAAACTAATGAAGGAGTGATGCACATGGGAAACATACGTCCAAGTTTTATCAAAATACGCGCCATCAGGCTTTGCGAAGAGCACGGTGAGAAATTTACCGATGATTTCGATCACAACAAGCACATGGTTTCTGAGCTCACCGACGTCGAATCCAAGAAATTGCGAAATTGGATCGCAGGCTACGTCACTCGCTACCGACAGCGTCGCACCGATTGATGGTGTTCACGTGGCGATCTGGGTTGACTGGGACCGTCAACCGGTATGCGTGCACGGCGACACGGAACACGAGTTGAACGAACTCGTGGCTTTCCTCCGGCAACAACACAACTTGAGGAAGCGCTCATTGGTCATGCCAAATCGTGAAGAAGGGGGTTACCTGTTTTTCTTGTACCAGTCGTGCGATCCTCGATGGATTGCTTCGTTTGTGGAACAACAGTGATGTGAGCGCATGGGCGAGCGACTTGACATACCACTGCCATCCGGAACGTTTGACCTCGCCGTTGTGCTGGTCGGTGTGTCCCATCCCGGAAATCTCGGGGCGATTTGCCGTTCAATGTTGAATTACGGATTTGATGATCTACGGCTCGTAGCACCAAAGTGCACCACCAGCGACGACGAAACCAGAGCGAGAGCAAAACACGCCAGTCGCGTGTTGGAAAACACCCGAGAATTCCCCGATATTGAACAAGCAACGAAAGATTGCTCTGCCGTCATCGGAACGTCTGGAAAGCGTGAACTGGGCAGAAAAACATTGAATCGACATTTTTTGTACCCTTGGGACATGGTCAAACGAATCTCAAACTCCGGAGGAACCGTTGCCCTGGTTTTCGGTGAAGAAGGCAAAGGACTCTCAGGTGATGACTTAGCAAAATGCGATTACTACGTGACCTTACCTACATGGGAGGGGTACCCGATTGCCAACTTGAGCCACGCGGTCACAGCCATTCTGTACGAAATACAGCGCTTAAGGGTCATTAACCACCAAGGTGATGAGCCAGGATTGCCCGATATCGTCCCGTTACTCTCAACATTGCAACCGTCGGTACGCGAATCGCTTATCAAAGCCATTGAGCAATTGAGCAGCCAAACAGGTAAATCTCCTGAGCACCGCTTGTCTGTTGAACAGACCATCAAAAGAACACTGCTCAAGGGGACGCCAAGCGATGAGGAGGCCACGAGAATCATCGGTGCCTTTGTGGAGGCGACGAGTGCGTTGGAATATGCAAAAAACGATCCGAGATGGCAAAAGGAACATCGCAGGAAATTACGCTGATTTTGGGCGCCATGTTGCCACAGATTTTGGTGTTTCACGGCAGTGCATCGCAACGAGACGCAGTCGGTTTCCGTAAGTTGAAGAGATGTGGGGGGCCACGGCATCAAAAGCCCATTTGGCCAGATTTTCCGCTGTTGGTATAAACGGCACGACGACGGTTCGATGTTCATCACCCATCAATTCGCATGCTTTTCGAGCCTCTTCATCCCCCTCATAGACCACGAAGGCATGATCGATGACATCGTGGACATGTTCCATCAACACCTTGCTGATATCGGAGAAGTCCATCACCATCCCCTCGTCTGACACACCTGAAACGGTTACGACATCGCCCTCGATCTCTGCCTCAAAGCGGTACCGATGGCCGTGCAAATGCCTGCACTTGGATTTGTGATTCGGTACCCTGTGACCCGTGTCTGTTTCTACGTACCTTCGTATGGTTGTCGTCATCTTTCTTCCTCCTGAGTTTCAAAAATAAGCGATGCTGAATTGATGCAATAACGTTCCCCACCGTAGGCAGCAGGACCATCGTTGAACACGTGGCCGAGATGAGCATCGCATACGCTACAACGAACTTCAACCCGGTGCATTCCATGGGAATAATCGTCCACCCGTTCAATATTAGCTTCTTTGTGTTCCGTATGGAAAGACGGCCAGCCGCACCCAGAATCAAACTTCATTGTGGACGTAAACAACAGAACGGAACAACACACACAACGGTATTTCCCCGGGCGTTTTTCGTTCCAGTATTTGCCAGTAAAGGCACGCTCTGTACCCGCTTCTCTTGTCACGTGGTATTGGAGGTCCGTAAGTTGCTCCCGGTACTTCTTGTCGAGGTATTCCCTCTCTGTTTGGAGGGCGTTGTCAAGCACTTCCTCCCACGGCTCAACGTAGGTAATGGGATCGCGACGCCCAATGGCATTGAAAGCGAGGATCCGTTCAATATCGGAACCTGTCCGACCGTCCGATCGTCCTTCGTCGTCTGGCTGATACGACGTGATGGTGCGTGAAAAAATCTCATCAAAATCCACCTTCAGTTTCTCAGTTGACTCTTCTGCATCGCGAAGAATTCCCGCCTTGTCCAACTCAAGATAAGGCAGGGTAAACGAAATTCGCTCGCTTTCCCAGTTTCCTAGGGCAAAAGCGTGTTCAAGGGCTCGGTAAAATTCTGGTCGACAATCGGGGTAGATGGCATGGTCTCCGCTGTGAACGCCTAGAGCGATTTCAACGTCTACACTGTGTTTTTGGGACAACGACAAGGCCGTTCCGTAAAGTATGGAGGCAAACAAGGCGTTTCGATTGGGAACCACGGTGGCTTTCATGTTCTCCTCCTCGTAATGACCCTTTGGAACATCGTCTCCAGTGTTGAGAAGATCGCTCTCAAAAAGAGCGGTGGCCGATGTTAAATCCGCCACATGATGGGCGACTGCAATGTCTCTTGACCCAAGATAATCGATCAACGATGCTGCGCGTTCCAGCTCTATGAGATGCTTCTGACCGTAGTTGAATGAGATCGCTGTGACCGTGTAACCTTTTCGCAAGAGGTGAAGCAAAAGCGAGGAGGAATCCATGCCTCCACTGAGGGCCATCACTGCATGTTTCATGGCGCCACCGCTCTACAAAATCCCCATCCATTTGTGCGTTTGCAACGACAGGCGCCAATCTGGGTTTGCCTTTACCACCTCTTCCGTCATGGCGAACGAGCGGCCGTTGGCCTCAACGCTCTGCTGATCATCGTAGCACGGTTGCAGAAACAGGTGCGTGAACCCTTGCTTGAGGTCCTGATACATCTCGAGCGGTTGCCCCACATAAACACACTTCAACTCGTCCCCCGTTCGCTGCTTAATCGGCACCTTGCTGTACATCTGATCTTTTGGTGAAATGCATATCCAATCGATGAGCCCTTCTGGTATCGGAACGGTCCCGTTTGATTCAATGGACAGGTGATACCCTCTCTGGCGCAGAATCTTTGCAATCGGCCAAAGGTCGTTTAGCATGGGTTCACCTCCGGTGAACACGATGTTTTTGCAGGGGTATGCTTGGACATCATCGAGAATGGCTCGCACGGACATTTTGTCGTACGTATTGAAGTCCGTGTCGCACCACTCGCATCGGAGGTTGCAACCGCCAAAACGGATGAAGACGTGGGGTATGCCGCTCCTGTATCCTTCCCCTTGAACGGAATGAAAGATCTCAACAATGTTGTAGATTTTATCAAAGTCGCCAGCGTTGTCGCTCCCTGCAGTGGTGCGCATTTCGCTGGCTACCCCGCTCATGATTTCACCTCAGAGATTGGGTTGTTGAATGAGTTGCATGAGTTCAGCTCTTGCTTCAGGTTTGTCAAAAAAGACACCGCGCATCGCTGATGTTGTCATAATGGCGTGCTGTTTGGCGACACCCCTGCACTGCATGCAACCGTGAGATGCTTCAATGATGACCGCTGCGCCGAGCGGTTCAAGTTCCTTTTCCAAATCGTCCGCAATCCCCTTTGTGATGCGCTCTTGGTTTTGCAAACGGCGGGCGTGGAGCTCAAGCAATCGTGCAAGTTTGCTGATGCCGACAATTCTTTTGATCGGTATGTAGCCAATGTGGGCTCGTCCTCGGAACGGTTGGAGGTGATGTTCGCACATCGAGGTAAATTCAATGTTTCTCAGCAACACGATGCCGTCGTATCCTTCTGCGTTGAATGTCGAATCCAACAGTTCCGTTGCAATCATACCGTAGCCAGCGAAAATCTCGCTCCATGAATCAATGACACGCTTCGGCGTATCGACAAGCCCTTCACGATCGACAGCGTCAATACCTTCAATGTAGCCAAGCAGGGTTCGAACGGCGTCGTGCGCTTCTTCTCGTGACGTCATGAGCTTTCCCTCCTGCCATGACGCAAGTCTATGGAATCCAATTGGTCGAGCATTTTCCTGCAGGCGGTTCGTATGGCATCGGCTAGGCTCACGAATTTTTTGTCGTCCCCTACGTGAAGTTTGATGTCATCAAACAGTTCCTTGGGTATGTCCAAAGAGACTTTTGGCATGCACAGGCGTCCTGTCTTTGCCGTATAAGTATTCGTATATCCATACTGAGATAATATATGGGCGCAAATCATGTGGATTTGTTGGCGAATCGTGCCAATGTTCAAAGGATACCTCCAAGGATTCCAATACATGCAGACCAGTGCGAGCCAAGAACCTCTGATGCTTCTTCGTGAGATACGGTCGAACGTGGGGGCCATTGACACACCCGGATTGAAGGACGCTGAAATCCTCTCGTTCTTGGATGTTGATGACAGTCTTTCATCGGCCATCAGTGAGGCCTATGCGAGGTTCCAGTCCATGGCCAACGAGTTTCCCGAACTTTACCTTGATGCTGACGAAGCCACGCTCATCACCGAACTTCAGGACGGTTTCGTGAATTTTTACAATCCAGCTACGGTCAACCCTTATGTCGCCCTCGCCGCCAGAGGTCCATGGATTGTAACCTCCCACGGAGCCGTTATTCACGACAACGGTGGGTACGGTATGCTTGGATCTGGGCACGGCCCAGAGCACGTGATACAGTCGATGTCGGACAACTGGGTTATGGCGAACGTCATGACGGCCTCCTTTTCGCAAAAACGCCTCGATGAACGGCTCCGCAAGGAGCTCGGCCACACCCGCGGTTGGTGCCCGTTTGAAAAGTTCATTTGCATGAACAGCGGGTCGGAATCGGTCACTGTTAGCCTGCGGATAGCTGACGTGAACGCCAAAATCATGACCCAAAAAGGCGGCAAACACGAAGGCAAGACCATCAAGATGATGGCGGTTGAACAAGGGTTTCACGGTCGAACAGACCGACCGGCCCAGATGTCGCACTCCTGCAAAGGAAAGTACGACAAGCACCTTGCCAGTTTCCAAAACAGGGACAACCTCATTCTCGTTCCGGCCAATGATGTCCCTTCCCTGGAAAAGGCGTTCAAGGAGGCAGCAGCCAACAACGTGTTCATTGAATTGTTTGCGATTGAACCTGTGCAGGGTGAGGGCAACCCCGGTCAGTGCGTTTCTCGTGAATTTTACGACGCCGCTCGTCGCTTAACACTCGAGCATGACAGCATGCTGCTGGTGGACTCCATTCAAGCGGGGATTCGTGGCCAAGGCACGCTTTCTGTCGTTGACTACCAAGGATTTGAGGACTGTGAGGCACCCGACTTGGAAACATGGTCAAAGGCGATGAACGCCGGCCAGTTCCCACTTTCGGTGCTCGGGATGAATCAACGTGCTTCGAACCTCTACGTAACCGGTATCTACGGCAACACGATGACGACCAACCCCCGTGCACTGGAAACTGCTGTGGCCGTGTTGGACGGTATAACGCCCGAACTCCGAAAAAACATTCGAGAGCGCGGCGTTGAGTTTGTCGAAAAATTCTCTTTGCTGCAAAAAGAATTCCCCCACGTCATTACCAAAGTTCAGGGTACAGGCTTGCTGTGCAGCGCAGAACTTGACCCAGAGAAGTTCCCAGTCGTGGGCCATGAAGCGGTTGAACCGTGGTGCAGGCGTCGCGGTCTGGGCGTTATTCATGGCGGTGAAAACGCTCTTCGGTTCACGCCTCACTTCAACATCACATCTAAAGAAATTGACCTGATCGTCTCCATCGTTCGAGAGTCGCTCTTGGCTTTTGGTGCCTAAGACAGACTGGTGACTATGTCCTCTCGCTTGAATTGACGAGCGGCGTAATAAGCGGCTCCTAGGGCGTAGACGGTGGACGAAACAACCCAAACAATCACGTGGGAGTACACAATTCGATTCATCAACAATTCTCGCAGGGCCAAGAGTACATTCACCACGGGTATGGCAAACCAGTAGATTTCTACCCCGTCAAGGTTGATGACTTGCGTGAACAGCGCAGGAAAGAGGATAATCAATACCGCCGGGCCGAGTATGGAACCTGCTTCTTTCACGCTGTGAGACCTCATCGCGAGCGCCAATTCAAAGGCCACGACCATGATGGCGAAAAGCAGGATGGCAAGGACAAGGAACAGCACGGCGGTCAGCGAAACGCTTGGTGCCGAAATGACGTCCGAGGTGGCCAAATAACCGATAGCGAACAACAGACCGGCGACTTGGAGCAGGACCCCTGCTCCGGTGATCGTAGCAACAGCCAACCATTTGCCCATCAGCAACTCCAACCTGGAACATGGTAGCCCAAGGAGCGCCTCGAGAGTCCCTCGCTCTCGCTCCCCAGCCGTCATGTCAATGGACGGTTGAATGGCTGAGGAAAATGTCCAAACCGCCAGAACCAGTGGAATGAACAACGACAATGCCATACCGGCTTGCTCACCTTGGGTGGCAACATCACTGTCGGTGACTTCACCGTTCCATCGTAAAGGGTTCAGGGTTTCTTCCGCGTCCAGACCAGCGGCGTCAATACGTCGCGTCGTCTCGTTTTGTTCCCACGTTGCCAACGTGTCAAAAAGGCGGCTTCTGGCTTCGTTGCTTTGTTCTGATGTGGAGAGGTACAACACGGCATATTCCAGCACGGTATCGTTCATCCGCAGGCGCAACACGGCGTCAATAGACCCGTTACGAATTCGCGATTCGTCCTCGCCCGGTTCAGCAAGCGTTTCCATCGTCGTAAGGGGTTCGTAAGTGATGTTCAAGCTGGCATTTTCCAGCATGATTCCCAAATCCTCGGGCACCCCGCTTCCCTGGACGATGACTTCAACCTCAATGGCGTCAAGTTCAGCCGCTTCTGATGCGAGCAACAAGGGAAAGAGAATAAACAACAGCGGAAACATCAGCAGCGGAATCACGAGGATGGCCATGATCGTACGCCAGTCTCTTACAAATTCGACCAGTTCCTTCTTGGCAATGGTCTGAATCCTGGCTACACTACTCTTCATCATCACCACCCCCTGGTGTCTTCGGCGTGAACAATCCGCGCCACCACGACGACCACCTCGATAGCGGCTTGCTGTCTTCATCTCGGGCTCTGGCTACGTCTTTGGTGAGGGAAACATACGCCTCTTCGAGATGGGTTGTTCCTGTTTGCTCGAGAAGCGATTCTGGCGTTCCGTCAGCCCTGACCTCCCCGTTGTGGATGATAATTATTCGATTGCACACTCGCTGCGCTTCAGCCAATTGATGCGTTGAGTAAATCACGGTACCGCCCTCATCTCCTAGTTGCCGAACAAGTTCTCGCACGGTCCTTGCGCTGGTGACATCAAGGCCAGCCGTAGGCTCGTCAAGCAGCAGAACATTTGGTGCATGAACCAGCGCTCGAAGCAGCGCAGTTTTCTGCCTCATGCCTCTTGAAAATCCCTTTGTGTGCCTCCCTAGGGCCTCGGTCATGCCAAGGTGGTTAGCAAAATACGAGGTTCGAAGCCACGCAACTTGGTCGTCTATGCCGTGCATTCTGGCATGATAACGAATGTTTTCCCACGCCGTGAGGCGAGCGTAGAGGCCCGTGTTTTCAGGCACCACACCCAACTGTTCTCTCGCTCTGTCAACGCTCTCCCCGTTTGAAAGAACAACCTCTCCAGTGGTTGGTCTGTACACGCCGGAAAGAAGCCGGAGGAGGGTTGTTTTGCCGGCCCCGTTTGAACCGACCAGCCCTACAATTTCTCCTTCGTGGATGTCTAAATTAATGGAAGTGAGCGCAACAACATCGCCGAATCGTTTAGAGGCGTTGTGGACCGATAGCAATGGCGGGGCCATGGAGGCCTCAACTCGCACGGCCGGATTCAACGGCCCAATTCAGGCCAGGGTGTTTCGTTTCGATTCTGTTCGCCCTTTGCAGGGTGGATCTGAGGTGTTCCTGAATTTCCCTTTGGGGAACGCCCATGTCAATCATGTTGGCCACCAATTCAATGGCCCCTTGAATCGCTCCCGCATCCAGGTAGGCTTCGTTTGATATGGTCCGTTGCATTCGAAGTTGCTCCAACCTTCCTGCGAGGTAGTTCACCTCACCTTTGAGACTTGGTGCATCGATGTGCGGCAGCGCTAGCAATTGGTCAATACAGGTCCTCATCGTCGTGAAGACGTTCGAGACCGATTATAGGTATTCGCATCACTGGGCATCTTGAATTTGGCTCAGTTCCACCAGCACTCCACCGGTTGAGGCAGGGTGCACAAAAGCGATCATTTTGTCGCCAGCACCTTTTCTTGGTTCTTTATCGATGAGTCGTATGCCGTTTTCAGTGAGATGATTGAGAAGGCCCTTCAAATCACCCACAGAAAAGCAAACCTGTTGCACGCCCGGTCCGCGCTTGGAAAGGAATTTCCCTATCGGTGTGTCTTGGCCTGTGGGCTCCAGCAGTTCAATTTTGGAGGGTTCCATCTTCAGTTTAGGCGAACTGGTTGAAAAAAACCGGGTGGTCACCCCTTGCTCTTCTACGATTTCATCATGTTCGCCCTGATGCAGTCCTAACAGGTTCCAAAACGATGTGTGATCATCGAGGTCGTGGGCGGCAATGCCGATATGGTCAATGTGTATTGGTCCGAATTTCATAACGACACCTCAAAATCCACTTGGAGCCATGTACGTGCCAAATCGTGCTTTCAGAACGTTGATGATTTCGCCCAATGTTGCCCGAGCTCGGACGGCCTCAATGACGTAGGGGAAAAGATTGGAACCGTTTTCGGCACTCAACGCTACCGCCTCAAGTGCCTCGGCGACGGCCTGGTCGTCGCGCTGTGCACGAATCTCAGCGAGCCGTTCGGTTTGTCGCTCGCCAAGCGAAGCATCGGTTTTCATGACCGGGATGCCCTCTATTTCGTCCATCGTACCGTGGTTAACACCAACAATTCTCCTCGTACCGTTCTCAATTTCGTTGAGGTGTTGATAGGCTGCAAGGTGTATTTCTTGCTGTTGCCAACCTTCCTCAATAGCAGCCATGGCACCGCCTTTTTCCTCTATTTGTTCGATAATGTTGCGAGCTTGTTCATAGATTTCTTTCGTCAACCGTTCCACGTGCCATGAACCTGCGATGGGGTCAACTGTATCAGCAACACCTGATTCCTCTGCGATGATTTGTTGCGTTCTCAAGGCCACCGTTGCTGAGGCTTCGGTCGGCAAACCAAGCGCCTCATCGTAGGAATTTGTGTGAAGGCTTTGCGTGCCGCCGATGACAGCAGCCAAGGCCTGGATTGTCACCCTCGCCACGTTGTTCAGTGGTTGTTGCGCTGTGAGACTGACGCCGGCCACCTGTGTGTGGAACCTGAGCATCTTTGATTTTGGGTTCTTGGGTTGGTACCGTTGTTCAATCAGGTCATGCCACAACGTTCTCGCAGCCCGGAATTTGGCAATTTCCTCAAAGAAATCGTTGTGGCAATTGAAGAAGAAGGAAAGCCGCGGGGCGAAAACATCGATGTCCATGCCTTTGGTGATTGCGGCATCAACGTAAGCCAGAGCGTTGGCCAACGTGAAGGCCAGTTCTTGGACCGCTGTCGAACCGGCTTCACGGATGTGGTATCCTGAAATGGAGATCGTGTTCCACATCGGGATGTTGTTTGAGCAAAATTCGAAGATGTCGGTGATCAAACGCATGCTTTCGTCAGGTGGAAAGACATAGGTGCCTCTGGCAATGTATTCCTTCAGGATATCGTTCTGAATTGTCCCTCTTAGGTTCGCCATTGATGCCCCTTGTTCTTCTGCTGTTACGATGTACATGGCTAGCAACACCATGGCGGGGGCGTTGATCGTCATCGACGTGCTGACGGTATCAAGCGGTATGCCATCAAAAAGCAATTTCATGTCCTCAACCGACGATATTGAAACGCCAACCTTGCCGACCTCCCCAAACGAAAGTTCGTCATCGGCATCAAGGCCGAGCTGCGTAGGCAAGTCAAACGCCACTGAAAGGCCCATTTGGCCGCGTTCCAGCAAAAGTTTGAACCGTTTGTTGGTGGCTTCTGCACTTGAGAATCCCGCATACTGACGCATGGTCCACAATCTGGAACGGTACATGGTGGAATGAATGCCTCGCGTGTAGGGAGGTTGGCCGGCTGGTGGCAAGGATTCTGGTACGTCCTCCGCCGATGAGCTGGCTGGTATTGGGAGCCCGCTCAACGTTCGCCAGTCCGGCTTACGCTCATTGCCCATAATGGCCACACATCAAGGCACTTCATCAAGACTCGCCTTCTTTCAGTGATTTACACCGCCGGCGCCATGCACGTGCCCGTGGCTCAATTCCTCAGGCTCAGCCTGCCGAACTTCAACCACCTCCACTGAAAATTTGAGGGATTTACCGGCCAACACGTGATTGAAATCTGCGACAATGGTTTCTTCTTTGACCTCGGCGACAATAAACGGTGCTGGACCTTGGAATGTCTGAGCCACAAGTTGCATCCCGACGCTTATTTCAACGCCGCTGTCAAACAATTGCGAGAAATCTTCCTTCGGAAACTCATGAACCAATTCATCGGTGGGCATACCGTATGCCTTGTCCGGTTCAAGCGTGAATTCCCGCCTTTCGCCTACCACAGCCCCCATCATCTCCTCTTCAAAACCTGGGATCATTTTTCCATGACCCACGAGGTAAGCGAGAGGATCTCGTCCTTCACTCGTGTCAAAGACTTCGCCGGTGTCTGGGAGTGTCCCGGTGTAATGAACTCTAGCAACGTGGTCTTTTGCAATGGGGGTCTTTGTCATGGTGGCTTCACCTCTTTGTGGTCATTCCCTTAACCAAATCCCTCAAGGCCTGGGAGACTTCGGTTGGCAGGATTAATTCAGCTTCTTTGGTTTCAATGAATTCAAGGCACTCGTCTATACCCTGTCGTTCACCTTTCGCCCAAATTTGCCCGAGCACATTGGACCGGTGCTCCTCGGGAACGTTGGGGTTATCGAGTATGTCCTTAGCGGCATACTTGTATTCCAAATACTTTTGACGGTTCAGTTTTTTTTCCTGTTTCTGACGTCCGCCGCCTTTTTTGTCCATTCGCCTGCGGCCCCGCCTGCGATCCTGCTTTGGCGATATTTTCGTTTCGATTCGTGCAAAGACGTTCTTCCCCGCTTTGTTCGCCATACTGATATTGAGTGGCTCGGCGTCATCGGCCAGTGTTGTGGGGTTGTTTGCCAATTCGGTGGTGGGTTCAAGGGTGGTTGATGCGTCTGCCGTAATTTCTGGTGCTGCTTCGATTCGCTGGGCGCTTTTCTTGGTCTCCTCAGATTTACGACGTAGTTCAGCAAGGCGGTCTTCGTCCGAACGTACGACTGGCTCATCCTTGCTTTTCTTGACGGGTTCAATTGGAACAGGGGCTGGTGCCACGACAGGGGCGCTCACATCCCCTTTTTGTTCCAGTTTTTCAATGGCTTCTCGCTGTTTTCGTTCAAGCTCTGCTTTGATGTCTCTTTGTTGCGGAGCGCTAGGTTCAGGCGTGGGGGTTGGTCGTCGCCCGTGTTGGCGCTCGCGCTCGTCTCGTCGTCGGCGGTGCTGTTGTGAGGCATCCTTCGCAAAGGGGTTGAACTCCTCCTTTCTTCCACCGCGACGATTGTTGATTGGTAAGACCCCCAGTTCTAGGCGTACGCCCACCCGTTAAAACCGTATGCCTCTGTACCGTCTAGGACCAGACGATTGGTGTTTGGTCCGTTCTGAGATACTGATCGATAGCGCTCTGCTCTAGAGATGTGTTTCGTTTTTTCAATTCCAGCCATCCAAGAAGCCCAATCATTGTCCCGTTATCGATGCAGTACATCTTTGGTGGTGCAAACGAGCGTCCTTCTCGGTCCTCTGCCATCTCTTCGCACATTGTTCTTATCCGTTGATTGCAAGCCACACCACCGCCAAGAAGCAATTCGCTTTTGCCAGTGTGCGCCATGGCCCGTTCGGCCACCTCGACACACGACGCAAAAGCATGCTCCTGCAAGGACCAGCACACCGCGTCGAGCGGTGCACCGTTGTCAATCAGCCGTTGGGCAGCCGTGAGCAGGCCTGAGAAGGTCAAGTCCATGCCGCGTACAGCGTACGGTAACTGAAGGCCTTCCATGGTTGGGTGTGGCTCCCGCTCAAGATATTGTAGAGCCAACTGTTCAATCTTTGGGCCGCCTGGAAAGGGGATTCCCTGATTTCTGGCAAACTTGTCGAGCATGTTTCCAATGCCAATGTCCAACGTTTCACCAAGCACCCTGTACCGCCCGTTCAATCGTGCGATGACTTGCGTGTTCCCTCCCGAGACATAGAGGAGGACTGGATCGTCACATCCGCATTGTTGACGACCAATTTCAATATGAGCCACACAGTGATTCACACCAATGAGAGGCACCTCCATGCGTGTAGCAAGGCCTCTAGCAACGGCGGCGCCTACCCTTAGGCAGGGCCCCAATCCGGGGCCTTGTGAGTACGCGATGGCGGAAATATCTGATGGCTTGAGATTTTGACTGTCGAGGGCTTTCGTGAACAGGCTGGCAGCGACGTCTTTGTGGTGGTCGGCGGCTTCCCTTGGATGGATGCCACCTTTGTCCGGCCGCAAAATGTCGCTGGCGGAGGGATAGGGTAAACCATCGGCATCAATCAGCCCAAATGAGAACGTGTGGGCGGTGGTTTCGATGCCCAAAGTCCAACCTGTCATGATATGACGACCGACCTATTGTTCTTCAACCCTCTTCCTTACTCACAGCACATGCGAGCCATCTACCTGAACGCAGGGCCGATGGTTCATTTTGATCCTCAGCATGAAGAACCAATACATGCCAAAGGGAAAGCGATTATCACAAATGGACAAACCATAGAAACAATTACAGATTCAGAAACAGTCATTGGCGAGTATGGCCTCCCCAAGCATTTGGATGATTATTGCAATAATGACGTGGTTGTCCATGATTTGCGTCATCAAGCGATTGTTCCTGGATTGATCGATGCCCACACCCATTTGCTTTGGTCGGGAGACCGGTCCCGAGAGGTCGCGTGGCGGCATGAGGGTAAATCCTATGCTGACATCGCCAATCTTGGTGGCGGCATTCAATACACTGTGTCGCAGACTTCCTATGCATCCAGTGAAGTTTTGCGCAAACTTGGATACCAACGCCTACGTGATGCCCTGCGCACGGGAACCACGCATCTTGAAGCGAAGAGCGGATACGGTTTGTCAACCGAATCTGAACTCTTGCTGCTGCAAACCATGGATGAACTCGGCCAAATCACCCATTTGCCGAGCATCGACCCAACGTGGATGGGTGCACACGATGTGCCGAAAGGAACATCCATGGATGATTATGTCGAATCCATTCTCAGCGATCAACTCCCCGCCGTTGTCGAGCAGGGTATAGCGCGTTCTTCTGACGTGTTTTGTGAACCCGGTTGGTTCTCTATCGAGCACACTGAAGCGATACTGAAGGCTTCTCGCTCCGCAGGTCTTTCGCTACGCATGCACATTGATGAATTTGCAGACGGCGGTGGTGGAGCGCTGGCAGCCGAACTTCGCGTCGACACGGCCGACCACGCAGCTCATACACCGATGGAGGTGCGCCTTGATATGAAAGAACGAGGCGTCAACACCGGCTTCTTGCCAGGCACACCCTACGCGATGGGCCATCAATGGCCGGACATGGCCAGCATCACAAAACACGAAATTCCATTCACGTTGGGCACGGACTTCAACCCAAACTGTCACACCCTCAGTCTCCCGTTCGTGTGCTCCCTCATGGTTCAACGGTGCGGGGTTCACCCCCTCGATGCACTCGCTGCCGTCACGGTACGCGCTGGAGGGATTTCACCGCATCCAACCGGAAAAAACCATGGCGTTCTCACAGCGGGCGCTGTTGCAAATTTCAACATCGTAGACGGCCCTCATTGGGAAGCCATTGCACTTCGACCCTCATCCACACCTTTCTCTGGAACGGTTTTGAATGGGAATTATCTGTCGCAATGAAGAATGATGAATCATAATCTGAATGATTATTATTAAAATTATATTTGATTGGAGGAATAGGTGATTTTCATGGCTTGGGTTGAAACAATTGTGTGTTCCGCGAAAAAGGGCGTTGACGCTCGCTTGCGTCGCATGATGAAGGCCAGGCAAGAATTCAAGCGGAGACAAGCAGGATGCATTGGCGCTTGGTTGGGGTTAGCGCCTGAGGATTCATCGATGATGTTGATTCAATCTGTCTATGCATCAGAAGCTGATTGGAAGCGAATTTCCAAAATGGTTCAATCGAACCTTGACGTTGAGGACGGGGGCGTTGAAGGCTTGTTGTTGGGGCCACCGCTCGTCGGTATCTTCGAGATCTCCGATACTGAACTGATGGACATGTCCTTCTGAATCAAATCGTCGGAATTACCGTAGTGCATTGCGTCGCATAATGTGAGTTATGCGACAATGACGCCGAAGACAGGTGGGATGGAGAATATCTTATCATGCAAAATAGGGCGCAGTGCCTCGTTTTCTCTAATTTACGACCCATGTACTTCCGATTTTACACAAAAACAACCCTTCGAACCCCTCCTTCGAGGGTAAAAAACATGAATTTTGATGGATGGCCTACAGAAGCGTTCAAATTGCATCGCTGGTAGTACAAGATGAGCACCATGGCAACTACCGAAGGATTCTGCTTGAAATGCAAAATGTACGGTCCCATCATGAACGGAGAAAAAATCACCATGGCCAACGGCCGTACGCGGTTAGCTGGACGCTGCTCCCAGAAAGGGTGCACTGGCAAAATTTCCAAGATCATTGCATGATGACAATTCGTGCTGACCGAATCCGTTTAATAGAAACGGAAGGTGGGGAGATTACCTAGGGCTCGTGGTCTAGGGGTTTATGACGTTGCCTTGACATGGCAAAGATCGAGAGTTCGATTCTCTCCGAGCCCACCAATGAAAATTCAACACTTCTGATGTGAAATATCAGGACACTAAATATTGTTGAATCAAGAAATAATTAATCTTCATCACTGAGGATTTCTGGCTCAGGCAACTCCATCTTCGCCACAGGCACTTCGTCTTCTTCGTCAAAGGAGAAATCCGTTGAACTGCCGTCCCAAGCAGTCACATCGTCGGATTCGTCAAACGACTCCTCGGGTATGACAGCGTTCGGTCCGACAGAATATACGGTCGGATCAAGAGGCGTGTTCGATGTTAACTGCTGCATCTGTTCTTCGGGTGGCGGTGCTTGCCGTTCTTCCATGATGCCACCAGAGTGAAACGTTCCGCATTCGGAACATCTGTACATGCCTTTTCTGTCAAAAGAACCACAGACAGGGCAGACCGCCAGTCCGAGAAGAGCATTGAGAGGGTCTTCCTTTGTCATGCGCTCACTCTAGAAACATGTCTTCCTGATATCCAGTTATGATGTCACCGGTTTCGTCCTCTTCGATGGTAACCGTTTCT
>CACODE010000002.1 GCA_902625885.1 uncultured Candidatus Poseidoniales archaeon
ATAAGGCCGCCCGAGAAATAGCTGCAAACGCCCAGAACCGTGTCCTGAATGTCTTCCGTCGAGCGAATCAGTCGCTGGAAGTAACCGCCGTTTTCCATGAACCCGTTGCACGCACCGGGCACGTTGCTCGAACTCACGGATTTCGTGTTGAGCACGGCTTGTGCCACGCCAGAGTTGGCGTCAAAGCCTTGGAAAGCATTGGTGTTGACGTTGTCCATGATCGGGTGGAACGGATCGGCGAGATCCATGGTGGTGAAGGTCACCTGCGTGCTTGCCGTGTCGCGGCTTTGGATGTCCAAGCCAAACGGTAGTCTGCCGGACAAGCCTTGGTCCAATCCGTAGATTTGGCTGCCAAGTGGACCGAGGTGCGCTTGCACCGTACCACCGGCAGACATGAAGTTCTCTAGGACGGTTCGTCGTGCAGGCTCACCGAGGTACTGATAGTAGCCGTCTCCACCAAACTGGGTGTCCTTGGCCACCAAGACTTCCTGCCATGGGAGCACAATCTTGTCGTAGTGTGTGAACCAACCGGCGTCGAAGTACGTGTTCCAATCGTTGATCTCAAATTGCGTGTAGCTCATGCCGAGAATGGCCAGGTCTTGCTTGATGGCCGTTGTTCTTGACGATGTGTCAGAGAGAATAGCGACGTCAACTCGGTCAGCGAAGGTGGCGGTGAACGAGCGGACGTTGCCCGTAGCGGTGCCGTCTGCCAGTTGTCCATAGAAACTGATGTTGTACGTGGTTCCGTCCACCCAACCGTTCCATGGTGTGAACGAGACGGGTGTCTTTTCTTGGCTCTCGAGCGAGACCGCAGGTCCTGCATCAACGAGGTGCGCCTGACTGCCGTCCGACATGTCGGTGATTTCCATGAAGAATTTGTAATCACCAGCCAACACACCGTTCTTTACCGTGAGGTCCCAATCGTGGGTCAACGCACTGTCGATTGGAAGGACACAGGGCAGTGTTTGGTCCTCAAGGCAGGTGAGGAAGTTGGGTTTGCCGATGGAGATGTTGACGGATTCAACGTTGAAAATCACACGCTCAATGTTGTTGGCCTCGGAGAGTTCGTTGTCGTTGAACCACGGTTTACCGACCGTGGTGTTGTCAAAGACCGTCTTGATATCGAGCCGATACACGCCGGCAAAGAACTCGTGGCTGGCAAGGACGGTTGTTGCTGCCTCCTCCGCATCAACATTGGTACGGGATGAGGTGTAAACGGCGTCCTGGACGAAAGTGTATTCCTGCAGCGTTATGTTGTTGAAACCGATGCCTTTGAAACCGTCGTTAATGCCGTTTCGGCCATCGTCGTCCGACTGGAATTCAAAGTTCACATCGACGACAGAACCTTCCAGCGACATGCACTCGGAGCGCCACTGACTGCTGTCCGGCGAGGACCGGTTTTGGATGTACAAGTGCGTCAAATCAATGCTGGCGGTGTTGACGAGCTCGTCGGAATTGAAGAACACGTTGTAGTTGTTGCTCCCGTCAACATTGGAGGGGTCGCCAATGTACGACAGTTCGGTGACATCGATCGATTCGGTGGCGTTGACGATGCCGTTGCCGTCGTCGTCGTTTCGGCAGGTGCCGTCTTCGTTGTAGTCGTTCCATTGCGCAAACACCAGACCGGTATAGTTGGCACCGTTCTTGGCGTAATCAACGGTCATCGCTGCATAGTCACTCGGATCGACATCCCCGTTCTGATCAATGGTGTAGAACGTGTCAGCGTAGTATTCGAAGTTCAACGAAACGAAGTCGCCGCTCATGTTGGTCAAATCGATCTTTGGTATGGTCAGTGTTTCGTTGGCCCAAGCATCGTCGTAGCCCAAGGTTCCGGTATCGCACGGATGGCCAAACCAATAGGCGTTCGAACTGAATATGGGCGTGGTGCAGGTGGACTCGTCGTACACGGCTCCTTTGGGTTGCTGATTTTCAGCGTACCTGAACCCGTCCTGGTCCGCTTCAAACGTTTCTTCACAAACAGCGGAAGGTGTTCCACAATACACGTCCGAAGGCGTTGCCGAATAGATGGTGGCCTCGATGCCGAAGTCAACGGGTGTGTTGCCGTAGTTGTTGGTGACCACGCCGATGTCAAAGACACCCTCTGCGTAGAGACCACCGGGATTGAAATTCTCGATGGATTCTACCGTCGGGTCGTACAAATTGAACGGTGTTGTGTAGGCGATAATGTCGTCGTTGATGGATTGCTCATCCCATGCATTGTTGGATATGATGGCCGAGATACGGTAGGTGGTGTCGTTCAGGAGGTCGGCCTGGATGGAGGTGACGGTTTCTTGTCCGGGCTCAAGGTTGCTGAGCGGACCGATGGTGGTGGACAGGGTCTGCGGGTTGGGTAAGAAGGCCGTCGTCTGTTTCCAAATGGTCAGGTTGTCCACGGCGTACCCGTCACGGCCGGTCCAACGGCTCTCGTTGTCATCGGTGTTGGAACCGGTAAAGCCCGTGCGGAAGCGGAAGCGAACGTCCACGGTTTCCCCTGCCCAGAACGACAGGTCGAACACACCGAGGTCTTCTTCGGTGAAGTTGTCCCAACCGTAGAAAGACCCAGGGCTGTAGAGACCGTAGTACACGATGTTCTCTGGGGAATATCCCCAGAAGTCCGTTTTGAAGGTGCGGTCGGCGTCAAAGCCGCCCCAGATTGAAGCACCCGATGGGCATGCTCCCTCAACGGCAGCTTGTTGCGGACAGCCGATCAAGTTCCATCCTGTTTCTTCGCTACCGACTTCGATGATGGCCAGGTCGTCCCAGACATCACCAACAATGAAGCCGGTCCCGTCCGAGTTGCCCAAAGCACCGAGGCCAAGGTGGCGGAAGAGTTCGACGCTCATGAAAGCCCTGTCGGCGCCGGTCAGGTCAACGTCGTTGAGCACCATGGCGTCGTCCCAGTTCTTGCCGTAGCCGCTCCAGGTGTCGCCAGAGGTGTTGGTTTTCACGTTGCCCGCCCACATGAAATTGGTTGGGTTCACGAAATTCGCATCCACTTCAGGTGCGGAGAGGTCCGTGAAATAACCGCCCATGCTGGTTTCTCTTACGCCGTAGGTGTAATCGTCATCGTTCTGGCTGTGGTTGGTCTCAAGGTGCCAGTTGGTGGCGCCGTCAAGGTACTCTTCGAACGTCCACGAACATCCAGAGCCGCAACCCGTTTTGACTTCGGGTGAATCCCAGTCGTTAGCGTAGACGGTGCTGTTGGTTGAATTGACTTCGTCAACAATCTTCAGTTCAACGTCGAGATCGGCTGTCTGCCCGTTGAGGGTGTCCATCCCTGTGTTGGTGACAGTGAAGTTGATGTTTCTCGTGCCCTCGCCGACGAGGCCGAAGAATCGGTCGGTTGGAGAGATTTCAAAGTCGGTCACGGCCAGGTCTTTGTTGTCCATTTCAACGACCGTCAAGGAATCGTACTGACCCTGCCAACCGAAGTTGTCACGCCATCCACCGAAGTTGTAGTTGGTGTGGCCAACAACGAGGTCAAGTGCGGAATTGGGCCCGCCTTGCAACTGGCCCACTGCTACGGCAGATGGTCGGCGACTTGCGGGGTAAGAAAGGGGGCTCACGTGGCCGCCAGCGCCGTCAGACAACGTCACCTGAACCGTTGTTGGGAACGACAGGAAGAACGTCGATGTGCTTCCACCCGATGAGTCGGAGGTGTTGACTTGGTAGGCGATGGTCGGGTTGACAAAGTCGGGCTCGGAATCGCCGTTGAGGTCGGTGACCATGATCGCCCAAGAAATGTAAGGTCCGAAATAAGCCAGTTTTGATGCCCCGAAGGTGCCTTGTGCGGTGGCTTGTTTGTAGCTCACGTTCTCAAGATTGCTGTCCATCACGGCGATGGTGTCGATGTATCCACCGCCGCTAATGTCAGCAATGGAGAAATCTTCGGTGATGTCAACACCCATGTTGATGACGTGGGTGTTGGCTTGGTTGGTGCCGTAGGAATAGGTAGCGGGGTAGTTTTGGAGTTGACAGTCGTACTCGATGATGGTGATGTTGTCATCGTTACCGGGGTTGGTGACTTGGCCGGTAGAGTAGTCGAGGCCCTCACTTCGCAACAGGAAGATGTCGTCGTCGGTACAGGCGCCGCCCAACGAGGTCTGAGATTCGCCGTAATCGCCAACCTCGATGATTCGGTAGGTGTTGGATTGCGACGAACCCAGCGATGTTGGTACGCCGTTGGTGGCGGCGGTGATGGGGCTTCGGTAGGTGACAACCCGCTGCGTCGTGATGTCGGCCAACAGGTCGAGAACGTAGATGTCGTCATTGCCGTCTTGATCGGCGTCCCCGACGGTCATGTCCCACACCCAGAAGTGAGTGTACCGCTCACCAACGGTCCAGTCTCGGTTGTCACAACCGCCGTTTTCGATGATGGTAACGTTGCCAGGTTCACCTGCGGGTGTGCCCTGATCGTTGGTCTTGAACGGGTTGTTTTTCTGGTAAATAACGATGTCAATGGCGTTGTCGCCGGTGAATTCGCCCACTTCCACCTGCTCAACGTTGGCGAATTCGTCCCAGTCCGCATTCCGGCTCTGGTTGCCAGCGACCCAGATGTCCTCGCGGTCGTTGAAGTTACCAAAGCCGTCGTTGTAGAGAATCGTCAGCGAGTGCGTGCCGTCCGTGGCGATCGCCATGTCGTTGTGCCCGTCACAGTCAAAGTCACCGATAGCGACATCCATCGGATCTCGATGCGTCGTGTAGGTGCGGGCGACTGAGGCACTGGCGGTGGTTGCCAGAGCAGCGGTGGTGCTGAGCACCATCAGCAGCGCAAGGAAGACGCTGCGAATTCGGGCTTTAGAAAGGTGATTTTGGCTTTGCATGGACATCACTTGATTCTCCGACGGTCTGTTCGGATATAATGCCTTTGCACTCCGGTTCAGGGGCACAAGGGCGCAAGCACCCGTTTATGTTCAAAAAACAGGCCGTTTTATCGCTCCACTGAAAAGGGAAAATGACGCCTCAAAATCGACCGGCGAGCCATTTGGGAGAAGGCCCCCAGCCGATCGCGTCGCCGCCGTGGATTTTGACGAGTTTTCCCGCCGAGAAAAGCGATTCAAGCCAAACTTCGAGGGCCGTCCCTTCTCGGTTGCCGAGTTTTTTGCTGGCGATTTCTTCAATGTCTTCGGTACTTAGGCCGCTTGCACCGTGATCTCGCACCACCAGTTGAAGCAATTCTCGGAGCCAAGCCTCCGCCATTGGATCGACGCTGGTGGCCCCTTGAACGGGAGTGGGCGGGTCCATATCGTCAAGAATTTCCATCAGTTCAATGGCGTCTGGGCGCCCCGCAGGTTCAAGGCCTGCTTGGTTTAATTTGTCTTGGAGGTTGAGTTCCCCTATCGGACGGCGCACCGTTGGTATGCGGCTCGGATCTGGTGTCGGCCCCATGTCAAGAGGGCGTTCGTCCATCGTCTCGTCGGCCATCTCAATGTTGATGCCCGCTTCTTTCCGCTTCTGGCTAACGCTGGAGAGGTTGGTGGCTTTGACTTCGGTGCCGATGGGCATGGTCCATCCCACACCGGTGAGACCCAACTCCTCAACGTGCTTTTGCACCCAATTGGCTTCACCTTCAATAACGATGTTGACATCGAAATCGTCAGAGCGAAACCTGTAGCGTACATTGCCACTGATAAGGCGCATCAGCATCGCCCTGAAAATCGTTTGATTTCAATGTGCTGGACTCACGCTGTCGACTGCGCCATCTCGCGGAGAACCGTGTGAAGAATGCCGCCGTTTCTGTAGTATTCCACCTCAACGGGTGTGTCAAGACGAACCTGCGCTTCAAAGGAGCTGGCACCTTCTGGGCCATCCACGTGGACCGTCACCCACTGAAGCGGTTTGACGTCGTCGGTGAGGGGAATCGTGTAGGTCTCATGGCCGGTTAACCCCAAGGTTTCGTGAGACTCGCCCTCCTTGAACGTCAACGGCAGCACGCCCATGCCCACTAGGTTTGAACGGTGGATGCGCTCAAAAGAGGTGGCAATAACGGCTTTGACGCCCAACAGATAGGTACCTTTGGCTGCCCAGTCCCGAGAAGACCCCGTGCCGTATTGGCTGCCCGCTAAAACAACCTTCGGCGCCTCGATTTGCGCCGCATCGTACACCGACATGATTTCGCCTGTTTCGTGGTTGAGGGCAAAACCTCCTTCGGTACCTGGGGCCATTTGGTTGCGAATTCTGACATTGGCGAACGTTCCTCGCATCATGATTTCGTGATTCCCGCGTCGGCTCCCAAAGGAGTTGAAGTCCTTCGGTTGAACTTCTCGTTCCGTCAACCATTGACCGGCAGGGCCGCTTGAGGGAAACGACCCGGCTGGCGAGATGTGGTCGGTGGTGATGGAATCGCCAAGTTTCAGGAGAACTTTGGCTTCCTCAATGGATGAAATCGGTTCAGGAACGACGGGAAGGCCGCTGAAGAACGTGGGCAGACGGATGTAGGTAGAGGCGTCTTCCCACGGGTAGAGCGGGGAAGCTTCTGCAGGGATGCTGTTCCACCGCGGCTCGTTCATGGCATCGGCGTATCGTTGCCTGAACATCTCCGGCGTGATGACGCTCATGGCCTCTTCAACTTCCGCATCGGTCGGCCACACATCGCTCAACATGACCGGTTGGCCTTCTTGGTCATGGCCAATCGGTTCAACCGTCAGGTCCATGTTGAGATTGCCTGCGATGGCGTAGGCGACAACGAGGGGCGGACTTGCAAGGTAGGAAGCCTTGACTTTTCCATGAACGCGACCTTCAAAGTTACGGTTGCCAGAGAGGACGGCGCCCACGATAAGCCCTGCATCGTCGATGGCCGCTTCAACAGGGTCGGGCAGTTCGCCCGAATTGCCGATGCAGGTTGTGCAGCCGTAGCCAACCGTGTGAAAGCCCATGGCATTGAGATCGTCCTGAAGTCCCGTCGCCTCGTAATATTCAGTAACCACACGGCTACCGGGTGCGAGCGAACTCTTGACCCACGGTTTGATCTGCAAGCCGCGCTGACGAGCCTTTCGAGCGACCAACCCCGCTGCCATCATGACGCCGGGATTGGAAGTGTTGGTGCAAGAGGTGATGGCCGCAATGACGACATCCCCGTGATTGAGTTCAAACGTCTGACCATCCATCTCCACTTTTGCAGCGTTTTCGAGGTCCTCAACAGCCACGCCGTGGCCGTGATGGCCTAAATCGTGGGTCAAACTCTCTGCAAAGTGAACCTTCATGTTGGCGAGGTCAACGCGATCCTGAGGGCGTTTCGGGCCGGCCATGGCGGGTTCCACGTCGTTGAGATTAAGTTCCAAGACGGCCGTGTAGGATTTTTCTTCTGCATCTTCACCGCACCACAGGCCTTGGGCTTTGGAGTACGCCTCAACGCCAGCAAGATCTTCTTCTGTGCGTCCCGTGAGCCGGAGATAGTCCAGCGTTCGCTCGTCCACAGGGAAGAAACCGCACGTTGCCCCGTATTCCGGGGCCATGTTGGCGATGGTGGCTCGGTCGGCCAGCGAGAGGGCTTTCATGCCCGGACCAAAGAATTCTACAAACTTCCCAACAACACCGTGCTCACGAAGCATCTCGACGATACGAAGCGCCATGTCCGTGGCCGTTACGCCCGGCTTGAGGCCGCCTTTGAGACGCACGCCGACAACGTCCGGCGCAAGCATGTAGATCGGTTGGCCGAGCATCACGGCTTCCGCTTCAATGCCGCCCACACCCCAGCCAAGCACGCCGAGACCGTTGACCATGGTCGTGTGCGAGTCCGTGCCCACCAACGTGTCGGCCAGCCAGACGCCGTGTTCCTGCCGAGCCACGCTCGCAAGGAATTCCAGATTGACCTGGTGGACGATGCCACGGGAGGGGGGCACGGCCTGGAAATTGTCGAGGGATTGCTGGCCCCACTTCAGGAACGTGTAGCGCTCCATGTTGCGGTGATACTCAATGTCAAGGTTCATGTCCAAAGCATCGCTATGAGCCCCGGAAACGTCAACTTGAACCGAGTGGTCAATGACCAAATCAACCGGCACTTGCGGGTTGACCTTTTCCGGATCTCCACCCATCTCAACCATGGCGTCCCTGAGCGCCGCGAGGTCAACGACCGCCGGCACCCCTGTGAAATCTTGCAGGATGACGCGAGAAGGACGGAACGGGATTTCGCCACGCTCGCCGTTGGGAAGCCACGCCGCAATGTTGCGAATGTCGTCTTCCGTGATCAAGAACCCGTCGTGCCCCCGAAGAGCCCCTTCGAGAAGAATACGAACGGAATACGGGAGATGAGCCGTGGGAATGCCGTTGGCATCAAGCGCATCGAGTGAGAAATATTCACCCCCGACGCTTAGGCGTTGCCGCGCACCGAAGGGGTCCAAGGTCGCCATGCTCGTAGGGAAAACCCACCCGTCTATGAAGACAACCCTTTGACGCTCATGGTGAGACAAGCACCGGGTGTGTGTAAAAACAGGTCAAGGACTTACCAAAACTGGTACCATGGCTTGGTTTCTGAGCCCACAAACGTCGCCGAAAGCAACTCGACGTTTTGTGCAGGTCTGTCGTTAGCGCCCGTTTCAACCGCTGAAATCGCAGTGACGTGATCGCAACCGCTGGTGATTTCACCAAACACGGTGTGTTGGCCATCGAGCCAACTGGGCGTGCTGTCTTCAGGAATGAGGAAGAACTGGCTGCCGCCCGTGTTCGGCGAGTTTGTCTTGGCCATGGAGATGGTGCATGGTTTGTGGTCAAGGGCTCCCGGAAGCGTGGCTTCGTCAGGAATGGTGAAGGACGTCGTGCCGCACTCGGATTCCGTGGTTTGTTGGCCGTTGCAGTAGCCAAACCATTTGGCGGCGTGGCCGCCTGTGCCATCGCCGTTGGTGAAATCGCCGCCCTGGATCATGAAATCATCAATGATGCGGTGGAAAATGGTACCGTCGTAATCCCCGTTTTCAACAAGGAGTTTGAAATTCTCAACATGGACAGGCGCCAAGTCAGGATAAAGCTCGATGGTAACGGTGCCGCTGTCGGCCCCACCGTTCCATGTCAACTGCATGTCAACGATATCCGTCGTGGTATCTGAACGATTGGCGACGTTGATGCCGGCGAGGAGAAGCACGACAGCGAGGAAAATGGCAACAATACCAGCGGGCGTGGGCGTACCGTCGTTCATCAGCCGAGGAAAGGAGGTCTCTCGTATGCCTCTGTTCTGCATTTCGTTCAGCAGGTCGTTGTAGAGACGGTCGGCTTTCTTGTCCTTGGGATTCTTTTTGGTCGATTCTCGCAGGAGCGAGGCGGCTTTTCTGTAATCGTGCCGGCTGTTTCTAGCCTTCGCTTCCAACCACGTCGCATGGCCTGCCAATCGCAGCGTTGTCGGCTCAATGCCTTCGGGGTCTGCGTCTCGAAGAATGCTGAGGGCACCCTCGCCTTTTCCTTTGACAATGGCCTTCTCGGCTTTTTCCCAAGCCGTCGTTATTGCTTCGTCCGCCATGTGCAGACGAGGGCCGATGTGGTTTTGAGTCTCACGCTTCCGTTTCACTCAATTGGACTTGCAATTCGTCAGGTTGATTCGACTGGGTTTCTGGCGTCATCGATCCCATTTGAACACGCAATTCGTTGAGTTGGCTCGACTGATTTTCTGGTGTCACCGACCCCAAATCGCTCTGCTCTTCGGCGTCCTGTGCTTCTGACATGTTCCAATGAAGGAGGCCGCTCAATGCAAGAAGCGCCCAAAGCAGCAACGGCGGCGCCAACTCGAGGTTGATGGAGAATTTGTAGAGAAACGGCGGCTCAAGGCTGGCGTTGAAATCAAAGTTGTTGGAGGGATCCATGGCGATCATGCTCAGCAACCAGATGAACACGGCCCCGGCCGTGACGGCCACCATTCTGGCCTGAGAGCGTCCGGCGGTGAACAAGAAAATGGCGACCAAAACCACCGTATTCAGCAGGCCAAACGTGGCGTTGGTGAATGTATCAGACCCAACTTCGCTTTGGCTCAACGGTACGAGAGCGCTGAAAAGGGTGTGAGGAACGCAGACGATGACCAGCCAATACTTCGGGTTGAAGAAATCCCGCAAATTTCGGTCGAGCAGGCGCGTCATTGGCTCTTCACCTCATCGATTGGCACCTTTACAGGCTCCTCTTTTTTCTCCCAAATCTTGCGGGCGCCCAGAGCCACACTGACACCGAACGAGAACACCAGAAGCAAGAGCAGCGGCGTCATGGTCAGGCTGGTCGAGTCGTCGTCATCCGACGCGGAAAGGGAAGCGCCTCCTGAAGATTGGTCCCAACGACCGTCGTACGGATAGGCGTCAAAAATATCGAGCAGCCCGTCGTTATCGTCGTCCACGTCGAGGTTGTTGCCAATGCCGTCACCGTCGTTATCGGCCCACTCCGTGAAGTTCATCGGGTACAGGTCGAGCGTGTTGGGAACGCCATCGCCGTCAATGTCAAGATCAATTGTGTCGGGCACGCCGTCGAGGTCAAAATCAGCCGATGAGGTGGCGTCCAACGGGAAAGCGTCCTCTTCGTCGGGTATACCGTCGTTGTCGTCGTCGGGGTCGGCGTTGTCGCCGATGTTGTCTTGGTCGTTATCGGCCCATTCCGTGGCGTTGAACGGGAAGGCGTCAACGGTGTCGTTGTAGCCATCGTTGTCATCGTCCGTGTCGGCGTTGTCGCCGACCGCATCGCCGTCGTTGTTGGCGTGCTCGGCGGGGTCAAAGGGATACAGATCGTTCTGGTCCACAACGCCGTCGTTGTCGTCGTCAGGGTCGTCCTCGTCCGATATACCGTCGCCGTCGAAATCGTTCACGATCACAACTTCGCCCAGTTCATCGTCCTCGGTGTCGGGCACGCCGTCGTTGTCGTCGTCCGTATCGGCGTTGTCGCCAATACCGTCGCCATCGTAGTCAAACGCTTCGTTGGCGTTGAGCGGGAAAGCGTCGTCAGCGTCCCCAACGCCGTCGTTGTCGTCGTCGGAATCGGCGTTGTTGCCAATGCCGTCCGCGTCCGTGTCGTACTGTTCGCTGGCGTCGTAGGGGAAGGCGTCTTGCTGGTCGTTCACGCCGTCGTTGTCGTCGTCGGGATCAGCGTTGTCACCAAGCGCATCGCCGTCGTGGTTGGTCCACTCGCTGGCGTCGTACGGGTAAACGTCGATGGTGTCAATGAAACCGTCGTTGTCGTCATCGGAATCGGCGTTGTCTCCCACACCATCTCCGTCAAAGTCACTGTGCTCAGAAGCGTCTTTCGGGAAGGCGTCTTGCTGGTCGCTCACGCCGTCGTTGTCGTCGTCATCGTCAGCGTCGTCGTTGATGCCGTCGCCGTCCGTGTCCACCGTGGTGCTGCCGCCGCCGCTGCCGCTGCCGCCGCCGTTGCCGTTGCCGCCACCGTTGCCATTGCCGTTGCCGCCACCCGTACCGCCGCCACTCGTATCGGCGTCTTCGCAATCGTCGTAAGTTCCATCCTCATCATCGTACTCCGGGTCGCACAAAGAATCGGCAATGCAAGCGTTTTCGTTGTACTCGTACTGGTCGCAATAATCGTCATCCTCATCGTCGCTCTCATCGGCATCTTCGCAGTCGTCGAATTCGCCGTCATCTTCGTACTCTGGCGTGCATCGGGAATCGTTGATACAACCCTGCTCGTCGTCTTCATACAAATCCTCGCAGATGCCGTCGCGCCCGCTGGCTGAATAGATTGCATACGATTCGTCGAGCAATGCGGGAGCTTGGAGGCCAACTGAAAACACCATCACAAAGATCAGGACAAGGGACAACGGTTTGAGAAACCTCATTTTTGAACACCCACCGTGGCTGGTATGGTTGCTCCACCCGTGCCATATGTAAATAATTTAGTAGCACCTAAATAATGCATCCAAGTGGTTGTGAGCAAGGCGATTGCGCTGGTAAGGGGACGGACGTATGGAAGAAGACATGCTCCACTACGTTCAACTGCTTGAACGAGGGTACGACCCTGAAGATGCGGCCCTCGTCACCAAAGCCAAATATCCGGATTTCCAACGCTCCAAAGACGCCAACGCGACCGCAGGAACCGTTCAACAGACCGTGGTAGCAGAACCACCGGTAGCCTACAACCCGTACGTTCCGCCCAAAGAAATCCCTGAGCCGCTTGGCGACATAAAGTCGAAAGGCAAGCAAGCCTGGGACTACGTTCAGTCAAGCCTTGAGGACATGGACGTGGAACGCTTCAAGCCCTCTCGAAAAACTGCGCTCATCGCTGGTGGTGTCGCCGCTTCGCTCTTGCTCGTTGCCCTTCTCTACGCCCTTGTCGCTCAGAGCGGTGCGCTGACCGAGGGCACATGGATGAACGACCAAGGTCAGCGTTTCACCTTTCGAGAGGACAACACCGCCGATTGGAATCGCGATCAACAGGCCCAATGGAGCCAGAGCGGCGACGAAATGACGGTTCTCGCTACCTACGGCGACACCGCCTTCACCCACGTGTTCAAATTTGATATCTCGGAAGACGGGAAGGCGATGTGGTTGCTTCCGACCTCCATCACCGATAACGAAGGCAAGGAATACATGGACGAGCCGGGATACGAAGCGTCGTGCTCTATGATGCTCAAATCCGACCTGGCCAAGACGCTCAACAACTACATGTCGCACGCCGACACGTACACCGATCAGGGCCCAAATTGGTGCGACCTCGACAGCGAATAATCGGTGCCCTGACAGCCAACTTGGGCCATGAATTCCGGGAATGTGAGGGCAACATGTTGAAAGGGTGCTTTGGAACCCCTCAAAAAGGACGGCAGAGCCGTTGACCCCAGCCGAGGGATGGTGCTCATGGAAAAAATCATCAACGATTTCACCATCAACATCGCCACCGCAAACGGCACCGGTTCGCAATCAGCAAATCTCATTTTGCTCCAATCGTTGTTTGACATGGGCGTCCCCGTCAGCGGGAAGAACCTGTTTCCTTCCAACATCTCCGGTTTGCCCACGTGGTACATCGTTCGTTTGTCGGACAAAGGCTACCAAGCACCCGGCGACCGCACGCACATTCAGGTGCTCGTCAATCCCGCAACGTGGGACGAAGACCTTGCCGCTCTGGAACCCGGTTCTGTGGTGATCTGGAACAGCGACACCAAGAAGAAAACCGTCGAACGCGAAGACATCATCTCCTACCCGATCCCCATGACCTCCATGGCTCGAAAGATCAACACCAAACTCGCAAAGCTGGTTACAAACATCATCTATGTCGGTGTTCTTGCCGAACTTTTGGGCATTGACCAAGCATGCCTTGAATCGGCCGTCGCCAAGCAGTTCAAGGGCAAGGCCACGGCGGTCGAACTCAACACCACCGCCTTGGGCCTCGGTCGAGATTACTGCAAAGAAAACCTCACCAAAGCCGACCCCTACGCCGTTGAAGCGCGTGAAATAGAGACACCAAAATTCTTCTTTGAAGGCAACGAAGCGGCTGCACTCGGCTCGATTTACGGAGGTATCCAACTGCTGGCGTGGTACCCGATCACGCCATCATCGTCAATGTGCGAGGGCATCATCAGCTACATCCCTCGCCTCCGAACCGACGACGAAGGCAACGCCACCGTCGCCGTAATTCAAGCGGAGGACGAACTTGCGGCTGCAGGCATGGTCCTGGGCGCCGGTTGGGCCGGTGGGCGTGGTTTGACGGCCACTTCAGGCCCGGGCATTTCCCTGATGCAGGAATTCATCGGTCTGGCCTACTTTGCAGAAATCCCTTCGGTGTTCTGGGATGTTGTGCGGGTGGGACCTTCCACCGGACTGCCCACACGAACGCAGCAATCCGACATCGCCATGCTGTACGAAGGCAGCCACGGCGACACGCAGCACATTGTTCTCTTGCCGGGGACCGTTGAAGAGTGCTTTGAGTTTGGCTGGCGAGCCTTCGACTATTCTGAGCGATTCCAGACACCCGTCTTCGGCATGAGCGACCTCGACCTTGGCATGAACCGATGGGCCTGCGGCGGCTTCACCTACCCTGACAAACCGATGGACAGAGGCAAGGTCGTCAGAGAAAAAGACGTCTTTGAGGCCTTCGAAACGTTCGGGCGCTACCTCGACGTGGACGGCGACGGCATCCCCTACAGAACCTTACCCGGATCCGGCATGGACCCAATTTTGTATCGCGGTACCGGCCACAACCCGATGGGCGTCTACTCGGAAAAACCCGAGGACTACTACAACTTGATGCAGCGACTTAGGAAGAAAATTGACAACGCAAGGGACGAATTGCCAGCCCCCATCATTCGGGAAGCCGAGGCATGCGAAGTCGGTATCGTCTTCCTAGGAAGCATGGAAAACTCCATCCAAGAAATCGACGACATCTTGGAAGAGACCGGCCTGCAGGTCAGCCAGTGCCGCATCAGAGCGCTTCCGGCCCACTCAGAGGTTGAAGCGTTCATCCGTCGTCATGAAGTGTCGATTGTTCTTGAAATCAATCGCGACGGTCAACTCTACGGCATTCTACGCCGAGAGCTGCCAAACGATCTGGTGACCAAAGTCCACTCCGTTGCCTACAGCGACGGCATGCCACCAAGGGCACGCATTTATGCGGAACGGATTCTTGCCAAACTTGAGGAAGTGAAGAAATGAGGGAAAGACCCGCACGCGCTGTTAAACTCAACGTCCTGAACGAGCCCAAGGACAGTTACACGGGAGGCCCTTCCTCGCTCTGCCCAGGTTGCGGGCACGACCAAATCTCAAACGTCATCATCACGGCGGCTTGGGAAAACGGCGTTGAACCTCATCGTATCGCCAAAATGTCAGGTATCGGATGCTCTTCCAAAACTCCGGCCTACTACCTCGGTCAGTCCCACGGGTTCAACACCGTGCACGGCCGAATGCCATCGGTCACTACCGGAGCCTACGCCATCAACAAGGATTTGCTCTACCTCGGCGTGTCAGGAGACGGCGACTCGGCTTCCATCGGCATTGGGCAGTTGATTCACGCCATTCGCAGGAACATGGACATGGTTTACATCGTGGAGAACAACGGCGTCTACGGCCTGACCAAGGGCCAATACTCAGCCACCGCTGACGTTGGCTCGAAAAAGAAAAAGGGTGCTGCAAACGAAACGCAACCCATCGATCTTTGCGCCATGGCCATCAACCTCGGCTGCACGTTCGTTGCGCGCTCGTTCTCCGGTTCCAAGAAACAATTGGCCTCAATTCTCAAAGCGGCCATGTCGCACAAAGGATTCGCCCTTGTTGATGTGATTTCGCCCTGTGTCACGTTCAACAACAACGACGAATCGATGCGTTCGTACGGCTACGTGAAAGACAACGAAGTCACGCTCCACATGGCCGACTACATTCCGCATTTCAACCCGATGGAAGAGGTTGAGGTGCCCGATGGCCACTTCCGAGACATCACCCTTCACGACGGCTCCACCATCCGCCTCGAGACCATTTCCGAGGATCACGACCCCAGCGACGCCATGGCCGCCCTAACGGCCCTCCATGCGGCTGAAACCGGTAAGAAGCACGTCACCGGCCTGCTGTACTTCGACGCCACGAAGCCTTCCCTCGCCGAAGACCTCGGGCTGGTTGATGAGGCACTTCTGGACCTGCCAAACGAGGCGCTGCGTCCTGACAGAGCCTCACTTGACGCGCTCAACGCTGAGTTCTTTGCCTGACGGGTATGCCACCGGACCTCTCATAAAGGACCGGGTGTGGATTTTTACGCATGGTTGACCCTACTTCCGTTGCCGTTGGTTTGGGCTTGGGCGGCTATGGAATCCATTTGTTGAGGAAATACCTGAAGCAACGCCAAGACCGACTCAGGTCGCTGGCGATGCTCAGAAAATACAGCACGAGCTCAAGGATTGGCCTTCATCAAGGGCAGATGCGCCTGTTGGTGAGCATGCCGCAAGTGGGTGAGCTCCCCCTTGTGGAGCAAGAAGCCTGGCGGGTGCGGGAGGAAGACAGAAACCAGAATTTCCTCGAACTCGGTCTTTTGCAAGAAGTCCCTGAAGGCGATGAATCAGAGCCCGATGAGACCCATCGCCAAGCGGAACTCCAGTCGAGAGCGGCATGGATGGAAACACACGAACCGCCCTTGCAGGAACACGCTGCGGTGGTGGCCGAGGAACACGTGGGCAGCGGTGTCGTGATCGCCACGCAGGACGATGAGGAGCCGGAGGTCAAGATCGACGAACGGCTCAAACGGGAAGGCGGCGCTTCGGGAGAAGTTCAGATCTCTCTTGCTTGGGACGACTACAACGACCTCGACCTGCACCTTTTTTGCCCGTCCGGTGAGCGCATTTACTTCAACAACAAAAAAAGCGAATGCGGCGGTGAATTGGACGTTGACATGAACATACGCCCGCTTTCCAAAACCCCTGTGGAGAACGTGGTGTGGCGAACAAACGCACCCCTCGGTACGTACAAAGTGGGCGTTCATTTTTACAAGCATCACAGGAAACGCAGGACGAAACGCCTGTGCCGCTTCCGGCTTCGGGTGGTGACCCACGGACAGAGCAAAGAATACCTCGGGAAGATCAAGTACGGCCAAGCCATGCAGATGGTTACCTCGTTTTCACTCGCCGACGCAGCTCACAAGGCGTCATGAGCCTGAGCCGCAACAATCGCAGCGCCCAGAGGGCCGGCGGTCTCGCTCAGTTTGGACGCCACCAGAGTGGCCTTTGTCCTCAACAACGGTTCAATTTGAGGCCAGTGTTCCATGATACCACCGTAGAGGACGATTCGGTCGGGTTGGATGGAGGCTTCAAGGTGTTCCAAGCCCTCTTGGAACCGTTCAGCCCACGCCTCAAGGGAGAGGTTCTCCTCGGTCCGAACCGCACCAGAAAGGTGTTGTTCCAACAGCCCTCCTCTGGAGGGGTGTGGCCATCTTCCATACTCCAGATTGGGAATCAACTGACCGTTTTTGTGGACCGTCGTACCGAGACCTGTACCGACGGTTAGCGTGAGCACACACGAGGCCTGCTGATGACCCGCGCCGTGGTGCTTCTCAGCAATGGCAACAGCGTCGGCATCGTTCACCATGGCAAGACAACCGTCATGCACCGAACCGAGGTGCTCTTTCACGTCATAACCAATCCATGCCTCTCCCAAATTCGGTGCCGTCGTCGGTCGATTGCTCTCAATGGCGCCGGGAAAACCCAGGCCGATTGGGCCCTTCCAATTCGCGCCTTTCACCGCAGCGATGATGGCGTCAAGAACGACCTCCGGTTCGGTTGAACATCGATGATTATGCCTGATGAGGGAGCCGATGAGTTGTCCAGATTCGGTATCGAACACACCCGCCCGGAACCCGCTTCCTCCAAGGTCAATGCCCATGACGTTCAAGCCACATCACCTGCTTTTCGAGCCAATATTGCCTCGACCAAAGGCGGAAAGGTGGCCCCGTGTGGGTGAGGCGAAACCACGCTCGCGGCCTCGCCGACCGATTCAAAGGCCCCGCCTACAGCAACGGACCAGTGAAGCAACTCAAACATGGGCAGGTCGTTGGGCGCATCACCAACACACAACGCATCATCAACCGACCAACCCATCTTCTCAAAGAGAACAGAAAGACCCTCGCCCTTGCTCAAATGCGGCTCCATCAAGTGAATAGCGAAACCGGTTCGGACCACACTGAGGTGGGCCCAGGGGCTTCGTTGCACCGCCTGAACAATGGCCTCGAGCGGTTCGTCAGGGTACAGACACCATTCGCTTTCCCGCCACCTGTTGGTGACGATACCGTGCGGATTCACGCCATCGATTTCGTTAGCGAGCCATACCGCCGCTTCTTTCGCCTCCGTCGCCGAGGCGCGAAGCACCGGTTCGTCCCAATCGGGGTGCCACAAAACACCGCCATTTTCGCAGCACATCGGGGCTGAGAGACCCAAAAAACGCCAGAGGCCGTAGGTGATAGGGCGGACGTTTCCTGTCGCAAGAACAACGGGTATGCCGGCCTCTTCCAGTTCACGAACGGCTTGAACGGCCTCCATTGAGAGGTGTTTTTCTCCGTCCGTTATCGTGCCATCAATGTCGATAACCACGACGCTGGGGCACCATCCCGGCGGGAGCCATTCCATAACGAAACCCAGACGTTAGACAGGGATGAAGATTGCCTCGCCGGAACCTTCCAAAACAAAGCGATGAGATGGGTTCATGAACACAGAGTTGGTGGTTTGGAGCATGGGGGAAGGAGACGAGGACGAAATCTTCCTGTCTCTGGAGGACGAAGAGCCCAAGGCGACGCAACCCGCTGCAAAACCCACACCGCAACCGATCGTCATCGCGGAGGCCGCTGAAGAGGTGATGGAGGTTGATGTTGTCGACAGCACCGTCCTTTCCGACGCTGCCGGAACCTATGCCGTCAGTTGGCCCATCTTGGGCATGGATTGCCCTGACTGCGCTGCAAAGGCGACTCGCGCCATGAAGCAAATGAAGCAGGTCTCAAATTCCACGGTCTCGGTGACGTCCGGAGAGGTCAAACTGGACGTGGATTTGGAGATTGGGCCGTTGTTTGAGGTCTCTTCTGTTCTGCGGTCCCTCGGCCACGCGCCCGACGTCGAATATCACGAACTTGTGGGCGTGAGTGCTTCATCCATCGCTCAGCGGAACGATGTGCCGGTGGCACGACTCAATCGCGTGATTCGACGTCAACCCGGCGTGCTTGATGTTGAAATCATGGACGACGACCGAATTCTTTTGCAAATGGTGGTTACCAATGACGAAAACCTCCTCAAGGCCAGATCGAACGGCTTGCGGAACGTCTTGGGGAGAGAACCGGTCTTCACGAAAGCCAAATCCGATCGGCTTCGTCCCGACCAGTGGCGATTGATTGGTGGAGGCATTGCCTTCCCGGTCTTGGTGTTCGTTCTGATGGCCGAAACGATCGGTTTCGGCGGTGCCCTAATACCGCTGCTCGCCGTTCTCGGGGTCGCCGTTGGTGGTGTTCAGATGTTCAAGGAAGCCTTTGGTTCGCTCAGAACCCTCCAAATGGGGTTCCAAGTGTTGACGAGCCTGGCCGTGATCGGCGCGCTTATCCTTCAAATGTGGGAAGAAGCGCTTATCGTAACCATCCTCGTTGCGTTCACAATTCACCTCGAGGGGGATGCGCTCCTGAAAGCCAGAGACGCCATGCAAGGCGGGCTTGACAGGCTTCCTCGAACGGCGCGAAAACTGCACGACTATCTCGACGTCGATGTTGGAAACATGGCCGCTATCTCGGTAGCGCCGACCACGCACGCACCGTTGCTGACCGCCGGGCTGGGCCTCAACATGACGACACAGGAAGGACCGAAGTCGGCAGTTGTGCCGGTTGATCTCATCAAACCGGGAGATAAAGTGGAGGTGAGAAGCGGTGAATTGATTCCTGTCGACGGACGGATTGTTGAGGGATTCGGTGCCCTCAACAAAGCACCCCTCACGGGTGAATCGGTGCCCGTGAGCGTGGGCGTGGGTGACACCATCGAAGCAGGACTCGTTCTTGCGCAGGGTCCTGTGGTCTGTGAAGTGCTGGCGGTTGGCGACGATACCAAACTCGCTGGCCTCATCGAAGCGGTTCACACCTTCCGAGAAGTGCCCCCTCGGCTCCATAGCGGTATTGAAAAATTCACGGCGGTCTGGGTACCAACGGTGCTTTTCGGGGCTTTTTTGGTGTATTATTTCGCCTTCCCCGGCGATTGGAAAATCATCCTGCTCCTCTGGGTTGTTTCCTGCCCTTGCGCTCTGCTTTTGGCCACGCCCGTTCCACACGCTGCGGCACTGTCCAATGCCGCGCAGAGCGGTGCTGTGTTCAGGGGAGGCGATGCCCTTGAGAGAATGGCCCATGTCAATCACATTTTGTTGGACAAAACGGGCACGCTAACATCGGGCAAACCCAAAGTTGGCAGCATTGTTCTTGGCAAAGGCCGTCGGATGAAATCGGCGTTGCAGATCATCATGGGGCTTGAGGCCCGTTCCAACCACCCTTACGCTACGACGATTGTGGAGCACTGCAAATCGGAAGCCATAGAGGCAGCGAACATCAAGAACCTGCGGGATATTGAGGCCGGTGTTGCAGGGCAACACGGAAAATCAGAAGTCGCCTTCATACGGCCCGACAAGGCGGAAACGATGGGGTATAAGGTTGAACAGCGGCTTGTTCAAGCCCACCAAGAAGCCAAAGCATCGGGCAACGGCGCAAGCCTCCTGGTAAAAGACGGTGTTGGCATCGCCGTTGTTTCCTTCATTCATGACGACACGAGAGCGGGTTCTGCAGACCTCATTGAGTCGATGAAGAAACGCAACATCAACATTGAAATCCTGTCCGGAGACAATCAACAAGCCGTTTCGGAGTTCGCTCGCTCCGTCGGCCTTCCCGAAAGTTCGGCCCACGGCGAATTGAGCCCGGAAGAGAAGGTAGCGTGGGTTCGAGCCCGTTCAAGTTCTCACGTTACGATGATGGTTGGAGACGGCTTCAACGATGCGGCGGCTCTTGCTGTGGCCGATGTAGGGGTCGCCATCGGCACCGGTGAAGCGGTGAACCTCGAAGCAGCGGACGTGCTTGTCCCGGGTGACGACCCGAAACTGCTGACCGAAATGATCGACTTGTCAAGGCAAGCACAAAGGACGTTGATGCAGAACCTCTTCTTTTCCGTGTTCATCACCATCACGCTCGTGTTCGCCGTGGTTCAAGGTTGGTACGACCAGCTCTGGGTGGGGGTTTTGATTCACGAGCTTTCGGTGGTCTTCGTGATCATCAACGGTGCTCGGCTCGCTCAGAACGGTCAATCACTGAAGTTGCTTAAGGCAACCATACTCACGATGATTGAAGACATGAAGCTGGCGTTTGCTATGTTTCGTTCAAGATACATCCCGAAGAAAGAGAACGCTTGACGCTTCAATTTGACGCGACATGTTCAAACCCTAGGAGCCTCTGTTCTGTCTCGGTGAGAAGGTGGGAAGAGTACGCGGCGACCCAATCACCACGGCACTGGCCCACCCTACGCGTCGTTCAGCCTACGTCGCGTTGGCTCAACAAGAGGAAATGAGCACCGTCCAGTTGCAAAAGGAACTCGGTGTTGACCGGTACAACCTCTACCACCACCTCAAGAAACTTGCATCGCTTGAGTTGATTGAAAATCACCGAGATGAAGGTCGCGCCCGATGGTGGAAAAAACGCTTGCACGTTGATCTTCCCGAATTGCTGAACGCCACAGCACCGCCCGCCGCCGCTCAAGAAAGCCTCCCGGCATCGCCCGCTCGGCAAGCCACGACTTTGGCGTCGCTTGCCGTGGACGAGGAAGGCAGGGACGTTATCGTTCTGAACCTCGAAGGTTCCCGGGACCAAGTGAGCGCCAAACAGCTCATTGTCCGCCTTTCCGAAGAGTTTGGATTGACCCTTGATGTCCCTTGGAATTTCATCCCAGAACAACTGGTGTTGTACTCCAAAAAGAAGTGATTCCATGACAGACGAACACGTTGTGGAGTCAAGGGTTGCGCCGCCGCCATTGAGCTGCCCCAAATGCGATGGGCTGTTGCCTTCCGGTCTCGGGGAGTTGGACTGCACGCTTTGCGATGCTCGCGTCCGTGTTGACCACCAAGCCACACGACGAAAGTGGATGGAGGAGAAAGTGCCATGCCCCGCATGCACCAAGGTCTTGGTCGCCGGCGTGGACCATCGGCCTGCCGAATTGAAATGCGGTTCGTGCGAGGCTTTTTTCACGCTCACGCCCAGCGTGCCGAGAGTGGAGGTTGAGTGCCCCGGCTGCAACCGAAATTTGAGGATGAAGCGGCGCCCAGGAAAGCGAGAGATCGCCTGCCCTGCATGCTTTACAGAATTCGTTGTTCATTTCTAAGCCCCGCCCCGCTTCTGAGGTGGAAAAAGCATAGGCTACGGCCCTGTGTCCGTCGCGCTCCTTATCTATGAAGAGAAGTCCATGAAGTAGTGGATGGGATTCCAATGGGTATGAGCGAAAGCCATGACGTTGAGGCAACGGATGCGACGCACACGGGCCACGGCATGACGGAAAAGATGTCACTCGCCTCCCTGAGGTCCCAATTCACCGCCACGAACATCACGACGTTGGATGATGCGGTTGACACGAGGGCTCGATTCCGACAGGAAGAACGTCTCAGAGCCGACTTGCGACGGGAGCGACGACTTCGCCAGCAGGCCATCAGCGAGCGGGTGAACGCCATGAAGGCGAACATCGCCAAAGACCTCGCTGCCCAACACGACCTCACCCTGGACGCTCTTGAAACCGAATTGCGTGGAACGATGGAGAACGAACTCGAAGGCATGGAGCGAGACGCTCTCGCTGCTGAAGAGGCTAGGGTGCGACAAGAATTGGACCTTCGCCTTGAGCGAGAAATTCAAGCCATGCACGAACGGCACGGTGTGGAACAGCACCAGCGTTTGGAAGAGCGGAAGACCGAGATGAAGGCTGCCATTGAGTCCCAACTTCATGAAGAATACGATCGCCGCCTCGCCATCCAGAAAGAGCGATTGCGTTTGGATTACAACCAGGAACTTCAGAGCCGCCTGCGGCAAATTGAGGAAAACCTCGAGCAGGAGATGGAGCAACGGTTCGTTGAGATGGAAACGTTGGAAATCAGCCGTCTAGAAGAAGGTCATCAAGCCCTGCTTGCCGAACGTGAGGAACAGCTGAGAAGGGGCATCAGAACGCGACTGGAGCAACAGCTTCGCCAGCGCCTCAAGCAACGCGAGGCGCGACTTAAGGTTGAATTTGAACGACGGAGCCTCCGTCTTGAAGAGGACATTGCTCAGCAACTTCAAAGCGAAATTGAGACGCAACTGCGACGTGAAACCGATGAACTCGAAGACCGAATGCGCGAGGATGTTGAACTTGCCGTTGCCAAGCGGAGGGACGAACTCCGAACGGAGATAGAGCAACAACTCAACGAACAACAAGCCGGCAGGCTGGCCGAACGTAAAGCCCGCTTGAAGGCCAAATACGACGTCACGTTCAGCAAGGCCATCGATGACATCTCTCGCAGCTTGGAAGCGGAGATTGAAGCTGAACTTGAACATCGCAAAGAGAGCGAATTCAATTCGTACAGGCATGCAAGGGAAGCCGAAATACAGAACCGTCTCTCGAGGTACAGGTACGAACGAGAAGCCGAACTTCGTGAACAGTTGGAAGCCCAGTACACCGTCAGCAAAGAGGATTGGACGGAGCGACTTGACCTTGAATTCCAATCCAGAGAAGCCGCTGCCCGCAAAGCGATCATGTCGGAGGTTGATGCTCAACTGCGCAACGAGCGCTTGACCCACGAAACCGACCTTGACCTGTTGAAGGAAGAGACGACACTTGAACTGGAGGTCGAGATGGAAGAAAGGCTTCAAGCCTTCAAATCAAGGAAGGAAGAAGAGGTCGCAACGCAACTTGAGCGCCAGCTGGACAAGCGGGAAGAAATCATGCGGAACAAGGCCCTTATCGATGTTCGAAAGCGTGAGGCACAAATCCGTGCTGAAATTGAGGCTCAACTTGGTCTCAAGCGTGCTGAGATTCGTGACCGCTTGAAGGGCCTTGCTGAACGGATGGATTCGTTCAAGGAAATGGCCGAAGAGAAAATGCGCGACGCCGTCTCGCAACAAATTCAGAGCGAAATTGATGCAGATGAAGGCGAACTCCGAGCGCGAGAACAGGAATTCAGTGCCCTCCAATCCACGGACACACGTGCGGAAAAGCGGCAGAAATGGATGCAGTCAATTTCCGGCCAAGCCCCGGCTGCCTTCGGTACTGGAGCGATGGACCCCACGGCGCTTGGCGCAAGACCGGACGGCCTTGGCGCTGCCGCCGGCCGACCCCTACGCGGCCTGATGGGGCAGCAAGCAAAGGAAGAGCCGCGATTGGGCCTTGGCAACATGCGTGCACCGATGACCAGTGCGCGACCGCTCGCCGGTCAAGTCCCGCCCGTGCGAAACGTACGCCAACCCATCGCTGTTCCAGAGCCCGTACGAACCGTACGAAAGCCGATTGCAGAGGCACCGTTTGAAACCCAAGACGAGATCGCCATGAAAGAGCAGGAGATGGCGGAAGAAACCGTTGAAACGGTGGCTGAGGAGGTCGAAGAGGTTCAGACCACATCGCTGCTCAAACCGATTCGTGGAACCCTTCAGCCTGTTGAAGAGGCGGCTGAAACATCGACATTGACGCCTGTAGGCCACATGTTGGTGCCAGAAAAGAAGCGAGGTTCTCCTCCTCCCTCTTCGATCGGTACCGGTAACACCGCAACATTGCGTCCCGTTCGAGGCACGCTCACGCCCGTTCCGGACGACCCCGTTGAGCAAACGGATGCCGACGAAGAGGCCGACGAGGACTGACACGCTTGTTAACACGAGCAAGCGCGCTGTTCATATCTGACAGGTTCGTGGGTGACGGTATGAACCGTGCAATAGCGATGCTTGTCATATTGATACTTGGCACACAGGGCACGGCCGGGATTGCCTCCGCCGATTTGTCCCTCCTCACCGACGCCGGCCAAACCGACAGTCTTGACCGTCCCCTGGTGCTGTGGGCCCAACTCTTTGATGGCGACATTCTCTCCGTTGACGACCAAGGCAACGTCAGTTTGAACACCTTCAGCAACGGCGTCATCTCCACCCAATGGAGCGTTTTGCTCGATGTCGATGCCAACAATGCGCGCATTGATGATGCACAGGAACTGGTGACTGTCGCTCATGACGCAGGCGCCTTTGTGATTCAAATGAGCACGCAATCCGTCTACCGAAACATCTCCTCTCCCGACCCGGTCGACGATGCGATTCTTGACCAGGAAGGCGATTTGTGGCTGGCCTTTTTCGCTGGCAAACGTCGCGCTGACCAGTACGATGCCAACGGCTTCACCGGCATCACCAGCAGCACCATCGCCTCGGGCATCTCGGCCTTTGAAATCCTCAACGATGGCCGACTCGCCATGGCCTCGTACAACAAGAAGATCTACGTCCACGCCAACGACGGCACGCTTGAAACAACCTTAACCGAGCCTAACGGCATTGTTTCCAGCCTTGTCGAAATTGACAACAACACGTTGCTCGCTGGCACCACCGGCGGCACGGTTTACCTCTACGACACCGGGTCGTGGTCCTCGTCAAATGCCAATTTAGGCCATACCAAACAGACGACCTACCTCGGGCAGTACGGTACGATGTACATCGTTGGAGCAAAACAAGGCAAAGTGTCGTTCCTGAACAAGACCTCGTTTACGGTGATTGAAACGTTCACCGCCTCGGGCGACATCATCGCTGTGCTGCCCGAATTTACGGGCCAATTTTACGCCATCAGCGCCTCTCCCTCGGACACCAAGGTTCGTTACTTTGACCTGGACAGCGACAGCGACGGCATCAACGACAGCAACGACGCCTTCCCGCAAGACGCCACACAGTCCACGGACACCGACGGCGACGGATACGGCGACAATCCTGACGGCAACCAACCCGACGCCTTTCCATCCGATGAAACACAATGGGCTGACAGTGACGGCGACGGGTACGGCGATAACGTCGCTGGCGAAAATCCAGACCTCTTCCCCACCAACGGCGACCAGTGGGCGGATGCCGACGGCGACGGCTACGGTGACAACAGCAACGGACAGGACGGCGACGTCTTCCCCGAGGAATCCAGCCAGTGGGCCGATACCGACCGCGATGGCTACGGCGACAATCCTGACGGTTTCAAGCCAGACAGTTGCCCGACCGTCAACGCTTTTTCCAGCATTGACAGGTACGGTTGCCCGGACAGCGACTTGGACGGGTATTCAAACCCGGACGAAAATTGGACCGTTGAAAACGGCGCCGATGCCCTTCCAAACAACCCGACCCAATGGCTGGACGGCGATGGAGACGGGTACGGCGACGCTGCTGACGGTCAAAATCCAGATTCCTGTCCTTGGGAATTTGGCACGTCAACCAAAGCCGTCGTTCCAGACACAAACGCCACCGAGGGGTACATCGCCGAACCATCGTTTGGTTGCCTTGATGAAGACAACGACGGATGGGTGGACCGAACCGAATCGCCGCTCATGGCCATCGATCCCAACGAACACTTTGACGGCGACGGTGATGGCGTTGGTTCAAACACCGACTACGACGACACAAAACCGTTCATCAAGGATGAGCAGGATTACTGTTTGAACAACAAGAACGATTCCACCGATGCCTGCCTGGGATGGAGAGACCCTGCGTATCAAGCCTACCTCAACACGGTAGAGGACGGAACGGCACCGCTCGGTTATGGTGCATGGAACACATCGCTAGAGGACGATTCAGCGGGCAGCAGTGAAGGCACGGTGGATGAGGAAACCATAAACCAAGTGATTGTTGTTGGACTTGTGGCCTTCGTTGGCATCACGGCTGTTATCCTCGCTATCGCTTTCATCATGAACCGAAGGAAAACGGCGGCCACCACCAAAGAATACGGTGGAGTGCAACCGGGTGCATCCTCTAAAGCGGCCGAGGAAGCCCTTGAAGGGCGAGGCGGCTTGTCTGCGGACGGTGGCATCATTTCAGACGCTTCGTGGGATGACGATGTCGCCCAACTTGACTTCGACAAGGAACAAGACGCCTACGACGAACAGGACGTTTTGGAAGAGCGCGTGGATGAGCAAACGCCAGTGACTTACGAAGAAGAGAGCATCGAAACGCTCGCCGGTGTTAGCGAGACAGAACGTCAAGAAGCCGTCAGCGATGCTGGCGTTCCAACAATGCCCAGCGAAGCACCACCGCTTCCCGAAGGTGGCCTGCCTGAAGGGTGGACGATGGACCAGTGGCGTTGGTACGGCCACGAATGGCTGGCAAAATACGGGAAAAATTAGACCCAAACAATGGGAAGGCTCGATTTCAAAGCACCGAGTTCTACACCCGTGTAGAGTGGTTTTCCCTCAACCTTGCACGTGTTCATAATCAACCAAAGAAAACCGTTCCAGGCCGTTGAATCGGCGAAGATTTCCACCTTGCCATGAATCGCTGCCATCAACAGGTTGGCGTGTTCTGTTTCATCGCTGCACAACGCCTTCACGAGGTCCTTGGCTCGGAAACGGTAGCCAGGAGGTCGCCAAGACATCATGGGCATCAAACCTGGAAAGGTGCAAGGTTGAGACGTTCGGCGAGATGGTCAACATCGACATCAACCGCTTGTTTCATTCGATCTCGCAAGGTGTCTATTTCGCCTTTCATTTTCAACATCTTGTGGGTTCTTATCATTTCAGCCAAGAGGTCGTTGACGCTCTTGTGGCCTCCAGCTGTTCGCAAGGTGTTCAATTGGCGTCGAATCTCATAACTCACGCTTACCGACGTCATCCCTTCTGCAGTCATAGGTCAACCCGAACGGTGTTCCATCCCGGCCTGTACTTAACCCATACGAAGGGTTGAGAGGTAACCACGGCGGTTTTGTCGTGCAACCGAAGCGGTCGAAACATCAGCGAATGCTTCGTTCCCGTCGTAGACGGGATTCTTCAACAACACCGAATTCACGCCGAACCTCCAAAACTCGCCGATGCACCTCCTTTGCAAGCGTCCAATATTCGAGACTCCCCGCCCCGGCGCCTGAATTGGTAGGTTTGTTGAGGATAACGGTAGGTGCGCCACTCCATGGCGCTTCGGCGACCTTGGCGAGCCGGCGGACCGTTGTGTTGAACAGTTTATTCGGCATTTTCTTGTTGACCTGATCGCAGACGTAGGTGCTCAGTTTGGAACGACCGTCAACCATCGTCATCACGATACCGAATATCTTCAGGTTCCGATTGATCCTACGTTGAATCATCTTGATCGAATTCATGAGCATGCTGAAGCCTTCGAGGGCGTAATACTCGGCCTGTACGGGGACCAAGACCCAATTTGCAGCGCACATGGCGTTGATTGACAACAGACCGAGTGAGGGCGGTGTATCGATGATGATGTAATCAAACTCGTCCATGATAGGCAGGAGGGCTTCCTGCAGTCGGGTTTCCCTTCCAATCTTATGGCTGAGTTCTATTTCGGCCCCAGAGAGGTGGATATCGCTTGGCAAGATCCACAGGTTTCCGGCGTCGATGGTGTCCGGGACTTTCTTGCCCCCGTTACGGTTGCTCCATGCTTCTCGCATCGCTTTTGTGATCTCCTCGGGCGGAATGAGGTATTCCTCCATCAGCGGCAACGCTTCGCCCCCATCGTTGGTGAGAAGGTCGTAAACGGTCTTCTTGATTTTTTTCTTTTCCAGACCGAACGAAGTGGCGCAGTTGCCTTGCGGGTCGAGGTCGACGAGGAGAACTTTCGCCGGTGGCAATCCTTGACGTCGCGAACCTTTTGCGAGGGCGGCAGCAACGTTAACGGCCGTGGTGGTTTTGGCACAACCGCCCTTCTGGTTTGCAACGGCGATGACCATTTTGTAAGGGTTCATGGCTTGCAACTCCGGTAGATTCAGCAGAAAGGACTTCCCCTTTCAATGCAGGCCTCGTTTTTGCCACAATCAAGCCGGTTGGATGACAGGAACGGGGACTTCGGACAGGATCTTTCGAACGATGTGCATGCCCGTTATGCCGCGAATTTTTGCCTCAGGCTTCATGTTGATACGGTGCGAGATGATCTGAAGAGCGATGCCCTTGATGTCGTCTGGAATCACGTAGTTCCGTCCGGCCACGGCGGCGGCGGCTCGGCCGGTTTTGAAGAGGGCTTGGCTGGCCCTTGGACTCGCGCCGTTGATGACACGGTGATCTTCGCGGGTTCGCTGAACAATCTCAATGATGTAAGAAAGAATGGCGGGGTCCACGTGAACGGTTTCCAGGGCTTTTTGCATAGCGACGACCTTCTTTGGTGATGTCACTTGCTCGACCACGTGTTCGTCCTGGCCTCTCAACTTCCGACGGGCGAGGATGGCTTTTTCTTCAGCTCGGTCTGGATAACCCATGCTCATTTTCATCAGGAAACGGTCCATCTGTGCCTCAGGGAGCGGGTAGGTTCCTTCCTGCTCAATGGGGTTCTGGGTCGCCAACACGACGAAGGGCGCCGGCAATTTGTGCGTGATGCCCTCAATGGTCACTTGCTTCTCTTCCATAGCCTCCAGCAGCGCAGCTTGGGTTTTGGGCGGCGCTCGGTTGATTTCGTCCGCCAAGAGAATGTTTGAGAAAAGAGGCCCAGCACGAAGCTTGAATTCACCCGATTTCTGGTCGTACATGTACGTACCCATGATGTCAGAGGGTAGCAGGTCAGGTGTGAACTGAACTCGCTTAAACTTGCAGCCAAGAGCACGGGCAAAGGTGTTGGCGAGGAGGGTTTTTGCAAGACCGGGGAAGTCCTCGAGAAGCATGTTACCGTTTGACAAAATACCGACCGTCACACGGCGCAGGTTCTCATTTTTCCCGATAATGACCTTGCTGACTTCGTTCATCAGGCTGTTGGATATGGCGGAAACGGTGGCGATCAGGTCTTGGGTACGAGCGCCACCTGCGTTTCCTTGCATAGTTGCTTCCATCACAAGACCTCGTTCTGATGCGAATGTCCTGTCATATCTTATATGAATGTGCGCGCATTCTCTATCAAAAATGCTCATCCAAGCATCAACGAATTCCCGGGTTAACGACCCCAGAAATGGTTGTCTTTTCGATGGAGGGCAACAATCTCAGCCAGAATCTCCTCTTCGATGGGCGTCAGGCCAACTCGCTTCAGACGCTTAACGTGGCGCTCAGGCACATCGACATAGAATTCATCCAGTTCTTCGATGTGCCTGCCGACGGTGGGTCCTTGAACAGCAACCGCAATTTCGTCCCCCTGAGTGGCTTCTTTGACGTCCTCGCTGGCCCGTGTTCGTAGACTTTTCACCTGACCAACGGGGGTGCCGTCGAGTTTCATGAGCCGCTGACCGACATGAATTCGTCCACCAAGCACGCGCATGCCGACGATGGCCGGTCCTTTGGCTCGGAACGTGTGGTCCTTGAGATAGAGGACCTTACCCGGATAGACAATCGTTTCCCGTTGTTCCTCTTCAATCGCTGCTTTGGTGGCTTCTTGCCATTCCTCAAAGGCGTCCATGATGTGGTAAATGATCGGCCCGGAAAGGAACTTGACATCACCGTCGTCTTCCTCAAGTTGGCTAGCCACGTCGCTGGTGCTGGCTTTGGTTGAAAAACCGAGAATGACTTTTTGCAAGGGGTCCGTGGCCGACTTCGCCATGAGGATGTCTTTTTTGTTCACGGGGCCAACCGTGGCTTGCCTGACGGGAATGTTTCGCTGATGCAATTCAAAGGCGAGAGCCTCAAGACCGCCCACCGTATCGGCTTTGATGACCACGCCTGAGCGGTTCTCCTCTGCGCCTTTGCAGGGACCCGAGGCCGTGTGTTCCTGGAAATCCTGCCGAGCAAAAATGCTGTTGCAGGATGAACACATGACCGGCATCGTGTTGAAGACGGCGCGCCACTCCTCGCGTATGGCCTCTTCGGCCAACTCACGCTCCTCGGACGTGTTGGCAAGGTGCAGCGTTGTCCCGGCAATGGTCGCCTCCAACTTTGGCGCCACGATCTTGACGCCGCACGCTGCTTCAACGCTGTCAAAATTGACCCAACGTTTCCCAGCGTCCCTCATCTCGGCCATGCCTTGAGGTCGCTTTAGACCCTTGATGTGCGTGGTAAACGGCCCGTCCTGTCCAGCCAGCATGATGGTGTCACCAACCCTGAGCGAACCACGGAAGAGAATCACATCAACGGTTTTCCCCATACCAACCTCATCTCGCATTTCCAGAACCGTCCCTTGTGCCGACCCGAGCGTATCGGTGAGGCGATCCTCAAGGAACCGTTCCGCCAACCCAACCGTGACAGCGAGCAGGTCCTGAAGGCCCTCGCCTTCCTTGGCAGACATCGGTACCAACGCCACGTTTTGCCGGAAATCTCGTATCTGGTCGTAGCGTTCCAAGTTGAAACCGTGTTCAGAGAACTGGCCAACAGTCTTCCAATAACGCTCTTCAAACAACGCCTGCACGTCTTCCCGTTGAGATGAGAACGATTCAATGAACGAACGCCCCTTCTCGCATCGCCATCCGTGGAGGCGGTCCACCTTGTTGCCAGCGATGACAAACGGTGTTCGCGTTTCTTTCAGGATGTTGAGCGATTCGATGGTCTGCGGTTGCAACCCTTCCATGATGTCAACCACGAGAACCGCAATGTCCGCAACAGAGCCCCCTCTGTTTCTCAACGAAGCGAAAGAGTGGTGCCCTGGCGTATCAATAAACAGCAAACCAGGGGATTTGAACTGCTTGCCGCCCAACATGGCGGCGCATGTTTCGTTCAACACGTCGGCCGGCACTTCGGTGGCCCCAATGTGTTGGGTGATGCCGCCCGCCTCACGGTCCATGACGCTGGCTTGCCGTTGACTGCCGATGGAGCGAACCATGTCGAGGAGGCTGGTTTTGCCGTGATCTACATGCCCCAATACCGAAACAATGGGTTGTCGGTTATGGCCTCGTTGTGGGGCATCTTCATCCGAAGATTCACCAACCACATCATCGGTCATGGATTCACCACCGAAGCAAGGGTGTTATGAGGATTCACTCGTAAACCCAGTTGCCGATGGTGTTCTCCCAAGACATCAAGCCCTCGGGGAACCACAGCCCGAGCTCGAAAGCAGCCGTCTCGGGGGCATCAGATCCGTGAATCATGTTGTAGCCCATGTCCATCCCAAAGTCGCCCCGGATGGTACCCGGGTCTGCGTTGCGACCGTTTGTTGCGCCGATGAGCTTGCGGGCTACGGCAATGGCTTCCACGCCTTCCCATGCCATGCAGACGACGGGGCCTGAGGTGACGAACTTGATGAGGCCGGGAAAGAAGGGGCGCTCCTTGTGAACATCGTAGTGAGCGCGAGCGATGTCTTCGGTTGGCACCATGGCTTTCAGACCGACCAGCTTCAGGCCTTTTCGTTCAAATCGGCCAATGATTTCGCTGATGAGGCCTCGCTGCACGCCGTCCGGTTTGATCATTACGTATGTCGTTTCCATGGTGTTCACCGTGTTGGTCCAAAAGTGGCCTGTTTATTGCCGTTGCTGTGGGTCTGCGAGGCGTTGTGCGCTTCACTGAATGCCGCCCTTGACGTAATGTCGAGTCCACTTGACTCGACGGGCGTTTCGCTTCAAGTTGAGAAGGTTCTTTCGAGCCTTGCTGCTCTTGAACCAAAGGACGCTGCCGTCCTTGCGGACGAACATCATGCCGGTACCCGGTTCGATCTCCTCACCGGTAAAATTGCAAATTCGTCGTTCTGGCATGTTGCATCACCGTGCGTTGAGCTTGCGGGCTTCACGACCCGTGTCCTTGAGCATCAAAATGTCGCCAACCCGAATGGGTCCCACGACGTTTCTGCTGATGATACGGCCAACGTCCCGAGGGTTCGGAGCGTCGTTGACACGCACCTTGACTTGAGTGGCCTCACCGGTCATACCGGTTCGTCCGACGATCTCGACCACTTCTGCTGGCCATCCACCAAGTTCTTCACTCATGTTAATCATCTCTGGATTGGTCTTCAGGCGTTCTTGAGGCCTTTGATTTCCTCAACAACTTCGTGAAATTTCTCTTGAGCGCCTTTGGTGATTTCCATGACGGCGACCGATGCAGCGGAAGCGCCTTTGGCAAGGCCCACGCCTTTGGCGAGGAACTCTTGACTGGGGACGTAGCCGTAGGGGATGTCTTTCTCTTCACAGATCAAAGGAATGTGAGCAAGGAGCTCTGGCGGGTTCACGTCCTCAGCGAGGATGATGAACTGGGCCGTGCCGCGCTCGGCGGCCTTGGTAACCTCGTTGCTTCCTTTCTTGACTCGACCGTTTTTGTTGAGGTCGATCATTTCGTAAATTTTGTTGGCTAGGTCTTCTGGGGTTTCAAATTGCACGTGTACACTCATTGGAATCTCTCCTTCCTCGTGATAGGGGCATGCCTCCGCAGGACCTCGCGGATATAAACGCAACGGAATGGGTGCGGGCGAGGTAAACGCACCGGTTTGGTTTGAAAGCCGTTCAGTGGCCCTTTTTTCACGGTTTCAGGCCCAAAGTGTCCATTACTTCGTAAACGCCACGGGCAAGCGCCGGACCGCCAGATATGACGTCGCGTGCATTCGGTAGCGAACCGGTTGCATGAACGCCGTCAACATACCTGAGCAAGCGGGCGATGGCCCCGCCGGTGAACAAACCGTGACTGCAGGCCGCGTGAACCTCAATGGCTCCTTGCCCTCGTAGCGCCTCTGCGGCCCGACAGATGGTTCCGCCGGTGGCGATCATGTCGTCCACAATGGCCACGGATTTCCCTGAAACATCCAAGTTCTTCGCTTTGTGAACGATGGTGTGAGCATCGATACGTGTTTTCTCCAGGTACGAAAATTCGCAACCAATTTGATGAGCGACGCTCGATGCTCGCTCGATGGCGCCTTTGTCCGGCGAGAGAATGAAGTCAGGATCAACCGTCTCTTTGAGGTGGTTGGCCAATTCCGGCATCGCCGAGGTAAACGCCACAGGGATGGGCATCGCCTCCAGCACCGCCGGTGCGTGCAAATCAAACAACACCATGGCGTCGCACCGGGTGGCCAACATCTCGGCAATCGCCCTTGCTGAAATCGACTCGCCGGGCTTGAATCGTTTGTCTTGCCTTGAGTAGCCAAAATAAGGAATCGCCAAAATGACGCCTTTTCCTACTTCAGGGAGGGTCTGAGGGCCAATTTCTCGTAAATTCTGCAAACGGCCGTTTCGGACATCCTGAATGGCGTCCAACATCAACAAAGTTTCAACGATGCCTGAATCAGGGAAGGTGTTGGAAACCAGCACGACTGGTTCGCTGCGTAGCGCCTCAATGGTTTCGGACGGTATGCGAATGTAGCCTTCCGTGTCTGGAAAGCGTCGCGTCTCGAGCGGGTGGTGGGCCCACCCAAGAGTTTCTGCGAGCTGACCGGCCATCGTGCCTGCGTTGCTGCCCGAAACGACGACCATCTTCTCCCCTTGGTGCATTCCAATGGTTGGCCCTTCATTTTCTTTGCGAGGCGGGTAATCCGTCAGTGTGGTGCGCGAGGCAGGACTTGAACCTGCGACCTCCCGGTTATCAGCCGGGTGCTCTAACCGACTAAGCCACCCGCGCTAGGGTAACTTGCCGACTTGACATCCCGTCATAAGCATGACGGCTCAGATGAGCACCGCAAAACGGTGGGCGATTCACTCCTCTTCCATGTTGTTGATCGTGATGTACGACGGTAACTGCATGACTTTCTCGAACGTCCGTGAGAGAACAACCTCGTCCAGTCGCTCTCGAGTGCGAGCAAGCGCCGTAATCGGTATGCGAATCTGCTCTTCAACGCCAAACTCCATCTGCATGCGCATTCGGGTTGTGACGATGACACCCTTGTAGGTTCGCTTGACCCTAAAGAGCCCCGTAATCACGCCAATTTCTTCGCCCTGGTTGTCCAAGACGGCTCGGTCGAGCATCTCATCCGGTGCGTACAGCTTTTCATCAATGCGAACGGTGTTGCGCCACCGACGCTGCAGTTCACGCATGGATTTTGACAGTTTGACCGTCCCATCTCCACGAATGCTGTGGACCAACTCTTTCGGGAGCGGCGCCAATTCCGCAGGTTTTCGCATGTATTCGTCAGCAACTTCCGGGGCCACTTGTATCCGCATGGATTTCACGCGAGCCTCGTTTGGGTGGTGTCGTTCACCCACAATCGTTCCTACTTTCTTATCGTTGACATAGACATCGCGTTGGATTAACTCCTGGATGTCGTAATCTGTATTTTTCATTTCCCATCTCTCCTTGCCGATTTTTCGGCTTAGCCTACTGTCCACCTCGGCACCTAATATATTCTTCGCCGAATAAAATATCATTTCCAATTGTATTTGACGCATAATTGTATGCTCAACCAATTGAAATATAGAAATAAATTTACTTTCCAATGTCGCATAACGCGCATCTTTTCCTATTGGAATCCCCACCATAATCCGGAAAGGTTGAATTTACATTGCAGTTGAAAATAAAGGATTTGAGCGATCTGCGCGTTACCGTTCGGACTCCACCCCTTTTTTTCTCAAATTATGAAATATTCAATTGGAATTTGCATATAATTGGCGTATTTTGACGAGCGGCGATGCCAAAAGACGCAGACAAGTTTCGTTGGTAGCGTTGATGAAGCAGGTTATGAAGGGCGTAACATGGCCCCAGCGTGCGTCTTGACTGCACCCGATCACGCGCTGGCACAGGCCCTGTTGTCTCGTGGAATGTTGGACGGGTTGACGTTTTTCGTGTCGCAAGACCGACTGGCAGCGGTTCAAGAACGATCCGTAATGAAACAACACGCCGACCCAACCGCTCTTCAGGGCTACAAAACCGACCCCGGTGACGCTTTGTTTCTGAGTTTCGAGGACATGCCTTCCCAAATCGATGTGCCCGATGGAGCGAGGCACATGGTGGTTGGTTTTGGAGAAGGAGAGGGAAGCCCTGAATTGGAAAGTATCAACGTTCGCATCCACGACATGCTCCCACCCCTCCCGAATTCACGAGATTCGACCATGTTTCACTCTTGGATGGAAACAAGTCTGCGCGACGAGGTGCCTGAAATCCATCCCAGCGAACGCTTTTGGTTTGACATCAACGATGCGGTCACTGCCCTTATTGAGCTGATAAAAGGCCAACCTGACACCGCAACATACAACCTCGCCGGCAGAAGAGGATGGACCCTTGAAGAAACATGGACAGAATTCCATCCCCTTGTGCAGAGGACCAAGGCCGGTCAGCACGGTGCGTTTGCTATTGAACATCTCGTTGCTCGGGGGTTGCCCTCGGTGAGCGTAAAAGAAATCACTGATAGCGGCCATAACCAGCGGCCGTCGCTTTCCAGCATCCATGCCTATCTCGAAAAAGCGACTGGTGAGGGTTGGCGGCCGAAAACGCCCCTCCGACAGAGCCTGATGCTCGTCATTGCAGATCTGAATCAGGCACTGTAAGGTTCGCAAAACAAATCGGCACCAAGCAGCGGCAACAGAAGACTGGCATCGCCTTCAACGCAAACATGCGGCGCCTCTGGCCGCATTTTCCCCCACGAAATGGCCTCCCGCAGACGGGCGCCCGAAAGGCTACCATCGTGTTCTGGCGCCGTTGTGATGTACACGGCGCTGTCAAGGCCGCCTCTGTACTGGTTCCACCATATTACGTGATGTTTGGAAATGCCCCCCCCGATCATCAGGGCGTTTGAGGTCGCCACGTCCCAAGTGATGTCGCTCATGATTTGCTCATCTGCGAGCGTGTCCAGGTGGAAATCACGGTACTTTTGACGGAACATGAAGAGTTGGGCTCCAATGGAACCGTCCGTTATGCCGGGAATGCAAACAGGAATGTTGTGTTTGGCAGCCCAATAAATCAACGTGTCAGGGGTTCCTATACGCTTGCCGAGTTCCCATACAAGATGAATTGAACCAAAACCTATCCAGGCGTCAGCACCGGTCTTTCCCGTCTCCTTCAGCCGGTCCTGATAGATGTCCTCAAGCACAGGAAGCACGACAGCTTCCAGAATTTCGCCGTAGGAGGCGTTGGGGACAATGACGTTTCCAAGACGCATCAAATGATGTTCACCGAGTTCAATGTCGTCCAATTCAAAGGACCCGTGATAGTAGTGTTTGAAGGCCCGGGCGATGTCGTGGTCAAGGGTTCCGCAGGTCGTCGAAACCACGTTGAACATCTTCCGTTTGATGGCCTCGACAAAGAAGCCACGGGTTCCTGTAGCGCAGAGGCAGGCTGGAAACGAAAGCCAATTGGTCACCTTGTCAGGGTTGGCGTCTACCGCCTCCGATTGGGCCCTCATGTCAGCGAGAATGGTTCGCGCTTCTGCAAGTTTCGTGGCTGTAAAACCGCCCGCTTTGGCCATCTGATCGATAAGGGCGCCGGGCGTTGCTGCCTTGGTAAAATCGTAGTCCTCAACGGGAACATCGAACGCTTCGGGATCCACTGCCATGCCCCGACCTCGCGGCCGTGCTTCATGAAGGTCGCCCTCGGAAGTTGTCGCTCACTCCGTCCAATGTTCAAGCTCGTGGATTCGATCCCGGAGACGCGCGGCTTGCTCGAAATCAAGCTCTTTGGCCGCCTCGTTCATCGCTTTGCGCAATTCTTCAATCAATGTCCCGCGCTCTTCGGCCGTGAGGTTGGCCACGACCTCATCCGGCTCGTCATAAGTCAATTCAGAATTTGAATTTCTAATTGGATTTTCGCCTTTTTCAGTTGCGCCCCAAGCACCGGCACCGAGGCGTAGGCGTTGCGCCCAATCGCCGTCCTTCCTCCCGCCCTTTTTGGCGATGAGGCGCCGCTTGCCGTCTGCTGAAGTTGTCGTGCCGCTGATCGTGGCGTTTTCTGTCTCACCCATCACGGGCAAGGCCTTGACGATGGTCTTGGGCGTGATGCCCAGCGCTTCGTTGTTGGCTTCCTGACGTTGTCGACGCTCCAACGTCTGCCGAATGGCAGCTTCCATCGCAGGTGAAAACCCGTCGGCGTAAAGCAGCACCTTGCCGTCTTGGTTGCGAGCCGCTCGTCCGATGGTCTGGAGAAGGCTGCGCTCGTTTCGAAGGAAGCCTTGGCGATCGGCGTCGAAAATGGCCACTAAACTGACCTCGGGGATGTCGAGACCCTCTCGTAGCAGGTTGATGCCCACGATGACATCGATATGCCCCAGTCGCAGAGCGTTGATGATTTCCGTCCGTTCGATGGTGTCAATTTCAGAGTGGAGATGGTGGGCCTTTACACCCATTCTGTTGAGATAAGCGGCGACTTCTTCTGCAAATTTTATGGTCATCACCGTGACGAGGCATCGCTGTTTTTGCTCGATGCGTTGGTTGATTTCCGTCAGCAAATCGTTGACCTGCCCTGCCGTTGGTCGCACTTCAATCTCCGGGTCCAACAGCCCCGTGGGCCGAAGTTCCATCTTCGCAATGCCCCCGATGCTCTGGAGCATATCGTACATCGATTCAGCTTCTGGGTGTTTCTTGCGCAAATCGGGCTCGCCCGCACCGCCTCCGGACGGGGAATGCAGCAAACCGTTGGGAACGGTTTGACCGGTGACCTCGCACAAATGGCGCAATTCACGCTCGCCCGGCGTGGCCGATACGTAGACCATTTGCGGCACCAGGCTCTGAAACTCCGGGAGTTTCAACGGACGGTTATCTGCAGCCGTAGGCAAGCGGAAACCGTGCGTGATGAGGCTCTCCTTTCGGGACCTGTCACCGTGGTACATGCCACCCACCTGAGGCAGGCTGACGTGGGACTCGTCCATGATGACAAGGTAGCGTTTCGGGTCCCCGTGGAATTGATTCGCACACGCTGCAAAGAAGTCAAGCAAGCAATAAGGCCGTTGCTCCGGTTCTCGCCCGTCAAAGTGCAACGAGTAGTTTTCAACCGACTGGCAATGACCGATCTCTCGAAGCATTTCAAGATCGTATTCCGTCTTTTGCTCGAGGCGATACCGTTCAAGCTCCTTCCCTTGTTGGGCGAACCACTTGCTTCGCTCGTTGAGTTCCTCCTCAATGGACTCCAACGCAGCTTCGAACCTTTCGGGGCTCGTCATGAAGAATTCTTTTGGGTGAATCCATGCTTCTTCCAGTGTATCGAGTGCTTCCCAGGAGACCGGGTCGCAAATTTGAATGCTCTTGATACCGTCAAAATCAAACACGATTCTGAGCGGATCGTCCCTGCTCGGCATCCAGATGTCCACCACTTCACCACGAACCCTGCACTCCCCGCGATTCAAATCCGATGTTGTACGCCGGTACTGCAGTTCAATCAATTCTCTAAGCAAATCGCTTGTCTCGATGTTCTGACCGACATGACACCTGAGGTGGTGCTCGAGGAAGGTCTCGGGTGGATTGAGCCCGTAAATGCACGAAACCGATGAAACAACCACGCAATCCGGCCTTGAGACAAGGGAGGCGACTGCAGCGAAGCGCTCTTGTTCAATGCGTTCGTTGATGCTCAACTCCTTGTCAATGTAGAGGTCTCTTTTGGCGAGATAGGCTTCAGGCTGGTAGTAATCGTAGTGCGAAACGAAATATTCCACGGCGTTGTCGGGGAAATAACCCACCATTTCTTGATGAAGTTGCCGAGCGAGCGTTTTGTTGTGACTCATAATGAGCGTGGGGATGTTCAACCGCTGAATGATGTGCGCCATGGCAAAAGTCTTCCCGCTACCGGTGACACCCAACAAGACGCACCGCTCTTGACCATTTTCCAATTGGGAAATTAATTTTTCAATTGCTTTTGGTTGGTCACCAGCGGGTTGGAATTCGGCGTCCAAGCGAAACCGCTTGATCGACGGGTTGAGTTCGTCCATCGCTGCGCCGTCAAGCGCTTTTGAGAGGTCAAACGGGTTTCGTTGCGTCAAGTCAACATCGCCAAGCGGCTGATCGGCGAGCGACTCAAACGAACCTTCGTCGTCCCAATCGTCCACCATAGCATCACCGACGTCAGTGGTTGAACTAGGGGAGATAAAGTCCCCCGTTTACGTGAAGGATAGCCCCGGTGATGTACGATGAATCGGGGCCGACAAGAAACGAAACCGTAGCAGCCATGTCCTCTGGGGACCCGACACGTTGGAGGGGAACCTCCATCTCGCGCTGTTGGCGCTTCTTGGCGCTGTCGCCGGCGAGGATGTCGGTATCGACGTAGCCAGGTGCCAGAATGTTCACGCGTTTGCCTTCCGGCCCCACGGACTGCGCTAACGAACGCGCCCATGTTGACAACGCAGCCTTTGAGGCGGCGTAGTCGGCGCCGTGAGGGGACCCTCTCGTGCCCAATTGTGAGCCAACCACCACCATTCTGGCATGGGCCGTAAGGTGCGGTTGAACGGCTTTCCAAACCGCTACGGCGCCTTCAAAGTTCGTCCTCATGGTCGCTGCCAAGTCGTCCATGGTCATCTCGTGACCTTGCACGCGATTGTAGATGCCGTGGTTAAGGACAAGCACGTCGATGCCTCGCTCCATCCAAGGGTGACCGGCCAGAAGGCCCACTTCGCCCAGGTCAGCACAGTCAACCTTGACGGCAAGGGCGTCATCTCCACGCTCGCGTATGGCATCGACGATCATCTCGGCAGGTTTTGACGATTGGTTGTACGTGAGAAGGACATCGTAGCCGTCAGAAGCCAACCGGTCGGATATAGCGGCACCTATGCCCCGGCCGCCCCCTGTCACCAGCGCTACTGGACGGCTCATGCGAAAGGCTCACCCTCATTGTTCATGAAACCATGTGAATCGCTCATTGGTCCGAGGACGGTAAGAATTGAGCCAAGTTGGGTGGTTGCCAACCCTCGGGTTTGAGCACTTTCCCGTCCTCTCGACGGAGGACCTTACCGTCCACCAACTTGGCCATGTTGGACCGGTGCACCTCATTGAAAGCATCGTCGTAAATATTCTGCATGCCGTGGTTGATGATGGTTCCAGCAAGGATGTAGGCAATGTCGGCCAGAGCGTCCAACACCTCCACCAAATCGCCTGCACGGGCAGCCTCGGCGTATTCCTGCACCTCTTCGGTCAAGAGTTTGATTCGAAGTTCAATCAGTTCGTCAGGACCAAGTCCTGGCGTGTCAAGTTTTGGAATCTCAAAGGCTTGATTGAATTCAAGCAGCGAAGCAACGATGGGGTTCATAGCCCCTGTTTCTCAAGTCGGCTCAAGAACCTTCACCACGTCAACCTCGAGACGAGGAACTGGAGGCATCAATCGATGGCAAGACCCGCTGGTTCAACAGCGAACCCGTAGACCAAAGCGGCCAGAAGCACCCACCCCGTGAGCATGGAGACCCGAAACAGCACCGTTTGAAAATCGGCGAAACTGTTCATTCGAAGCACAACGAAGATGTTGGCCAGCGCCATGCCTGCGGCGGCCGCAAGAAACCAGATGCCGTCCATCGGGTCGGCAACGGCAAAACAAGCGAACCAAAGGAGGGAAAGCTGGACGGTCGTGCGCGTGGTGGCCGCTTCGCCGAATGCGGACGGGAAGGAATGGATGCCTTGTTCTTGGTCGCTTTCCATGTCCATGCGTGCGTAGTTGATATCAAAAGCCGCAATCCACAGCGCTACGCCAATGGAAATGGGCAGGATGGTCGGCGCCCAGAGAAACTCACTACCGATTGAGAGGTTTCCCGTTAAGGCACCCCAGCCGTGAACATCAGCAGCAATGGCCACCCAAGCACCGGCTGGAGCGAGGCCCAGGCAAAGCCCAAGCCAGAAATGGCACCCCCACGTGAAGCGCTTCATGTACGGGTAAATCACGAACGTGAGAACGGGCAGCCAAGCCATCATCAAAGCCACCCTGTTCAGCAGGCCGGCGCTGATGAGGAGCATCGCAAGGAACACGGCTGCGAGGGTCCAAGCTGTTTGCATGCTCATGCTGCCAGAGGCGAGGTGCCGCCCCTGCGTGCGAGGGTTGGCAGCGTCAATGTCTCGGTCAATAATTCGGTTCAGGGCCATCGCCAACCCTCGGGCACCGACCGCAGCCAGCAAAATCCACAGAAGATCGATTCCAGGGTCAAGACCAAACTCTCTCAACGCGATGAAATAGCCCATCAGGACGAACGGAAGCGAAAACAGGGTGTGTTCAACCTTGATGAAGGACAGGACTTGTTTGATGTCCATCACTCAGGGCCCCCAAATGAGAGGTGGGGCGGCCATTCGTATTTACTGAGTTCGGGGTGGGCGGCAACTTTTGCCAGGGTTTCATCATCGTGCAACGTGACGGCTGGCCACCGGCGAACGCCGTGCTCTTCGGAGGGAATTGGTGTGGTGGCATCCCAGCAAAGGCGATTTCGGCCCTCGTCAAAGGTGAGACCGCGTCCGACATCGAAGCGAGATGTCAGTTGCCAGAGCAAACGTCGCCGGGCTTTTTCATGCGTCATGTCAAGATCATCGTTGGTGATGAACAGCCAGCGAAGGTTCCGCTCAGCATCAAGCGCCCAAATGGCGTCCCGTAGCCGGAGAATATTTTCGATCCGTTCGCTTTCCATAGAGTCATTGCCTTCGTGCTGACCGGTACGCGGGCTGGGCGTTCCTTCAATGCTGGTTGACACCACCAACATGTTGTTTCGCAGCAATCTCGCTTGCCGAACGCCTGCGATGGCCTCAACGTCCTCCACCTTTTCGAAAGGAACTGAAGCCGAGCCCTGTTGGCGCCATGTTGGCGTGGGTTGGTTGTAGGACCCCTCAAGAGGTTCATCGGGAGAACGCGGGTCGGTAGCGACAATGGAGGTGGCGTCGATGAGCAGTTTGTCGTGCACGTTTTCAAACGGCGAGGCGGCTTCGAGAGCATCGGCCACCATCCCTGGCAGAACAATAACGTCCTGACCGATCTCCACCTTGTCGTTGAGGGCGTCGAGGAAAGCCTCGAGATCCTTTGGGTTTTGATCAGGGTCCACAGCAGCGATGATTTTCAGGAACATCATTTGGCCGGCACCCAACAATCCCAAGGCGGTTTTCCGACCTTGCCGAGGGTAGCGTTGTTTGGAAGAGACAATGGCCAGGTTGTGGAAGCCCGTTTCGAGCGGGAGGTGGACGCTTCGTACGTCTCGATGTTGAAACTGAAGAACAGGCGAAAATTGGCGCCCGATGGCCTCGCCGAGGTACCCGTCTTCCATCGGCGGCAGACCAACGATGGTTGCAGGAAGGATGGCGTCCGAGCGGCACGTGATGGCGGTGACATGGAGCACGGGGTACTGTCCCGTGAGGGAGTAAAAGCCGTAGTGGTCGCCAAACGGCCCCTCCAGTTTGGTTTCGGTAGGGTCGCAGTAGCCCTCAATGATGATATCGGCCTCGGCCGGCACCCAGAGGTCTTGGGTGAGGGCTTTGGTGATGGGCAAGGACTTCTGGCCGAGGATGCCAGCGAATTGGTATTCAGAGAGGTTATCCGGCAGCGGTGAAATTGCCGAGAAGATGAGTTCGGGCGGCCCACCAATGCAAACAGCCACCGGCATGCGCTCGCCTTTGGCAGCGTGGTCTGCGGCGTGTTTGTGAATCTGCCAGTGCAACCCCAACTCCGTCTCGTTGTGAACCTGCGCCCGATACATACCCAAGTTGTGTTCGCCGTCCCCGTCTTTGGTGACGACAAGCGGTAGGGTGATGAAGTGACCACCGTCCATCGGCCATGTTTTTGGAATGGGGAGTTTGGTTAGGTCGTTGGGCAATCGAACCCGCTGTCCTTTCCCCTTTCGCACCTTCTTAGGTGGCATGGCCAAAGCGTCTCGAAGCAGCGGCAAGCCCTTCCAAGGCTTCCGCATGTAGAGACCAATGTCCGGCTTCATCATGGCCACCATGCGGTCGCCAATCTCGGTTTCGTGACTGGCGCCAAGGGCGCGCAGGGTCCGGTCGTGACTGCCAAAGGCGTTCATTAGAAGCGGGATGGACGAGATCGTGCCGTCGGCCAGCCTCGGCTGTTCAAACAGTACGGCAGGCCCGTCGTTCTTGACCAGCAAATCGGCAATTGCCCCCGCCTCGTATTCAACATCAACGGGGCGGTCAATTCGGAGAAGTTCATCCCGCTGGTCGAGATGGTTCACCCAACGCCTCAAGGTCCTCCATGCCACGGCTTGCCCTGTGGCTTCTTGGATTTGAACCTCCGTATGATGGCCGCTTTCAGCCAAGCCGCTCAAAAGGCATCACCGTTGCCTTCATGGGCTTCCATCGCTTCCTGTGTAGCGGAGGCGGCAAAAGTGTACGATGTTGTGGTCATCGGTGCCGGACCCGGTGGGGGTTCAGCGGCGCTCCATGCCGCCCGCGCCGGCCTTCGTACACTCATTCTCGAGGCAGACCCCGAAATCGGCACGCCCGTTCACTGCGGCGAATGCTTGTCGGAACTCGCCGTGCAAAACCTTGACCTTGAGATACCCGACCACGTGAAGGCCTTGGACGTCAAAGGCATACGCGTGATCTTCCCAGACGGCACCGAAAAACTGCTCACCGAAGAGGGCTACGTCCTTGAAAAGCATCTCTTCGAACGCTGGTTGGCCGATGAAGCGGTCCAGAAAGGAGCGGATCTGCTGCTTGGCCATCGCGTCCGAGGTATGGAAAGAATTTACAACAGCGATAATCGATTTAGCAATTGGAAACTTGAGGGGCGTGGTGAGGGTTTCCCCATCGAGTGCCGCGCCGTAATCGATGCCTCGGGTGTTTCGGGAGCGGCAGCAAAATTCCTCGACATGGGCGGCGACATCGAGGTCATCGCCGGCTTTCAATACGAACTTAACGATGTCCCAAACGACGGCTATCTGGACTTTTACATCTGGCCAAAGTACTCGCCTCACGGCTATGTGTGGATGATCCCGAAAGAAGGCGGGCGAGCCAACGTCGGGCTTGTCACGACCGAGAAAAAAGGGGCGCTAAAACACCTCGAGGACTTCATTGAAGACACGTACCTCAACAACAAACCCACCGTCAACCCTCCGTGGCGAACCAAGGGCGGCAAAGTAAGGCCGTTTGGCGGCACCATACCGATTTCAGGCCCGAGGACGACCACCGTGGGCGATGGCATACTCCTCGTTGGTGATGCCGCAGGCTTCACCTCACCCCTCTTTGAAGGCGGCACTCACCTTGCCTTGTGGTCGGGAAGAGAAGCCGCCGTCACGCTGGCCGCCGCCATGAAAGACGGCGATTTGTCAGGCGCTCGACTAAGCGCTTACGAAAAGGCGTGGAAAAAACGGTTCCCACCGTACCACAAAATCCTGAAAGGCAAAACGGCGCTCTACGAGTTGACCGATGAAGAAATGTCGGCCATGGCGCGTTGCCTTCCCAACGAGCTTGGGAACATGAGCCCGCTGGACAAGGCGTTTATTGGGCTCAAAATACTCGTTCGCAGGCCCTTGCTGTTCACCAAACGCGTGATTTCTGTGCTCCTTTCGTTCGGGTATTCCAGAGCGAAATTCTTCGGTTGGTAGGCAAAACTTCCCCCGTGGCGGATGAGCAAAGCCCATGAGGGTCGGCCGGCTGCAGTTGACCATGTGGGGGGTCACGATGTGGATGGCCCTGGGCGCCATCTGTTGGCTGTTGGTGAACCCTCGACTGCACGAAACCAAGCCGTGGTTGTCAGCGGGCCTGCACCTTGCCATGGTGTTGCCCTTTGTCTCGCTTGTTCGCCTTTTCTTGGTTGATGACACCTCGGTTTTCCACGTCGCCACGTTTGGTGGCGCCGACCTTCCGCTGAAGTACCGTTTTGCAGCGACATGGGCGGCCCGAGAAGGCCCCTTGCTGATGTGGATCGGCTGGATGTCCCTCGTCGCATGGATATGGCGACGCCCGCTACCGGGCGAGCGCTTTGGAACGGTTGACGCTCACGCTTGGCGGCTGAGAATCTCGCACGTCATGAGCCTGACCCTCCTGCTCGTGTCCTTTTCCCTTGACCCGTTCAAACCGAGCCCCGAATTCTTCCAGCGAGTTGGCCTTAACCCGCTCCTGCAGACCAACTTGATGATCATTCATCCACCGCTTATTTTCCTCACCTATGCGTTGTGCTTGCACCTCACCGCCATCGCTCTTGCAGCGGCCTACACGAACGAAACGGGCAATCTTGGGGAACGCATGCTCCACCTCGCTCGTCCAGGATTGCTGGTGGCCACCCTCGGTATTGGCCTTGGCGGCCTGTGGGCGTACCTGATTCTCGATTGGGGCGGGTATTGGGCTTGGGACCCGGTTGAGACGGGGTCGTTTCTTCCTTGGCTCGCCTTGGTGATGATCGTCCACCTCCGGACAAGGCCGGGCGTGGTTCGGCCTGAAATCTGGATTGGCGGCGGTTTGGCCACCGGTGTTCTGGCGCTTTTCGCCACCACCGTCACGCGAGCCGGCGGGGTTTGGGCATCGTCGGTCCACACCTTCGTCACCAACGAAAGCAGCACACCACCGAGCGATGTCTTTGGACGCTTGATGATCCTCAGGGACGATGCGGCGGCCACCGAAATCATGACCTATCTCACCTGGATGTTCGTGCTCATCGGTTGTTGGTTGGCCGTTCAACGCGCCGCTGCCGTGCGGAAGCCGCTCTCCACCCAAACCGTGTGGGTCTCGTGCATTCCCGCTGGCGTTGCTCTCCTAGGTTGCATCGTGTTCACGGGCAGCGACGGTGTGGGCCTGTCGTGGAACGCCGTGCCGGCATTTACCTTCATCGGCGTTCTCTTCATCCCGATGGCGCTTGTTGCGAAGGGTGAACCACTCCCTCAGCAACAAAAAGATGCGCCGTGGACGTACCATTCGCTCACGCCGCTCCCTCTCGACGTTGGCTTTGCCGTTCTGCTCTATGCGCTCACCGGTGACCTCTGGATCACCACCGCCAGCACCGTGCTTTTCGTCCCACTCTACCGGTCGGAGGACGCCCTCAAAGCGTGGCCGTGGGCGGCCGCCGGCGTCATGCTGGGCCTTTCTTTGGCTTGGTCTCAAGCCATGAGCATCCCTGTTGCGGGCTTGATGTTGCTCGCCTACGTCCTGCCGTGGCTGCTGGCGCCGCAAAACGAAGAGGTGGTCGGCCTCGCTCTCGACGCTCGCAAAGGCCAACAACGCATCGTGCGCTGGGGCAGCGTCTTGCTGGTCAGTTTGTACCTCATTTTGACATGGGTCTTGCTGCTCACGAGCATTGATGCCGTGAATTTTGAGGCTCACGAGCTGTACGGTGCGCCATTTCTCGCCGCTTTAGGGGCGGGGTTGTTTGTGTACAACCGAAGGGATGACAACCCCAAAACAACACTCGGACTTCTAGGAGGAGGCCTTGCGTTATCGGTGGCTGGCATGATTTGGGCTCCCGACGCCTTCGGAAGGGATGCGGCAACCATGGTCTCGGACAACCTGACTCGCGGGCACATCGTGTGGATGTCGCTCCCCATGCTGGTGCTGGCGCTCGCCCCGGTCTCTCGAGAGGTCGTGTCGCACCTGAAATCCACCGGAGAAAACGGCTGGTTGAAGCGCGTGCCCATGGGGGCCCACATCGTCCATTTCGGCCTACTCTTGCTGTTGCTCGGCCACCTTTCCACGACCGTGCTGGTCGATCGCGGCGATGCCAGCCATCGGTTGTCCTTGGTCAAAGACGAAACCATCGTCTATGAGGACATGGGCTTTGAATTCACAGGGCTGGAAAACCAGTCCACTGGGCTTGAGGTCGGCGACGGTTTCATCGGCGCGAACATCAACGTCTACGAAATGGAAGACGGCGACCAACGAACGCTCATCGGCGAGGTGACGCCCGGAACGCTTCGCTTTGACAGCCAAGGCTTCCCAAGGTCCGAAGTGGCGACGCTAACCAGATGGACGGGGGATGTGGTGTTCATCTTCGACGGAAGTCAAGCAGGGACGCTCATGACCGCTGCAGGCGATGGTGGTCTGGAAAGCATCGAACTTGTGCGGGTGACCATTTACGATCTACCGCATTCGCACGCCGTGTGGATCGGCTGGTGCACGATGATGCTGGGCATGGCGCTCATCGTTATCGCGGGAGCAGAAAAAGCAGCGTCCTCCAACGGAGAAGATGGAAAATGGCGTGTTGAGGAAGAATGACCACTTCCAATGGAATTATGAAGGGGGGGCTGGTCGCCGAATCATCACCTTGGAGGCTAAACCATGGAAGAAGGAACAATTGTTCACGTTGACTACGAACTCTACAACGGCGAAAGCGGCGACCTGATCGAGACCACTCGTGAAGAGGTTGCGAAAGAACACGAAACCCATCAAGAGGGTCGTTCCTACACGCCCATGGTGTGCGTCGTTGGCGCCGGCAACCTCATCCCCGGATTTGATGCCGCCCTCTCCGACGCCAAAGCCAACAAGGAAACCGAAGTGGTCATCCAACCCGCAGAAGCCTACGGAGAGAAGGACCCGCAACAAATTGAAACCATCAGCATCGACAAACTCATCCGTGCCGTGAAGGATCCAAACGCCCTCTACATCGGGGCTCCTGTCAACATCGGCAACCGGCAGGGCTACCTCTCCTACCTTGCTGCTGGACGGGCTCGCATCGACTACAACCACCCAATGGCAGGGAAGACGCTGAAGTATTCCTTCAAAGTCGTCAAGGTCGTCGAAGGCAAGGAAGAACAAGTGATGGCTCTGCTTGAGTCCAACACCGGACACAGTGATTTCGGCGTGGCCTTTGACGGTGACGATCTTAACATCACCATTCCACAAACCATGCTGTTTGACACCAACGCTGCCATGATGAAATTCCGCTTGGTGACCATCATTCGAGACGCCGTTGAGTGCGGCAAGGTGTCGTTCATTGAAGTGCACGAACCCCGAGGCTTCGGTCTTGACGCCGATGACGAAGAAGAGGCTTCAACCGATGGAGAAGACCTCTCCAAGCTCTCGGTTGCGGAACTCAAGGAACGGCTGAAAGCCGCAGGCCTTCCCGTCAGCGGCAAGAAAGCGGACCTCATCGCTCGTCTTTCTCAGGAAGAAGAGTGAACGTCGGAAAACCGATAGCCAAGGTTTGGTTGGGAAGTCTTGCTGAGGCGGGATGACGATGTCCGAAAACGATGCTGTCGCACAGTTTTCCCCACCTCTCCCTTCCAACGAATACTCCCCTGTGGAAAAAATCGTCATATGGACTGCCATCGGTCTTTCCATTGCCGTTCTCTCGGGTCTGGTTCTCGCTTTTGATACCGTGTGGACCGACACCCTGAAACCGATCATTTGGGACCCTGTAGTCGAAGACGCCGGCGTCGCTGGCGATGCCGGGTACACCCCACAGAACACCACGATATACACCTTGAGCATGCTTGGCTGCGTGGTGCTGTTTCAAGCGCTCTTTCGCAAGTGGAACCTGCCCACGGACGAGAAAATGACCCTCGCCCTCATCGCATGGGTTTGTTTGGCTCCCGTGTTAAGGGTGCTTGAGGACGCTGACTTTTTTGCATCCACCCACGACGTACTGTTCATTTCCCCCATCATTCATCTTCACCTCGCAGCGTGGTTAATTGCCGTGGCTTTCATCAGCCATCGTCTCGGGCGACGGTTTGATGGCCAGCACAACGACCGTGCCCAAGAAGCCCAAGCAACCTTGCTCGGAGGGTTCCTGTTTACAGCGCTCATGCTTCACTGGTACTGGCTTTATGTGCCTGCTCACCAAAGCCACCCCGACGTTGATTTTACCGTTGCCACGGCAGGGCTCTGTGTTGCTATTGTAACGCTTTGGATGACGTTGGTCTGGACCAGAACATGGCCTGCCATCACTCGCGGCATGATGGCTTTCGCCACCAGTGCTGTGGTGTTGGGTGTAGCGTACTGGGTTCAATTCATGGCCACGCCGTGGGCACAAGAAAGCGGAAAGGCATCGGGCGAAATCACGTTCTGGCCGGTGTGGATCGTGCTCGGCCTACCGGCACTGGTTTGCGTTGCCCTCTACCGAGCGGGGAAGGAAGACGCCATGCAACTCAGCCTCACGGGCCACACGGCAGGCGTGCTGCCAGCGGACGTTGGCATCAAGCAATGGGAGGAAGAAAGCGAGGCGTGGGCGGAGCACCCTGTTGAGTTCTTGTCGAACAAAGCCCTTCTGGCTCATCCCATGGTGTTGGGCATGGTGTTTGGACAACTGTGCGACGGTTTTGCGACCATGGTCGGCATCGACATGTTTGGTTATGGCGAGAAACACCCCGTCAGCGACGCCGTTATCCAGTTTGGTGGAACCATCAACGATTCGGTTGGCCTTGACTGGGGCGAAGGAGCGTGGCTTTTTGCTCTGGTCAAGACCCTCCTCATCGGCCTCATCGTGTGGCTGTTTGTCCAGATGCGGGTTGAAAAGCGGCAGGAACATTTCCGACTCCTCATCGTTCTGGCCGTCCTTATCGTCGGCCTTGCTCCAGGTCTGCGAGACATCGGACGATTGATGCTGGGCGTCTAGCGTCAATGACCGGCTTCCATGCAATTAAGTGCAGGTCTCCCCTCGGACGTTTTGAGGGCTCAGCATGGACAGACTGCCAACCAGAGTCAATCGAGCAGACCCCGACTTTGCGCAACGAAAAGAGCGAAATCTGAGCCTGCTGGAAGAATTGCGGCAACGGCTTGACACCGCTTCAGAAGGCGGTGGAGGGAAGTACGTTGACCGGCATCGCTCCCGAGGCAAACACCTCGCTCGCGAACGAATTGAGCAGATCATTGACCCGGGAACAGCGTTTCTTGAATTGTCCCCTTTGGCCGCTTTCGAGCTTTACGATGGGCGAGCGCACTCGGCTGGAATCGTGACGGGCATCGGCATGGTTCACGGCAGAGAATGCCTCTTTGTTGCCAACGACGCCACGGTCAAGGGGGGTTCGTACTACCCGATGACCGTAAAGAAACACATCCGCGCACAAACCGTGGCCCACGAAAATCACCTACCGTGCATTTACCTGGTCGATTCAGGCGGCGCCTTTCTTCCCATGCAAGACGATGTGTTTCCCGACATTGGCCACTTTGGCCGAATTTTCAGAAACCAAGCCCGAATGTCCGGGGACGGCATTCCTCAAGTGGCGGCTGTTTTGGGTTCCTGCACGGCTGGCGGCGCCTACGTTCCAGCCATGTCAGACGAATCCATTATTGTCAAAGGCAACGGCACAATCTTTCTCGCAGGTCCACCGCTCGTGAAGGCGGCCACAGGAGAAGAGGTGACGGCGGAGGAATTGGGTGGGGCTGATGTTCACACCGCACAGTCGGGTGTCGCCGATCACTTTGCAGAAGACGAAAACGAAGCGCTCAGGATGGTCCGAAACGTCATCGAGAACCTCGGTCCCGCCGAAAAAACGCCAGCCGCCATGGCCGCACCAGAGCCACCGGCCCACGATGTTGAAGATTTGTTGGGGCTCATTCCAGCAGACAACCGGACCCCGGTCGATGTCCGCGAACTGATCGCACGTGTTGTGGACGGCTCGCGCTTCCACGAATTCAAATCGAGATACGGTACCACCCTGGTCTGCGGTTTCGCCCACATCCATGGGCACAAAGTTGGCATCGTGGCAAACAACGGCATCTTGTTTTCAGAATCCAGCCAAAAAGGCGCTCATTTCGTGGAACTCTGCGGCCAGAGAGGGATACCCCTCGTGTTCCTGCAAAACATCACCGGTTTCATGGTGGGCAAGGCCTACGAGGCGGGCGGTATTGCAAAAGACGGGGCAAAACTCGTCACGGCCGTTTCGTGTGTGAACGTTCCGAAGTTCACCGTCATTGTTGGTGGGTCGCACGGAGCAGGAAATTACGGCATGTGTGGACGCGCTTACGACCCGCGCTTCCTGTTCATGTGGCCCAACAGCCGAATTTCGGTGATGGGTGGGCCGCAGGCTGCGGACGTTCTCACGACGGTCAAACAGGACCAGCGACAACGGGAAGGGAAACCGCCCATGGAAGGCGAAGAACTCGAGGCGTTTCGCCGACCGATTCTTGAGAAGTACGAAACCGAAGGGAGCCCGTATTACTCAACCGCCCGCCTGTGGGACGACGGTATTATCGACCCGAGGGACACGAGGGACGTGCTCGGTTTGTGCCTCGCCGCAGCCAGAAATGCCCCCCTACCGGACCATCGGTACGGTATTTTCAGAATGTAATTTTTCAATATAGAATTCAAATTTGCAATTGGAGATTTTGACATGAAGATGGACAACCCACCCACCACATCCATGGTATCGCTCACCATCGATGGCTCTCAAGCCAACATCACGCTAACACGGCCGGATAAATTCAATGCGATGAACGTTGAACTCATCCAGGAATTGATCGCCCTTTTGCAGTGGACGGCGGAGCGAAGTGCTGGAGCCATGGATGCGTTGCATGATGAAAACAACCAGCCCTACTTGCGGACTGTCGTTCTTCGCGGGGAAGGAAAGCACTTCTGTGCCGGAGCAGACATCAACATGATGAGGGACGCTGGCGCCAACACACCCGAAGAAAACAGAGCCGATTCCGAACGTCTCGATCGCTTGTTCAACGGGTTGTGGTCGCACCCATGCTTCACCATCGCCGCCGTCCAAGGCGTGGCCCTGGGCGGGGGTGCTGGATTGATCTCCTGCTGCGACTATGTCGTAGCCACGCCAAACATACGCATTGCGTTGTCCGAGGGCAAGCTTGGCATTCTACCGGCCGTGATCGGCCCTTATGTTTACAGAAGGTTGGGTTCTGCTACCTTTCGAAGATTGGCCATGCAAGCCGGCCGGGTCGGCGCCGAGGAAGCCTTGCGAATCGGCTTCATCGAGGAACTTGTTGACACCAAAGAAGGAATGGAAACGGCGATTGAGGCTATCGTTAACGAAGTCATGACCACGGGACCTTCCGCCGTGACGCTGGCCAAAGAGCTCACCCTCGGCTTCGACCGATGGACGCAGTCGGACGAAGCGTTGCGAAACTGGACGCTCGACTTTACCAGCAGGATGCGGGGTTCAAAGGAAGGGCAGGAAGGGTTGTCGTCGTTCCTCGAAAAGCGCCCGCCCGAGTGGAAACCATCGAAGGAAGAGTAGGGGGTCTTGAAATCAAAGTCTTGGTGGCCAATCGCGGTGAAATCGCCTGCCGCATCTTGCGCGCATGCAAGGAAGCGGGCCACCCTACCGTCGCCATCTGCGCCCCAAACGATGATGGAAGCCTGTTCACCGAACTCGCCGACGAGGTTGTTTTGCTGAGCGGCGACTCCATCGCCGAGACCTACCTCAATCAGCAGCAAATTCTAGCGGCTGCGAGCAAAACGGGTGCCACAGCTGTTCACCCCGGTTTCGGCTTTCTTTCCGAGCGAGCCGACTTCGCTACGGCCGTTTCAGAAGCGGGCCTTGTGTGGATTGGTCCATCGGCCAGCGCCATTGAAAAAATGGGCGACAAAATGACGGCTCGGCAAACCATGCGCGCCGCCGGCGTTCCTGTGATTCCCGGCGAAGAAGTGGACGGGGACGGCGAAGGCGCGCTGGCGACCCTTCGCCAAGCCGCAGAGCGGGTTGGCTACCCGCTTTTGCTCAAGGCATCAAGCGGCGGCGGGGGCAAAGGCATGCGCGCCGTTCACGAGCCTGGTGAGTTCGATCAGGCCGCTGCGGGTGCACGAAGAGAAGCCATCGCAGCCTTTGGCGACGGTCGGATTTACATCGAACGGTTGCTGTCGGGGTCAAAGCATGTGGAAATTCAGGTGCTTGCCGACCAGCACGGCCGGACCATCCACCTTGGAGAGCGAGAATGCAGTGTCCAACGAAGGCATCAGAAGGTGTTTGAAGAGGCCCCAGGGCCAACGATGACACCCGAACTCAGGGAGGCGATGGGTCAAGCGGCTGTTGCTGCAGCCCAAGCCGTTGATTACGTCGGTGCGGGAACCGTGGAGTTTCTTCTGGCCCCAAGCGGGGAGTTTTTCTTCCTTGAGATGAACACGAGAATCCAGGTTGAACATCCGGTCACCGAACTGGTAACGGGCGTTGATATTGTCCGCGAACAACTCAGAATCGCAGCGGGCGAACCAATGTCCTGTGGCCCGTTGATGATTCGAGGCCACGCCATCGAAGTTCGACTCTATGCAGAAGACGCCGCGAACGGTTTCCTGCCGTCAATCGGGCCGTTGGCCGTGTTTCGCCCACCGGAAGGGCCGGGTATTCGGCTCGATACTGGCGTAAGGGAGGGTGATGAGGTCACGCCAAACTACGACCCCATGCTCGCTAAACTCATCGTCTGGGCGCCGTCGCGCGGCGAAGCGCTTGAAAAAATGAGGCGAGCACTGGACGAGTTTGTCGTCCTTGGCACCACGACCAACATTGAATTCCTGCGCGACCTTTGCGATGCGGTGCCGGTTGTCGACGGCTCCACCACAACCACCACCATTGACGACCTTTGGCCAAGCGGATGGAACCCGCCCCACGACCTGATGCTGGAAGAAGCCGCTCTCCTCGCTGCTGCGAGCGCCGAAACCATGGGGTTGCACCGGCGAAACGCCACAGGTGATTCATCCGGCACCGCTCAAGGGCCTCCGAGCCCGTTCACCACGCTGCAAAGGAGGTACCCTTGATGCAGCATGTCTTTGCATCCAACGACGGCCCGATCGAGGTCGCGCTCGTAAAAGACGGGGAGGCGTACACACTCGAAGGCCACTCGGTGACCAAGCACAGCCACGGAAGGTTACGTCTGCTTCTGCGGAACGGTCGCACGTGCCTGGCCCATGTCGCTAAGGTTGACGATACCTGGTGGGTTCACCTCAACGGGCGCACGTTCCGCTGGGAGCGGGTGGAACCCGGATCTTCCAGCGCCAGCGACGAGGGAGGCTTGGTTGCCCCCATGCCTGGAAAGGTGCTCGAAGTCCACGTCAATGAAGGGGACGTTGTTGAGGCTGGCGAGCCGTTAATGGTGCTTGAGGCGATGAAAATGGAGCACCGCATCGTTGCTTCTGAGGCAGGAAAGGTAACGGCTGTTCATTTTGGCGTTGGCGAACAGGTGGCTCAAGGTGCGACGCTTCTCGAGATAGAAGAAGCATCATGACGTCCAGCGCCCGTCCGGAACGACGCTGGCATGGTCCGGTATCGCGTTGATGATGTAGGTCCACGCCCAAACCGAACCGCTTGCCGTCCGAACGAGAACGGGAGCCCTGATGTAAAGCCCCTCGCTGGGGTCAAAGGCATTGTGCCCTTCAATCACGTCGAGTTCCCCAAGTGCGCCAGCAAGATCGTCGGATCGATGAAGTTCACCGTGAACAACCCCTTGGTCGTCCGGTCGCAAACCCGGGTAAGCACCAAGGTCGTACAATCTTCCCATCACAGAACCACCTCGCACGGGCCCGCTCGACCAAGGTTCCAGCTGCGCCCATCGTTGACCGTGGTTCATGAGTGTCCCGTAGACAAACAGGTGAGAAATCCATGGTTTGTTGGCTTTATTTTGTATTGCAAATTTCAAATGTTCAATTGGCAATTTGTAATTCCTCAAGCCGGTTTCAACAGTTTCTGCATACGCTGGGGTTGGGGGGACCAATTCGTCACGACGCATGTCCGGACTAACCGTGTAGGTGATCGCCTCCACAACATCACCTGCTGCGGTGACCACAAACACAACCTGCCGCTGGTAATAGCGGGGACTGCCCTCTTTTTTGTCCATCCAAGACCAGCCTTCGTCCGACAAGGAAAACAGCACCCCCGGTACCGCCGTTCCTCTGCCGTTCTGCACCACGTCAGCTGCGCCACCGCCTCTGTTTCTGGAAAAATAGTGAAACGCCATGGAATGATCAAGGAGCCATGCTGTGCAGATTGGCTCCATCGAGGAAAAGTTGGCGCCGTTGCTCGAGGACCAAGCTTTCAGGTCGGCGGCGTTCAAATTCGACCCGTAGGCAAAGTAAGGGCGACGCTCGTCCATAGTCCGAGATGTCGCTGAGGGTATTTCAATCACCCACAAAGGCGCCAATCTGGTGCCGGGGAGATGGACGCTAAACGGACGGTTATAAGCAGGTAGAATGTGCAAAAATCATGCGAAATCCTTTCATGATGCTCACCGATTGGAGCGTTGACCGCCCCAAGCAAGCGTTCACGGTTGTCATTCTTGCCATGGTTTTCCTCTCTGCAGGCGGTATGCACCTCAACTTTGACAACAGCGAGGACGGGTTCTTCCCCGACGACCCAAGCGTGGATTTGCTCAACGAAGTGGAGGAAGAGTACCGGGCAAGCATCGATTTCATCCGCGTGCTCGACGAGATAGAGGCTGAGGACCTCTTGGAGGCAGAAACGTGGCACCGCCTTGCCGCCATCGAAGCCACCATGCTGGCCGATGAAAACTTCGCACCTTACCACTACCCTCTGTTTGGTACCCAAGCCAACAACGGGCCTGCAGGACAGGCCATGCAATGGATGGCGTTGCAAGACAAGGCCACAGCATCATCATGGCTGGAACTGGCTCACGCAGCATCAATTGAAGTTCTTCTCGCTAACGATGATGCCAACCTCTCGGCTGCCTTGTCCAACCTCTCCCAGGCCGCTTTGTTGGTTCCAACGGTGGAGCCGGTCACGGCTGAACGCTTGCTTGATTGGGACGCCGGAGAACCAGCAGCTTGGCTTGCCCGTATGGACACAGGCGACAACCTCAGTGCAGACTTTGGCCGGTTGATGGCCCATCTCTCAAGCGCAACGGACAACAGAACGCCAACGCAAATTGAGCAAATTCTCGCTGTAACGGGCCCGCTGCAAGGCCAGATTGGACCGCTGTTTGGGTTGCAATCCATCGATTTTAGAGCCGCCATTCTCGCCTGTTTGCCAAGCGAGGACGGCGACGATCCGTGGCTGTCCGATGGGCCCGTCATGGTAACGCTCGTGGTCTCAAGCGAGCCTTTGGACTACGGGTACGAGATTCTGGGTGATGTCCAAGCCGACTTAACGGCATGGGCTGAGGAAATGGAAGCCAATGTTGTTGAGACCACCAACGACAGCGATGTTCGAACGTTTTCCTTCGCCCAATTTGCCGAGAATTCCAGCGCCACCATCGGCAAAGAGATTGGCATGCTGACCAGCGCTGCCATGCTCCTGCTCGGCGTCATCCTGTGGTTCAATTTCAGGAGCGTTCGAGAAACGGCCTACGTGCTTGTGTTGACGGTGTTGGCCATTGCCGGCACCTACGGTTTGTCGGGCTGGCTGCAATTTGCCGGCGTCGACATGACCTTCAACGCCGCCATGAACTCAATTCCGGTTCTTTTGCTGGCCATCGGCGTGGATTATGGATTGCATGTTGTTCTCCGGATTCGAGAAGAACTCAAGGAGGAAGAAAACCGTAATCCTGCTGGTCGTGTTACGCTCAGGGATTTCGACAAGGAATCCCGCCAGCGTGCAATCCGCCAAGGAACGGTGCTGACGTCCATTGCCTTGATGATCGCCATCACCACCGACATCGTTGGTTTTCTCTCCTTCAGGCTGTCGTCGTTGGCCTTCTTGCAGGTCTTTGGTACGGTCATCGCCATCGGGTTGTTCCTCATTTACCTGCTCAGCATATCCGCTCTACCAGCGCTCATGCTCATGCTGCCCAGCAAAAAACTCCCGCTCGAGCGGGCGAGCAAGGTCACGGTTGGGCCGCTCAGTCAAAACTTGGGAAAACTTTCCCAACAGCCTCTCAAGGTTGGGCTCATCGCTCTTGTTTTGCTCGCTCCGATGGTGGCTGGATTCCAGCAGTTGGAAGTGGCGTTTGAACAGCGAGACCAACTGGACGACTCGATTCCTGTAGTCCAGGATTTCCTGCTCATCAGTGATGAATTTGGTACCAGCCGCTCTCCGCTTTACGTGGTCATCGACGGGGACGTCATCAGCGAGAACGGGCGGACTGCATGGACCGCTGCATCGGAAGCAATGAGTGCGCGCGACGATGTAAACGGCATCCCGAACGGTGTTTGGGACGTGTTTGAACAAGCACGGCTGCAAGATCCGGTTCTGGACGCTATCATGCTGGATGTCGATGACGGAAATGCAAGCGGGTACGATGATCTTCGCCGTTGGTCGCTCGAAAACGAAACCGGCATTGAGACAACAAAAAGCCTCCTCGCTCGAGACGGTGAGCAGACACTCCTGTCCTTCCAAGCCGACACCCTTGGTTGGGGCGCTACCGTTGAGCTTGCTGAAAGCATTGAAGCGACCCTTGAGGCGTTGTCTGATGAGGCCGGTGAAGCCTTCACCCTCCGGTTGAGTGGACGCGCCCTCATTAACGCCCAAACCACCTCTGACGTGGCCAGTGCATCGGTCCAATCCACAGGCATCGTGGCGCTGGTCATTCTGTTCATGCTGGTGGGCATCCACACCGTGCGCAACGAAAACGACCTCAAGGAGGGTTTGCAACGAGGCGTCGTTTCGTGGATTCCGCTCATGATGGTGGTGGTATGGGTCTACGGGCTGATGGGTTACACCGGCTACAACATCAACTCTCAAACCGTGACCATCGGAGCCTTGTCGTTGGGTTTGGGCGTGGACTACGCTGTTCACTTCACCACGCGACTGGAAGAAGAAGCCGAACACCATCCGTTTGGAATGCCTGAGGAATGGGTGGCGAAATCCACGGCGACGACCGGACGAGCCATGGCTGGGGCTGCCCTGACCACGGCGGGTGGTTTTGCCGTGCTCAATCTCTCTGCGCTCTTGCCACTCCGCCTCTTCGGTCAAGCCTTTGTGGTCGCCATCTCGCTGGCTCTTCTCTCAAGTTTGTTGATTTTGCCAGCACTCTACGCCCCGTTCCTCAAAAGGACGGCAGCGAAGGCTCGAGGTGAGAGCGAATGAATCGGCGGACGGTCTTTTGGTTCACCAACATCGTTGGTCCGCTCATTTTGGTGTCCTATTGGCGAGGCGTCGGTGCATTTGATGACCCGCTGGTGTATTGGGGAGATGTACCACCCTCCATGCAGACCTTCATCGTCCCTTGGATGTTTGTTGCTGCAACGGGTTATCTGATGATGTTTCAACGGTTTTTCTTTGCGTGGAGTGAAGAAGAAATCGCTGCTCTTCACTGGCCGGGAGGCGTTGCCGATGGCCAGGGTGTCAGGCGACTGTTCATCTTGTACGCCGCTTTTCTTTTGACATCGATGCTCTGGATAGATCTGACGCGGATGTACATCCTCTCGCCGTCAACGCTCGGAGCGGTTGTCGTTGTCGTCGTTCTGTGGATTGCCGGTTTGGCATCCGTTGGTTTCGGCGTGCTCGTTTGGCCGTCAAGGCACCGGCTGAAGGGCGCCAACATCGCTCTTGCGGGGTGCCTCATGCTCTCCATCCAGTGCACCGGTTGGGACGCCATCTATTGGGTGATGAATTTCGGTTGGTGAGAACACGCGTTGAAATACACAACGGGTGAGGTGGAACCATGAAGCCAATGCAGCGTTTCGTTTCGGGAATGATCGTCCTTCTGTTGCTCAGTGGGTGCACGGCGGCACCGTTTGAAGAGACGCCGACGCAGGAAGAGGAAGCGGTGTTGTCACCCGTTCCAGAGCGCCTCTCGTTCACGGCGCCCACGTTTGACCGGGTTGACGATAACGGCGCTCAGCACGACCTAAGAAACTCCTTTGATGGTCCCGTGCTGATGCTCTGGGTGGCTGCAGGTTGCAGTGGATGCCACGATTGGACGGCCATGCTGAGCGAAGAATTGGCGGCCGGCAACATCTCCAACACGACCAACATCGTCTCCGTTCACCGCTACCCGTCCTTTGAGTCCACCGAGAAAGTGCAGGAGAGGTACACCACAAACAACACCAGTACCTACACGCCTTGGCCACTGCTTTTGCCTCCCGCCTCAACCAACGTCATCGACCTTGACACCGGCCGGATGACGGATGTCGAACTCTACCGTGCGTTCCAGAACCCCGTCACACCAACGTTGCAAGTCCTTGACGGCGACGGTCGTTTGGTCTGGACGTCGAAAACCTACTGGGCAAACGCCACCGTGTTGGAAGAAGCCCTGAGCATCATGAACCCGGATGGCGCGTGAAATGGTCGCTTACATTGAGCTGCTTTTCTGGTTTTCAAGCCTCTACATCTTACCGTTTTGGCTGATGATGCTGTTCGCACCGCACAGCGAACGAACCGCCGCTATGCTGCGAAGCGAGTGGATTTACCTCGCACCCCTTGCCGCAGCCTACTCGCTGGCCGTCCTGCCGCACCTGGGGGACATCTTGTTGCTGTTGGGCAGCGACATGCCCACGCCCGCCATCGTTTTGGAACTGTTCGAGAACGACGAGGTGGTCATTGTTGGATGGCTCCATTATCTGGCGTTCGATCTCTTCGTGGGGCGCTGGACATGGCAGCGTTTGACGCAGACCGAGAAACCGCTGTTGGTCTCGTTCCCAGTGTTGCTTCTGTCCATGATGGTCGCCCCTCTTGGTGCTCTGGTAGGCATGGTGGTGACGAGGGACGCAAAAGCACCCGCTGCAAACGATGCATGAACAAAGGGTGCTAACGGAACAACGACCAGTTGTCCCTCCGCAAGCCTTCCAGCGCCACGCCCGTCAAACCACCCCAAACCCACGGGGATGCAACATCTACGGCGACCAGAACAAGCATGGCTAAGGCGGCGAGGATCCAGTGATGAACCCAAAACCGCCGGTTTCTAAGATGAAATTTCACGTTCTCCGTAAACCACCTCGCCCCGCTGAAGGCAAGAACGAGCGCGACGGAATAGAAGGCGAACTCCATGCGCCGACCTAAGGGGAGGTGGTATAATCCGCTTTCCATGGTCGCTACCGACAGCGGTGTGAACGCCATATCGGTACTGACTTGCGCTTCATTGTCTTTTTTCGGTTGCCCTAAATTTATGACCTCTTCATCCCTCGCAGAACCATGGGCCTCTTTGAGGGACACAGGTTGACCATCGTCGGCGTGGTTTCGGCGCTCGTGCTGGTCTCCAGCCTCGGTTACGAGTTCCTTTCCGACCACGAAGAAGAGGTGAGTTTCAGCATTGATAACGACCTCATGATGAACGACATCAACGAGCTCGCTTCCTTTGGACCGAGAATTGCAGGTTCAAGTGAGGAAGCCGATGCCACAGCCTACATCAAACAGCGGTTTACGGACATGGGCTTGACCAACGTGAACATTGAAACCTTTCCAGTCACCGGAACGTGGTTTGTCGATGCGGAGCCTGATGAGCACCAGATATTGATGCATGCGCAACTCGAGATGGGGGTGCAGAACGGTCCCGGCCTTCCCGACGGTACGGCGGGCTCCGGGCGCATCGCCGTTGATGAAACGGGGAACATCAACCACATTGAGTCCTTCACCTACCTCGGCTATTCGGGTGCGAATCACAAGCACGACAACATGTTGACGTTCATCGGTAACGGTTCCGCCGATGCGTTTGCGAACACGAACGGTGGCGACCTCACCGACCTAGCGATCATGATCAACTACGACAACATGCGCAACCTGTCTGACATCTACAAGGACGCTATCGACCGGCAGGCTGGCGTGGTGATGATTTACACCGAAGGGGTTGAGACCCCACCGTTCCGAAGCGTCACCGTTCAAGAAAACGGCGCCACTGTCCCGTTTCCTGACGCTTACAACGGCGACTATGCCGACCAACTCATTCCGTTCATCTACATCTCTGAAAGCGTGGCCATGACCTTCCACGACTTCATTGAACAAGCAGCCGACGACCCCACGCTTTATGCCTCGTTGGACGGTTTTTGGGAAGGCAACAATGTCGGAACGAGGAACGTCCAAGTCGTCACTGCTGAACTCCCGGGAACGGGTGACGGCACCATTATGCTTGGAGCGCATCACGATTCCGCCTACATCAGCCCCGGGGCGGTTGACAACGCCGTGGGTGTTTCACAACTCCTTGAAATCGCCTCACAACTCAGCACGCTTGAGTTGGAATCCACCGTCAAATTTGCCACATGGGGTGGTGAGGAACTCGGCATGTTGGGTAGCCAAGCCTACATCAACGCCCACCAACAAGAAATTGACGACTTGGACCTTTACATCAACCTGGACTCAACAAACCTTGACCCGCAGAAGGGATTGGGAACCCTCGGTATTGAAACCTCGGACGAGCGGTTGGTCGACTCCATTAGCGGCATCAAAAGCAGGGTTCTCGACCAGGGGAAATGGAACGATTACGCCGCCACCGTGGCGGTGAGCGATACGGGGAACAGCGACCACCGTTCGTTCAATCAACACGGCGTGACAACCGTTGGCTTGTTTGGATGGCAGTACGATGAAAACCATCGCCAGACCGACACCCCAAACATCGTCAATCAAGAGGGGCTTGACCTCGCCACGGAAATCGTGCTGCAGGTGGTCGTCGCCCAAGGCGGGCACCAAACCGGTTCGGAGCCACTGATTCAGATTTCTGGATTGGAAGGCGAATCTGAAAGCTGGGTGTTTCCGTTTGTCTTGGCGCTGTTGGCCGGCCTTGCCACGGGCATTGGCGGGCTCATCGTGTACATCGTGAAAGAGATCAGCGCCGAAATGATGGCGTTTCTTTTGGCCATGGCTGCAGGCGTGATGCTTCTCGTGTCGGTGTTGGACCTTTGGCTCGGTCAAGCCGGGGAAAACGGCTTCCTTCCCATCACGCTTTCTTTCGGCGTAGGTGTCGCTCTCGTTCTGGGCATCAATCGATACACGGACAAACAAGAAGACGTCTCCAACATGACGCAGGAGAGAAAACTGTACCGGTCGGGTATTCTTACCGCCATTGCCCTCGCCATCCACAACTTCCCCGAAGGCCTCGCCATGGGTGTGGCGGTCCTGGAGTCGGCACAGTACGGTGTCGTGTTGATGGCCGCCATTGCGCTGCACAACATTCCGGAGGGCATCGCCGTTGCTGCCCCAATTCAGGCAGGTGGAGGTGGGCGGCTAAAGGCCACGATGATCGCCACCATGACCGGCTTCACCGAACCGCTTGGGGCGTTGTTTGCGCTGCTTGTTCTCGGCTCCATCCTTACACCGTTCATGGTTGGCTGTTCACTGGCGTTTGTTGGCGGCATCATGACGGTCGTGGCCGCCAAAGAACTGATTCCACAAGCTCGCGCCCAAAACCGACCGCGATACATGGTCGTTGGTGCCGTCTTTGGGGCGGCCGTCATGCAGATCAGTTTGCTCCTTCTTGCATGAAGGCTCTAGGCATTTGACCATGTCTAAATAGCATGCTGAGGAGGGTTTGCCATGACCACCGGTGCCAAAGTCGGCTGCAGCCACTGCGATACGGAAGCGGCCACAAACCACTACCATGGTCCAGGTCTCAAGCGCATACCGCTGTGCAGAACTTGCTACGACCAGTACGTCGCCAAAGAGATGGTTGCGTACTGGAAAGACCACATCGCTGAGGAACAACGCCGAGCAGGAACGTCCTCCTGAACGGCTCAACCGGAGATAATGCACCACTCAGAGCCTGCGAGGCAAAAGTCGCGGGCGATTTCATCGCTGTTTAGAGTGTTAGAAAAAAAACAATCCTATTAACGCAAAAAGAATTGGTTCCGTGGTCATGAGGGACCGTGTCCACGACGCTGTTTTGGGCAACCAAACCGACGCGTTCTTGAGAAAATGGGCCATCAATCTGGCGATTGTCGGATTTCTTCTCCACCTTGTCGCCTGCACGATTTACAACCTAACGGGTGGGTTTCTCGAAGGGACGGCGCCGTTTGTCGATTCTTATCTTGATGCCCTGTACACGCCCTTTTCCATTATTCTGGCCTACGAGGTCTACGAACTCATCAAAGCGATTCCGGAATCGTTTTCCAACTCGATCGGTAAGCAATTCGAGGTCATCACGCTCCTCGTCGTTCGTGATATTTTCAAAAATCTCGCCGACATCAATGCGACGGCTGCCTCCACCGTGGATTCCGACGTGGCCTTCGTCGCCACCGAAGCTTTGGCGTTCGTCGTTCTGTTCACCACCGCCCTGTACTTCCGTTCAACAACGCAAGGCGGGAACGAGGGTGAGCTACAAGACGACGCCGTCAAGATGTTCGTGATGCAAAAGAAGGACCTCGCCTGCGCTCTTGCCGTCGCCTACGTCTGCGTGGCGGTGTATTCGATCACGTCGTGGTCCTACGGCGTGTTGGAGGGCGATAACGATTTGAGCCGCACCGTGTTTTTCGCCAATTTCTTCACCTTGCTCATTCTGTCAGACATCATCATCCTTCTCGTGTCCTACAAGCACATCACGGATTTCCCTCAACTGGCCAGAAACACGGGGTTCGTGCTGTCCACCGTGGTGGTTCGTGTCGGTATTGCCACGCCCGGTTTCACCGGTGCCGTGCTGTTCATTCTCTCGGCCGTTCTCGCTTCTGTGGTGCTTAAGCTCAGCATCCTCTCCGAGGATAAGGCCGAACCCTCACCAGTCGAGGCCAACCCGGTTTGAGACGTGGGAGAGCAATTCGATTGCTTTTCAAACAATGCATTAAGAATAAAAACTCAGGAATGCAAAGCAAATGAAGAACGTTGGTGGCAAGGAAAGAGCCCTACGAGCCGTGTTTGGTTCGTTTGTTGTGGTTGCTGATTTTCTTGCAAACGTGCAGATTGAGATTCTGTTCCTCATCGTTGGCTTGTGGGGTGTGCTCACCTCTGCCTTCGGCTACTGCCCGTTTAATTGGATGCTGAACCGAAACACCTGCGCCATCGACATCCCAGCGGCTCAGGCCTGATCGATGATTTGGCGTCTACCTCATCGTGGTCGAGCGTCCACTCACAGGAAATCTTGGCGAGATAAATCAGGATTGTTCGGCAGGGTTTGATTGGTTGCTGAACAGGATGCTCGCCGTTGCGTTAAACAGGATGTCCTCGGGAATTTCAAAACCCGCAGCAACGAACGAATGGATGATGTCGGTTTCTCGTTCCTTGTAGGCTTTTGATGAACGAAACGCCTCCAACGTCATCTCGTCCATCCACCGTGTGAAGACGATGATTCGCTCGCTGTCTTCGGCAAACGTTGACCCGACGCATCCCTGTTCAACGGCAGCCGACAGAAAATCCACCATGGCACCGTGCATTTCAGACGTAATTGTTCTGTCGAATTTGTTGGTGATCCACATCCTGATGACGGGCGAGGTATCCATGCTCTGCCCACGGCATGAAGCCATTTACGCTTTCCTGTTGGGGTCTTTGTTAGAAGAAAACAGGCCCATTCAAAATGCACGAGGGGACCTTTCCATGGGTAGCGTCTGAAAAGGCCCACAGCAAGCCCTATGATTTGCCAATTCCTGAGCAATGGGCATTCGGATAGACCCTCTGCTTATACGTATAGAATGGTATATCAGTGATTTATTGGTGGAACATACATGGACATCTTTTCGATTATTGTATTCGTAGTATGTGTCCTTGTTGTTAGAGCAAAGGTGTTCAATGGTTATTTTGTTGAGAGGCAGTTTAACCCAATTCAGCGTTTTTTGATTTCATTTCTTCTTGGGATTATGATTGTGATTGTTGTGAATGTAGTTGGATTACTGATCGCAATTCTTGAGTTGGTGGGTGGAGATGATTACTTCAATATTTTTTCAACTACATTGACTTTGACTGGCCTTTCCACCAGAGATATTGCTGCTAAAATTTCTAGTTTTTTGAAAACTAGCGACTGAAACTAAGCAGAGGGCCCCCTCTGATTAAATGGGTAGGCAAAGGGTACGGACTGATGACCCGTCTAATCAGAGGGACCCTCTGATTCACTCTGCGTCTTTCGCCTCTGCAATTTCTTCCTTCTCAACAACGGCGAGATAGTATGATGTTACGATGTTAAGCGCACCAAAAATAATCAAAATAAGACCGAGGAGGCGAGTATTAACAGCAACGAGTTCTGACAAGTTCGGATCATCAACAATATTCCCGAAAATTGGACTGTTCATCATGAAAGCAATGCCCATCACAATAAGGACAACCTTGCCCGCCAATTCGTTCACAAACCTCTTCAGGGCACTTTCCGACATGTTTCATCCACAATGCACATGCATCATGAAGATATTGATGATGACCGAAAATTATCGTTGAGGCGAAAATGTGGTGGTTTAAGCAGTAAATCAAAGGGTAAATGCACAAACCCACTGCTCCGTTTTGACCCAATCAGAGGGCTTGCAGTGGGCTTTGTCATAGCCTACCCTCTGATTCGTACCAGTTTAATCAGTGTGTTGAACAATTATTTCAATGGCGAGGCCGCGCTCGTGACGGGATTCGCCGTCGATGAAGTCGCTGACTTTGGACATGTAAATCCCAATTATGACGCTTATTTCAACACTTTGAGCAGAAATATAATTAGAATCATTGAATAACACGGCACCTATGCGATGTCATGGATGTTGCAGAGTGCCAAGATTACTATCTTGAGTGGAGTGGCCATCATCGAGATGATGTCCCAGCACATATAGCCGCTGATAAAAAACAAAAAAGAGCACTCGAATGTATGTTGATGCGAGATGTGATTTATTCTGAATTCGGTATCAGAATAGAATATGCAACTGCGCTGAACGATTTTCTTCGTTATGACGGACCAGGGGATGGAGGATGCGATGAGCATATCATCGATGATGTGGGCCAAAGAGTAATTTTAATCCAATCAAAAATGAGCGATATAGCTCCAGATGGTTCGTGGACAATGGACTACCATATGGATGCGGGGGAGTTGAGCCGTATTGAAACATTTGTCGACAATATACTGGCAGGAACTGCCAAAACAGAGGTTTCGGCAGTACGAACAATCGCCGCTGGATCAACACGGGAAACTGAGTTGCACGACAGGATCGATCAAATTCATGCAGCCATTAATGGCGGATACGATGTATGTCTAGTTCAGTTGTGCTCTGGCACTTTTGCCGGACATTGGGAAGCAACCCAAAAACCTGCGATTGTAGCAAAAGGTTGGGATGGTCGCGCTATTGGTTTGGAAGATATCGCTCATTGTGCAACTGAAGCATTGCAATTAGATGCAACTGGTGGAGCACCAGACCCTATTACACTTAATTTCATCACATCTCATAGTTCAACTGATGACGATGATATTATTCACGGATTCATTACTGCCTCTTCTCTTGATTCTGCTGTATATCAGGAGGGGTGGAAACTAACGCGCCAAAATCTGCGTCATTTTAAGGGAACAAATGCAACAGCAGCCAATTCTGGAATGGTGGAGACACTGAATAACTGTCCTGAAAAATTCCACTTATTTAACAATGGATTGCGGATTACGTGTAGTGCAATGGAAAAAATCCAGGATACCACAGAAGCAGGTGCTGCTGGGAACATCGATGTTGAAGAGTGGCAAATCGAGAATGCGCAAATCGTAAATGGGGGGCAAACTAGTTTCTCGATTCGAAGATATAACGGACCATCGAATCTTGTTGATGTCAAAATTGGTTGTGTCCTCATTAAGGAAGAAGATGAAGGGGTGTTGAGGAATATCGCTAGATATAGCAATACCCAAGAAGCGCTGGATGATTGGGACTTCCACGCAGATAGTGATGAATTACTGCTGTTGAAGGACAACATTGACTTAATTCAATTTGATGTCTTGGGGCATCAAAAATCATTCTATTTTGATCAAAAATCAGGTGCCTTTGAATTCCTAAGTCCAGCAGAAAAACAACAATACAGGATCCAAAGAAATGCTGGAAAGGCGATCCACTACCGGTTGCACCCTTCTGATTTCGCCAAAGCAAGTTTAGTGATTAATAGTGAGCCATCTGTTGCAAAATCTTCCGCTAAAAAATTTCACTCTACCAGTGCAACAGGAAGATATAATGATATTTTTGTTAACCAACCTTACTCGCCAAAACCTGTGCTCTACACAATGATTTTGCTTCATCGTTGTAAAGCACTATTGAAGACTCAAGTTGACGCTGGTGCTCCAGCATTCTACAATCAAGCGGTAGCGCACCTGTCAAGTCTGTTCCTAGACTTCATCCTTAAAATCTGCAACGATGATCTTGACGATTGGAACGACACAATAGAAGGATACTTCGATGCAATAGTGTGGCATGATGGTGCTCAGGGCAAAAAGATCAACCAACTCGGTTGTGAAAAATTTGATCTCTGGTTCAACACAATTATAGCAACATGGGGCGCACACATGCATGGTACTCATTCGGTCGCTTTACAAACTCCCAACTCTTATTTCAACGGTGAAACCTCATACACCCATTGTAGCACTTGGTTGGATGCGTGGATAGTAGGCAACCAAGCAGCGCCACATCCACTTGCAGCTCAACCCCAGTTTGCAGGACAAAACATGCAAGATGCAATTAATGCACAGTTTGTTTGATAATAGTGAGATTTGTTCTTAAGAGAATCCTATGTGTTTCTCACATTTCAAGTCTCGATATCTAGAAAGTCCTTGCACGCATCAATTGCTTGACGTTCATGTCGGCCATACCTTGGGACTTCGGCTATTTCTAAGATATCAATCGCGCTTAGATAACCAGAGTTATGAGTGGGTTAAGCAATAGTTTCAATGGATTTTCATTCGCCTCAAAGCGGGTGTGCAGTGACTACCGACTGCCAACCCTGTTTGGCAAAGGGGGGCCCTTTGCTAAGCTGGTAAAATGGACTGCTGCCTATACACGTTTTTTTTGCCTTTTTCTACTAAATACATCTATTTTAAATCAAAACTGTGCATAGAAACTTTATGTCAAGCTTAGGGTTCTTGGCAGATATTACCATAATTATTGTTGGTTTTATTTTACTCTACAAATTCCGTAAGCCGATTGCAAAACTATTTGCAAGAATTCCGCTCTCTGCAGTTTTTCTTGCTCCTCTTGTTTCGCTTCCGTTTATCTTTCTTGAAGAAACTATCAATTGTATGGATTCTGGCGACGGGCTCGGTTGTCGGATGACAACATGGATCAATGTTGTTCTTCTCATTCAAGTGTTTATTTTATGTCTGATTGTCCATAAGAAAAAAATGACTGATATTAAGTGGCCATTATTCTGGTATGCGGTAATTGGAGTTATTTGGGAGATGACTCTTGGTGGATTATCTGTACTTGTTTTAACACTGAATCCCTTCATGTTATTCATGGGTCCATATGTGATGGTGAGTTATGCGTTTTTAGCAGTAATTCCACTCACAATTGTGGTTTTACGTAATACTGTATATTCCGAAGATTAGTGATTAGTTTAGGGTCTTGTCAGAGGGTTTATCCGAATACCCATTACTCTGGTATTAGCAAATCAAAGTACTTGCAGTGGGTCTTGTCAGACGCTACTCTCGATGACGTATAGGAATACGAGGGGAGCCCTTGGAAACGAACCTTCTGCTCAATTCGCTTCCCAAAACGGGCTTTCTTTGCTCGTCTCTTCCTGCAGATCTCGGTCGTAGACCAAGTAGGTGGTGTCGTGCGTTTCAAAACGGTTGATGTCACCGACCTTATGCTGATGTTTGATTTTGCTGCTGGTGATTTTTTTGGTGAATTCGTTTCGGTGATCGGGAACGAGGCCGTTGAGGCGCTGGCCGTCAAATTCAGCCTCCTTCATCCAAACCTCCTCTTTGCTGTCGGCACGAAGTTCGAAGTCCACGCGTTGCTGCAAGGTGTAGCCGCCGTCAGAGAAGAGACGGAGGCTCCAAGGACCCTGTTCTTGGCCGGGGAGGGTGGCGTTGCTGACGTCAATGTCTCTCAGGTAGCGCCAGCGGTCGCCGTGGTTGCGGTCGTCCGCATTCACCGGATACAGGCCCACCCAGGCATCGTTGTGCCCGGGAGGGTTGGTGATCTTGAATCGGACGGGTTGACGGTGGTTGAAGGACAGGACCTCAAGGTTCGGATTCGCATTGCTTGAGGCTCCAGTTTTCGCCACGGACGAGTGCCCTTCCTTGGACTTCATTCCTATCGTGGCGGTAAGAACTATCACTAGTGCGCCAATACTAAACATTACCGCACCCGGAATCAACATGGCGAGTCTGCCTTCGCCCGTGGATATGGATCCTATGATGAGAAGCGGTAAACCCATGATGACCAAGGTAATGCCAACGCCCGTGGCAGCGACCGCTCTTCTCTTGGAGGATGAGGAAGGCATGGATTTGAATCCCATATTCAGGAGGGCGAACAGGCTAACAATGAACGTAAAGCCGCCTATACCCATGAATATGGCGCCGGGAATAAGCATCCCAAGGACTTCCTTCTTCTCCTCGTTTTGAATCCACATCATGACCTCGCCACCATCGGAGTTTTGTGCCGTGATGGTGGTCGTGCCGGCCATGCAACCGTGGCATGCTCGTCCAATCTTGATGAGCTCTCTTCCATCGTGATAGCGCGATTCGGGCCAAGCGCCATCCATAGTGCTGCAGCCACTCCCCTCGTGTGCAGTTTCGAGATAGAACACCTGTCGGGTTTCGTCTGGAGCGTTGACGCTCTGATACCCCGTCCACGGGTCAGACATCCAGCTTCCAGAGTGGGTGGCGTTCACGATGATGTTTTCACAGTGGTCATAGATGCCGTTTGAATTGAAATCGACGGCGCTCCCCTCGACATAAATTCCCCATCCTAAATCGCCTTGCCCGTCGCTGTCTTTGATTTCCAAGGTTGCGGAGGTCATGCCGTCGCTGAGGCCCTCACCCAATCCGGCGATAAACAAAGGAACGCTCGGTGCGAGCAGAACCATACCGATGAACAAGGCGATTAATGCCGACCGCCGACTTGATTCCAGGATGGCTGGGTCAACCGGTTCAGGCGGCTTCACATCGAAGTCTTTCCGTTCGTGGAGGGCGTGCCCTCCGTTGGAGAACACCCGTATGCTCCAAGGGCCTGCTGCCCGCTTGGGGAACGACACGTTGTTGACATCGATGTTGCGAAGCCATTTCCATCGATGGTTTTCCGCTCCGTGGTCCTGGTCGCTGGCGTTTGGCGGGTAGATGCCGACCCACGCGTCGTGGTTGGTTGGAGGGTTGTTGATCTTGAAACGAACGGGTTTGTTGGCCACGGCTTCCAGAATTTCAATCGATTCCCTCGCTGATGATACCGCCTTGCTCGAGTGGATTTTATGCGCCGTGTGGATGGTGACATCTTTTCGTTGGACCAGCGTGTATCCGCCGTCTGAAAAGACACGTATGCTCCAATCGCCAGCAGTCAACTCCCCGTTTGATAAGGATACGTTGTTAACGTCAACATCCCTAATGTATTTCCACCGAGGAGGCGCCCCATGATCCTGATCGCTTGCACCCGTTGGATAGATGCCCACCCAAGCATCGTTGTGGCTTGGGGGATGGTTCAATTTGAAGCGGACAGGTTTACCCAGCACGGCTTCCAGCACCTGAATTGGTTCGCCTGAAGCAGACGTGGAGGTACGGCTTTTGTTGAGGTGCCGCTGAATTCGAGACGCAGCGTCGGACGCTTGGTCGCCGTGCCTGACCGTTGGCGCGGGATGTGCGCCACCGGGTGCTCCCGGATGACCCCAGTCAACATTTTCCCATACGCCTTCACGCGGGGGAACACCGATCTTTCCACCGGTATGCGCAGCATAGAGAACCCCTGCTCTTGAGATGATCATCCACTTCCTCCACTCCGGGCGTTGATGGTAAGGACCGGTGTCTTGGAAAGCGATGAAAATCTCAGGGTTCTGAGTATGCTGGTAATGGCCGGCGATAGTGCTGAAGTGTCTATTCTCATGTTTGCCGGGCATGAACTCATAGTTCCCGTTCACTTCCGGACTTCCGGCTTGAGCGACGATTACATACGAGGGCATAGATGCTGTAGTTGTTGCAGGGTGTTGTTGACCTGTAGCGCCCTGCTGCACGAACTGGATGTCTTCCCAGCCCCCAGGGGGCGCATGGTCCCGGTTCCACTGTGCCGTGCCATCAGACTGCGCGCTCAGGTACTTCCCGTGGCAGGACTTCAAACAGACCGTGTTGTTGCCACGGTCTTCAACGCTGAACTCCTCCCAGCCATTTGGCGGTGCCGATCGGCGATTGATTTGCACGCTGCCGTCGGGCTGTGCTGAAACATACATGCCGTGGGCGCCCCTGAGGGTGATTTTACCGCCTGGCCGCTCCTCAACGTGGAAGTACTCCCACGCACTTGCAACAGGTCTGTTCCATTCAGCGCGCCCGTCAGGCTGTGCGCTCAGAAACTTCCCGTGTACGCTGCGAAGCGACACGATACCCGACATGATTTCTCCACAACCATGCTGGATATGGGGTTTGTGTCAGGATTTGCATGTTCGATTCACCCGATATTACGATCTTTGCCGCACTCGGCCTATCCTCTACGGCGGGGTCCAATCTGACGGACACCGTTGAATTGACTGCAGCATGCTCAAAATGCCATCAAAACAGCCTTCTTCGTTGGTTTTGCGGCCATCATCGTTAATTAGCAAGTGAACGGACAGGTCATTGATTAAGATGCTAAAAATTGAATCCACACCCGCAAAAGTTTGCCTCGGCATTTCGGCTTTTCTGTTCCTGCTTTACTCGGTCACGTTCATGTTCTTTTCCATGGGATACGTGACCGGGGGCGACACCGGCTTTGCGCTCCTCGACAACGGTCTTGCTGGCATGCTTGAAGACCCTGCCTACGGCAAGGGTGGCGTTGAGAGCAGCTTCAACGGCGTGCTCTTCTTTGGGATTTTCATCTCCACCATGCTCATTTTCTTTGAAGGGGCCAAAGGCAAGTGGACCATCATGCTGCCCGTCATCATCGGCAGCATCACCATGACGGCCTGCATCTGGTTGAATTGGAACCCGGACAGCGAGGCAAGCGCGGCCCCAAAGTACGTTTCAATCCTCGTGACGCTGGTTTACATTGGCGCTTACGCACTGTTGCGTGAAGAGGGCGTCAACGAGGGTTTGTCGGATTACAAGCCGGGGTTGAAGGTCAACGACAAAGTGGCCATGCTGGCGCTCGTCCTCCTTGTGTTGTCGGGGTTGTACTATGCCTTGCGAATGATCTTCACGCCCGACGACGTAATTGCTCAAGGTTTCCCGGCGGGCGAGGAGTGGGTGAGTAAACTTGACGACACTCCAGGTTTGGGAGCACCGCTACCTACTACGGTGTCGGTGACCGGTGCCATGATTCTCGTGTACACGCTCTGGTCAGCGCTGGTCCTCACCGACGGTGCCAAAGGCAAGTGGACAGTCATGCACCCCTCTGCCATGGCCTTCATCGCTGCCACGGTCTCCACGTACGTCGGACTCGTGGCCGGCCTATCACGGACGACCAGCGACACCAACAAGATGGATGTGTTGACGATTCCTCTGGTGATGCTTCTGGTCCTCATCAGCTACTACAGACTCAAGGACGAAGGGATGGAAGACGGCATGACGTTCATGGGCGAACCAATGGAGGATGGAGGTAAATTCACCGTTGCGCTGTTGACCCTCGCCTTGGTTCTTGGCCTCCTGACCATGGTCAACGAGGTCTTGCTGGCTTGAGGCAAAAAGTACTGTTGAATCACGGGATATTGCCGTGGGTACCCTTTGCTCACCCGTCTCAGCAAAGTGAACCTCTTTGTTATGTATCACTTGAAAAGACGGTACCATTCAAAATATACAAAAATGAACAAAAACACAACATAAGCAATGAATCTTTTTTTCTGAGTTTGTTCAACCTCCGATAACGGCCATCCTCGCGCTCCCGTCAAGGAATCGTCCTGTTTCGGTACCGGGACCGACGAGAATACCATCAGTGATAAGCCCAGCATGGGCGCCCATAATCCATTGTAGGCCCAGAAGAAATACCCCAAATTATCCAAGTTCGCAGCATCCGAAACCGGTTGGATGAAGTCGATGATTGAGTGATCTACGGCCCATAGTGGGTACCCATAACTGCCACTGTCGAATTCTGTTCCAATGCAGACGAAAAACCAACTCGCAAAAAAGCCAATCGGTACCAAGAGTGATGCGACCAGCGGAGAGAGAAAATATCTGATTTTGGATTTGGTTTTTACAGCAATTTCGAGCGGTATGAAAAAGCACAACGACATGGTGAAAGCGAACACAATGTTGGCCAGAAGACTCCAGGTCCAAATCTTCAGGAAATAAAACTCCTCAAATATCTCTTGAGGAAAGGGAGTGGTGCCTGCTATGTTTGCTATGAAGATGAAAAGCACACAAAAAATCTTGAATTTTGGCGGAGATTGAACAGCGAAGTCTCGCAGTTCTTCCCAGTATTCTTTGCGCAACAACCTCAACATGGCATTGCTTGCCATCAATTACTTGTCTTTAATCATTAAGCCGGTTATCCTGCATCGGCTGCATACATGTCGATTTGATGAGTTGAGAAGGTTAAACCCATTACCCTTTGAATTTTATATTCTGATACGAAGGGTTTGCAGTGAGTCGTCACTAACGCCATCTTTTCTATTGGATGGGTGAGGGGAGATGTCGGCATACGCGTAGGATAGCCAGCGCTGCGCGCTCATCCCCAGCCGCACGGTTCGAGGACGTCCTGACCGCCCATCAAAGGTTGAAGCGCCTCGGGGATGGCGACCCGACCGTCCTCAAGTTGGTACTGCTCCATGATGGCGACCAGGGCACGGGACGTGGCGACCGCCGTCGAGTTGAGGGTGTGAACGATGGGTTGGTTGGGATGGCCGGGCTGTCCGTAGCGAATGCCAAGCCGGTTCGCCTGATAGTCCGTGCAGTTTGAACAGGAGACGATCTCCTTGTACTGCTTCGCACCAGGAATCCACGCCTCAAGGTCGTATTTTTTCGCCGCCACCGTGCCCATATCGCCGGTGCAGATGTTGACCACCTCGTAGTGGATGCCGAGGCTGTCCCACAGGTCGGTGCAGTTCTTGAGCAACTCTTCGTGAAGTTCCCAGGAATCCTCTGGGCGGGCAATGATGATTTGCTCTACCTTCGTGAATTGATGGACGCGCCAAATACCGAGGTCGCTTTGCCCATGACTCCCGACTTCACGACGGAAGCACTGGGACACCCCAACCATGCGCAGCGGCATCTGTTCTTCTGGAATCGTTTCGTCCATGTACATCGCCGTGAGCGGGTGTTCCGAAGTGGCGATCATGTAGTACTTGTCCGGCTCGATGCCGTACATGACCGTTTCAAAGTCGCCGAGGTCGGTGACCCCTTCGTAGGCCTCTCGGTTCATCATGACGGGGGGCTGAACGAAGGTGTAGGCGCGCTCGCGCAGGAAGTTGACAGCGTACTGCTGTAGCGCGAACTCCAACCGGGCCAAGTCGCCTTTCAGAAAGTAAAATCGGCTACCGGTGATTTTTGCAGCTCGCTTGAGGTCAACCCAGCGGTTCATTTCGATAAGTTCGTTGTGGGTTCGAGGTTCAAAGCTGAACTCGGGTTTGACCCCGTAGACCCCGTGAACGGTGTTGCCCGAGTCGTCCTCACCCACCGGCACGTCTGCGTGAAGGATGTTGGGTATCGACATGCGAAGCCGGTCCCGGACGGCCACGGCCTCGTTGGTTTTGGCTTCCATATCGGCTATTTTGGCCCCGAGGTCAGCCACCTCGGCGAGAATGGTTTTTGCCGCTTCGTCGTCACCGGCCTTCTTGGCTGCACCAATGCCGCGAGCCGCCTCGTTCTTGGCACGACGAAGCTGGTCGGTTTCGTGCAGGAGGTTCCGCCAGCGCTGGTCGAGTTCAATGACCTTGTCGATGTTGTCGTGCGGCAGACCGCGCTTGGTGTGGTCGGCACGAATAAGGTCGGCGTGCTCACGGAACATGTTCATGTCAAGCATTGGCTTCACCACGAGATGTTGAAACTAAAGATGTCGCCGCCGAGGAGGAGAAGCCCGCCAATAAAGTACCCAAGAATGGCGCCACCGTTGAGCAGAGGCAGGCCGGCTTGTGCTTTCCCACGAGCGACGTAGGTCATCAGGGCAAGGTAGCCGAGAAGCGCTCCAGCCAGCGTGAACATGGCCACTTGGAAGGCGGCGCTCTGGTCAAGCCACTGCAGGGCTGAAAGCACGAGCATGCCCGGGAAAATGATGTCTCCCAAACCCATGAACATCGCTTCGCTCCCTTTCTTGGCGCGTTTGACCGTGGCACCGGGCGCAGCCGCTGGTTGCGACGAGACCGGACGCTTGGCTCGCTGCGTCTCTTCGATGAGGGAGTATTCACTGTCTTGAGGCGCCACGAGAAGGATGGGCAGGCGCAGCCCGACCATCGTGTCGGCCAAATCGAGCATGTGTTTGGATTTGTAAACCGCCCAGAAGTCGTAGACAGCAGCGAGGACCATGAACAAAATCGCCAGCGCCGGCACGAAGGTCACGCCCAGCATCACGCAAACCCCCGCGCCCAACAACACGCCCGTGGTGTTCACCACGTACCATTCGCTGTGAACCACGAGAAGGAGCAACAGGAGAGCGGTCGCCGCCAAACCGGCTAAGGTGGGCATCAGGAACAACTGCAAGCCATAGAGCGGGAACATCGCCGAGGTCAGTTCACCGTCTTGGAGAAGGGTCGTGCCGTCCGCCTTACTTTTGCTGAGCACGAGCAACGTTGCCTCTTCATCCTCCACGGCAAAGAACACGTTGGCTGCGTCCTCGGCGACGGGGAAACTGGCCCGGTTGATGAGCGACGTCGTGTAAATCCAGTGCGCTTCACCGTCACCTGCAATCAACAGGTCAGAGATGCCGGATTCGTCCAAGTCAGTGATTCGCACGGACGAGACGTTGTCGACCAAGCCGTCCAAATTCAACTTGTCCTGCGGAGTGTAGGCGTCTTCGCCCTCCAAACTGCCGTTCCACTCAACGCCCGTTATGGTGCCGTCATCAGCACCCATGAGAATCAGTCGCTGGTGCCTCGTGTCGGGCATTGACATCGCTTCGGAGATGTTCTCTTCCATGAACGGCGACCAGCCCACGTCAACCGAAGTCAGTGCTGTGCCTTGTTCTGGATAGTGCTGCATGTGATAGGTGGCGTTGTTGACGGCTCCTTGACCGAGATCAAGCGCTGCGGCGTTTTCCTCAAGCAAGATCGAAGCGGCTTGCGTTGGCATTGCCAAGAACCAATGGTCATCGTCAAGGAGTTGGCTGCGTAAGAGTTGCCCAGCCACGTCAAAGTCCGGCAGAGCCCAGCGGCCTTCGTAGACCAGCAAGCCGGGATCGCTCTCGAACGTTTGGTAGCGGAACAGTTCAGCATAAGGATTGACGATGTAGTACCCGTCTGAAGTGGAGACAGCGAGGTTGCAGCCGCCCTCCATGTTGCCAAGGTGCTCGATGACATCGCCGTCGGTCGTGTAGCAGGCATAGCTTTCCAGAAGTTCGCCGGTGGACGCATCGAGAACCCAAGTGTAAGCATTGGAGGCAAACGTGAGCTTGTCTGCGGAAACGGTCATCGTGACCGGAGCACCAGGTTCGTAAACGTGGTGAGGGTGCGTCGTGTTCCAAACAGGCGTCTCGTAATCGTTGGACGCATCCCACGCCATGATGTCAACGGTGGTGTTCGTGTCTCCATCGCTTACGTCGTAGAGAAGGAAACCGTTGTCGCCCCAAGCGCCCAGCATCTTGCCGTCCAACGTCCGCTCGTTCTCCACCGCAAAAGGTTCGGTGTCAAAGTCGAGCACAAGCATGTGAGCAAGCGGCACGGTGGTGTACATCATGGCCAACGTGAGAACAACGTACATACCGTATTTGATGATGTATTCCTTGCCCCAACGAGCGAGAAAAATGATGAGCGCCGTGAACGCAAAAATGGCGAGGAGTTCCAGAGCAACGTAGCGCACTTGCGTGGCGCCCGACGCGCCAAAGGCGTGCAGTTCACCCACGTCGTAGTACGGTCGAATGTAGATCGCAAGAGCGATGGTGGCGACAAACATACCGGCCATGCCCGCCATGCCACGCCATTGCTCGGCCATCAAAGCACCGATCGTGTCGCCCTGTCGAAGCTCGTCCTCGACATCGGCGAAGCGCTGAGAGACGTCTCGAGTCTCGTCGGCCTCTGCAACATCGCTCATGGCCTTCCCAATCCCCTCTTCCATATCAGTCTCGCGTTTCTTGAAGGCGTGTTTCTGACAGGAAAGAGGCTATGGCACAGGGATGGTAGCCCGTGTTATGGTGGAAACGGCCGACCTGCGCGCTTGGCTGGAGGCCACCAAACAACGGGGCATGACACTGGGGCTGCAAAGCACCGCTGCGGCGCTGAAGGAACTGCAGCTCCCTACCCCTGCTTACGAGACGGTACACGTCGCCGGAAGCAACGGCAAAGGCACCACCATCGCTGCGCTGTCAGCAGCCCTGTCCGCCTGCAGCATCAACCACGTGGCGTTCACCTCACCGCACCTCGTGCGGGTTGAAGAGCGGGTGCGCATTAACGGTCGCCCGGTCTCAAAAGAGGTGTTTGATGAAGCCCTGCGCCATGTCCATCAAACGGTCCAACGAGCGCGTATCGACCTGACCTTCTTTGAAACGACGTTTCTGGTGGCCATGGTGGTCGCCGCCCGCTCTTCGGTTCAGGTCTTGCTGCTCGAGACCGGCCTTGGCGGAAGGCTGGACGCCACGCGGGTGGCCGATGCTGATGTAGCGGTCATCACCTCGCTGAGTCTAGAGCATGCATCGGTTCTTGGCGACACGCTCGAAGCGATCGCCAAAGAAAAGGCCGCCATTGCTCGGCCTGGAAAACCGCTAATTGTTCGCCAACCGACATCAGCGAGCGTGCAGAAGGGCATCGAGGGGTGCGCAAAGTCGGCTGGAAATCCAGACCTTGGGGAACAACCGCAACCTGCCGGTTTGGAATGGGTGCTGGTCGACGAAAGCGGCCCTTATGTTGAGGAAGCCATGCAACTGGCGAACACCGCATGGAACCACCTGAAAGCGTGTCATCAACACCCTTTCCCCGCGTTCAAAAGCCTGCAATGGCCGGGAAGAATGCAAGCCGTAACCTCTCCAAGACGCCCAAACCTCACGTTTCTACTCGAAGGGGCGCACAACCCGAGCGGCATGGAAAAATCGTGCGCTGTGCTTTCGTCCACAAAGGCCCTGAAAGGACCGTGGATCCTGCTTTTCGGCACGAGTCCTCAACAAGACATGGAAGCGATGTTGGCGCCGGTGGTATCGCTGTGCAACCAATGTCCTCCCGAAGCCGTTGTGTTGACTGAACCCCAGTTTGGTCGATACCCCGGTGTACCCAGAGAGATTTTGGCGGCATCGTTTACGGAGGTCGGTTTGCCGGTTGACGGCACTTTCAAAACGGCGAAAGAAAGCGTTGATTGGCTCGAGTCAAACGGCCTGGACGGCACGACAGTTGTTTGTTTGGGGTCGTTGTACCTCCAAGGAAATTTGCTCAGCGCCCTCGGAGCAGATAGCGACGACCTTCTCGCCATCACGGCTGAACGGTTCGTTTGACCCAGCGTGGAAGGTATGACCTCCCTTCGGGTCGAGAACCAAAATTCGCCGTTGTTAATCCAACCTGCAAAGGCTCATAGGGAGAGGCCGCCAGAGCGACTTGGTCGGTATGCCAACGAAGTGGGATGTGCGTTTTCTCGACCTGGCTCACCACATCAGCCTGTGGTCAAAAGACCCCTCCACGAAAGTGGGATGCGTCGTGGTCGGTGCAGACCGAGAGATACGCTCGACCGGATTCAACGGTTTCCCTCGAGGCATTGAGGACTCCCTTGACCGGCTGGAGGACAGGGAACAGAAATACCCGCTCATCTGCCACGCAGAAGAGAACGCCATCATGCACGCGGCGAGGATCGGCGTTTCGCTGAAGGATTGCACGGCCTACGTGACGTGGCCGCCCTGCACACGCTGCGCCCGTTCCTTGATTCAAGCCGGCATCGTCGAAGTGGTCTACACGGGTGGCGACACCATTCCTGAACGCTGGCATGAAGACTTTGAGCGGTCAACCAACATGATGCGTGAGGCTGGGTTGAAGGTACGAAACATCAAACCCGACGAAGCGTGAACAAGAACTCGCCTTCGTTGAACCGAGAATGTTGAGGTCACGCCCGTATGGTGGCGAGAATCAAGGCGTGTAGCTGATGAACATGAAAACGCTCAGAAGAAAGACGAACAGCGGCACCAGCAAGATCTCAAACACGGACCGATTGTGAGCCAGCACGTCGAGTTCCGTGCCGTAATGGAACGAAGACTGATCGCCCGTTCCCTTCGTCGGGACCATCGTCAAGAGGGCTTGTGCCAAGGTTGGATGGCCACCCCATTTCTCCAGATGTTCGTTGTTTCTTGGAACGCAGTCACCCAAGATGTAAATCGGGTCGCCAACGCCAAATCCACTTAACTTCCATTTCCAATCGCCCCGTCTCCATTCCGACAGGACCGGGCCGTAGTCGATGGATTCGCCCTCCCAAAGCGACGGGTCGATGAGCATCCCGCCAGAACCGTCGTGAATCATGAAGGGGACGCCACCTGTTTTGGTTTCCCTGTGCTCCCAGCTGCAAGACCTGTTGCCCTCTGAATCCGTGCTGCATTCGTATTCGTACGACTTCCACTGCCAACCGGCCAAGCCGTTGTGTGTTCGCCCGCCCACTGACATTGCTGGTGTCCCTGCTACCGAAGGGCGCACTTGGCCAACGAGTTCGGCCTGGCCCACCGCCACGCTTCGGATGGGAGAGGTGGGCAAATCACGTATCAGTCGCGTCAACTTAAATTGCTTCCATGCGCTTCGGAACCAAAGCAAATTCACCACCGTGACCAACGCCGTGAGGCCCCATCCGAGGGTGGTGTGAAACTCAGAGCCGTCTCGCGCACGCAAATCTGCGGCCAGCCAGATGAACGAACCAGCAAAGAGGATAGCACCAAGGGTGTAAGGGGTGATAACGGCAGGTGTCGGCGTACCGACGAGGTTGGGGTGCTCAGGCATCAATTTCCCGCCCTCGTCACCCGGATACGGGTCGGCAAAATTTGACGGGGCCGGGGAGCCAAGCAACCAATCGTCGTCGACCGACCGAGCAATGGCGTCGCTGAAAGGCAGCGGTTCAAAGTTAACCCCAAAATGGGGGAAATACCTGCCGCTGGAGCCTAAAATGCCCGCCGAAGAGGTCACGTCCTTAACAGCGTCCTTGTTGGCCTCTCGCAACTTCCGAAGTTCATGGCGAAGAGGAGGTTGGGTGCTGAGCATGAACACCAAGCCTGCGACGCCGAACTGGGCAAGTGCAAACCGGCCTACGTCTTCACGCTGCGTGACCTCTTGAGGTGGCTCCCCCGGGTCATCAAAATCCACAATCTCTTGGACGGAAAGGATTTGGTACCGTTCGGGATTTTGCTCCACCATCATGAACACGTTGAACTCGTGAGGATCGCTGTTTTCAAAATACCCAGATTCATAGCCAGCGATGTCTCTGTACCACTCATAATTGCAAGGCGGTTCAATGACCTCGCCTTCCGGGTTGAGTGAACCTTGGAGTGAAAACGCGGCCGTGATTTGTTTGCCGTTCACGTCAAGCCACGTCAACTTGCTTGCCGGTTCCATATCAAAACCGTAACTCCAGCTTCCACCGCCGTCGTCGTCTTCACTCCACGTGCATTTGTGTGAAGCAATGTGGCCGTCTTTCAACTGCAGCGGGACCGTGATGAAGGCCGCGCTTTCGGCATATTCCGGTGATTCAAAACCGGCCTGAACCGGCTCAAAGGTGTAGGACGACACGTCGTCGTGCAGGGCGTCCATTTCCAACGCTTCACCAACCTGCGGGACATCTGGTATGGACAGGCTTCCGCTGTACATGATAACAGCGGCGACAAGGAACCCAATCACCACAACGTAGCCCAGAATACCAAGAGGTTTTTTTGGCCCTGAAAGCAAAAATACGCCCTGGTCGAGTTGGCGAATGGCTTGATTGTCCATTGTATTTCGCAGAAGGTCCCGTGTTATAATCAAGCCCCCGTCGGTGGAACCAATCACAATGCCGGGGGCAGGTTCTGAACCTGCGCCAAAAATGCGTCACTGCGAACATGCTACATCCTGCAAAAATCCCGAATTTTTGGCATGTTTTTGCAGGGAAAAACCTGCCAATTTTGCCTTCAAATCTGGCATTTTTCCGTGACGGGATTCGGGACAAATGTTCCGGATTCCGTCGTTATTCGGCACGCTCACTTGAACGGATTTGTCGCTATTCCGATATTGATGCCAGCACCAAACAACGAGCCAACAACGGGAATACCGGCGAACGGATTCTTGTAGGTCTTGCCGGTTTCTTTGTCCTCGTATTCCTTCTTCCCGAGGACGGGTTCCATCACGCCGTCCGCCAACTCGCCCAAGTCGTCCATGATGTCCTCGGTCCACCCTGCGACGGCCTTAGCGGTCTTGTAGCCGATGTAAGCGGCGGAACCCACGCCTGCGGCGATGATGACAGGGCCAGTGACGTTCTTGACGACGCTTCCGCCGACATACGCTTCCAGCATGTCACGCTCTTTCTCCTGCAACTCAATGCGATGGACGATAACCTGCGTGGGCTTTGACTTAGGCATGGTATCACGCAAGGAGTTCTTTGGTGCGCAGTAGCCACGACAGATAGGCGCAGATTTCCGCCGTTTCCGCACGGGCCAGCACGCCGTTCAAATCGGCCTTGACATCGGCGGCGAGGATGTCGGCAAAGGTGGAACTGCTATACTTGACATAGAGGGGGTTCTCCATGAGCCTACGGTTGCCCGTAGAGGCCGCCCAGTTGATGGGATAACCCGAGGTCATACCGGTTCGCCTCACGGTGCAGAGGTCGTTTGAACCTTGATTTGGAAACCCTTCCCGATGGGAACGGCCAATGAATCGGCGTTGAGGTTCTTGTAGAGCGACATCGCCCCGAGCGTATCACCACGGACACCGCCGAACAGCGTAAGCACGACACCGCCCGAGTTGTCAATGATGGTCACCTCATCCACGGTCGCCCCGTCCTCTGCTTGCACGCAGATGGAGCCGAGCGTTGAGTTGAACATTGAGTCGCCGAGGGTCTGGTCATTCACGACCGTTTTCATGGCCGTAGGCACGCCGTCAACGACGCCTTTCGCCTCAAACAACTCGACGCCCTTCGTGGTCTGAATCCATGCGAGAACATTCGTTTGCTGGGCCGTCCCGTCAACTGGCAGAGGGTACACGGTGAAGATGTCGTTCGGGTTGATGCTGTACGGTGCGATACGGGACGAATCAAAGCAGGCGAGGCCGTCTTTGGAGCCAAAGCCCCAGCGATTGAAAACGAGGCTCTGGGCGTTCTGTATGCGCCACGCCACGAGTCCGCCGGTGTATTGGCATTGAACTTGAGAAATGGTCGTGTTTGGCATCAGAATGCCGACCTGCTGGCCGCTAATGGTATCGGTCAAGGTGTTGCCGTCCCAGATGTCATCAGTTGCGTTCTTGGAGAAGACCTTGCCCATCCGGGCGTTGCTCAAAGTTGCTTGAACATCCTGCGTGGTCATACCTTCACCCCGCTAAGTCCAGCCGCTTTGAGCATCCGGTTGGCAGGCGTGATGATTGGTTTCCGGAGCAACTTCGTTCCGATTTTGAAAGCGATGGGTATGCCGATGACAGCCCCCAGCATTGGAACGGCGTTCCTCTTGAGGTTGGTCTTGAGAACCTGCGGAACTCCACCCGACCAATACGAGCCAGCGATACCGCCAGAGCCTCCCATCGCCCGGTCAATCAATTCCTTCAAGGTCAACTCGTCCGAGTTGTTGCCGCTACTGTACCCGCCGCCGAAGTCGTTACGGAGGCCAAGGAAAGTAAGCAGGTTGACGCCCATCATCCCTCTGCTAACAGCGTCGGCGATGAGGTACTGTTGCGCAAGCATGGTGACGTTAGTTGTCTTCTTGCGTCGGCGTCTGGTCGTCGTCTGGCGGGAGAACCTCCCATTCTTGCTCCGGCGTGGCATGTTTCCCAGCCATTCCGTTGCTATTCAAAAGCGAATTGAGGATAATCCCGAACGGCGAATTTGAACCCGCCTCTGGTGGTTTCTGCGAGGTGGCGTCACCGAGGTCGGCAATCAGTTGGGCCACCTCGTCCAGCAGGTCGGAAGTCTGCTCCAAACGGTCGGTTATGGCCCGTCCTTGGATGGGCAATTCTTCCTTGATTCCAAAGCAGGAGCGCACCAAAAAGTAGTGTGTTCCAATCAAACCCAACAGCGCAAAAGCCTGCAATTCCTCAAGCATGTTTGGCGCACCGTGAAGCGGTTTAGAAGGAGTTCTGGCATACGTACGAACGATCACTACCTCAAGCCAACCTGAACCCGACTCGTCGAGCAAAAAAGGGGTCAAAAACGGTGAGGTAAATTTTGAGGAAAGTGAAGTTTTTGACTCTGTGTTATTGTTATTGGAGAGAAACGAGAATCTCAAGAATCGTTCTGTGTTACTAAATGTAAAGACACTACACTTGACAACGCTTACAACTGCGATATGTGCGGGTTGTTATGAACCCACGCTGGCCGTATTCTGGCATAATTCTGCGTATGTTTAAGACGGTTCGGGATTTGCCACTAACCAGAAAAGCACCAACCCCACTACGGACGGGCAACAGGATAGGAAGAATGGCAACTGCGTTAGAGGGCCGACGAAAGGGGCCGTCGTAGCGTGTGTTGAACAGTGGGAACGACTGGAGAGGGTAGTCTTCGTGACTCCCCAGCGTTCCCATACCACGGAGGGGAAGTTGACAGAATTTGAAGAGACAATACCACTACTTCGTGTATCGGTGCGAAGAGTCCGCAGAGACTCGGGGAAGAACGAAACAACCAGACAGGAGGCAACCCTGCGGACGCTGGGGCGTCCATCAAAGCCGGGCAGAGGGTTCGTTTGAGGAAACCCTCGCCCAGAAGCCCAGCATCCGGGCAAGGTGCAAATGCGACAGACGGCAGGTGTTGAAGAACGAAAATGTCCTGCCAAAGCACCGCTTTGAGCATCGCTCGGCGGCTCGTGCCATCGCTGAACACCTCAACCGGGAGGAAGAGGAATGAGGCCCATTTTCATTGATGTCCCATTCCTCAAGGTTGCATGCGGTTGGAGCCGCTACAAGACCCGCAAGGGACGCACTCGCTACGGGTGCCTCAATGTCCCCAACTACGAGGGGCCGGGCGAGGTTCTGGCGTACGATTTCAGCCCCGACAGGAACGGTGACATCAGCGTCAATGTCCGCAAGAAACCACGAGACTTGGAGAGCCTCACGCTCAAGCGCATGGCCGACTTCCGGGGCTTCATCATCAGCAAGAACGGATTCGTCCGCCCGCTTGATGAGAAGAGTTCCAACTGGCGGGAACGAAGCAATCCACGAAAGGCCGAAAATTGGCGAGACTATGCCATGTTCTTGAAGGAGTATCTGGATAGCATGCGTGGTGATGAAGAATGATTTCGCTTTGGCTTGCGCTGTCTCTGTTCGGCTTATGCTTGAGCATGAAAACGGCCCTCTCTGGGCGTCAACCGGTGCTTTACTGCCGGGTGTCCACCAAGGAGCAAAAGAAGACGCTCACGGCGCAGGAAACGGTCTTGCTGGACTGGCTCAAGCAGAACGGCATCAAACGGAAGCCGAAGGTGTTCAAAGAGCAGGTTAGCGGTACTTCGGAAGAACCGCCCATGCTCCTTGAGGCGATAGCCTACTGCGTCGCTCGTCCGGGCAAAACCTTCCTGCTCGTCCGAGACTTCCAGCGCATCAGCAGGAACTGGCGATTTGGTGCGGCCAACATGATACCGCTATGGAAGGCTGATGTCCCGGTGGTTTCGGCCTTGACGAACCAAGTGTCAAACACCTCGCAGAGCATCCAAGACAACGACTTCCTCATTGGTCTGTTCATGGCCCTTGGTGCGCAAGAAGTTGACCAAGTGAAGAAGCGTACCGCCGCAGGAACCGCCGCCGCACGAGCGTTAGGCATTATTCCCGGCACGACATTGGATTTCTACCTCAAGGACAGCCTCAACCCATACCGAGAACTGCGCAGGCTCTTGCAGGCTGGCGTAGGACAGACAGAGGGTTCCCGCCGCTTGAACAAGTCAACCTCGTGGTGGCGCAAGCGCAGGGAGTTCTTCCGTGAAGTCATGGAGCGTGGAGGCGAGGAAGCGATAGAGAACTGGCTCACGACCACCGACAGGATGCGGGAGCGATTGGCAACGCTTGACCTCAAGAAGAAGGATGACAAGAAGAAGGAGCGAGCATTGAAGAGAATGACCTCTGGCTTCCTCAAGTTCCCCTATGAGTTCCCCATGCCGAGCGAGGAACAACTTGACGAGTTCATGCAGAATTTCCAGTTGTACCAACCCAAGCGAACGAAGTGATTTTTCCGGATTCCGGCGTTTGGCATTCTGGCATTTTTGGCATGAAATAATCTGGTCAAAAACAGTGGTGCCGGGGGCAGGATTCGAACCTGCGAAGCATTATGCAGAGGAGCTTGAATCCACCCCCTTTGACCACTCGGGTACCCCGGCTTCTTGCCCAGCCGTGCGTCCCGGTCTTCTTCACTATTCCTCTCGCGAGGTGTCCGATAAGTCCCACGGCTTGGGCGGTGGTCGCCTCAATGAAACGATGCGCTTGATGCGTTCAAGATGGTACAGTTCGTCCCGTTGCGCTCGCCGTTGTCGAACCACAAACAGCACCATGCCGGCGACGACGAAGGCCAGTATGGAGAGGCTGAACGTCGCCATATCGCCCGCTGAGGAGGATGGATCTCGCGCTCGAATTTCGGCTAAAGGAACCGGGATACGCAAGCTGTGGTTTTCAATTTCCAAAGTGAGCAGAAGTCGCCCTTCTTTCCAAGCCTCGATGTTCCAAACGAAATTCCTGTACTCGCCCTTTTCAAGGTAGGCCGTGCCGTTGCCCAACTCCTTCCCCAGGTCGTCTCGAAGGACAACCCGTACCTCACCACCCAGCAGCCCGTCGTTGGCAACCCTTGCGTAAATCGAGATGTTGTCGCCAAGAACGGGTCGGTACGGTGTGGCCGTGGTTTCGGTGAATTCCGGTTCAAAGGCGAACCAAGTGATGCCAACGGTGATGGGGGATTGCGGCGAACCGCGCCCAACCAGCGAACGGCCCGACCTGTCGGTTGCATTGAACCAAACGATGAGCACATCGCTGCTGGTGAGTTCAACCCCTGCCGGCACGAAATCCACGACGTCTTCGTAGACGGTGAAATCGTTGAGCAGTCGAGCGATGGGCAGGTGAACAACTTGTCGCGAACCTTCCACGATTTGCCCGACGCGAGAAATTTGCGTGTGCATTTCAAGCGCTGTTGGAGGCATGTCCGTGTCATCGTTGACGCTGACGGAGATGGGGACGGCCGTCATGGCGTTCGAGGCGTAATTGTTCAACACTCCTGCAGCGATGACGACCCTTGGAGCGACGTCGTCAACGACAACGCCGTAGCTGATGGGGTGGATGATGTACCCTTCAAAGCCTGTTGGTGCCACGATGAATTCACCCGTGTCTGAATACAGCACGTTTTCGTTCATGTAGACGTCAAAGTCAACGCGGCCGTTCATGGTTAGGTTTACAACGCCACCGCCCGTTCGTTCGCCGTCCGACAAAATCCATTCGAACTGTCCCGTCTGCGGGAAGTCGCGCGCCAGTATGGTGGTGTTTTGGTGGTAAAGCCCGATGCTGTGCTGGACCTTGTCGTTGCGATGGAACCAATAGATTGAACCGTTGTTTTGACCGTACGGCTGCTGCGTATCCACAATCTCAATCCAGCGCAATTCAACCAAATCGTGGGCCATCCAAGACAAACTGCTGAGGCTGTAAAGTCCCAAACCAAGGTCTTGACCTTCGTCAAACACCTTCAACGACGGCGTCAATTCTTGTTGCCCGAGATCCCTTGTGGCGTTCCACGTCAACCTGAACGCGACAGAGATGTCGTAGATGTTCGCCAGCGGCCGTTGTTCAACGCTCACGGATGGTGATGCAACAAAACAACCCTCGTCGTGTTGAACCTCGGCGAAACGAGGAAGGTAATGGATGAAGCACGACGATTCGTTTTGTTCTCCCAACAACGCCAGCTCGATCGCATCGAGCGAACCGAGACCGTTCGCATCACCAAGCGTGAAGGAGAAACGGTGTTCATTCCCCGCAAAGAGAAAGCCACTTTGACGGTCAAGGGTGATGCTGTCAACATCCAAGACGGTGTCCGCTCGGCGTTGAACGCTGAGGGTTGCAAGGTCGTGTTCCGTCCCAAAATCCCCGCCGCCGTCAAGCGGGTTGCCAGCGAGGTCTTGACCGACCAAAACAACGCTCAGAAGACCGCTGTTGGCGCCGTTTGGAACCACGTTCTCCGAAGCGATAAGGGGAAGGTCAACCTCAAGTTCGCGCGCACCCCGGTTCAAACTGACCGTCTGCATGGCGTATTCGGTCGATTGAGGAACGCCGTCGTTGTTGCTGTCGTGGAGGCTCTCAAGCCAAGTCCACACCTCGAGTTGACTCGCCAACCCTTCCTGGTCGCTGATTTCCAGTCGTAAGGCCACGTCTTTGCCGTACATCGTGATGTGCTCGTCAGCCGGAACTTCTCGGCCCGCATCAAGCACCGTCAGCGAATCGACTTGCGGGCTTACGGTATCGTGCAAAAACCGCGTTGGCGTCAGGACGACGGTGCGATCGTCGCTGGTAGCGGTGATGGCGTCCATCGGCCCGCGACGGGAAAGGCTCGGAACGATTTCCAGGAAGGTGTTACTTGGAACAGCATCGCCCTCGCTTGGTGTGCTAATGGGAACGGTGAACCAACCTCCCGGGCCGACCTCTGCCTGCCAGGACTGGGACCACACCACCGGCGTGCCCGGCCATTCATCTGGGCCCCCTGTGAGGTTCTTTGGCGGGACGGCACGCATCGTGACGGTGGCCTCTGCCTCGCCTTGGTTGACCCACTGATTGGCGATGCCCTCCATGCGCACGCGTCCTTTGGCCTCCAAGGCTTGAGAGCGGTTGAGATGGAACGGCCAGAACGAGTTCGTCCAATCGTCAATGCGTCGCGAAGAAACGTCGCTCACCGTGAAATCCACCACTTCCAAATCGTTCTCTATTTCGTTGAAGGCGGTTTTTCTCACGAACACCTTCGGACCCACTTCCAGCCCGTCTTCATCGGTCGCCGAAACCAGAACGTGCAAGTCATCCACGTCATCAAGAAGCCAAGTGCTGGTGAAAGACCACGTGATGCTGCACGTGTTTGTTGAGCATGAAACCGATGAATTTTGCACGTCAAGGGGGGCGAGGCCCGCTCCGCCGAGTTGCCGGAACCTTGGTGCCTGCTGAATTCGGTCAACTTGGACATGAACCAACCTCTGCTCAAGATCGGCGTTGCCACCAAGGTACAGCGAAATCGCGCTGATGTCTGGCGCATCTTCCGTTGGATTGAGAGGGTTGTACCGGGTGTGATGGCTGGTGAACGAAACGGTCTCCTCGGGCAACCAACGCGTGTAGGTCGGTGCATCCACCTCTTCCACCATCATCGGAAGCGTGGTCGCATTGAGCCCTACACGGAGACCGCCTCTCAAACTCTTCACGTGAAGCGGCACTTCGAGAACCTCGCGGACGTCCTGGCCCAGCGAGGCTGATTTGGCAGCGTTCAGCGCCGTCGAAGAAACGCTGACTTCGAGGGTCGTGTCGGGAAGCATGTGCAGCAAATCGCCGACATGGACTTCCGCAGCACCCTGCACTTCGATGTTGACCGAACACGTCAGGACGTAGGCGTTGTAGCTTGGATGGGGATGGCTGGAGGTAACGTTCGGGCAGGACTGAGTGGACTGGTAATGAACGACGGCGTACTCCTCCGGTGTCGGTTGAACGGCCCCGTTGATACGAACCACGGTCCCTGCAGAAACGTTGCTGAGCATGAGGTTGAAGGCGGGTCCAACGCCAGTGGACGAACCCTGAGGTTGCCGGTCAATGGAAACAAAAGAGAGGGTGAGTGACGAGTTGTTCGTTGCAATGGTGGGATGAGTCGTGTTGTTTCCCGCCGTCATGTTGAGGCCGTTGTGAACGACGGAAGTCCACTGCGTGTTGAGGCCAAACAGCGCATCCATGCCGTTTGGTGGCCACTCCATGACGGACACGTTGTTCCATCCAATCGATAGGTGAGGCGCTGTTGGTGGAAGAACACAATCCAATTCAGCCTTGGCTCTAATGAATTGCTCACCACCGGAAGCAACGAGCGTGAACGCAGGTGTTGTGGCGATGTCGCCACCGAGCGAATGATTGAGGTAGGTGGTTTTGACGCGACCGGGGACGTGTGCGGAAGCGACGAGTTGACCGTTGGGTGTTGCCCAGGTCAGGTTGTCGCCAAAGGTTGTGATACGGTAGCCATCAAAGGGGCAGGCAAGCGGCGAAAACAGCGGTGTTGAGAACGCACCCACCACGTTCAACGTCCCGTTGTCATCGACCAGGGCGTTGGCTGAGCCCGATACCGTGTTCATCACGTGTTGCGGTCCAATGTAGATGGTGCGGCCAAAGCTCATGCTGTGCACCAGTGGCGTGACAAAGGCGTCGTCAGTGCTCATTCGGACCCGTACGTGAACGGAGGGGTGCTCGACGGTGTCAATGACCGGGTACGCTGGCAAGGTGAGGTTCTGCAGACCCTCTATCGGTACCTTGTTGGCGTCCAAAACATCGAACAGAAGTTGGGTGCCGTTGGGTTGTTCAAACCACCCGTCCAACCACCCATAACCGAACAGAGGGTCGGGCGCAATCGCAGGGGAAACCCAAGTTCCCGACGTCTCGAACAAATCGATTTCGATGCCCGCATCGTCGATGTACCAACCGTCGGCTTCGACGTAGGTGTCGGAGAAAAAGGAAAATCGGGCCTTGAGCGTTTGGCCAGAAAGGTTGGACAGGTCGTAAGTCTTGAGTTCAAAATCACGGTTGTTCGACGAACCACAGCCACCCGCCACGCTCGAACCGTCGATGATGCCTCGGCCGAAGAACGGTGAATTGGTGTTCACGGTGGAGACCTGATCGTGAAAACCGTTCACTTCGGCCGGTAGCCACCACCAACTCAAGCCCTCGTCTGTGGAAATCGAAACGCCGCCGCCGTCCCAGTTTGCCTCGGTGCACACCCAAGAACGGAACGAGAGGCGTGCCGTTGCGTTGGTGGGTATGGTGTACTCTTCGGTGACCAAGTGCGTGTAAACATTGTTGGTGTACTTCGTGGTCAGGTTGATGGCCGCCCCGTTTTGACCGGAATAAAACAACCCGGGGCCGTATCCAGAGGTGTTTCTTGTTTGACCGACCTCCCAACCGTCCGGCCACGTGCCTTCAATTGACCAGCCCGGAGGCGTTATGATTGAATTTTCAAAAGAATTCGTTGAGGTCTGTGATGGATTCATCCCAAAATCGGTTGTCCAGTTCCACTCGTTCACGTAGGAGGGAGAGGGGTCCAGCCAACCGCGCTGGTCCCCATATTGACCGCTGGAGTTCACCGAGAAATTGCCGATTTGGAGCCGCTCGGCCTGTACGGTTCCGGGCCGATGAATCACCGCAACATCGTCGATGGCCACGCCTTCCCACCCCGACGAGGCAAAGCCTCCGTACCCGTTTTGATAGTTGGTGACGACCTGAAATTGAAACAAGGTCCTCGAGGCGTTCGGGTGGCCGGAAACGCCTGAGGGCAAATTGTAGGTGATGGGAATCCAACCCAACGATTCGTCCGTGTAATACCTGCCCTGGTGGGAAAGGCCGTTGCCGGGCAAGCCGGGAATACCTGAAACGGGTGCCCATGTGGTGCCGTTGTTCAGACTGACCAACACGAGCAGGTTGTCGTAATACGAGCCCTCGAGATCCCAATTTGCCCAAAACTCAAGCTGCATCGGACCGTTGTAGCCCGACAAATTTGCTGGCAGATACAACCGCCCGTCGGCGTTGTTGGCGTAGTTCCCGCTCATGTTTCCGTGGAACCACGCCCCCGGTACATCGCCAAGATTGGAGAACGTGTAGTTGTCAAGGAACCATCCGTGGCGCATGCCAGCGGTCTCGGAGGTCTTGAAACAAAATCGGATCTCAACGGTCGAAGAGGAAGTGACAAGGGCGTCAAGGCTGAAGTGAGCCCGTTGCCATGAAGATGAGGCGCCGGACCAAACATCGGTGGGGGCGCCCGTGAGGGTGGAAGCGTTGGTGTAGCCGGTGGAAGGAGAGAGGACTTGCCACGAACCCCCGGACAAACGGCTCTCCACCCAGGCTGCGTCGTCGTCAAAAAACGACAACCAATGGTCAAGCGTGAGGTTGTACTGGTTCACAAAAGCCGGGACGGTTTCCTGTGGCGAGGCCAGACAACCGCTCATGTTGGCACCCAGCCCACCAAGTGCTTGGGTCGCCAGAACATGTTGCCCTTCTGTGGCGCTGCTCGGTTGATTCACCGATGTCGACGAGGTGTTTGGGTGAACAACGTTCCACGTGTTGTGATTTGGTCCTTGCCCGACCCAATCAGGGAGGGTGGCAATAAGTGTCTCAAAATCAGTAAGGGTCCCTACCGTCGACTGCGTGGCGAGACTCAATTGACCTCCATGGCCAATCCCCTGTGTCCCCTGATGCGAACCGTTCCAGCCCTTTCTTCCATCAATACCGTAACGGCTGGAGGTGTCAGCAGCGCCTGACCACATCGGGGTGACGTCAAGCTGCCCGCCACTGAAGGTTTGGTTGTAGGGGATGCTGAGGAGGTTCGTGTTGGTGGTGTTGACGCCCGTTTCGGTTCCGCTTGGAATGTAGTACGTCGCTCGTTCAGGGGAGGTTTCCGGTTCAAAGACAGGAGGCACCATGGGTGAAAACACCACCATGCACATCAAAAAACACAGACCGACCGCTGTCAAAGAACGAGCGGAAGACCGTGCGTTTGCCATTCGATGACACCTAAAGATACCATGAGCAGGAGGAGGATATGAAAGGGTGTTATGAATGCATCAAGCATTTCGAGACGATTCTCAAACGGAAGAGGATTCAAAACCCGTCACTTTTACGTTGGTATCATGACACCAGCCCGCGATCTTGATGGGGCGCAAGCCCACGAGATTGAGGAGCAGTTGTTCACGACACATCGCCAACAACTGCCGAGGCACGTGCCCATACCCCTTCCGCGTCAGGACTTCTGGGAAATGGTTCGAGCGCTTCTCTCAAACCTTGATTTGGAGATTCAAGAAATGGTCCGGAAAGGCTCGATTGACATGCGTCTTCAAAATCTGCAAAAAAGGCAGACAAACATACGGCGAATCGCTTCGGAACTCGCCAGAAAGCGGATGGTTGCCATGATGCAACACGCTGCAAGCCAAGCGCTGCGAAGCGGAGTGAATCCTGGCATGGCTCAGGAACTGCCATCGCTTGATTGGCAGCGTCATGATCCTGCTGAAAAGGCGTTTTATCACGCCCTTCAACTCAACGTCGACCGGTTCAAAAAAGAGATCGACTGGCAGGGGATGCAACAAGGTTTGCTTGGAGAAATTGGCACGCAGCCCATCATCCACGCTCCGGGGACGATGCAGTTGGACGCCTTTGTTGGCACTGGAAAAATATCCTCGGAACCGCCCCCTGACTTGGCGTTTGAGGACCCTCTTGAGCCCCTACCCCAAACGGTCGAAGATGCTGAGGAACGTTGGATGGATGACGCTCCTTGGGCGGATGAGGAAGCGTACCTCTTGGCGGACATGGCCTCAATGGAGGCGAGCGTACCCCCGAGCAGACAAGACAAGGATGGTCCTGATGCCTCGCGGAAACACGGCGCAGCCATGGAACTTGCCCCCTCGAAGGAACCCGTTCAGACCATCGTGGAGGAGCCGCCTGAGCAAAGTGAAGAAGCGGACGCAACGGTAGAAAACCAAAACGACGAGAACATTCGGGTGCGGATCCTTGAAACCATGCCCGAGCCGATTATGGACGCTTCGGGTGAGCCGCTGGCGCTAGAAGCCGGAGACGTCCATTTTCTTGACGAAGGCACAGCGTCGTGGTTAATCGATGCCGGTGTTGCTGAAAAAGCACAGCTGTAGGTATTCAGAGGCTTTGCGGCCACAAGGGCTTAGAGCCTTGGCTCAGTTGATGTTTCTCATCGAGATTTCAATACTGACGGTGTCAGGTATTGGGATCTTGGTGACCGAGCGAAGCGCCGTTTGATCCTTGGCCGTGGAAATGTCCATCTCAAGCAAACGCTTGTGAATGCGCATTTCCCAATGGTCGTAGGTTTCGCTGCCTTCGCCGTCTGGGGCTTTCCTCACGGGAACGACCAGGCGTCGGGTTGGCAGGGGAATCGGTCCCCGAAGGTTGATGCCGCCGGTGTCGCAAATTATCTTGATTTGGTTGGCAACGGTGTCGATGTCCTTGTGGTTCTCGCCAGTCAATTTTATGACGGTAACGGCAACCATTCAATCCACCTTTCGCATGCGTTTTCCAGTGAGGGGTCTCACTTCTTCTCGATCTTGAGGCAGACGCCTGCAGCCACGGTCTTGCCCATGTCGCGGATGGCGAATCGGGAAAGTTCGGGGAAAGTGTCCATCTGCTCGATAGCCATTGGCTTGGTTGGCTGGAACCGAATCAAGCACGCATCCCCAGTCTTGAGGAAGGAAGGGTTGGCTTCTTTGCCGGACTTGTTGGTCTTTTCCAAGAGTTCCATGAACTTCACAGCGACTTGAGCGGTGTGAGCGTGGAAGACCGGGGTGTAGCCAACGGAAACAGCCTTGGGGATGTCCATGAGCTGGATTTGTCCAACGAAGGTCTCGTCATGACGAACGAAGGTCGGCTCGCTGTCAGAGTAGCCTGCAACGTCGCCACGGCGGATGTCAGTGGCGGCGAGGCCACGGACGTTGAAACCGACGTTGTCGCCGGGCTCAGCCTTGTCGACCATGGTGTGGTGCATCTCAATGGACTTCACTTCACCGCCCTTCATCGAGGGGTTGAACACGACGTTCTTACCGACGTTGAGGACACCGGTTTCGATCTTGCCGACTGGCACGGTGCCGATACCGGAGATCTTGTAGACGTCCTGAATTGGCAAGCGCAGTGGCTTGTCGGATGGCTTGCTTGGCATTGGTGTAGCGTTGATGGCTTCGAAGAGGGTTGGTCCGCTGTACCACGGGCACTTGTCAGACTTCTCGAAGACGTTGTCGCCGTTCAGCGAGGACGCTGGAATCATGGGGACGTCGTCAGGCTTGAAACCGGCCATCTTCAGAAGGCTGGAGACTTGCGAGCAGGCCTCTTTGTACTTGTCCTCGCTCCAGTCAACACCGGAAATGTCCATCTTGTTGACGTGAACGATGAGACCCTTGACACCAAGCACCTTGGCCAAGAAAGCGTGTTCCTTGGTCTGGGCGTTCACACCGTCGTTGGCGGCACACAGCAAAACGGCGGTGTCGGCTTGGGAAGCGCCGGTGATCATGTTCTTGACGAAGTCTCGGTGGCCAGGTGCGTCGATGATGGTCCAGTAGTAGTCTGGTGTGAAGAACTCCTTGTGAGCCACGTCGATGGTGATTCCACGCTCTCGCTCTTCCTTGAGTCCGTCCATGACGTACGCAAGACCGAAACCGGCCTTTCCGGATTCGGCAGCGAGTTTTTCGTTCTTCTCAATCACGTGCGCTTCAATGTGGCCGGAATCGAGGAGGAGACGTCCAACAGTAGTGGACTTTCCGTGGTCGACGTGACCGATAAACACGATGTTGCGGTGTGGCTTGCTTCTGTCTTCCCATTGTGATGGCATGGTAATCGCTCCTTAGCAAGCGCTCCGACAATTACCCCCTATATCAAGAGCGCGACGCGATTCAAGAGCAAAAATCCCCCGCATACGGTCGTTTTGGCTCATTCTGCGTCAAGAATTTCTCCGTCCGTGCTGATTTTGTAAAGACGGAGCGTGCTCGTTGCCCCTCGCATGGCGAGTGGGCTGCCCGAAATAGCGACAACGCGTTCGCCCGGTTGGACGCGCTTTTGGAGAACCAGTTGTTCAACCGCTTCACGCATGGTCTTGGAACCTCGGTCGTGTTCCTTGCACAAGATGGCGTCAACACCCGGCAGAAGGCACGCCCGACGAAGCGCCCGAAGGCGGTCGCTGACGGCCGTTACAGGAATGGCCGGTCTGTACCCAGATACCAAACGAGGTGAAGTCCCGTGTTGCGTAGCGACGATGATGCGGGAGGCACCGGATTCTTTGGCGAGAACAACCCCGGCATGGGCGACGGCCCGGGTTGAACGAAACTTCGCCAGAGCTGTCGGTCGCAGTTCGTAAGTGTCAAGCCCCTCTTCGGTGGCGTTCACAATCTTGGCCATGGTTTCTACGGTTTCTACGGGGTATTTTCCAGAGGCGGTTTCTCCAGACAGCATGACGCCTGTCGCCCCGTGCCGAATGGCCGTGGAGACATCGCTTACCTCGGCTCTTGTCGGTCGGGGCTGAAACGTCATGGATTCCAGCATCTGCGTGGCAACGATAACCGGCATGCCTCGCTCCAAGGCCTTGTCGATGATCTGCTGCTGTACGACAGGGACGTTCTCAAGCGGAATTTCCACGCCGAGGTCGCCTCTGGCGACCATAACGGCATCCGCCGCATCGAGAATGCTGTCCAGATTTTCAAGCGCCACAGGGTGTTCTATTTTGGCCAGAACGGGCACGTGCATCGACGCAGCCCTCACCGCTTCCTTGGCAGGAAGGAGGTCTGCTGCCGTGCGGACGTAACTCACGGCGATGCAGTCGGCGCCGTTTTCCAAGGCGTGATTGAGCGCCAAGGTATCCTTGGGTCCAATGGCCGGCAAATCCACAAGAGTGCCGGGAACGTTCACCCCTTTCCGACTGCTGATGGGTCCTCCATCAACAACGGTGCAACGCACCTTGCCGTCAGCCTCACCGTCGGTTGTGTCAACCTCCAGCCGAATGAGACCATCGGCCAGCAAGATGGGGTCTCCCGGTTTGATTTCAGCAGACAATCCACCGTACTCAACCGGAAAATCGGTCCCGTTGGTGCGCTCGATATGGAGCACGCCGCAGTGAAGCGTGATTTCGGCGCCGTCTTCCAGCATGTGGACTTCAGGAAAATTACCAAGGCGAAGTTTTGGCCCGGGAAGGTCGGCAAGAATGCACGTGGGTCGGCCCATCTCATCCTCGATGTCCCGCACCCGCTGATAGAGTTCCGTCTTGTCTTCAGGGTCGCCGTGCGAATAGTTGAACCGGCAGACGTCAACTCCCGACTCCAACAGAGATTTCAGGGTTGGTCGGTCGCTGGATGCTGGACCAATGGTGGCCACGATTCGCGTGCGGCGCATGACTCTCACCCGGTTTTTCACTTGTAGTAGAGACGGATCACGAACTGGTCGACCCTGAAGTTGTTGACCCGGTCGTTTTGGATGGTCATGGTCCACTCGCCATCGCCGTAGGTGGACTCGGTGTCCGAAAACATGTAGCCTGACAGCCTGAGATGAACGCAGTCTTGGTCTTCATCGCATTCACCCTCGTCCCTTGACTCAAGTTCTGTACCCGTGGTGTTGCCGGCCTCCTCGTCTTCTTCATTGTAGGCGTAAATATCCAGTTCGGCGCGACAGTTGTTGGCGCCGGGTATGTTCGTGCAGCCGTCATCCTCCTTCGGGTATTCCAACTCCACTTGCGCCTTGACGATGGTGTTCCCGTTGTCCTTGTCGTAGTGAATCAAAGCGTCAAAATCCAACTCGGCGGCGTTGCCGCTCGTGTTGCCGCCGATTTCAAAGTCTTTCCAATAGCCAGCATAACTCACGTAGACGCGAATCGTAGCGCTGTCCACCATCTCAACATTGTTGGTAATGGTAAGGCCGATTTCGTATTCGCCTGGCGCAACGTTGCTCCAATCAACGGTTGAGCCTACCAAATCGTCGTCGTTCTCAGGGTCGCCGTCGTTGTCCTTGTCCTCGTTCAGGTTCAGGTCCCAAGCATAGCCATCCTCTGGGATGTATTGCGAGTCCGAGCCGGGGGTGGATGAAGAAGCGTCGAGATTGATGGTGGTCGTTTCGGTCACGGACCGATCGGTCGTCGTTTTTTCTCGTGCACAAATCCACACCAGGATGTGACGAGATTCGGATATGGATTCATCCTCGCAGTCCTCAGCGTCGGCGTACTGCGTGATGGTGGCGGTTGGGGGTTCGGCGGTTTCTGCATAAACGGCGACGTCTCGGGTTTGCTCCGAAGTGGTTGTGCCGTCAGAGACCTCGAGCGTCACCTTGTAGGTCTTCGCTTCGTCAAACGACCAGGTAGCCGTCAATCCGGTAGCGTCAATGTCGATGGAGCCTTCGGTATCGAAATTCCAACGGTAGGTCAGCGAGCCGTCGTTTGGTGTTGAGCTTGAGGCGTCAAAACTCACGGTGGTGCCGGCCTTGATGTTCTTGCTCGGGCTGAAGCTGAACACGGCCAACACATCGGCAGCGTCGCTTTCAGAGCCGTCTTCAAAAATGCACCCTGCCATGGATGAGCAGAGCATTAGCCCCGCCATGATGAGCGTCTGTGCGTAGCGTCCCATGGTAAAGGCGTGGTGGCCTGTTCGTCAAAAGGGCTTCCTTGAATCGTCACTCTCAAAAAGAGAACAGAGAGGTTTGCTTGTTGCCTGCCATCAGGTCCTTCGCCTCCCAACCAAAAGCCTCGGTAATCCTCCCGACAGCCGCTGCCAAGCGCTCGGCATAGAAACGCCCGTCGTAAGACACCTTGGCTTGATCCTCTTCGTTGTCCAGCCACGGGACCACCGACATCGGCCGTTTGGTGGCGTCGGAGACGACATACGAAACTTTCATGCCGCTGGTGAAGCCAAGGCCACGGTCGATTCGTTGCCGTGCCACGCGAACTTGAGCCATGCTGTCGGGGTTCGTGTAATCGCGAGTAAAGTCAACGTCGTCTCTGGATTTAACCGGTGTGCGAACCACCCGCCCTTTGCATGATTTTGCGAGCACCACTTGGCTTGCATGAACCTCTCCTTGACGCAGTGCCTCAACACGCTTCTTGGCGAAGGCCACCAACGCATCGCCCTGGTCGGCGAGAGCGTATCGGAAAATCTCCTTCATGGTCGACGTGAGGTAGATGAACGAATCCGTGCGTTGGGTCTCATAGCCTCGAACCAACATCTCCTTGTCGGGCCAGACAACTTGGCCTATGTACCGTTTCTTGGCACCATGACTGAAGAAAACGGACAGGCCTTTTTCAAACTCGAGCACGGCTGAATCCCGGCTGTACCGTTCGGCGAGTTGGGTGCCAAAATCAACCATGCTTTGCACCGCATCACGATGCTCTTGGAGCAGCTTTTTTGCGTCGGCGTCGCCGTTTTCTGCCTCTGCAAATTCTTCCTCCGACAAAATCCTTGGAGCGTTCTGGTCCACCGGAGACCGAACGAAAATAGAGTCCGTGTCCGAATAGACCACGCCATGACCCTCGGCTTCAACAGCAGCGATGATGCCCTTGATGTTTTGACGCGCCCATGCGGTGATTGACGAGCCAAGATCTCGATGCGTGAAGCGGTAAAAACCGCTTGCAAACACGCCGTAAAAGGAATTCATGAGGATTTTGACAGCGTATTGCATGGCGTCGTGAAAATCAACGGCTGCCTCATCGCCGGCGGATTTAGCGGATTTGATGGCCGATTTATGCCGATCGCGCTGCGCCATCAAGTCCTCAAGAAGCGTGGGCACCATGCCTTTCCGCTCTTCCTGTTTTCGAAACAAGGCTCCAGTTGGGGCTTCGTGCACGCCGAGATGTTGGTCGGTTGATCCCGGCTGTGCAGGGTCAATGCGCGTGGTGTAGCAGATGTTGTGGCCGATCATGATGGAGGGGTACATGCTCTTGAAATCGAGCACCGCAATCCAAGGATGGAGGCCGGCCTCGACCTCGTGCACATAACCGCCCGTGATTTGGCCTTCCTTGGCCTCTGCTGAACCCGTTAACGGCACGGCTACGGCCTGCCTGTCCGCCATTCGTATCACCAACGAATCGATAAGTTGGCTCGTGCTACCGTTGGCCGCTGTTTCAAACGGCACCTTAGCGACAGCCGCCACGGCTTCCTTTCTCCGGACGGCTTGGATGGCACCGAGAATGTCCAAAGGCAACGCCGCATCCCTTGCACAATACGCCATCACCTCGTCGGGTCGATTCGCCCACTCTCGGTCCATCTCTGAAGCATCAATGTCCATCTTGTGCTTGTCCTCGTCATCGGGGAACAAGAGCGAAGCCACGAACGAAAGGGTCTCTCTACGCGGTTTGAGGGCTTGCCTGGCTTGCCACCATGCGTCCATGACGACCCGACCCGAAAGGTTCCATGCCCGGTTGCTCTGTCGCTTTGGTGTGAGGGCGTCTCGGTTCCGCTTCAGTTCCCCTTCGAGGACCGGGGCTCTTCCCCAACCGAACAGTCGGGCGGTGGCCTGCCAACCCTGGTTTCGCCGCAAAACGTTGGTCCGGTCAGCCAGTCTAGGCAGGTCGAAATTGTCGATGTTGTAGCCGGTGATGATGTCAGGATCCGTCGCTTGGACCGTAGCGGTCAGAGCTTCCAGAATCTCGGATTCCGTGCCTCGGTACTCAAACATTTGACGCTCGCCAGAGCCAAGGTGTTCCACACAAGCAGCGGCGCAGAGAACCGTTTCATGCTCAATGCTGGTCTCCAAATCAAACGAAAACAGGGTGTAGGGCACTTGGAAGGGTTCCGTGGCCCGAACCTGCTCGATGTCGCATCGAACGGTGATGTCAACACCGTAGCGGCCGCTGCCGCCCGCGATGAGAACTTCCGCTTTGTCGACCGGTCCTTGGTCAGCCCGTTTGTCAACCACCTCCCCCTCAAAAGCGATGTGAATGCCAACGTCACCGTCAAGAAAGAAGCGGTTGACGAACGGGATATCTCCTGAGAAGACTTGCCAAGAGCGGGTTTTGAGGGTCTTTCGCAAGGCCGGTACGTGGAACGGTTGTTCGACTTCAATGTTCCATACGGGACGGTCACCGAGCTGTGTCCATTTGGTTTCGGGACCTGAAACAGCCAAAACGTGCTCCATGGAACGAACGTTTTCGATTCTGTCTTTGATGAAAGAAGGCATGCCGTCGTCCAAATCCCATGTTCCGATGGGTGCAATTTCAAAGGAAGGGCGCAAACCGTGCACGAGAAGGCAAACAGATGACCCTGTGTCCGTTCTTCCGAAAAGTTCGATGACGGTCTGGGGCTGAGAACGGCCGTTGATGGAGGTTTGCGAAGAGCGGTAACGCCCGCTTACAATCCCCATGCGTCCCTTCATGCTGCGACCTCATCGGGTTCTCCATTCCACCCCATTAGAACCCATCTGCTCGACGCGATGACAAAAAGCGTCCAACGGGCAAAAAATGGAAGAGGAATCCTTGAAAGCCTCATTCAAATGGCTACTTTTGAGCCCGGGGTCGTCACATGAATGAATCGTTTGATTGGGACAGCCTGACTTTCTCTCTAACACCGACCGACACCATGTACATCACCACGACCACGGGCGATGAACCATGGATGCCCGGTGACTTGCAACCCTACGGTGACGTCCCCATGTCGCCCGCAGCGGGTGTGCTCAATTACGGACAGGGCTTGTTTGAAGGCATGAAAGCCTACCGCACTTCAACCGGCCGAATCGTCTTCTTTCGACCCGAGGAAAACGCTCGCCGCATGCAGCGCGGAGCGGACCGATTGAAGATGCCGCCCGTTCCCGAATCCATTTTTGTTGATGCGGTTGAGCAAGTGGTTTCCGCAAACAAGCACTGGGTGCCGCCCTGTGGCAAAGGCGCCATGTATGTCAGACCGTTGCTGATGGGCAGCGGCCCCGTGCTTGGCGTTGCACCGGCGCCCTCCTACACTTTCCTGATCTACGTCACGCCCGTGGGACCGTACTTCAAAGGCGGGATGAACGCCATCGACCTGATCATATCAGAGCACCACCACCGAGCCGCACCTGGTGGGTCAGGGGGCGTCAAGGCCATTGGGAATTACGCCCCTGGCATGAAACCGAGCAAGGAAGCGAAAGCCAAAGGTTACGCAGAAGTCATCTACCTCGACGCCGAAACCCATACTGTCATTGAGGAGGTTGGCGCAGCGAATTTCTTCTGCGTGAAGGACAAAGTCCTCTACACGCCTGAATTAACCGGAACCATCCTTCCGGGCATCACAAGGGATTCAATCATACAACTTGCTCGACATCTCGGGTACGAGGTGGTTGAAGAAAAAGTGGCCGCAGACTTCGTGATGGAGGCTGATGAAGCGTTCTGCTGCGGTACGGCTGCCGTCATTTCACCGATCGGTTCCATTACCCACGACGGAGAGAAGGCCGTGTACGGTGGCGGAAAACCCGGGCCCATCACCGTTGAGCTGTACGACGCTCTGACGGGCATTCAAGACGAGACCAACGAAGACGTGTTCGGCTGGCTTCACCCGTTGCCTTGACGTCGACTTGAGAGGCTCCAAGCGAGGAACATCACGGCCGCCGTGGCGAACAGCGAGACCGAAGGCGTGTCTTCAGCCGTTGTCTCAACAGTCGCTACCGGTAGAGGCGGAGCCGGCTCCACGGTGATGTCGCCGACCATGCCCATGGAAGCGTGGGGTTCGCAAACAAATTCGTAGGTCCCGTTGGAGCCTCGCTCAAAGGTGAAACTGTAGTCCACGTTTCGGGCGGGTTCACCGGAATCAAACACGCCATTGTTTTCCACGGCGTTGTGGGGAAGGCTTTGACCGCTCCAAAAGAAACGCACGGTGTCGCCTTCGGTGATGGTTACCGACGACGGTGAAAAGCGGAGGTTTGTGCTGTCAACACCGATGACCACCGTCTCCCCGTCCGACGATGATTCAGAGAGATCTCCCTGAAGTCCACCGGTTAACAGCAACATTACTGAAAGCAAAATCAGGGGGCGCATGTTCAAAAAAGCGTCCCAAAGGTTATCAAATCCTGTTTTGTAATCAGCGCTTTTTGAAACTCTTTCGCTTCTTGAAACTGCCACGTTGCTGGGTGTTCTTTCGTTGCGAGCGTGCTCGGCGGTCGCCGGTCTTGGGCCCACGAGCCGTGGCCTGTTCAGCCGCTTGACGTTGGCTTCGCTGCATTTCACGCCACTGCCCACCAATGAGTTGCAGGAGTTCTTCTTTGGAACCGGCCCCGATGGATTGTTTGGCACCCGCTGCGGAGACCCAAAGCCGCCCCTCTCGGCCGTGAGGGCGGCGGGGGTGAGAGGCGTTTTCTTCCCGCTTTATTTTGCGAAGTCCAACCGCTCTCGCCGCCATGAACAAACCTTCCAAGTCCGGCTTGAGCACGGAGGCGTCTTTGGGTACGCGCCGACCTGAGCGGCGAGATTGTTTGATGTCAAAATAACCCGGCCAAACACAGAGTCGGTCGGGGTTGTGGTCCATGGTCTCGCCTCATCGGCGCCTCGTGGCGTGGTTTCTTGAAGCCGTCGCTTGTGTTCAATCAAGCAAAACGCCGTTGATAACGCCGTCTTTGCCGGGTCGAGAGGTGATGCGGACACGGCCCTTATCGGTCTCGATCACGGCCCCCTTCACGAGGATGTTTCGACGGACGTAGTTCGGGTCGGAGGCGTTCTCAACAACGCTATGAATGGTGCCGAGGGAGGTCTTTCCCGTCTTTGGGTTGTTGATGCTCACCTTGTTGGCTGCCATCACGCGGACCATGCTGTTGCCGCCGGTCTTTCGGTAGATTTTCCGCTTTGGTTCGCCAACCAAAGCGAATTGCTTCTCCGTTGAGATTTCGGTTGCTCGCTTGCCGCGTGCCTGAACCTTGCGTCCACCGGACGGTTTGCGTCGTGATATTCCGTGCCATTGAGCCATAGGGAGGTCTCCTGCGTCGCCACCGACCAGCACGGGCTATATCAAAGCAACCCTCAGGCACACCGGATGTCAATTTCTGACAGAACCTCGCCATGTCCGTTGGTCAGTCGGGCAAGAACGCGGTCCTCGGGGAGAAGTTCGCCAACGCCCTGCGGGGTCCCGGTGAACAGGAGGTCGCCTTCCGATACCGGTGCCCAGTCGAGCAGGGCGTCGATTTGCTGGCGCGGCGTCACCGACATCTCGTGAAGAGGCGTCGACTGCCGAAGTTGACCGTTGACGGCAAGGTCAAGATGCAATCCCTCACCAGGCGCCACGAGCGATTCCCAATCGCTGTTCCAAACATGCCAAGGGCCGACAACGGCGCTTGAGCGGAAACATTTTGCCTTGGCCCAAGGCAATTGTTCAGCCCGGAGCTCACCCTGACAAGGACGGTCGGTCAAATCCAAACCAACAGCGATGGCGATTGGTTTCATGTCGCTTCCAATCTGAACAACACACTCAACCTCGTGATGGACTTCACCGGGATGGGCACTGACCGGAATTGGGCCGGACAGGTGGAGGCAGCCTTGCGGTTTGACGAAAATAATCGGTTCTGCGGCTGGCTTGTTGCCCAGTTCAAGGGCGTGCTTTGCAAAGGTCCGAATGGTGCACCACATTGCCATGATGCGTTGAAGACCGCCCGGTTCATGAATCGCGCGCCCGCCAAATATGATAGCCTCCTTGCTACCGTTTCTTCACATGGCGAACGAATGGAGCATGCGAAAAAGACGGCCCGTTCGGAGAAAAAACATCGCTCCGCTGCTGAAACGGCTTGAGGAAGATTTGGCCATCGATCTCAACGTTGACGGGGCTTTTTTGGAAATGGCGGAATACGGGCCTTGGACCATGGTGTTTGTTGACCGTACACCCCTCGTCATTGAATTGCAGGATTTGGAGGACGAGCGTTGCGTCTTCCTCACGCTGCGCGGCTTCTTGGAACATGTTGAGGCCCTCAAATGGGTGGAGGTTGACCACGGTGCGATTCCTTTTCTGATGAACGGCGCCGATTGCATGGTGGCTGGCGTGCACGCAGCGGAGGCATCGGTTCAGTCCGGCGACCTGGTTTGGATTCGTGACATGACGCACAAGCGTCCGCTCGCCTTGGGCTGGGCCGTAAAAGACGCAGACCAGTTGGTTGCTGAAACCAAAGGCAAAGGCATCAAAACCTTGCATTGGGTTGGTGATGAACTCTGGGAAATGGAATGAGAAGAAGCCAAATAAAGGAGAGCGGTTTCTTTTCCATCATGAAGCGTGTCTGTGCCGTTTTGGTGATGTGCAGCTTGATGGCAATGGGCGCCCTGCCGGCCCAAGCCGGCTCTGCAACGGGAGGCGAAGACGTCAACCCCGACGGCAACGCTCCGTTCACGGTCGAGGAACGAACGACCCCCTCGCAGGACGGGCAGGCCTGGCAACTGAAGGTGGCCTTGAATCAAGAGGCAACGGACAACGGCACAACCCTCGCCATCACCACCCAAATCTGCACCAACGATGGGGTTTGCGACCCACCGACACTTCAAGAGGCGACGGTAAGCGACGACGGTCAAACCTACAGCATGGAACTCACGCCGCCTACCGACCACACCTACGTCAACTGGCGTGTCAAGGCGACTTATGACGACGATTCAACCGAAAATTTCCCGGCGGGAGACTGGTACAAAACATGGTCAACATGCTACTACGACGACGGCACCTTTGGTGGCGTTCACGCAACGAGCGACGGCTGCGACGTGCCTGCATCCGGTGAAAGCGAAGGTTTTCTCCCCGGCTTTGGCATGCTGACCGTCCTTGGGACGCTCGTCGCAGCCGCGGCGGTGGTTCAGCGACGCATCCGCTGACCTACCCACGCATGTGATGTTCAACGAGACGCTCAACCAACCGACGTTGCTCTTGGTTCCACGCCGTTAAGCAAACCGAAACGGAATTGCGCTTTTTGCTCAGCACACCATCGCAGAAACCAGATGCGGTCAAATCGCTTTCAACCAGTGGCAAGTGTTGACCTTCAAACGTCAACAGGCAACCACTTTCCATCACAATGGCGTTCCCGGCAGCAAACACAAGGGTTTGGTCTTCCAACTTCGCTTTCATACCCCCAGCGATGAGAAAACGTTTCAGTGCTGCCAAGATGGCCGCACCGTCGGACTTTGGTGCATCACCAACACCGCCGTAGGCCGAAAGAAAGGTCAGTTCTGTATCGTTCTGCTCCATGAGGTGGTCAAGACCGCGTCCTTCGGAACTCATCATCCCAACTCCTCTACCGAGAGGCTCGTCCAACCGATCAACCGGCCGTCCGTGCCATCGACGAGGGCGGAGAAACTTCTGTCCTTTGCCCCGTCGTCCCATGTTCTTCTGACATCGATGGTCGTCGCCCCCGAGGTGTCGAGAAGGTCACTAAAGTCGATGCCAAACCCGCTTCCGGGGACAACAACCAGGTAACCTGAGCTGGTGCTGTCATGAGGGCCTGAGGATGTGTAGAGGGCTGAAGGGCCTGTCAACACCGCATGACGTTGCGAGTCCATCAGAATCGCTTCAATTTCGTGCATGGGCAACACCTTCGGAATGGAATCGCGATTGTGCGTGATGGATTCATCAAAAGTACCCTTTGAAACGAACTCGCAAACGAGATCGTCTGCACTGCCAGAAACATCGAAATTTACCCAGCCAGCGGTTGTGTCTGTGGCGACCCAAGAGAGGTTCCAGGACGTTTTTGAGCCGTTTTGGGTATCAACCGCTCGCCAAACATAGCCGTCGTTTTCCAAGGCCGACACCGCCCCTGATGCAACACTGCTGAACCCGTCCAGGCACGCCATAGCCAAATCAAGTGGATGTTGGCGAACGGTGGAGTTGTCCGGTAGATGCGTCCCATCAACGCCCCAATTGACCAACTCGTCATCGTCGGGTTCCGCTTCGGTGGAGCGGGGACGATTGTCGTAGGCTTTGCCGAGTTCGATGGATTTCACGCCTCGCTTGAGGGTGGTTTGTTCAAAGGTGTGGTGCAATTCCAACTCCCCATCCGGAAGCACGGCGTCGATGCCACGCTGTTGCCAGGCCGAACAGCTCGAGCGAGAGGCTTCATCGCTGCTGATGGCAACATCAACCGATTGTCGCGCTGCCCAAGGGCTTTCAGCATCGAGCCACATGGTCATGGTCGCATAGCCAAGGCAGAAATCCCTGATGTCTTGATGGCTGGCGGTGACCTTCCACATGTTGGTCGAACCTATTTTTTCCGACCCGGTCACGCGCCATTCCCAGCCCGAACTCAACCCGGTGGCGTCCTTCGTGATGTATTCATTGCCAAAGAAATCGGCCAACACAACCGGGGATATGACCATGCCAAGGCCCGGAGAAAGTTCTTCCAATCCCCCCAGCAAACCACCTACGCCGTAGGTGAAGGCCGTTCCTTCGTACGATGTACCCGACAGAATGGATGTAAAGTCAAGTTCTGTGGCGAGAACGACCTGCTCCCGCAGCTCTTTCCACGTGGTCAAATTCAAATTCGCCTGACCTTGCGTGGTGTCGATTGAAATGTCGGAACATTGGGAAAAGGACGGACGGTGGCCCGACACATCAAATTTGGAGAACGACATCTTCGTGACGCTTTCAACACCCAGCCACGAAAGGCCGTGCCCGTCCTGAATCTTCACGGCGCCCAAGCGATCGTTGGTCGATTGCGTGTTCAGTTCGGCCGTTGTGCCTTCGGTGATGGAAGCGGAACTCGACCCTTGGAAACTGAGGCGCACCTTGCAATAATTCGGTGGATCCTCTAGGCGGTCGGTCACCAATTCTACGTACTCCTCCGAGGCCATGAACGAACCGTCTTGCACCATGTAGGTCATTTCGTCACCGTACCGAAGCGAATCCGCTGTGAAGGGTTCGATTTGGTTGTTGACGTAGTAATAACCGCCTGCACCAAGCAACAGCAAGGTCACCAAAACAGCGATGGCCTGCGGACGACGCACCATGTCCATGAGCGTCATGGCACCTCCGGCCTCAGATTTTGCGCTACGTGGCGAGGGTTCACCAGACGAGGCGGGCAAAGGAACCGCCGTTGCTTCTGCACCCTTTGATGGTGCTTCTTCAGCGGGAAGAAGGTCGGCCTCGAGAATTTCCGCTTCAAGGACCTCGGGTTCCGGTTTCGTCCGCTTCTTGGCGGGTGCAACCGTCGAAGGCATCGTGTCTTCGTCTTCAAGGGAAAGCATGAGGGGTTCAGCAGGGCTTTCATCGGACGCCGATTCGTCTGCTTGGGCATCCGGTTCGTCCTCCACCGCCACGAACGTGGACGTCGTTTCGTCAAACACTTCGATGCCAAGGGTCTCCTTGTCAACACCTGCCTCCAGCAGGCGAACCAGCAACTCCGCTTTTTTCCCGCTGGCTGACAGGTCGTTGAGGACGCACAGAGCCTTGAGTTTCGCCACCGTCAGCGTGGTGGTTGGCTCGTCCCCCATGGTCATTCCTCAGCAAACCGTAGGCCCGGTGCCTTTCAAGGGTGGTGCTCAATTGTTGGCGTTTTGCGTCAATATCAAACCGGTACCGATACCGTCAGCCCTCATGGGGCGTCATAACGCCGTCAGCGTTCTTGTAGTAGGCCGTCTGTTCGTACGTTCCATCGGGCAGTTTACGGTAATAATACCCGTCGTCTGTCAGTTCGTAGACGGGTTCTGCAGGTTTGGTGGTCGGTGGCTGCTTCGGCTCGCTCGGTGGTGAGGTTGGCGGTCGCCCGGGAGGTCCAGACGGGCCTGGAGAAGCTGAAGGCGGTGCCCCTGACGGCCCTGCGGCAATACGGGCTTTGCTCGCCTCCGAGAGCACCTTTGATTCCGTAGTCTCGTTGTCACCCTCAAGGATGCTTCGCAGCGCCTGCCCGTGTTTTTGAGCGCCCATGAAGGCAAAACCTGACAGGCCCAAACAAAGCAGGCCAAGGAAGCCACCAATGAACTGATTTGGGTAAAGTTTGCCTTCCACGGACAACGACGAATCGCCCGTGCTGATCGATTCACCATCGCCGTTGATGTATTCGGCGACGAGGCAGTAATGCCCGGGGTCGATGTTGAATTCAAAGTCGTACGTCCCGCCTTGGAGTACCCGAGAAGTGGCTTCTTGGTACTGATAAGCATGGGAACCTCCAGCCTTGGCCTCCTGCATTTTCTCGCTCATGGTGTAGTCTTGGCAGTTGGTTTGTTCGATAACGTAAACGGCGATGTTGATGCTTGATTGCGTCGGCGGTGAGGTTGCTGTCACCGTCAATCGCATAGGAACATCAAACGCATCCTCACCGTCAACGGGCAGGCCCCAAACAAAACCAAGGTCTTTCTCGGCAGAGCCGCTTAGGCCGTCGTGGCTGGCGGAAAACGGCATCGGGAAGAGGGCAAAACCAAACAGAATGGCGGCGACACCGAGGTACAGGAAAACGTTCCAACGCGATTTTTTCAAGCGATCTTCTCGCTCCTGGATGGACATCTCCTCGAGTTGCTCATCGCGGTCTTCGTCAACATCCAACGCACCTGGTGTATCAGGTTCCTCTTCGGTCATATACGCCCGATAACTGCCGAGCACTTCAAGAGCGCGACACGGTATTCGCTTCCCAATGGGAACCGAAGGTAGCGACGCCAACCTCACACAGCAGCCCCATTTGGGTCTGCGGTTGGCCGTTTTGAGCAGAGGGCCTCGCCTCTACAGCACGCGTCGCATCGTCGAGGAAGCCAAAAAACGAGGGCTGGATGTGGAGGTCTGCGACCCGATGAAGTTCTCTCTAGTCGTGAATCAGGGCAGCGTGGACGTGCTTCACAGGGGTCAAGCGTTCGCAAAGGACGCCGTCATACCCCGCATTGGCCACTCCATCACGCAGCACGGTGTCGCTGTTCTCCGCCATATTGAGCAGTTGGGGATTTGGACGGCCAACACAGGTCAAGGCATCTTGCAAAGCAGAGACAAACTCAATGCGTCGCAAATTTTGGCTCGCAATCGCATACCGGTGCCGAAAACCGTCTATGTCAGGGACATTTTGGATGTGGAGCAAGCCATTGAAACCGTCGGAGGACTCCCGGTTGTCGTGAAGGTAACACAAGGTACTCAAGGCGATGGTGTCTTTCTTCGCCACACCGCTTTTGAGGTTCGGAACCTCGTTCAGGGACTGCTCATGACCGGCAAGTCCGTTCTTGTTCAGGAATACATTGCTGAATCTCACGGCCGAGACATCCGTGCCCTTGTCGTTGGTGACAAAATTGTCGCTTGCATGCGACGGCGTGCTCGCGGCAGGGAATTTCGAAGCAACTTCCACCTGAACGGGATCGTCGAGAGCGTCCAACTCCCAGAGGGTTACGCCGAGGCAGCGTGTCGAGCGGCGCGCGTGCTCGGGCTCAACATTGCCGGCGTTGACCTGTTGGAAGGCAACAACGGCCCCCTGGTTTTGGAGGTCAATTCGTCGCCGGGTTTGGAAGGCATTGAGAAGGCCAGTGGTGTGAACGTGGCGGGCGCCATCGTCGACTACGTGATGGAGGACACCGCCTTTGCAGAGGTGGACATCGGGCAACTCTTACGAACCGTTCCCGGCTCTGGTGTCCTTTCCCTTCAACTTCGCAACCACCCGAAAATGGTCGGGAAGCGATTGGACGAAGTGTTTGCCTCCGTCCCTGTTTTTGCGCTCTCTCGTGACAACCGCTTGGTCTGGAACCCTGAGCACGATGTGCAACTCCGCTACGACGATGTGCTGGTCTGCTACGGGGAATTGACCGAACTGCGCGCTTCCCTTCGACAAGCCATGTTGGGCGTGCCAAAGGAGGCGTTGATGTTTGACAACGCACCGGAGTCAAGCGGACAAACCGAAGGCTAGCGGCTGAACGAAAACCGCATCGATGGTGTTCGAGCAACACCGACTGTTGTTGATTGGCGAAAATTGGCTATGCAACCGGTCAAGCCATTGCACCCGTCAAGGCAAACCTCCGCAAGGTTGCATTGATAGGCCGTGGGAGCGAGCCATCACGCAGAGGTGAAGGTTCATCGACACCATCACGCACGCCATCATCGGACTGACGGTGGGCGAATGCGCTCCAAAGAACATCAAACACCGTCACTGGATTGGCATGGGCTTTGGCGTGCTGCCGGACATCACCAACCTCATCCTGGTCCACCCGTACCTCGGCCACATCGCCGGGCGAACCATCCCGTTTGCTTTGGGCTCTGATTTTGTTGATTTCCCGCAAATTCTGGACCACTGGACATACCATGTTTGGTTGCTTTCTCACAGTTTGTTGTTCTGGGCCATCGTCTTTGCCCCGCTTTGGCGACGCAGTTCGGGCATGAAATTGGCGACCTTGGCTTACCTTTCGCATGTTCTGGCCGACCTTCCATCCCATACCGGAGCGTACGGTCTTGAACCGTTCTACCCCGTTCACTACATCTTCGACGGGTGGTTTGACGCTTGGCTTTGGGGGCCAGGACCCATCGCCGTAAGCGTGGTTCTCACCACGGTCGTTTTCTTGCTCACGCGAGCACTGCGGCAACGGGTGCTGTGGCCGTCGGAAAGACAGGACAAAACGCTCAACCGTGCGTGATAGAAAGGCAACGAAGCCGGGCGACTTTGAAGCGCCTCGCGTGTTTTTATGGGAGGACCGGGTGGGTGGACCATGGACCTTTACTTCCCAGGCATGATCGTCGGCATCATCGTTCTCCAAACCGCCATCGTGGCCCCAACGCTGTTCAAGAACCTCGACATCAAAGATTTCGGCAAGGTCATCCGAGCTCTTTGGCCGAAGTTCTTCGTTTTCTTGAGCGTGCTCGGCGCCGCTACTTTGGTGGCGCTGTTCCTTGAGGACGCTGCATCGACGGCTCGGTACGTCATCGCCGGCATGACCACGCTGTTTGCCGTGGTTTGCTACGCCATCATCCCGGCCACGAACAGAGCCACGGACGAAGGCAATCAGAAATTGTTCAACATCCTGCACAAAACGAGCGTCTACCTCACCGTGATTATGCTGCTCATGAACATCGCTTACCCCTTTGTTTGAATTCTTTCCAATCAAGTCAAGGGCTGCCCGTTGGGTAGGTTTGGTTCCACTTCGCCGCCGCCGTGAACAGGTCGACAAACGCTTCAAGCGTGGCCTCAATCGGTTTTGCGTACCCGCCCCCCATGAAGATCACAACGGGAATTCGGCGGGCCTGCGCTGCCTCAAAGACCAATCGATTTCGCTCTTCCATGCCTGCGCGCGAAACCCTGAGTTTACCCAAGGCATCGGCCTCCAACCCGTCAACACCGGCTTGGAAAAGCACCAACGCTGGTTCAAAATCCATGCAGATGTCCAACGCCTCCTGCACTTTCTCCAGATACGCTACATCGCCGCCCTGAGCTGCCACAGGAAGGTCGTGGTCGCTGGTGGATTTGCGGAAAGGAAAGTTGGTTTCGCAGTGAACGGAAATGGTGCACACTCGAGACTCGTCGGACAGAATGGTTGCCGTGCCGTCTCCTTGGTGCACGTCCAGGTCAAGCACGGCAACGCGTTCAACATTCAACCGATGCACGGCGTAAAGTGCGCTGATGGCGAGATCGTTGAACACGCAATATCCAGAACCAAAGTCTCGATGTGCGTGGTGCGTACCACCGGCCATGTTGCCGCTGATACCACCGTTCATGACGGCGTATTCGGTGGCTTCAACAGCCCCACCTGTTAAGCGCAACGTGCGCTGAATCATGTCGGGCGTCCATGGTGTTAAGCCGATTCGCTTTTCTTCTTTGACGGTCAATTCTCCCGCTAAAAAACGATGCACATAGTCGCTGCCGTGGGCGAGCAAGAGCAGGTTTTTTTCCAGCGCACCAGGGGTGCGAAACGTCATCGTCTCAAAAACGTCTGAATCGATAAGACGCAAACGCAACAGTTCATACCGATCTCTCGGAAAACGGGCTTCGGGATGAATGCCTTCCGTGTACAGGGGATGGTACCACAATGGAAACAAGCGTTGCTGCCCGTCAACCTCACCGATGTTTGACATGTTCCTCTCCCTCTTAACCCCAGAAACGCCGCGTCCTTGCGTACTCAACCTCGGCTTTGTGAATCGCTTGCAACAAGCCATCGGTATCGCCTGGTGAGACCCGCACCAACAAGCGATTGGCGGTGGCTTCAGCAATGCCTCGACCCATCAGGCACATGATGGCCTCCGACCCTCGATTGGCGACCAAATCTGCGTTCTTCATCATGCGATCTTGGTCTTTCCGATCCTCTGAGGTCACCCACTTTTCAAGCATCTCCTGCAGACCCTCGCGGGCCACAGCCAGTCGCCTTCCACCGCACTTCAAGCAGGTTCCCGGCTTTTCCATCGCCTCATAACGAGCAACTCGAAAACGTCGGACAGCATGACATCGCAAACAACACATCACGGCTCGTTCGTTGGTGAGTCTTCCTCGAAGACGTTCCCTCAAAGCGGCGTTGTCCCAATTGGGGAGAAGCATGTCATCTTGTGTGCGGTTCGAAAGGCCCATCGGTCCTTGAGCGGTGATGTTGATTGACAGCAGGCCAGATTGCAGCCCGCGCAAGACATCCGTCGCCCCACTCACATCCATGCGTTCGTGGAAAAGTTTGGACAACACTTCCTCCATGACGACCGTCCCGCGGTATTTCCGCAACAGGGCTTGGAGATTGATGCGACGAGGATCCACGCCATGACGCAATATCCCAAACACTTTCGCCACTTGAGCAAAACGCCAACGAACCTGACGGGAATTGGGCACCGTGATGCTCAACAACTGCTCAATGGCCTCGGGCGGCGTTTGCATGAGCCATTCAACGATGTCTTCTGCTCTGACTCCGCCGACCTGCAGCGCCACACGGGTGGGTTCAACGATGAGGCGCCCCCAACTGCCTGATTTGGTTGAGGCCATCGCCAGAAGAAAGTTGCCGATGGCCTCGTTAATCTTTGACCCCTGACAGGAATTGATGACCAGGGCATCGTTGCGTTCCTCTATCGTGAGGACACGATCCGTTGGAAGGGTCCCTGTCGCCTCAACATGTGCTGCAATCGTTTCTGCCAGCATGCTCCTCGCTTCATCGTCCAAGGGGTAATCCGAGAGTTGGGTCGTACGGGCCGGAACGAGTCCCAACGGGTCCAGACCGGGTGGCTCAAGCGGCGGAAGGAGGCCAATGTCTTCGGCAATCAGATGACGAAGATAGCCGACTTCCCTAGCCACGGATTCAGGCACGGGTGGAAGTTCACCAAGCCAGTGGGGCGCCTTTCCGTGATCGCTGACCGGCGAGACGAGCAATTCCGACTGCTCTGGATCGGCATCGACGATGAGCCATGTTCGTCCAGCGATGACGAAGCGCCTCGGTGTACCGTCGTCGTCCTCACCTGCGTCGTTAAGGCTGAGAACGAAGGCCTCATCGACGTTTCCAAGGCTACGGCGGGTGACGGCGTCGCGAACCCTGTAGGTTTTCTTGTCCGGAATCATTGACAGGTGTTTTGACACCCAATCACGGGTCTTCCCGGCTGTTGAGAACCACCCGCCAGCAAACCGTTTTGGGACATCAACACTTCTTTCTGTGTACGCTCGAGGGACCGCTTCGTCCGGTGTGTTGTACATGGGCAAGTCTTCAGGGAGCGTCTCGCCCTTTGCAGAGGCCTCCTGCTTGGCGATTTCATACACGGCTTTTGGCCATCGGTACCACTGCAATTCCGAGGGAACCGGGGTGAACCTTACAACCCAATTTTCAGCCAGCACCCGAAGCAATGCCTCGGTATCGGGGCGTTCCCACCCTTCAAACTGCGGGGTGGCGGCCAACAACTGCGTGGCTTCGTCAATGCTGACGGCCTTGAAACAGTGGGCCATCAGCACCAGTTGGTTGGCGGCAATGATCCCTGGGCGTTTCCTCCAGGAAACGGGCTCGATGTCGCCCTCCATGGCTTTTTGAGCGACGACCGCCGACTCAAGCAAATGATCAACGTCCCACGAAAGAACGTGCCCGCGACCGACACCACCGAGCCGATGGTCAGCACGACCAACGCGCTGAAGCATGCGGTCGACCGATTTTGGCGAATGAACTTGAACGATCCTGTTGACGCTACCGACGTCGATGCCGAGTTCAAGACTAGAGGTGCAGACCAAACCGGAAAGCGTTCCGCCTCGCAAGTCGTCTTCCATTTGTTGCCGGGTTTCTGCGGCAAGAGAACCATGGTGAACACCGATGTTCAAATCCGGAGCCATGGCTTGAAGTCGGGTGGAAAGGGTCTCTGCATCGCTTCGGCTGTTCACGAAGACAAGGCATGGCGCATCCGTCCGTAGGATTTGGCAAAGGTGGCGGTAAGAAGCGTGCTGCTTCGGACTCAGCGAGGTGTCCACCGCTCCAATCTCGTCCTCCGCAAGGGGTGTAGGGGATTCGACGGTGAGTTTTGTGATGCGCTGCCCGGTTGTTATCAACGGCACAGCTTTGCCATGCGAAAGCCAAGCGGCGACGGCTTCGGGATTACCGACCGTGGCCGAGAGACCGAGCCGTTGCACGCTTCGACCCGCCAAGGCTTCAAGTCGCGACAGACCGACCCCGAGTTGCCACCCACGCTCAGAAGCAGCGAGGTCGTGAACCTCGTCAACAACCACCGCCTGGACCGAACTCAGCATGGCCCGGAGGTTTTTACCGCTGAACATCAACTGAAACGTTTCTGGTGTGGTCACGAGGAGGTTTGGCGGGTTTCGAGTTTGTTTCGCTCGTTGGGACTGACTCGTATCGCCGTGCCTGACATCAACGCGCAGTCCCACGGACTCAGCAAGTTCGCGCAAGCGCCTGTCAACGTCGCGATTGAGGGCTCTTAGGGGCGTGATGTAGAGGATGGACAAAGAGGGCCACGCCTCTGTGAGGCACCGGTGAAACAACGGAAGAATGCCGGCCATGGTCTTCCCCGACCCGGTCGGGGCGATGATAAGGCGGTCGTGACCCTTCATGACATCGGGCAAAGCTTGCTCCTGTACCGGCGTGGGCTTCCAACCTTTTTCTGCAAGCGCCGAAGCCATGAGCGGGTGAAGCCTGGAGAACGCGCGTGACATACTCTCCCCACCCTCGGGCAGGTTGTCCATGCTCACTGCATTTGAGCGTTTGGCTTTCGGCTTGTTCCGTTCAGAACGTCAATCGTCGTCCTCGTCGTCGTCCTCGTCGTCGGCTTCATCGTCGTGTTCCCAATCGGCTTCGTCCTCTTCAAACGCACCATCACCGTAATCGATGGAGGTCTTTGTGGCAACGGTGAGAACGATGGCAAGGGTCATGATGCTGAGGATGGCGAACATCCAAGCCAACGGTTGCTCACGCACCGAATCAAACCAACCGAGGTATTGGCCGTAAGCGATGGTCACGGCGTGTTCTGCAGAGTTGTCGTTGTCGTTTGCTTCAGGTATTTCTTCTTCGTAGTCGACGACGACTCGAATCCTGTCGACCTCTTCCGACTTCCAGACGACGCTAACAGGGTAGTACTCTCCGCTGTCAATACCGTTGATTCTGGCCACCTCAAACGGCTCTTCAGCCGTCCCTGCGAAGAAGGCCACCTTGAATTGCGAGGTCGTGTTTCCACCCGCATTGTAAACGGTGGCTGTGATGTCAATTGAGGCTCCTGGAGCGATGTGGTCATCGCTCATAACGATGTTCTTGACACGCAGTTCTGGACCCACAGCTCCCAAGCGAATCCACTGCCGTTCGAAATCCGTGTCGTCCGAAGCCAACTCGGGGATAGGGCTCGCTTCGGAATTTGAAACGACCGGGAATTGATTGCCGGCCGCATCGTATCCAGTGACGTAGAAGCCAACGAAATCCCCAGCCTTTGGCAGGACCGTTCCGCCTGCGGTGATGTCAACAACACCGGTCCACTTGACGTTCTGTCCATCTTGCTGCATGCCCAGCAGAGTGGACCCCGCACCGATGGTCATCGTTCGGGTAGCGTCCCTCATCACCCAGTGAACGGTTTGTTTCGATCCGGTGAGGTCGGCGTCTTCCGTTCCCTGGAATTCGACCTCAATTTGCGTGAGGTCGTTTTGGGCTGAAATATCAATGACATTGAGGGGTGCCACCCTGCGAGTGACGCGGGGCGCTGCATCGTCCACCACGACTTGAAGCGTCGTTGAGACAAGGGTTCCGGTCATGTCCTCGCCTCGTCCTGGTATGTTGGTGATTTGGATAAGGCAGGTGCGAGAAGGCGATGATTGGAGCGTCAGGGCCGAGGAAAGCGGGACTTCAACGGCGTAGCCACCTTCGGTTGTCAAGGAACCGTCGGACCACAGTTTCTCACCGTCAAAGACCTCCACCAAAATACCGACGTCTCGCGGGGCGGGAGTTTGGCTTCCTTCGTAGACGACCCTGCCCGAGAACGCAAGCCGGTCGTCTTTCCGGACGCGACTGCCATCGGCTACAGGACCGGTGCGAGGCTCGCTGATGTCCTCGACGCGGAAGTCGGTTGGCGAGAGCATGAGGTCGTTTTCAACCCGGAACGTGTGTTCGAGCAACAAAATACGGTTCGGGTCTGAATTGCCGAGTTCTTTGTACAGCAAAGCCACGTCGCCCATCTCTTCGTCTGGCCAATCCCAACTGAATTTGAAATTGAAATCAAGCATGATCCAAGGCAGGCCGGACTCGTTGGTTGTCTGAGTCATCTTGCTTGTCGGCAGGAGGTGTATGTAGGGTGAATCGGACCAGAAGGTGTTGTTCGTGCCCGAGTAGGAGATAGCTTGAGCGTCGCGGGCTGGATTGGGTCCCTCAAAGTCGAAAACAAGCGAGATGAATTCGAAATCAATCGCCGTGTTGGCGTCAATAAAGCCGAGGGAAATGGTTTGTTCCAAACCGGCAAAGACCGGGTCGTTGTCCTCATGGCCCACCCAGTCCAAACCGGTGAAGATGGCGGCAGAATCCTTTCGCGTTCGGAAGGTGGCATCGTCATAGAGGAAACCTTCACCGGATTCAAACTTCATGAGTTCATCATCGTCGTTCATCACGGTGAAATGCAACGGATTACCGGCCTGGTCCCCACCGTCCCAGAAGTACGAGACGCGCCCCATGTTGGGGTTTCGTGAGGTGTCGATGTTGGTGATGAACCACTTTGAACGGGCCTCAGTCGTGTTTGTCACCGCTTTTGCAACGTACTCTTCCGGGTCGGCTTCACCGTTGCGATTGGCGTCATGGTCGGCCTCAACCCAGTAGTTGAGTTCCAGCTCCATAGGGTGGCCGACTTTGTCTTCAACCAGGATTTGAACCGTCTGCTCGTTGGTGGCGGCTTCGTACGCATCGTCCGTCGGCCAAACTTGCTTCCGTTCAGGATGCGTAGCGTCAACGAGGTACGTGCGCTGCCACTCCGTGTTGGGTTGCTGAACGTGGTCAGGGTTTCGTTCGTTGTACGTTTGCACCTCATAGGTCAAGCCGTCAGGGATGTCGATTGCCGGGAGGTCAATGGAGATGAAGAACGAGCCGTTGTTGTTGGTCGTGTCGCGAGCCGTGCTCTCGACGTACCCGTTACGAGAAATTCGGACATCAAAGGCGCTGTCTTTGGGGGCGTCATCGGTATCTTGGAACCACATGGCCCCGACAAAATGCAACTGGTCGCCAGCGGCCACCCAAGAACCAGATTCAACATCCATTGAGGTCAGTTCACCGTCGTTGTCCCGAACGTTTAGCCACCCCAATCCGAACGACCGGTTGACGCGCAGACCGGTGTCGGACATCAGAGGGTCCGGTGCAAATCCGGCCGTACCGCTGTCGTCCAAGCAACCCACCCGGAAACGAACCTCGTCCTGATCAGGCATCTCGCTTGTGACGAAGAATTTCCAATGAATCTCGAGAATACCGTTGTTCTCAGTTGAATAGGACGATGGATCCACCTCGATGTATTGCGCAGGGTCGTTTGGTGCAGGAAACACGTCGCCGTACTGCCAAGTAAGAATGGGCCAGTTGGCAGCGCTTCCAGCCGTCATCAAGGTCAACTCAGCAGAGGCCATGGAGGTGGCTGATTCCCCAATGACGTGTCGAGAAACCACCTCGTAAGGAGTGATTCGCTCGTGCAGTATTTCGCCTTCAGGTATGACAAGGTCGAGGTTCACGGTTTGCATGGTGTAGGTGATTTCAAACGAGGTGATCGACAGTTTTCCAGCCGATTCAGAAGTGAGGTCGATTGGAATTTCAACCGTACCAGAACCGGTGTTCGGTATGGCGTCGTTGAGCGCCTTCAGCAACGGCTTGGGCGTTTGCGGGGTGTGTTGGCCGCTTTCCGAAACGGTGGTTGGGCCAATCAGGGCGCCCGCCGAAGCCGAGCGCTTCCAGGCGGAGACACCATCAATGTTCAATCCCGGTTGGACCGGAGCGTTGGAATGCAGAGCAATAGACAGGTCGCTGATTGTTGGCGTCACCGAGGTTGAGGATGTTGAGAGCATGATGCGGACGCAGAAGTAATACGATGTTCCCGTCATCGACTTGGTGGTGTTTGGCGCCGTGTAGCTCTGGACGCCAGTGCCGCCGTTGCCGCAGGTAGAAGAACCGGCTTTGTGGCCTACATTGACGCTGATGGATGTCCCAGCGGGTCGAGTTTCATTCCAGTCCACCGTAGCGGCGATGACGCTGCTGCTTCCCGAGCCGATGTATTGGTAAGCGTAGTAGTAGCCGCTCGTTTGGTAATTGGTGGTGTATGTAAGCACCACGTCCCCGAGCACAGGGCTCTTGGCCGTCGTGCCGTTCAACGTTGCCCGCCATTTGAGTGATGACCCAGCATTGGCGAACGTGACCTTCTGGCCGACACGTCCCGTTTTCCACGTGCTTCCTCCGTCGTTGGAGACATCAAGATTGATGCTGGTTCCTGACGGTGTTGAGCCAAATATCCCGTCGACGTTAACGCTGCTTATCGGACGAGAGGTGGTGGTGGTTTGACCCACGACGAGTTGGGTCGTGAGCGATGAGGAGCGGACGTCATGGTGAGCCCCGTCACCGTAAGCGTGGACCTTTCGCACGCCCTGTGTGCAATAATTGGTGCCCGAGCTAATGCCGCGGTGACAGGAGAAGACAACGGTGTGGTCGTCCGTGTCAACCATGCCGTAGTGGCCACCACCAGGCATCGTTCGCTCGCCTTGGCTTGAGAGCAGGCCGTTGTTCATCGTGAAGTGATAATGGACGCTTTTGTAATCGGTGTTCATGTAGTAGATGTTGTACATCACGTTCGGCATGTTGACCGACAAACCCGCGCCGTGGTCGTAATAATACGAAGTGGATGTCATCAGCCACGTGCCGGTGATGACGGTCGGTGAACTCGGGTTGACTTCCTTGAGGTAGTGGTTTTGGGCCGATGTGTCGTACACGCTGATGTACATCTTGCCTGTGTTGTCGTCGAAATCAACGCCCGTCACGTAATTCGGATAGTTGTAATTGTAAGAGGCCTGGCAACTCCATTGAACCTGTGTGCCAGCGGTGTTCCAACCGACGCTCCACTTGTTGACCTTGTAGTAGGTGTAGTGAGCGGTGTAGACGTCCCCGTTGTAAACGTCAGCATCGTGGATGGCGTACAGGGCCGTCGAACCGCATGTGCCCGTGACGTAGGAAGCCGTGCCGAGGTACTGTCCGTTGGTTGGATTGATGCGCATGATGGCCGTCGGCGTGCTGGTCATGTACTGATTGGAGTATCGCAGCACGTGTATTTCTGAACTGTTGATGGGAACCACGACCCCCGTGTAGCCCCAAGGCGTGTTGCTGGCCGGTCTGACGTCGGGAAATTGTTTGGTTGGGCTCGTGTAGCCTTGATCGCTCAACGCAACAAATTCACCCGTGGTGTTGAGGTGGGCACTGCCGAGCGAAGCCACCGATGTTGTTGAAGAAAACCGCGGATTGAACTCTGTGGGGTTGCCCTTGAGGGACACCGTTTGGCTGTCAACTTCGAAATTGTCACGGCGAGCGGTCGTGAAGGGTGATGGGGACCCGGCGTTTGAACTGGTGTGGTCGGTGTCTCCTGCCCCACCGTAATGGTTGTCGGTTGTGAAGTTGGTGTAGGATGTGGTGCTGGCTTCACCGAGCAGGCGGAAAGTGGCCGATTGCACGTTAGCACCAATGGGCATCGTCACCATACCTGCAGGACCGGTGCCTTTCTGCGAGAAGGTGTGTTCATACGAGGTGCTACCGTCTTTGAATTGGGTTTCCGTGGTCGCAGCGCCCGCAAGAGGGGACATCACGGAGAGGACGAACACGAGCGTGAGGAAGATTGCGCAACGCATGGTGGCCACCGGGGTAGGTTGAGGTTCATCCGCATCGCATTTGAATGATGCCCCTACCGGGCAAAACACAAAACCACCAACATTCCCAACGAATGGGAGGTTTGAAGTTCTCCAGCCCGCTGGTGATAATTGGTGAACGCATGACTGACCAAGGCTCCTTCCTCGGCCGCATTTGGGCCAAACAATACGGCAAGCAATTTGCGATTACGGCGATTGCTTCAGGCTCAAGCGCTGTCGTTCTGGTGGCGTGCATGTACCAAATTCTCTTTCTGCAAGACCACGCGGAATGGAACGATTTCACCGGAGGTGCCATCATCGGGGCGGTCGTGTCGCTCATCATTGTCCTGGTGTCGTTTCCGGAATTCCTCCGTTTCAAAGGCCACGTGGCCGTTCTTGAGGAGATTAAGGAGATTCAATCGACGGCTGAAATCCGCAGAAGAAAAGCCGACGGAAACGAGGCTGCGGAGGCTTTGGGTGCCGGTCATTTAGAGCAGTGGAACGCTTTTTTGGAAAGCCGAGGCATAAAGCGCTGATACCGAGGTTGAAGCATGCCTTCTCACAACCCAATGCGCACGCTCCTGCTCGAGTTGGCCCTTGCTGTCGGCATGATCGCCTGTCTGGTCGGGGCGATGTTCATCCATACCGGTTCCATGCCACCGTTGGTGGTCGTCGAGTCCAAGTCGATGATTCACGATGAAAACGGTGAAATTGGCAGCATTGACGCAGGCGACTTGATTTTGGTGCACAACCAACCTGCAGACACCATCGTGACGTTTGCAGAAGCAACCGACCCCAACAATGCGGCCCACGGCTACGAACAGCACGGTCTGGAGGGTGATGTCATTATCTACGCAAAAAACGGTGAGGACGGGACGCCAATCATCCACCGCGCCATCATGAGGGTCATCGCAGAAGAGACCGTGCTGCCCGACAGAAACGCCGACACGCCGTGCCCTTCGACAGCAACTTATGACAGGGAACGGGTGGCGGAGGACGGCTTGCCGGGGTCCTGCATCTTGACGTGGTCGGTCCCCGGCACCATGGTTCGCAACGTGTCAAACATCACGGTGCACTTTGATGGCGAGCAAGCGGGATTCTACGATTGCAAGCGCCCGGCGCACAACAACGTTGAGGCTTACCTCGTGGTGTGGCAGTGGAAACCAGCGCATGAAGGGATGTTGACGCTGGGTGATAACAACAAATGCTCCGTGGATCAAGGTGCTCAAGCGACCAACGGGTCAGCCGGTGTCCACGGTGTTTCCGGGATCGTCGGGCCGGTGAGGGACGATTGGGTCGTGGGCGTCGCCGGTGGCGAGGTCCCCTGGTTAGGAACGGTGAAGTTGATGGTTGGAGGTCCCAATTCATACGGCACGAGGGACGTGCCATCCTCCTCGTTCTTCGCCTTGTTTGCGGTCATCGGTGGGGTCGTTATGGCTCCACAAGCCACGGAATCGGTGTTTAGGTGGTGGCTGCGGCGTTCACCTGAACTCAGCATGGAGAGCGATTTGCCACCGATTCAAGAGGAATCATAGCCCGCCTCTTTGAGGGCTTCTTCCATCGTCAGGGCGCCTTGAGTGATGCGTCGGGCCGTTTGCAGCGATATGGTGATGTGGCCTTTGGATTGTTGTCGACTTATGCGTTGCAAATTGCGCAGTTCGCCGTGGCTGGCGTCAACGCGCCGTTGCTCATGAACCGGTTTTCCAGCGACCATGGCGATTTTCACGGCGGATGAGCCGTGTGCGTGGCGGGATTGGCCTGCGCTCGTTCGGTGTTCGTTCACGATTTCAACATGGTAGCCCAAGGCCAAAATTTCGTTGATTAAGCGGTCGCGGTGGACCGGCGAACCGTGGCCAATTCGCACCAAAACCTCTCGTGGCGTGGTTTGTTTGACAACGGCGCTGATGTCTTGAACGGCAGCACCGATGGAATCCATTTCGCGCTTGCCCAACAGTGCTCCATCAGAAAGAAAGGCGTAACCTGGACGCGGCCCGGGGTCGATACCGATGACGAGCTTGGAGGGCGGTCCGTCAATTTGCAACGAGAGAAGCCATGCGGAAATCGCTTCCTTCACGGATTCAGGCTCCACAGGTATGCCTCGCCCGCCGAGCCTCTCCACTTCTTCAGCGGTGCCAAACCAATAGGCATCGGGTTCGATGGCATCGGTGAGCGAAAGTTGCTTTGCGGTGAGGTTTCGTTCGTGCAATTCGCTTAGCAAGCGATGCGCGAGTCGAAAATCCTCTGTTCTCACGTACAACCGTTTCACAACCCTTGGTGGGTCGCGTCCCGTTCTAACCTATCGGTCGGCGGCTTTCCGTTCAGGAAGAACCGGCAACATCCCCGCTGCGGGAGCCGAAGTTATCAAGAACGATGGACGATGATGTCTCGCCATGACAGGCGCTTACGAACGTGAACTGAGGAACGTTCTCTCAGGCACGAACAAGGGCGTGGATGCGGTGAGTCGCAGTTGCACAAAAGAACAAGCGAAGCGAATGCGTTTGGTTCTCGAACGCCCGTTCTTGGTGGTGCGAGCCGCAGGTTCGGGTATGGAAGGCAGCGGTGATTTGGTGGCTCTGAGGGGCGACTGCAGTTTTCCCATTGAGGTAAAATCAACGCGGGCTGAAAAACTGTACTTCTCGGGCCGAACCATGGACCAACTGATGGCGATGATTCGAGAAGGAGAGCGTTCGGGCTTGATGCCCCTTTACGCTCACAGAAGGAAAGGCGTTCGGGGCGATTCATGGCGGCTGTTCCGCGTTGAAACTGAGGGTCTCAAAGGTACACTTGCCCGGTTAGCAACCATGATCCCACCCCTCCCCCTCAACCGCAACGGTACACCGTTCATCGATTGGGAACAAGGCATGCCGCTGAACAAATTCATTGGCTTGATGTGCAGTCCTGAAGGCGGGACAAACGCCTCGCTCAAGCATGTTGGTAAGCGAGCCGCAAACGCCCCTCTGAAAGCCAAGAAACATCGAGAAAAAAGCACCGAAGACATTCTTGCCGAACTTGAACGTCGTCGGTCTGAAATCATGCTCACAGGTAAGGAACGACCATTGTGAACAAGAGCATACCGAGAATGATCAGCGAAGAGTATCCCGAGGCTCTGGAGGAAAAGTGATCAACCCACATGGGGTGCAAATCCCACAGTTTGAGTTTCCTTCCCAATCGCTTGATACCGCTCAAAAAAGCATGGAGCATGTCCCTGAACATGTGGCCGCCATCAAACGGCACGATCGGTATCAGGTTGGTGAAACCGAGCAGGATGTTCACCCACATCAACCAGAAAAGAAGGTGCGTGAAGAACATCAGGGCATCGGTGCCTAAAACGCCGGCAAGAAGTCCGTCACCAGCCACCATCAACGATTCTTCAAACGGGTGAATGGCTATCCCTCCCAGTTCGAAAGGAATGATCAGCACGCTGAGCACGTGGAAAGGAACGGAAAGCGCCCGTTGCCCAATCGTCCCTTCAAAGCGAGGTGAAAAAGGCCCGGCGAGTCGGTCGATACCAGCGGTGCCCTCCGACAAACCCTCAACCCCTAGGAACGGGTCGCCCGGTTCAACTTCTAAACTCGCCAGAACGTCCTCACTCCAGCCTAGCTCGGTGTAATACTGGTACTTGTCGCCAAAGGTTGCACGCAAGGTTTCCTGTGTGCCGTTCTGATGAATGACGACCAGTTCGGCCGAGTCGTTGCTGGCGTAAGATGTTAGGATGTTGCGGAAATCATCCGACGTGTGGACCGGTGCTCCGTCGATCGACACCAAAATGTCCCATGGTTGCATACCCGCTTGGTCAGCCCCGCCATCAACAACGATGCCTTGAACGTGAATAAAATCGTCTTTGGCAACCAGTTGCGAGGCGACGCCACCCAAGAGGAGAAGAAGAACAAACGCTGCAAAAATATTGGTGGCGGGTCCTGCTGCAAACATGCGTAGCCGTTCTCGCCGAGGCGCTCTCAACAATTCATCCGATTGCGGTTCAGCGAACGCACCAAGCGGCAACGGCCCCAGTTGGAGAAGGCCAAACGCTCGAACCCGCATCCCATGGGCCCTGGCCAACAGGCCGTGACCGTATTCGTGAATGACGAGGCAAACGACGAAGGCAACGGCCCCCCAACCGATGGGTATCACCGGGTTGAGGCCCGGTATAGCGACGAGTTCACTGGCGCTGGGTGGGTCGGAGACTTGAGGTGGTGAGAGCAGGGAAGTGATGAACACGAGCAACACAAGCAGAGCAACGATAAGCATCGATACGGAACAAACCCATAGCGAGACTTCGCCATAAGCCCTCCAAAACCGACGCGGTTTGGCTAACCAGTCAAGGAACCGCTGACCTCGCTGGGTGCGCACCATGAGGACAACCCCCAGAACCCTTGTCGCGTTCCATTTGTCGAGGGTGCCGTTCCGCTCCCATGTTCTGATGAGGACGTACCAACCGATCAACAGAGCGAACAACAAGGTCCAATCGGCCTGAACCGAACCCCATGAGCCCACCATGATTCGCCGACGCGCTGTTCTGTCTTGAACATTGATACCATTGCAGGCACGACGTTGGTCACAAAAGTTGATGATGGGTCGGCTGTCTCTCATCATCATGCACCCGCACAGCATGGCGATAGAGGTCTGGTGCGAAGAAACATGGGGCGAACGCCCCGTTAGAATTTCGGATTGGGCCAACCATGACGAGATTGTTCAAGTTCTCATTCGCCTGTCCTCAAGCGTCCTCATCGCTGATTTCCTGTTGGACAGCGACGGTAAACTTGACATCCAGCAACACCTTCATATCCCCCTCGAAACGTGGAACCCGGGCTCCATTCAAGGCCTCCGGACAAGCGAAGGAAAAACGCGATTTCAACACCGCCGTCACAGCATCTACCTGTCGAGCGAGCTCAGGGTTCCAGAGTGGGGTGCAGCGCTGTTGGAGGAATGGCTAATGAACATGCGCAGTGCAATGAACAGGCCAAAGGATCGAACCCAAAGGATCAACGAAATCAAGAGAATGAAACTGTCGGTTGAGCGAAACCTCGAGAGCGCTTCGCTGGACAAAGTGGAACGGGAACGCGTCGCTCTGGATGCTCAACTTGACAGGATCAATGAACGCTTAGCGAACTGAGTCCTGCATGGTGGTGTCAACGCCAGGAAACTGGTCTTCGCCTTCTCTGTAAACCGTCCGCATGTTGCTGATGAAGTTCTTTTCCTTGACCACGATGGTGTAGTTGCGAATGCCGTAGTCCTTCTCGCCGTCCATCATCTCCAACAGCACTTGAAGGGTTAGCCTGGCACCCTCCCTGTGCGGGTAAGCGAAGACGCCCATGGAAATGGGTGGGGCCACAACAGAGTTAATGTCGCCCATTTCCACAATGGTGGCAAACAGGTTAGCGTAAGTTTCAGCGAGCAGTTCCCTGCGGGATTCGTCTTGATTGGGTCGGCGGCAGTCGGGGCCCACTGCGTGGATGATGTGCTTGTAATTTTCAGAAAGTGCAAAGGGTTCCGTGATAACGTTGCGGGTAACGGCGCACGGAGGAGCGTTTATTTTGCGCATGTCGAGGCAGATGTTTCGGGTGACTTGCGTCAATTCCTTGCCGGCTTTTTGATGAATCATGGCGTCCAAGCCTTCACGACCGGAAAGCCGGTTGTTGGCCGGTGTGATGAGCACGTCTGCGGTGTGATTCCAGACATCACCGCCCATCACGCGAAGAACACCGTGTTTGCACGTTCGTGCCATGTAGAGTTCCGCCATCGGTTCGGAGAGGAGGCGACCCTACATATTATCTACGCCGGAAATGGATGAGATGAAGCAAAAACAAGACCTTGGCCACGCTGTGCCCGCTTCCAATCATGCGATAGGGCTAAAATCAGCACCGAGGTCCATTTACTATGTCCACGAAAGCGTCAAGCGTCGCTTTGGTGTGCTTGCTACTCTTCTCCTTGATGCCCACAACGCCTGCACCTCCGGCCAGTACAGACCTTGGACACAGGGTGCTCTCCGATGATTTGTTCTCAGGGTTCCTTGTCGGGGCCGAAGGCGACGTGTGGAATCAGACACCGTTCTCAACCGTCGCTGTGCCAGAAGGGTTCACCTACCAAAGCGTCATCGATTACAGCGACGTTGGTGTGCTCATCAACAACCGTTCGGAAGAGAGCAAAACCATTGGGTGGGCTTTTGTTGCTGCAAGAAACATTTCGCTCGACAGGGTCTTCATCTTTGACCATTCAGACACACCGACCGACGAGACGATCAACAGAAATCGCTTCAACACCTACTTTGCGTTACCGTTTCTGGAGATGTTGCAAAACCGCAGCTCCGCCAACGGCCTCAATTATTTGGTCACCACCAAGGGGATACCGTTGCGCATTTCGGGAGGGAACGACAAGGCCAGTTTTGACCAAGAACTCGCGCTTCTCGGCGGCGCCTACAACAGCACCATTGGTGGCGATTACTGGAACGCTCACGGTTATGGGCCCCTTGCTGGAAAGGCCATGGAGCCGTTTTCAAGGAACAAGTATGGGTTCTTTTTGGTCACGCGTCTTACGGGATACACCGTTGATACGGCGTTGGAACTCATTGAACGCGCCAACCAAAGCCTCGGGCAGCGCGGAACCTTCGTGCTTGATTTAGCAACCAACCGCAACGAATCGGGGTACAAATTTTGGAACGACGACCTCTACACCGCCAACAGCACGCTCAACGGCACGATGGGACTGCCCGTGCATTTTGATGAGGAAACCAACTTTGTCACCAACATTTCGAGCGTGATGGGTTACGCCTCGTGGGGCAGCAACGACGGCAACTGGAACGCAAACACACTGCCCAACGGAGGGTTTGACACCCTTGATGCTTCATGGGAAAGCGGGTCGCGGTACTGGAACACCAGTTCGCCCGTTGTGGCTCCGGAAGACGACTTTGAATGGCGCTACCAAACCGAAACAAAAGAAGGCGGCTCGGGAGCGTTTGAGGCAAGCCTACGCACCGACTGCAGCCAAGATAGTGGAAAAGGCATGCAGGGCATTTACGCTGAATACTTTGACAATGATGGTGTGAGTTTCAGCACGGCCAGCATGCCACTGCTCATCGACCGTGAACCGGACAGGGTGCAAATCGAGCCGGATTTGAATCATGGGTCCTCTTACAACGCTTATTCTGGACTGGACGACCGCTTCAAGGAAAATTGGGGCGCAAGGTTCAGCGGTTTTGTTGACCTCCCGCAATCGGGAAGTTGGACGTTCTTCATCAACTCCGATGATGGTACAGAACTGTGGGTGAACGGCGTGTCGATCGCCACGAACTACGGCTCACACGGGATGCGAGAACGGTCCGGACAATTGAACCTCACCGAGGGGCTCCACGAGTTCCGAATTGAGTTTTTCCAAGGCGGTGGCCCACACGGGCTTATTTTTTCTTGGCAGGGGCCGGGTACGTCCAAAGCCCCCATTCCCGCCTCGGCTTTCCGGGTAGCGAGCGATGTCGCCCCTAGGGCTGCTGACCTCATGCACCACTGGGCGTTTGAGGACAACAACGGCAGCGTTGCTGTCGATAACGGCACGGAACAAGCCAACCTGACGCTGTCCGGTATGGACAACACCAATTGGCGGGCGTGCCCTGACGGTTCTTGCCTGTGGTTTGACGGTGTGAACGATGTCGCGCGCGTCGATGTTGAAGACGTCTATGGCAACCTCACGGTCAGCCAGTGGGTTTGGGCCAACACCACGTCCCAGAGCACGTATGCCTCAACATTCGCCGTCAACGACCAAGCAGGTTCAAACCTCTCTTTCCAACACATGGTTCAGAACAACAAGTGGCGACTTCATAACAACCAAACGAAAGCGTTCGGCGATGTCGTCGCACAACGTTGGACCCACCTCGTTTCAGTGTTTGACAACGGCGACATTCGTCAGTACATGGACGGTGTGCTGGTCAACGACGACACCTACCCCAACGGCTCGTTTGTCAACGTAGACCTTTACAAAATTGGGGTCAACCGTGCCGGAAACTCGTACTTCGAAGGCATGGTTGATGAAATCATGGTCTGGGATGTTGCGCTGACGGACCAAGACGTCACGCGCCTGCGCCGAACCATCGTCGACAACTGCACGGCCTACTCCGGAGCAGGTGTTGATGCGGCTCAACTTGAGACAACGTTCACTGTTCCAAGCCAGTTTGCCGAACACGCATGGATTCTTTCGGTCTCCGGGAAGCGAAACGGGGAGGTTAACGGCGCCTTTGGCATAAGCGTATTGGCGCTGGATGCAACAGGCAATGTACTGACTTCTAACAGCTCAGACAAGAAAACGTTCACGACCTCTTGGGCGTCACAAAACATGCGATTCCGCCCGGACGCTAACACCGCATCATTCGTGATCAGAGCGACCATGGACATCGATGCGATTTCATCGGTTGGTTCATTGTTCGTCGACTCGGTCAGGCTCTACCCTATACGACCTCACATGGACTGGGTCAACGGCTCGATTGTCGAAACAGCGGTCTCCACCGGTGGCCGTTCCTTTGAATGGGGAACAGAATACGGCCAATCCCTCATCGCAGATTTGTTGGAGGACGGAGTCTCCGGAGTGAAAGGCTACGTCTACGAGCCCTACCTAATCGCCGTCGGCCTGCCCAGTGCCGTGTTACCCACCTACGCTTCGGGCTACAACCTCGCAGAAAGCCATGTGGCGGCAAGCCTCTTCACGAGCTGGATGGGGGTGGTGGTGGGCGACCCGAAGATGGCCCCGTTCGTGGACGTGCTTCACGATGTCAACATTGTTGATGTCAGGACGGTGGGGCATGTCAACTTTGGAGAGAACACGACCCTTGAATTGCTGGTTGAAAACCTCGGCATGGCTGCAGCAAACGGGAGCATTGAGATCCGAACCGTTTTGGGCAACAACCTGCTTCACCAAAGTAACCTTTCACTTCCGCCGGGCGACCAATCCGGTAGCCGGGCAACGCTGAACCTCTCGTTCGTCCCACCCAACAGCGGGTTCCTCGACTTGCGCATCCGCTACGTGAACGCCACGCCCGAACGGAATTACGAAAACAACCTCCGATCGACCTCGCTTGTCGTCAACGCACCGCCGAGCATTGAGGATGTTTACTGCAGCGCTTCGGTGTTGTCTCGCGGCGAGTACACCACGTGCTCGGTCGTGGCGAGCGACGACATCGGCATCATCAACGCCTCTCTGCAGTGGCAAATCCTGGCTGAAAACACCTCCGTTGACGAAGCAGGGTGGTTGACCCTTGCGATGGGTCAGGTGAACCCGACGCTATGGGAGACGGCCCTCATCGTGCCGCCAGAGGCATCGTTGGGCGATATTGTCGTGCGCGCTGTTGTGGAGGACGGGGGTGAGATGAGCGCGGTGTTAACCGTGGAAAACGTCGTCAGCGTCGTTGATGCCCCCCCTACATGGTACGGCCCCCACGTCTCGGGCGTTGACCCGCCTGATTGGAACAACGCCTCTGCACTTCCCAACAAACCATCCACCGGATTGCTGCGCCAAAGGGTGAGCACGCTCACCGCTTGCGTGATGGATGCCGATTACCGGTTAGAGGACTCAATGCCGATGTTCCTAACAAATAGGGGCGTTCTTGGAAACACGTCCTATCAGGAGCAATCCATACCGCATCTTTACTGCTACATCAGCACACTTGCGCTTGAACTGGGCAGCAGCCTGGATGAGGTGGATCTTCAATTGCGCACCGAAAGCGGCTCGCTGCTGCTCCAACGAACGCTGATGGTGGCGGACTTGTCACCTGAAATTTCCATCGGCGTAGAAACAACGGAAGGCCAACCTCTGGACCGTGTGGTTGGTGGGGGAGACGAGCAGCTTCGAATCAGCGTGACCGACGCAGACGACCCCGATACACCGTTTGTTGGAGATGTCACCCTGCGATGGCCCGGTGGGGAACCGATACAGTTGCCACTGGACATTCCGCAAGGAGGTGGGGGGGTTGTTGTGGCTCTTGAGAAGGTGATGGTTCCCCTTGAAGCGGGTGACTTGCAAATCACCGTTTCAGGAAGAGGGCAACACGGTGCCACCGCTACCAAGGACCTGAGCGTTCCGTTTCTGCTCACGCCGCCCTCCTTCGCGTTCTTTGAAACATGTGATCAAAACGGTCCTGTTCAGAACATGACGTTTGGCCAAACGGCAACGCTCGTCGTGGCTGTTGAAAGTGACCGCCCGATTCAATCCTCAACGGCGCAGTTGATTCAGTCGAGTTGGGCGGTCAACGCCCCACAAATTGATACCCCCTCCTGGGATGTTAATTCAACACCACTTGGTTGCGGCGTTGAAGAAACGTCCGCTCAATCCACAGAATGGTTGTATTTCCGCCTCAAACTGGACAATTCACTCATTGATGGCCCCGGTCGCATCCTCTTTTCAGTAGTGGACGTCGACGGTTTGGTAAGGTCCGAGAGCGTTGACCTGACGTTCCAACACGCTCCCACGGTGTTTGACCAAATTGAATTTTCAGAGGTTATGGCGGGCGAAGACCTCTACGCCAACATCACGGTAAGCAATCTAGACGGGCTGGGTGAAGTCGTTTGCACTTGCACCATCGAGAAGCAAAACGACGAGGTTCTCATGAACACAATGTTACCTGCAGGACCGCCAGGTTTCCTCACCAATGAACTCCTTTACCGATACCCCGTACCGCAGGATTTGGGTAACACAACGCTGCTCGTCACCTTTTCTTGCGTTGACGGTCTTCAACGACTTTACGCCTACAACACCACACTCGAAGTCGCACCGTCCGAATCCTGCCTGAATTGCGCCGATGCAGAAACCGTCAACGACGCCATGTTGACCGAAAAAAGCGGGCAGCAAACAACACTGCTGCTCCTGCTGGGGAGCGTGATATTCGTCGCTGTTCTGGTTGGTTTGATGCTCCGTCGACGTACAACCAGAAACATTGAACCCTCATGGGACGAGGATTTCTCACCTCTCCTTGGAACAGAAGCACTCTTCGATCGAGAGATGGAGTCCAGTTTGTTTGATGAAGATCACCATAGGGAGGAGACCGCAGGACAGCAGAATGCACAGGAAGTGGAGGCAGACAAAGACGAAGACGAATTGAGCGAACTTCTTCCGGAGGGATGGACGGTTGAGGCGTTTGCCGAATGGCTCAAAGGTCCGCTACCGGACGGATGGACCGAAGAGCAATGGTCATCCTATGTCGCCTCATCAACCGCCGTTCTCAACAGCCACAACAACGAATCGGAAGGGTGATGTGCTGGCGATGCGTGTGTCCAATTGAGCAGCATGGCCATCGGATACGTCCTCATCAATGTCCAACCAGGTACCGAACAACAAGTCTACAACGACGTGAAGTCGTTGCCTCATGTTACCGACGCAACGGTGCTGTTTGGAGACCATGACCTCATCGTCAAGCTTGAAGCCACAGACTTAGCGACCATCGCCAAGGCGGTCGTTCAGCACATCCGTTCGGTGGAAGGTGTTGTCGATACCAAAACTCTGGCTGGGGCCGACCTCGACTAGCGAATATGAAACCGTGGCACTGAGGGAAAGTTTGCAAAAAAAGCCGCTCGGAATGGGGTACTGAAGGCCATATGTGGCGCAGTACCCCTCTTTTTCGGCATAAACATTATATGCTCAACGGTCCAACGCTGTATCGGAGGTAATCCAAATGTCAGACGGAAAGAAATACTTCGTCCTCATGGAGGGCGGAAAAGACACGAGCCAGGTATTTGCGAGCAAGCAACCCCGCGGTGCAGCCTTGAAGGCCGCAACCCGCGGACACACAACCATCCGCCTACGAGAGCGCGGCACCAAGCGTGTGCACGTTTTCACGGGCAGCATCTCGATGGTTGACAAGCCTGCTGGCGGGCCAGACTGGCTCCCAGACAAGATCAAGAAGGCCAACGTCAAAAAGCAAGGCATCGAGCACCTTTGAGTGCAGCCTGCGCTGACCTTCTTCCAGCTCTTCGAGTTGTACAACGACCTTTCTTGTGCCAAGGCACATCAAAGGTCCCTTCCCTCTTCTGCCCTCTTCATCAACGATGAGTTGATAAACAAAACCACCGTACTCTGCATGTCCTCAGGGACACGGGATGCACACCCGCTTCGGCGGGAGGCGGTGACGCCAAATGGAAAGACGAGAGATGCGAACGCCACAACCCAGAGCGCGTAAGCCAAGCCAGCTTCGTCTGACCAACGACCAGCCGTCTCTACCCGCACGGTTGGTGCACCTTCGGCACCTCGCCTGGCTCGAATGCTACAAACGGCAACTCCAGACGGAAAACAAATCCGACAACACCCAGAAATCCTACTTCTACGGGCTTCGAGCTCTCATCGAAACCCGGTGTGCTGACGAAGACGTGCTTGATGAGGAACGGTACGAACAACTGTCCATCCAAGAAATGGCTGAAAGGATGGAACCGATGAACGGGCGGCTGGACCTCTGGGCCCACAGCATTTCAAATCTCAAGCCGACGACCTACAACGCTCGTATTGCCGCTGCTCGGCATTTCATTCGGTGGCTTGGTTTGCGATGGCCCGATCACCTTCAGAGGGCGCGAACAGGAAAACGGCTCCCAAGAACGCTCACCAGAAGAGAGCTCACGACCGTCATCGAAGTGGCTGAACTGAGCGAAGACCCTGTTGCATCGCTGGTCGTCACGATGATGCTCGACACCGGCATGCGAGTGAGCGAGGTATGCGGCCTCAACCTGGAAGACATTGATTTTGATGATGCGTCCGCAAAAGTACTGGGCGGAAAGGGGGATAAGGACCGTCTCGTGCTGTTCACGAAACGAACCATTCAACGCCTTCAAGCCTGGATACCCATACGCGAGCGTTTGGTGTCTGAGGGTGAGCAGGCTTGTTTCGTTAATCGCCACGGACGAAGACTTCAGCCTCGCGGCGTCCAGCGGTTAATGGATACCCTCGGTCAAGACGCGAAGCTTCCGAAAGGAAAGTTGACACCTCACGTGCTGCGACACAACTTTGCCACTGGCCTGCTCGAAAGGGGAGCAGACCTGGTCACCATTCAGCGTCTGATGGGGCATGCGACCATTGCAACGACACGGGTCTACCTGGAAATTTCCGACCAAACCCTTCGAGAGGTGTATCACAGAGCGCAGTCCAATCGGGAAGACATGGGCGATGCTCACGATGAGCCACGACCGGTTGAAGAGAGAACACCGTCGACGAGCACGCATGGTGTACCGTAATCAAGAGGTCGATTTCTTCCGCTTGGCTACCCGTTCGGGTCCGGTCCATTCCCTGCTGGGATGGATGGCGCGCCCCTGATGACCTTCGATGGGGCAATGCTTACCCGATCGACATCGAGAACAGTTGCCTTTTGGAGGTAACTCGACGGTTTTACGGAGTCGCCCGTATTTCCGCCTTGGCATGAGGTAAAACGTGTCAAGAGGGCCTTCAAAGGTAGCGGTGGTTTCAGCCTTTCTTGAACCAAGGCATGTCTTTGACGGACCGAGGCACCTTGATCGTGGCGCCTTTCCTGTCTTTGGAAGTCGTGGTCTTCAAACTGGTACCCGCTGCTTTGGTTTTCTCAACAACTTTCGTCGCTACTGTCTGCCCTTTCCCGACGGCTTTTTGCGAGGCTTCTAAGGTGGCAGAGGCCGCTTTTTTCGAAGTTGATTTGGCTTTTGAAGCGGCTTTCTTTGCGACATCTGCTGCTTTCCCACCGGCCTTCTTGGCCGCTTTTTTTGCACTGCCGGCAGCCTTGGCTGCGGCGAGGACTTTCTTCGCTGCCGCTGCCGTGAGGCCGGCCTTCTGCAAATCGCCGAGGCTGGCTTTGGCAAGTTTGGCAACGGTGCCCAACTTGGCCGCTTTCAATTTCTTCGCCGTTGCTGCACCGACACCTGGCAGCGATGTGATGCCCGTACCCTCTGATTTCCCTGCCATTCTTTCACCGATTGGACGATGATGCTTGCCGAATTTGAACCTTCCTGCTTTGGTTAACGGCGTCGGTCATCGGTTGATTCTTGAGTGCATCCCTCCTCCACGAACCATGAGCGAAAACCTGAATCCATTCGGATGAGGCAGGGGTTTGGCCATGAGACACCGGCGAGGCGATGACGTGGAGAACATCCTTGACGCTAAACAATCCGTGTTGGTTGCGCAAGTTCGCCGTGCAGAAGCATCGCACAAAATCGACACCGTACACAACCTCCTCAGGGGCAAGCACTTCACGGGTCCCAGCAGTGTTGTGTATCTCGGCGACCTTGCAGGGGCCCTCCTTGCACAGCTCCCGCATCCTGAAACACCGGTTTTTTCAGAAAGTCCAGGATTCAACGAGCAGCGATGGACGCTTGAAACAACGAGCGGTGATTTGAGCGTAACCATCGTTTCTCGGTCGTATTGGGCGTGGGGGTTGCTCTCGTCTGGCTACCTCAACATCATTACGCTCGAGGGCCCTCCAGAGGAACGCGCTCGACTGGTGCTCGACACCATCAGCGCTTTGGGCCAACCGCCTTGGGAATTTGCACACCAAACATCCGCTAGCAGGTGGATGAAGAGGAATGCGTCGGACATCAATCTCAAAACAAACGAGCAGAACTGGAAAAATCTGCATCGAGCGGCCCGAGAAACGCTGCTCGAAGCCATCGAGAACATGAGGGAGAAAACGGACGCGAAATTGTCCGCAACGACCGACGCACAGCAGGCATGGATGGCTGCCGTCGAAGACGATCTTCACATGGCTAGACAAGCCCTAGCGGAAGACAACGCTCCCGGTGTTGAGAGGGCGCTTGCGCGCCTTGAAGCAACGTTGATTCGCATGAATGTCGACCCGCATGAACATCACGTGCAAGCTCCAGAGACCGTAACCTCCGACGGTTCCGATGTAATGGACCTGGTGCTGGAAACCTCGGGAGGGCGCACCAGCCTGCCCGACGTGTACGAAGAAGAAGACGTCCCCTTTGTCGACCTTTCCAACGATTCAACGTCCAACGAGGAGGAATAAACCGCGCGTCGCGTTCATAAGGGGGAGGCTTTTGGGAAGGTTCGGTCAACATGGCTACCAAAAAGAAAAACGACGGCAGCGGCATACAACAGGCCGCTGGTTTGATTCGCTATTTTGATGAAGAATCGGAAGACTCGTGGAAGATTACACCCGCTCAAGTCTACTTTGCGTGCATCGCTCTTGGTGGCTTTTTCTACCTGGTCAATCAAGGCGTCGTTCAAGCCATTTGGAACCTGTTTTGAAACTACAGGGCCTGTATCAGCACCACTCGCTGATCGCTCTCTGCCACGCAGCGAGCCACTTCAAGCGCTGTGGTCAAGTCTTCCGTGACACCCAAGACCTCCTCACCCGTTGGTGTTTGAACCACCAACCGATGCGAAAGCTGACTCAACACAGATGCTTCAATGCGTTCAAAGACCCAATGTTCGTTTTCAATGCGCACAAGAGATGGAACCTCGGTAAGGGGCCCCATTTGTTGAACGGTACGCTCTGCTCGAGAGGTGAGTGAAGCGAGATCTTTCACCGGCCTCCACAGACGTTGTCTAAGGGGCATTCTGAGTTTCCGTTTTGGTTCAATGCCTGCGCGAAACGCTCTTGCCATGCGGGTCCCATCCCTGAAATCCTAAGATTTCGATTGGCGCTTTTTTGATGCACCTTTAAAGAGCGCGCTCCATATCTGACTCAAGTCGCTGTTTTTCAACGGCCGGGTTTCGCTCGTGACGAAACCAAATGAACCCAATGCCACCGGAACTGGCTATCGATACCACCGACACGAGGAGTTTCAATTTCGAGGTGGAAAGGCCAAGCATCACCAACAACAACAACGCCCACAACAGAACAGCCAACAATGGCAGGCGACGGCTTGTGTGTTGACCTCCAAGAACGAAGGTCTGCACGATGAGGTAGATAGCGCCCGATTGAAGGAGGGCCGGAAGAAGTAACCAGCCCCCACTCGATGACAGCGTCGCAAGCGGGACGAACATCACCAGCCCTGTTCGAAACCACCATGCTTCGGGATGGTGAGCAGCATCAAATCCGGCGAGGGGCAGCACCATGGCGGCAACGCCGGTGAAGAGAAGGAACGCCGCCCATCGCCAGCCGACGAATTGGGCGTCTACACCCGTGCCGTAGACATGAGTCGTGTCGGCGATGCTTGAAACAGTGAAGTACGAAGTGAGGGCCACCGCCCCAACGCACAAGCCCAGCGCTTTGGCCTGGGAGGATGATGCTTCTTGCAGACCCTCAAGGACGGTGGCTAAGGCGTGGGTGATGACCATCCACGTGGCATAAACAGTCACCAATAGCGCAAACGACAGACGCGGTTCTGCCATCGGTCGGCTCCACCAATCATCGGTGAACATCTCGGTTTGAAAGAGCCAAAACCACGCTATGCTCGCAACAACCACCGTCTTCATGATGGCTCGCTTGAAAAGCAAGTCCGTTTCACCGTTCATCGACATCCAAGCCGACGCGGTCAAAATTTCGCCAGACATGATGAGCAAGAGCGTGATGAGACCGGCCAAAATGAGCACCGACCAAGAAGAGGGTTGCATCGTGGGCAATGTTGGTGCGACGTCCAAGGCAGAATAGGCGCCTTGTTCGAAGAGCATGACAAGGCTGACGAGGCTCCAACACCCCGCAAACGCCATCATCCTCGATTCGACGTAGGCTGAGGTCGCTGGTGTGGCGTGACGCACGCTTGGGAGCCGGGGTGAAAAAATGGAGAAGACCAGCAAAGCGAGGAGTCCCCCTTCGGTTGCGCCCTGCCCGGTGAAAAGCACCTGAAGCGACTCAAAGAGGCTCGCGTTTTGGCCCAACACCAACGCCACCTCTGGATGGTTTGGCTCAAGACCTACCAAATCCAGCGCTCGCGACATCAGCAGACCGGCGACCAAGAGCGGCGGGAACCAACGGTACGCAATACGAACAAACGGCCGTGATAGCAGGGATGAATGGAGAAACGGTGCGAACACCCAAGAAAAGCAACCCAGGAACAACGCTGGCAGGTACCATGCACTCGAAGCTGCCAGCATGAAACCCAATGCCATCAACCCCCTTTTCATTATGGCGGAAGACCCAAAGACAGGTCGGCAAAGGCGATGATGTGCGGGACCGAACGGACGCTGACAGGGAGCGCAGGTCGTTTGCGGCAACCTCGACCCTCGCCGCCCTTGCTTCGCACTTGGGCAGGGACAAGGAGCGATGGCTTGAGAAAGCCTTGGAACCGCTTCCGGAGACGTTTCGAATCTCAACGCACCGATGCGATCGGCACTGGACGATTCAACAGGTCAAGGCCCTCGGAGGCGTCGAAGTCCCTTGGATGCCGAAAGAAAACGCCTTCACGATGCCGTTTTCTCGTGGCAAAGCCCCCGAGGGTTTGGCCAAGCGCATGATGGCGCTTCTTCACGAAACAGGTCGCATCACGCGGCAGGAGGTGGCCAGCATGCTCCCTGTGCGGTTGTTGAATACGCCTTCGGACGCCCTGACCCTGGACATGTGTGCGGCACCAGGTTCCAAAACAACACAACTCGCCGAACGTTTGCACCCCAACGGCGTGGTCGTGGCGAACGAGCCGGTTTCGGGACGGTTGAACATGTTGGTGAGCAACAAAAGCCGCTTGGGTTTGCTCAATGTCGTCGTAACTCAACACGACGGCCGCCACTTTGGCAGGCTCCCTCCACCCGGGTTTGAGGCCGTGGTCGCTGATGTACCCTGCACCGGAACAGCAACCACCCGTAAGAACCGCGACGTTTGGTGGGATTGGACACCAAAAGAGAGCCGCAAGATGTTCACCATGCAAGTGGACATTGCCGTTCGCGGCGCCTCCCTGCTGGTCCCGGGAGGTCACATGATGTACTCGACATGCAGCATTGACCCGACCGAAAACGAGGCCGTCGTGGCCGAGGTTTTGCGGCGCTGTCCTTACCTCGAACTCGTGCCAATGAGGCTTGATGGGATTACCCTTCACCCGGGCTTAACGTCATGGTCAATGCTTGATGAAACCGGGCAACAGGTCATGCTTGAGGAGGTTGAACGCCTGGTCTTTTTCTCCCCAAGCCACCTTGCTCCAGCCGACCGAATCCGAGGCGGCTACGGCGACAAAGACGAAGAAGAAGCCATTGAAAACCAGCTGGGCCGTTGCCGCCGGATGTGGCACGAAGACAACGACACCGGTGGTTTCTTTGTCGCTCAATTCCGACACGCTGCGAAAGACGAAGCCACCACGGCTCATGTCTACCACAACCGAAGAGCAAATCGCCGGGAAAAGGGATGGTCGCCCACCGTAAAACAGCCGCCTGAACCGACGCTGAATTCGGTGGTCGTCGCAAACGAGGCCATCGTCCAAAGCTTGGAAACGCTGTACGGCATTGACCTAAGTCCGTACTCGCTTTGGCAGCGAGGTAAGCGCCTCAATCTCGCACCACCAATGGTCCATGAACGCCTCTTCAAACCCGAAGCGCCAACGAACAAAGGCGATGTTTGGCGCGGCGATTCGTTCCACCCCGTCCGGGTCGTCCACGCTGGTCTACCGGCTTTCACGCTCAAGAAAGACTCATGGCGTTCGCGACAAGAAGTGCTCTACAGCCTCGGTGATTCCTTTCAGAACAACGTCGCAACGGTCGATGAAAGCGTGTTCGTCCGTCTGTTGCGAGGTTGGGCGCCACTGCTTGAGGAATTTATCGAAACGACAGGCATCGCTGGGCTTCCCTCTGGCGCCTACCTCATTCGAAGCGAACTTCCCTGGGGACGCGAAACCATTTCCGTTTGGATAGGCGCCCGTATCACGTTGATGATCGGCGTTGATGAGCAAAACATCTTGCGCTACAAATTGAGCCTGCCCTGGCGCGACGAGGAGGAATGAGAGGTGCGATGGGTGCTGATGTTGGCGGTTTTGGGGCTCGTCGCCCTGCCCGGCACGCTGGCAAACGAAAACCCGTGGACAACCCACGCCCACGCCCCGCTGGCAGAAAGCGACGCCGAGGGTTTGTTGGAAGTTTATGCACCGAGTTCTCTCGACGAGGAGCCACCCAGAAGAAGCAACAGCGTTCAATGGACGTGGTGGTCATGGAGCGAAGAAACGGGATCGTCTTGGCCAGACGACGACGCGCAGTATCGGGCGTCTACTCAAGACATTTCTCAGGAAGTTTCTTCGGCGAATTCGGTTGTTGATTGGCATGAAAAATCCGAGAGAGCCTACCTGGAAATTTCGGGAGAAGTCAAGGTCGTGTCGGCCGAGGATGGCGCACGCATGGTGGCCTTTGAGTTCGAACTCACGCCGATGGAAAACCTCAGTGACCAAACCATTCTGTACGTCGTGCTGACCGAGGACAGCGCCTTTGACTGGCACCAGCGCCAACTCGACAACCTCGTGCGAGAGATGCGTCCGGAGGTTGGGTTTTCGTTGAAAGGAAACAATTCAACATCCTTTCGTTCAATGATACCCGCTGACCATCTTGAAGCAGCCGGCGTTGACCTAAGCGAATATCCGACCGGCTGGTCGTACACCGTGGCGGTTTTTGGAGGCGGTGCGGAGGACGAAACCTCGGACGACTTGATTTGGATGGCGCACGGTCGGCTGCCTTCTCCAGCACAGCACATCACATCGAGCCAAGCATGGACACCGCTCCTGCTCACGGCCATAACGGCCGTTATCGCCGGGTCGATCGTCATGGCGATACGGCAACGCGAGAAGGCCATCCCGCAACTTCAGGCGCGCTGGAAAGAATCGGCTCCAACCGACGTTCACGTAACCTTGATTGCGGGCACCCATCCATTTCGCGTGACCTCATGGAGCGCGATGCCCCCTTGGCGGTTCAAGGGCCGGCCGCCCAACGTGCACCTCGATGCCGGTGAGACGCGTGGATTGGACATTCAGTTCAAGGAAGACCAAACCGCTGATTGCCATCTTGATGTCGCCATCAACATCGATGATTTTGGAGGATGGAATCAACGGCTCTGGTTGCGAGCGGACAGCCGAGCTCCGACCAACGACGACCAGAACTTGGTGGAGTGAAGAGTTCAAGACCTCGCCGTTCATCCAAGCATGCATGGAACTCGATGCCACCGACCGAGCGCTGCTGGTGCTGCTTTCAAACGATGCTCGGGTAAGCCACCGCTCCTTGGCTCGCAGTCTCGGCATCGCTCAGGGGACGGTCACGAACCGTATCCGCAGAATGGAGGAGCAAGGTGTGATTCAGGGCTACAGCGTGACGCTCGACCCCGTGCAACTTGGGTGGTCACTCACCATCATGGCCGGTCTGCGCATTGAGAAGGGCCGAATGATCGATGTGCAGCAGAAAATCTCAGCCGACCCACGGGTGTTCGCGGTTTACGACGTCACGGGCGATTGGGATTCCATCGTGCTGGCGAGGGTGCAAGACAGGGCCGATCTGGACAACCTCACCAAAACGGTGTTCACGCTGGATGGCGTTTCCCGTTCGTACACGCACGTGGTGCTCAACACCGTCAAGGAGCAAGCCTTTCCTTCTCTGCAAAAGACGGAATGACTCACTGGTCGTACATGTCGACCAGCGGCCCCAAGACGTCGCAAAGACCCGACAAGCCTTCCACGACGCGGGTTTCCGGTTTCAAACAGCGCATGAGGGTGGAGCGGAGTCGCTCGTCAAACTTGACGTCTAGCGATTCTAGATTGCGCCGGATGTTGTTTTGCAAGCGCCCACCGGTGCGATCCCAATCCATCAGGACGACCACGCTGGGGCCACGGTCTTGCGCACTCCTTCGACCGTATGTTTCCAGCAAATGCACCAACACGTCGTCGACAGACCAACCTCGGTTGAGGACTTCTATTGGACCTTCAAACCCAAGGTTTTGCAGGGCGATTCGGTCCCGTCTTCCTTCCACAAGCACCACGGCATTGGCTTCCCGATTTCTTTTTCTCACCTCAGCGATGGCCTGAGCGGCATGGTGCCAGCGCGCCTCTGCGTTGGACGAACCCCGCCCAAAGCCGTGGTAGGACGGTGAACTCATGGCAGACCCTCCAACAGATGTTCCAAGCGCTGCAACAACGCCTCAGCGTCCATCCGTTCAATGCGCACCGATTTCAAGGTTGAGCGTCGACCTGCCACGATGGACACGCGGTTTGCATCAATATCAAGGAGGCGAGAGAAGACGTGCAGGACGGCTTGGTTGGCCCTGCCGTCCCTGGCCTCGGCGCGAACGGCGACAGAAAGCCGAGAGCGCCACGTGTTGATGCCTTTGATGCCGGAACGCCTCGACTGCGGCGAAACCTCAACGTCGACGAGCACGGAGCCGTCCAGGGTTGAAGTGAGGCAGGATGCGACGCTCACAGCCGAGCCTTTTCGCGGGAGGTTCAAGTAGCATCGCATCCTTGGAAAAAATGAGGCCGAAATTCGTGAAAAAATCGTTCAATTTCACGGCGAAAAAATCGCGAAAAACCCGCAGACTCCACGCCAATGGGGTAGGGCAAAGAAGGTCGGTTCGAAACCACCTACGACAAACGCTTAAGGGGGGGGTATGTGGACGGTCAATTGGGGTGGTTGCGTGGTAGCCGAAGATACGGTGTTTGCCGTTCTCTATGATAAGTTCATGTTTTGGGGCATATTGGTAGGGATCTTCACGTTCGGGTGGCTTTTCCTCGCTATGCTGCGCTACAGAGAAGGCGTTGAACCCGACACAACGCATATCGATCATATCGAGGTGGGTTCGTTCCCTGTTGACCGACACCATACGACGCTTGAGGTGTTCTTCTACGTCCTTCCAACCCTCATCGTCGCTTGGCTCATCGTCCTCGCTCTCGCCTCAAACACGGCCGTGTGGACCATCCCCGACAACGACGAAGACGCTCAATACATGAAAGTCATCGGCAAGCAATGGTTCTGGGAGTACGAATACACGGACGCCCTAACCTGGCAAGACGACCCTGAAGAAACGGACATTCAAGTCTCATGGGAGGGAATCATGCTCACGGTAAACAGCACCGACAACCCCAACGCAGTCAACGTTTCCATCACAAGGATAGGGGGCAACGATTTCTCAAACACGGAAGACATCGCTCCGCTTTCCCTTGACCAAATGACCCGTAAGGCCGAAGCTTTTCTGACCTTCGATGAAGGCAAATTTGCCAAGGTAGAAGTCACCGATGCCGAAGATAATGTCCTCCACACATGGATGCACATTCCCGGAGAAGACCCCAACGGCTACAGGGAGACGTTTGCGTTCTCTTCAGCGCTCGGAGAAGACATGATCATCCCGTGCGACAAGAGCGTGGTCTTTGAGATGCACTCCGCCCCATCCGACGATTCCAATCCAAATTACATCGGCGTACAACACTCGTTCTGGCTCCCTGAGTGGGGTGTCAAAGAAGACCTCGTTCCCGGGCTTGAAGGCGGGACCTACATGACCGTCGTCCCCGACGACCCGGGCACGTTCCCCATTCGCTGTGCAGAATACTGCGGAAACCAACACTCCATGATGATCGGCCAAGTGAAAGTCGTGGCGCCCATCGTGGACGGTGTTTTCGTCAACTGCAATGAGGACACAGGGGTTGCCAAATCCTCGGATGGCAGCACTGGAGGGGACTATTGATGCGCAGTCGTGTCACGCTGCTCCTTGGAATGTTACTGTTGGCCCTTATGGCCGCGCCGCAGTTTACGGCTGCGCCCGGAGGTATTGGCACGGCAGGTGACCAGGGTTGTACGTGTCACGGTGGTGCATCGCCCGACACCACGGTGCTGGTTGACGGCCTACCCGAACTCTACAACGCCAGCGAGACCTACACGTTCACCGTCACCGTCGAAAACAACCTCTTCAATCCAGAGGACACGCCGGACTGGAACGGTCGCAAGGGCGGCTATCGTATCCTTGTCTCGCACGGTGAAGTCACCGGTGTCCCCGAATCCATGAGCCAAAGCATGGACGGTGGCTTAACCCACACCGACGAAGCGAACACCGAGCGCTCCTGGACGTTTGAGTGGACCGCCCCAGCGGCCGACGACCTCAACGTCGAGATGACCGTGTACGGCAACGCCGTCAACGGCGGCAACGGCGCCGGAGGCGACCATTGGAACGTTGCGGCCATTTCCATCGCCGGCATCAATGCCGGCGCGCTCGCACCAAGCGCCAGTGCGCTCATCATCTTCCTCACCTCGATCGGTTTGGCGGTCGGGCTCATCTTCATGGGCATCCTTTGGGTCTTCTACCGACGGTCTCCTGAGACCTTCACCATGGAGCGCTTCTGGGGCTTCCTCAAGCCGTGGCTAACGACCACGGACCACAAAGAAGTCGGCATCATGTACTTCCTGTTCGGGTTCTTCTTCTTCTTGGTCGGTGGGCTTCTGGCGTTGCTGTTCCGTATTCAATTGGCGCTGCCAGAAAACGATTTCCTGACCTACGACGAATACAACTCGTTCTTCACTCTCCACGGGACCACCATGATTTTCCTCGGGGCCATGCCGATGATCGCTGGCTTCATGAATTACGTCCTGCCGTTGCAAATCGGCGCCAAGGACCTTGCCTTCCCCCGAATCAATGCGTTCGGATTGTGGCTGCTCGTGTTCTCTGCCCCCCTCATCTTCACGGGGATTTGGTCCGGTGAGGGTGCGGACATCACGTGGGTCATGTACCCGCCGTATTCCTCGTTGCACGAAGCGAACCTCGGCTCGACACTTGCCGACTACGGTGCGAACCCCGGAACGACCGCCTTCATATCGGGCATGCTCATGCTTGGCGCCTCTTCCACCCTTGGTGGCGTGAACTTCATCACCACCGTGTTCACGATGCGAGCACCCGGTGTTTCGTGGATGAAGATGCCCTTGTTCACCTGGTCGGTCTTCATCAGCGTGTTCATGCTCTTCATGTCCCTGCCTGCCCTCATCATCGGTGTCGCCTTCCTCTTGTTCGACCACACCATCGGCACGACCTTCTTCGTGGCAGGAGGCGACCCGTTGCTGTTCCAACACCTGTTCTGGTTCTTCGGACACCCGGAAGTGTACGTCGTTATCGTGCCCGCGTTTGGCATTGTTTCGGAAGTGCTGGCAACCTCCGCTCGCCGCTCAATCTTCGGGTACAAATCGATGGTCTTCGCCATGGCTGGCATCGGCATCGTCGGGTTCATCGTTTGGGGCCACCACATGCTCACTTCCGGAATGGACCCGTTCTGGCGAGCGCTGTTCATGATCATGACCATGCTCGTAGCGATTCCAACCGGTGCGAAAATTTTCAACTGGTTGGCGACGCTCTGGGGCGGTTCCTTGGTGATGAAGACCCACACCTTGTGGTCGCTGGGCTTCTTGGTGACCTTCACGCTCGGTGGCATCTCTGGGATGTTCTTCCCCGTAGCCGGGCTTGACGTTCATTTCCACGACTCTTACTTCGTCGTGGCTCACTTCCACTACGTGTTCATCGGCGGTACGGTGTTTGCGCTGTTCTCGGCCGTCTACTACTGGTACCCCAAAGCCACCGGACGAAAACTCAACGAGACGCTGGGCTTGTGGCATTTCCTCATCGGCTTTGCCTCGTACAACGCCGCCTTCTGGCCGATGCACGCCCTCGGTATCATGGGCATGCCTCGACGAACGCACACCTACACCATCGAGTCGGGCTTTGCGGAATACAACATGGCCGTGTCAACCTTCGCCTTCATCTTTGGACTCAGCCAGTTGCTGCTGGTGTGGAACATCATCTACTCCTCTCGACGCGGCGAACCCGTTGGCAAGGACCCGTGGGGCGGTTGGTCGCTTGAATGGTCCACCACTTCGCCACCACCGACACCGTCCTTCCACGACATTCCAACGCAGTACGACAAGAACGAAGAATTCGGCCACCACAAGCACGACGGTCCAAGCCTGAAGGAGAAACTCTGGAAGGCGGAAGCGAAGGGGGTTGAGGAATGAGCGGAGGCGAAGCCCACGTTGAAAACAGCGTGTGGATGCGAGCCGTCCTGCTGAGCGGTGTTTTCCTCGCTTTCGGCATCTTTTCCTACCTCACGATGGGCGTCGGCGTCGCAAACGTACGGCATCATGCGTACGAAGACGCCATGAACGATTACGACGAAAAGAAAGCCGTCTACAACGAAGCGAACGCCGATTACACCGAATCGAAGGCTGCCAAGGATAGTGCAAGCGTCGCTCTTGATGCCGCCATCCTCACCTACGAGCAAGCGAACGCCACAAAATTTGAACTGGAAGACGACGCTTCAGCAACCAGTGAAGCGCTGGAAGCAGCGGACCTGGCCGTCCAAAACGCCTCTGCCTTGTTTGGCGAGATGTACGCTGCCTACAACAGTGCCAACGCCGACTACACCGAAGATTACGATGCCTACACCACGGCAAAGAGCGATAAGAAAACCGCTCACTACGCTGAAATGGACGCTCACCTGTCCTACCTGACGTGGAGAACGGCGGGCATAACGATCCTGTTGATGTGCATCACGTACACCGCCTTCCTTGGCTTAGGCGGCTTCCTCAACACCATCTACCCCGATGAGGTTGAGCACGACGACCACGGCTACGGTGGCGACGACCATGAGCATCACGGCTCGGGCTCACCGATCATCTTCTCGTTGGGCATTCTCCTCTTTTTGATGGGTTTCCCATCCTTCCAAAACACGCTTTCAAACCTGCTTTCGGGCGTAGAGGCAAATTTGGGAGATTTGGGCCTGAGCATGCTCGGGCTGACCATCGTCACGGCCGGTGTGGCCAACTGGTGGCGGGAGGACCTGCCGTTTATTGGCAACCACGAACAAATCGCCACCTCAGACCCGTTCGAGGGTCAGCACATCCGAAAGGCCGGCCTGTGGGTGTTCATCATGTCGGAAGTGATGGTCTTCGCCACCTTCTTCTCAGCCTACCTGCGCATGCGGACCGAGTGGTGCACGGGCTGGCAGGTCGCCAACGAGAACCCGAACTGTTTGGTTGAGACCTCGCCCGGTGTCTTTGAGTATCAGATCAACATGCTGACGGCCTCCGATTTCCTTCGACCGAACGGCGGTTCGCTGGATGGCCTTGGAGGTCATGGCGACTTCATGACAATGCTGCCCGGTGCGGTCAACACCTTCGCCCTCATCGTTTCCTCCTACACCATCGTCCTCGCCCTCAAGACGGCCAAAGCGAAGGATTGGAAAACGCCTGAAGGGTTCATGAGCGTGTTCTTGCCCGACCAAAAAAGGGCGGTTCGCAACTACCTCATCGTCACCTTCCTGCTGGGTTCCATGTTCATCGTGCTCAAGCTCATTGAGTGGAGTCACCTCGTTGCTGAAGGGTTCACCATCGGCACCCAAGCCGGCTCCATCTTCTACATCTCAACCGGTGCACACGGTGTTCACGTGTTTGCTGGGTTGTTGATCATGCTGTATTTGATTTTCAAGGCCGACACCGTCGGCTATGACGAAAGAAACGGTCAGGGCATTGAATACTTTGGACTCTACTGGCACTTTGTCGATTTGGCTTGGGTGGTTATCTTCCCGGCGTTCTATTTGTATTGAGGTGAAACTATGGGAGAGCATGAAACAACGGGAATTTTGGAATCGCTTGTCGAAAAACTGCCCGGAGATTACGACATTTACTTCTGGAACTTCGTCATCTTGATGTTCTTTACCCTGTTTGAAGTCGCTGCGGTGTTCTTTGAAACGATACCCGGTACGGACATCC
>CACODE010000003.1 GCA_902625885.1 uncultured Candidatus Poseidoniales archaeon
CCGGTGGTGTTGCATCTACCGGTTCGTTTGGTTCATCAACCGACTCTTGGGGGGGTTGCTCAAGAGAGCCGATATCGCCAAAGGCGTCGCCCAACATGTTGTCAAGTTGGGACTGTTCTTCCTCATCGCGGGCTTTTTCTGCTGAGGTTTTTCGTTTGGCCATGGTGGCACCCATTTCACCCACATGGCGCGGCTTAAATAGCGGTTGCGTCCCCGGCAAGTTGCTACAGCCCGCTTGGTGTAGAGGTTATCATGCAGGATTGTCATTCCTGCGACCCGGGTTCAATTCCCGGAGTGGGCGCCACCCTATTCCTACCGCTTTCGCCGCGACCTCAGGACGAAACCCAGCAACTTCTTGCGCCCTAGTCATTGGCTGGGGCCCTTCCCAAGGATTTCAAGAAAGAAATCACATTCGCCATCGAAAACGAAAATTTTCTTCTTTCCATCGTACACGTAGGTCGTGGAAACCGTTTTTTCCCCCGAATTGCTCGGACCCATTTCATCATTCGTTGACATTGTCACGGTTTTCTTTTTTACGCGGTAGGATAAATCCTCAACGCCAATCTCTCTTTTCGCATAGATGAAATAGGGAGATATTTGTTTCCAAAATTGGACTTTATCCTCATCTGCTTTCTTCACGAAAACGGCCTTGTGCTGGTACGACAACAACGCGACCACCAAGACCGCAAGAAAGGGAACGTATGTGCCTTCGATCCCAAAATGAACAGCGAGTGAAGTGTTCGGCGGGGTTTCCCACTCAAGAACAGAGACAAGAACGATGGCCCCGAGAAGGTATTTTGTCAACTCCATGAGGACACCGATGATCCTGTTGCCTGGGAACGATTGCTTAACTTCCTGCATTCTCACCACCCTCAATGAATTGGTTGCCATCGGCGTCAAGCTTTATTTTTTCATCAACGGACGGCGTGCGGGCCTTTGTTCGCTTCGTGGCCGGCATCAGAAACCACATGACCGGCAACACCAGCAGGCTGTCCAAATTCTTGCCGAGGCCGATGTTGAAGGTTGATTGAAACGCGATGAAGGATTCGTTTTCTTCGCTGCCGTTTTCAGGGACGTTGGCGGCGACATCAGCCCTTTTTTCAGGTTCAACCAACCCGAGGTCATAGCCCGAGAAAGCAGCGTTGAGCTCAACGCCTAGCCACTTGAAACGGGTCTCGGACGAAGAATTGGTGTGAACGAACGAGACGGTTTCGATGTTGGCTCCCGGCGTGTTGGTCGCCGTGGTGTCTTCCTCACCATCATCACCATCGCCGGCCAATTCCAGCATGTAGGACGCAGGGAACAACACCGAAAAGGCGAGGATGGCCCCCAGAAACATCAACGTACGTACGTGATGACGCCAGCGGAACGATGACAGCATCAACAATTCGCTGAGGACGAGCAACACCAGAGAGACTTTTACGGAATTCCGTCCCAATTCCAACCAATCCCTTGGTTCGGTAGAGGTTTGTTCACCCGATGATGTCGCTTTTTCTTCTTCCTGCGAGCCGTTTGACACGTCCGGTGGTTCTGTTGCGTTGTCGGCCGGTTCGGTGCTCACCGGGACGCTGGCCCCTCCGTCTCGAGCCAAAACATACAAGAGAAGCCTGGTTGAATTTCTAACCTCGACGTCAACGAAGGTTTGATCCTTGTCAATCGCCACGATGGAATGGACTTCTGCCGGCGATGGTTTGCCTTCGGTGTAAGCGCCCTGGACGGTGGCAACAAGCCAAGCGGACACGAAGACGTGAACGGCAAGAAACACCGTCACGCCGATGCGGACCACGGCGAAGAGCGGATGGGGTTTTGGCCGCATCAACACGGCCATGCGTCCTCACCGTTCCCTTTTGATGTCACTCTTCGGTGCGCCGGCGGTTGCCTGCAATCGCAGCGAGGCCAATCATGGCCATCACGGTCAACGGGGATACGAAGGGCAGGAGGCCCGAGTCTTCAGCAACTTCTTCAGCCGTTGGAGGTGTGGTCTCTTCCTCTTCATCGGTTGTTTCGCTGGTATCGCTGGTGCCGTCTGTTAGACCGAGATCGTCGGTGTTGGCTCCAGCGTCTTCGAGAACTTGTTCAAGTTCAGCGAGGTCGTGCTGGTCCACGTCAACGATGTCTTCCAGGTCGTCAAATTCGGCCATTTCGGTTTGCGCCTCTTGTGCAGAAACACCGGTAATGTAGCGAATGCTTGCGAAGGTCATCGGTCGGTCCTCGCTGTAGCCCGTGGTTGTTGGTCCTGCGAGAATGTAGTCGTTTCCATCTTCGTCCGATGCGTACAATCCGACACCGACAATGGTGGCGTGCTCTGTGCTCCAGAGCGGCGCCCACATGCCGTCAACGTACGGGAATTCGGGGGCTTCGTTCTCGGCTATCGATTCAAAGGTTGAGCCGAGGTTCTCACCGAAAGCCTCGAACACTTCGCCAATATTGGAGTCGGCAAAGGCTTCTGCAATGGTGTTGATCTTGTCGCTTGGTTCCTGTTGCTCCTCAATCGTGATGCAATCGCTGTAAGTATCGTAAGGGTCGTCTTCACCGGTTTGCGTCAAGTAAACGTGCAGGCAGTATTCGCCCGGGTTTGAGATGTCAACGACACGGTCAAATTCAACCGAACTTTCATCGTCGAACGCAACGCTGTCGGTGGCGACGACGACGGACCCAGCATCGGTCATCTCGTGCACCTCATACATGACAGTGACATCGTTGTAGGTGTTGTCATAGTCTTCGGCCGTGATGTGGAGAGCGAGAGAATTGTCGCCGTTGTCATTCATGTAGGTGCCATAATGCTCGATGACTGGTCCGCCCATCCAAACCAGATTGCAGGATTCTTCAATGTTGGTCAGCACGGAGCCGTCAGCGTCGTAAATCGAGGCCCCAATGCACATGTTCACGTGGCCGTAGACCGACGGTGCCGGAACCTCGGATTCGTGATGCACGAAGCCGCTATCAACGGACATGCTGATGTCGCAGCTCCAACTTGCGCAAAGCATGAGGTCTTCGACTGAAGCAAGCACGTTGCCCTCTTCATCGCTGATGTAGAAGTCCATGAGTTGGAAGATCGCCTCGCCTTCGTCGGCACCGTCGCCGCAGTCGGCCGTGCCGTCGTTGACCAGGGCGAAGTTCAAACTCGTGGCGTATTCATCGCAGTAGAAATCGCCTGACTGACGAGTGTTGTGTTCGTCATCGCCCTCCGAGCAGTGTGGCGTACCGTCGTTGACGTACTGGAACGGAATGCGGTCGTAGTTGTCACAGAGGAACCATTGGCCCTCGTTGTCAACAGGTTCGTCTGAACCATCGGCACAGTCAGCGCTGCCATCGTTGACCAATTCGAACGCAACTTCCGTGCCGTCTTCGCACATGTACGTGTCCGGAGCGTCTGCGTTTGCATTCTCGTCCTCTCCAAAGTAGCAATCGTCCCATCCGTCGTTAACGTGGTCAAGCGAGAAGCTGTCGCCATCGTAGCAGGTAAACTCTCTGTCCTCTTGATAGCCGAGTTGGGTCGCATCAAAACTGCCTTGGAAACCGACCACAACGTCCTCGACGTCGTAGTTGTACGTCGTGATGCTGTTGAGGAAGAAGTCGTCCTCATCCGAGCCGTCAGAGCAGTGGTCGTAGCCGTCGTTGACACCGCTGGCGTGAATGGCTTCACCGTTGTCGCAGTAGAAGGGTTCCTCGTCATCGTAGTAGTCGTCATCGCCGCCATCGCCACCAAAGACGTTTTCGAAAATCTCGCCCACGGAATCCTCAAGAGCATCCTCAAAGTCTTCCGCAACGGCTTCACCAAACGCTGTGCTGGCGTGGCCAAGGACGTTGCCCATCATCACGAACATGACCGGGTTGCCGGGCGGGCACGAGGTGCAAGGCGTGACGTCGAGCATCTCGCCGTCGCCAAGGTCGACCTCGAGGGTTTCGTCGGCGCTGAGGTCGAACCGGACACCGCCCATTTCCGCATCCTCTTCGTAGTCGCCCTCACTGGAAAAAGCGTCCGTGACGGTGATGTCAAATTGGCCTTCGTCGAAGCCAAATTCTTCCATCGGCAAACCGGTGAAGTAGACGTTGTAATCAGCAGAGCCGATGTATGTGCCGTCAACGGTGCCGCAGTGGTCATCGACGTAGGTTTCGCCCCACTCTTCGAAAACGTCGGCTTCGGAGGCGGACTCAACGCAGTGCCACGAGGTTTCTTCGTTTTGCGAAGCCTCCACGTAAATTGGGCTGGGGTTGCCAAGACGCCACTCGGCGTCGGACGCAATTGAATAGGTGAAGTCCATGCCCGTGTCAAAGTCGACATCGAGCCGCTCACCGCCACCTTCCAGAACAACATCGACGCCAAGGTTCATGTCGTGGCCGACCATCATGTCGATGTCCATATCGGCGCCAATGAGGTGGTAGTCATTGTTGAGGTATTCAGTGTAGAGAATGTCAACGGTGACCACGTTTTCGGCCTCGATGAGGACATCGATGTCGAAGGAGGTGGGTTCGCTGCCGAAGGTCGTTTCTGACCAGTCCGTCATCAGGACATCGTTGGAAAGCACGCCGTGGCGAACCACAACATCGCTGGTGCGGCTCCAAACCTGTACATTGTCGCCGTTGATGTCTTGGATGGTCTGAACGGACACGTCCTCGGTCTGGTGCACGTAGATGTTGGTGGCACCGGTGATCAGCTGGCCGATGTCAAGGTTGAAGCCAGCCTCATCAGCGTCTGCCATGATCTCCGTAAAGAGTTCTTGAATGTCCAATCCGGTGACGTTCTGGACATCGCTGTCAAGGCTGCTCCAGTCGTATTCCACGCCGTAGTAATACTCGGAGGGTTCGGTTGGAACGGCTTGCACCATGGCGATGGGTGAAAGCGCCGTCAGCAAGAGAAGGGATACAAGCAGGCCAGAGGGGGTGCGTCGTGCAGTAGACATCGTTTCTCCGGTGAAAACCATGCCCTATAAGGGTATTTGAGAGGTTTTTCTAGGGCAGTCATCTGCATTTTTGGTAAGACGCGTTGAATATTCTTCGCGCCAATTTGTAGTCGAGACGGCGTCTTCTAACGCCTTTTTTCGTGTTCCCCATGAAAGCGGTCAGGAACACATCGTGCGTGGCGGACCTGTACGCCTCTATGCTTTGATTGGCTTCCGAAATGACCTTATCGAGCAGTTCATCGTCAATATCAACCTCGATGTAGGTAAGATGCCGACTGCTCACCTTGATCTTGTCCCGAGCGTATCCCAACGAGTCGCCTCTGCAAAATTTGATCCTCATGGAATTGTCCGTTTTCGTGCCGTCAACGGCCCTGTAGCCGAGAATCCCCTCCGGGGCATTGAAGCGCATCGCTATGGCGTTGTTCGCCGTGCTGGCTGTTTGGTCATGGAGGGTTCGTATCTGACCGTATGTCCCCAAAATCGTATCGTTTTTCCAGACTTGTTGAATCGGGTTCGAGGTTGAGAAAATCATGACGCAAACAGGGTGTTCCGTGTCAGAAAAAGGATTCTCCTCCAGGATGGTTATCGAATGCAGTTTTTCTCGCCAGTGCGGGAGTTCATTCAAGTCCTGAATTACGGACTCCGGCACGATCCAGACCGATTCATGATATGTTTGAATGGTCTGTTCAATCGCGAGTTTGAACAGGTCGTCCAGTACACGAAACAAGCCCTCTGAAATTTCCGGGAAACGGTTTGTGTCGAAATAGTGCCTCGCCGCCGAACCGAGACGTTTGGCTGAGTTTTTCGCCATGTAGGGTGGATTGGTCAGGACGACGGCGTTGGCATGATGCACCACGTTGAGGAGGGAATCGTTTGGTACCCCCCATCCGTTGCTTTGGCAGATTTGTGGGTCAATGTCGTGGCCGTGAATCTCAAATCCCATCTCTTCGGCCAACGCAAGCAGATGGCCGTCTCCAGCAAAGGGATCAACGCATACTGAGTGACGCTCCAACAACGATTCAAGATGGCGCTTGATGTGAGGTCGTAGCCAAACATCGTGGCGAGTAAAAAATTGCCCGAGGCGACGTTTGGTCGTGTCCACTGTGGGCACTACCTTTCTCGATGAGCGCGGCAAACGGCGACAAAGTTTTCGAACATCTCTTTGCCAAATTCCGAGTCGTTCACCTCGGGATGGAACTGGAGCCCGAACCTGTCGCCGGCCTCGTTTTCCATGCCCTGAACCTTGCACGACGGGCTACCCGCTGTGATGAAGAAGCCTTCTGGAACCACGTGGACTTCATCGTTGTGCGACTCCCAAACCGTCTGGTTTGCATTTGTTCCAGCAAAGATGGTCCCGCCGCCCTCAACGAGTTCAATTTCCATGGCGCCAAATTCGGGTTCGGGTGATTCGCGAGCGTCGCCACCGTAGTGGCGGGCCATGAACTGGTGACCAGCACAGATGCCCAAGATGGGGATGTCCAGCGCAAGGTAGGCCGCGCAATTCCCCAGTTCTCCGGTCAGACCAACGCGTGCTGCACCCCCGGAAAGAATCAGGCCGTCCAACTCGCGAAGTTCCGAAACGGGCGTGGTGTTGTCGATGATCTGCGTGTCCACCTTGAGGTAGCGCAGCATGCGCCACTCGCGATGCGTCCACTGGCCTCCGTTATCAACGACATCAATAACCAGCGGTTTGTCCGACATGCCCTCACTCCCTTGCAGGTGGTAGAGGAACGAACTTCAACATGCCGATGAATTCCACCGTGGCAGAACTGAGAGAAGTTGTTCAGCGGTGGTGAACGGTGATGGTGCCGCAAACTCGACACCACACCTTGATGCCGTCTTTTCGTGGAGGGATGCCTGCGATGTTGATGTTTGTCCCGCAGGTACACTTCACGATGTTCTCCATGCGGCACCCTAAACATAGGTGCTTCATCAAATCAACGCCTTATTGCCATCTGAAAAGGGTTTGAAACATCGCAAAACACCGCGTTGTGGAAAAGCCTTTCACTTCTGAAATTTCTGTTTCCAGCGGTTCGCCACCCGCCTCTTGGACCAACCGTTCCAGTCGTTCCTTCTGCCGGGGCAACTCGTCCCTTTCAACGATGGTCCAACCGCGAAGCAAGGATTCGCCTTCCTGACGAAACAGTGGGAACATGGCGGGCAGGTGCTCAAAGCTGTCGTGCGGGAGATTCACCAAAACGGCGTGCGCCTTTCCGGAAAGGTGTTCATCCTTTGACCACAGCCGCGCGTCCTCACAAACGACGGTCGACGGGGCGAAGGACTGCCCCGCTCGTCCGGCCCAGCGGTCCACGTTCGTCTTGAGCAAATCGACGGCTTTGGGGTTCAAATCCCCAACCAGGAACCCTTCGACGAGGTCGGGCTCCACCAGCAACAACGGGAGGGCGGGGCCAACCCCGGCGTAGGGGTCGGCCAAAACAATCGGGTGCCCAAGTCGCTGTCTGAACGCTTGAAACCGTTCGAGAGTTTGTTGGCGCTGGTTTGAGAGGCGAGCGGAAAAGTAGACTTCTCCAGGATCCACCTGTATCTCAAAGCCGTGTTCTCGAACCGTAGTTGTCGTGTGCGTGCTGCCGTCACGGCTGGAAAGCGGTTCGAGACTGCGAACGCGGAAATCACCTTCTACACCATTGTCCGCGCATACAACACGGATGCTTGGCATGTGGTTGAGCATGGCCACTGCCATCGCTTTCCCGTGAGGGCGGACTTCGGGCTCAAGTTTCACGAGGAGAACATCGCCTTGAGTCTCGAACGCCGAGGGCCAGAAAGATGCTGGCTTTGACTGGAGCTCAGCGGGAAGACGTTCTGTCCAGTGTTTGGGCGATGGGTCCTTGGGCTCAATATCAACGATGACATGGCCCTCCCAGAAAGCATCGTTTTCCCCTGGTGCCTCGCCCGTCAATGGTACGGCCCGATGGGTCTCGCTGTAAGGAATGACGCCTGTTTTTTCGAGCCATCCGTTGGCTTTGCAGCGTTCCAACCAAACCTGTGTTTGGTCTCTCGGCACGCTCAAATGACGCATGGCCCTCGCCCTGCCCAAGCGTCTCGGTGGTTTGAGCATGGCGGCGGAAAAATCCCAAGAAAAAAAACTGCCCGACACCGGGCTGCTCTTGGTGGGCATGGGGATGGGCCACGTAAACGGCATGACCGTTGAAGCGCTTGATGCAGCAGCGGCCGCTGACCACCGACGCTACGAGGCCTACACGGCGTTGTGGCCAGAGGAAGAATTGGCCCGTCTTGAGCAACGCATTGGCGCCATTGAACGCGTCATGCGACCGGAAGTGGAGGAGCCCGCCGAACTGTTCAGACTCGCTGAAACGTCGCTGGTCGCCCTTCTTGTGGTGGGCGATCCGCTTCAAGCAACAACCCACGTCGATCTGCAACTGCGCGCCCGCAGCGCTGGCATCGAATGCCGTGTCTTCCACGGCGTCTCCATCACGTCACTCGTGACGGGCGCTGTTGGCCTGTCGAATTACAAGTTTGGACGGCAGACCACGTTCACCTACCCCTACGGAACATGGGTGGCAACCTCCCCGCTTGAGGTGCTGGCGAACAATTGGGGGCATGGGTTGCACACGCTTGCCCTGCTGGACCTTGACCCCACGGGCCAAGGAACGGGAGACCAGCGCCCTATGACGCCAAAAGACGCCGCTGAAGCCATGCGATTGATGTGGACAAAGGCTACCGAGGCCATGGAAGAACGCCGGTTGGAGCCTGGGCCCCAGCAAACCATGAACCCGTTCCTCGACCCGTACCTTGAGCAGGATTTGGAAGGCGTTCCCGTTGTGCTGTGCGCCGACATGGGCACATCAGAACAATCCATCGTCGCCACCACGGTCGGGGCTTTGGAGAGCGAAATGGGGGGGCGTCTGAACTGCCTTGTGTTTCCCGCAAGTACGGGTGAAATTGAAGAGCAGGGCCTCGCTCGTTGGAAAAGGGGTGCGTGAGGATGAATTGGTTGTCGGACACCGAAATTCTCATGCTCTCCTTCCTGTTGTTCATGGGCATCTTTGCAGGCGTCGGTCTTGCTTCAATCTGGGTCAAAAAGGACACCACCGATGATTACCTGGTCGCTGGACGAGGCATGCATCCAGCCCTAGCGGCTCTGTCCGCCGTCAGCACGTGGAATTCAGGGTACATGTTCATCGGCTTTATCGGGTTTATTTTCTTGCAAGGATACTCAGCGATTTGGATTGCAGGCATCTCCACCATCGGTCAGCTGGTGGCCTGGATATGGTTGTACAAGTACATCCAGAAAGAGGGGAACGAACGAAACCTGCGTTCGTTGTCTTCACTGGTGTCCAGCAAAGCCGGCGCACCGGAGGCTAAGTTGGCGGCCATTCTTTCGGTTTTCTTCCTCGCCATCTATGCTGCAGCGCAACTGACAGCCGGCGGTGTCGCACTTAATTCAATGATTGAAGATTTTCCAGTTAATGCGGGTATAATAATTGGATTCGTTCTGGTTGTCGCTTACTGCTACGCGGGGGGCATCAGGGCATCGATCTGGACCGATGCTGCCCAGTCCACTGTGATGATCGTGGGCTCAACCATCCTTTGCGTTGTCGCCCTTGGCAAAGTTGGGGGCTTAGGTGGCCTGCACGACACCTTGGCCACGATGAGCGCCGATGACCCGAGCCTCAATTTGGTGAACATCTTTCCGTCTGGCTTGATCTTCGGTGTTTCGCTGTGGATCATGGCCTTCTTCCTCGGCGGCCTTGGTGTTGCTGGTCAACCCCAAGTGGTGTCCAGGGTGATGACCTTGAAGGACGACTCGGATCGCAAGCAGGCGATGGTTTGGTTCTTCGTCTGGCAAACACCGTTCATCGTCTTGATGTTCCTCATTGGCCTTGCATGCAGGGCCATTTTCCCCGAGATGACGGCCACTCAAGCCGAAACGGGTCTACCGACCCTGGCTGAAAGCCTGAACCCCTTCCTTGGTGGCGTTATACTGGCTTCGATTTTCGCTGCTACCATGTCAACCGCTGACAGCCAGGTGTTGGCCTGTACGGCGGCGATTACCGACGACATCAAGCCCGAATGGAAACAAGACCATGGGAGAACCAAACTGGTCACGTTAGCCGTCGCTGCGTTGGCGACCGGCATATCCCTCGTTGGCCAACTGTTTCCAGGATTCGGGGACTCCGTATTTGCGCTTGTGGTGTTTGCCGTCTACGGCCTCGGCGGCATTTTTGTGCCCCTCATTCTCATCAGGATGATGGGTTATGAGCCTGATTCAAACCACACCATCGCGATGATGGTCGCTGCGCTGCTGGGCGTGTTGGTTTGGACCGTCCTCGGTTTCGGCGACGAGGTGTTTCCCTCGGTCCCCGGCATGGGGGCAGCCTTTGCTGTGCATTTCGGATTCTGCATGAAGCACGAAAAGACGGACGAGAGGTCCAATCCGTTCGGTCGTCCGCTCGGCGACCAAGCAAGGAAATTCATGTCGGTTGGTGCCGCAGTCTTGCTCCTGTTTGTGGTTGTGCTGGAGAGCACCTACGTGCTGAAGGGTCCAAACGACGATGGTGCCGGAGGAAAGGTCGGCAGCTTCCAAGTGACGGGCAACACCTCGTATCACATCATCGGCGAGGAGACGCTATACATTGACGACGGCGCCTCTGTTGACGTGATGGTGATGGTTGATGAAGACGGTGATTTTGAAGGCTTCAACATCGTTGGGGTTCGAGTCTCCATCGCTCACATCGACGACGAATCCCAGTCAGGTTTCGGTTGCGCAGCAGCGGAACCGCCGCAAGACGATGTCGTTGAAGCGTCGTACACCCACAAGCAACACAACGGATCGGAGAGCACCCCTGCCGCACTGTTCGATTATGAAGTGACATGGTACAACCAGAGCTTGCTCGGGAGCACGGTGACCAACACCTCGGAAGCCGACCTTGAACAGCAACTGGAAGGGGGGGACAGCGGCTTCGGAGAACACATGCTCGCGTTGCGTGTTGAGGTTCAAACCGGCGGAGGAGCCTTCTGCGAGAGCGAAGACGGCGGCGAAGAAGTGACTTACAGAATTGAACTGATTCACCTTGATTACGAAATCGATGACGCAAATTGACGCCCTCTAAAGGGTGAATTGCATGCCCTGCTCACCCACTTTCCAACCGTACTCAGCAACGGTTCGGTACGCCTGAGAATCTGCACGAAGGAGCGGGTTCGTGTGGTTCAAATGAAGAAAGTACACTTCCGGGTCCCCAGTTTTCCGCACGTTGAGGCGTCGTAGGGTTTCAACAACCGGAGGGTGGGGAACCTCGTCCTGAGGGCGCCCTGACAGTTCATCGGCGTCCCAAAACGTGCCGTCAACAAGAGCGACGTCGACGTTGAGGTGGTCAAACCACGCCCTCACGCTCGTCATGCCACGATGAGCAAGGGTCTCCTCCCACCGGTCGTGGTCGGGGAGGAAGAGAAGGGAACGGTTCGGTCCGCGAACAACGAAGGCGTGCATGTCGGAAAGTTCAGCTCGATGCGGTACGTTGACTGATTCAATGCAAACGCCAGACGACAATTGATGCACGCTGTCGGACGGCATGGTATTGATGCGAAAAACGCCTTGCTCAACCATCAACGACCAGTGGGGGGTGCTGTCCACCAAGGCCCTCATCGAAGGTGATACGAACAGGTCAATGCCTTGCGCATTGAGCGTTTCTCGACCGAAAAGACCCAGCCCATCCACGTGGCCAAAGTGAGCGTGCGTGAGGAAGACGGATTGGAGAGGAGGATGACCCCAAATCTCCAGTTGATCCCCGAGGGCTCGAGTGGCTTCGATAAGGTGACCGTTGCCGAGTTCGTCGACGATACCGATGCTCACGGGATGGCGCACTTCCCCCGGTGTTAACCCCCGACAGCAGGCTTTCCGGCAGCCGGGGTGGGGACGTCCGCCGTCCTGCGCAATGCCAAGGATGGTAACGGTCGCCACGATGTTTCCAGCACGAAGGACGACATGAGGTCTTTTACGCGAAGGTCTCAAACCACACCACCGAACCGGTGAGGTTGAGGGAAGTCCATGCCAGCGCCGGGGAAAGTGGAATTTCCGGGAAAAAAGAAGACGCGCGCCAAGATGCGCGGCACCAAGCAAGCCAACGAAGCGACAGCGAAAAAGTTGGAGCGCGAATTGGGCCAGTTCCGAGAAAACCCGCGAGAGCATCTTCCAGTCATGGCGTTCAAAGGCAAACTTCGCTGGGGGAGGACCGACCCGGTCACGAAGACGCTGGCTGAGATCGACCGCATCATCAAGAAAAAAAACGACTTGAAGTGGTTGAGCAAACGCATGATGGCTAAGCGAGGTGACGATGTTGCCAAGGCGTTTGCTGGCTCCCTTCATGCGGCTCACGATGAACAATTCACCATGGTTGGGCAGTTCAATTCCAGTTCTTTTGGATCAGGCTCGTATGTCCGAAGGGGTGACGGAAAGCCCGGTTACCTGGCAGGCATCCAGAACCATGCGAACCTTACGCTACGCATGTTGCCCTGGGAAGATCACGCCAAGAGAGGGATGTACTTCTTCAGTTGGGACGGGGGGTTTGTGTGCACAGGGCCAAACCCCAACCCGCCTGAAGCGTGGCTTGGAGACGTCCTCAAGCGTTCAAGATTTGATCTCGAACTTCACGAAGTTGACGGTCAGCAGGTTTGGACGTCTGAGGGGCTTGACCCTGAGAAACTGACACAGGGGTTGCCCTCTCAAGGCGGCTATGTTGCGCTTCGTTTCCACAACGGTGCGGTGGTTGGTCTCGGACTTGACGCCCTTCGAACCTTCTCGAAAAAAGACAGCCCGTTCATTCATCACCTCGCCCTTTCCATGCTCCCTCCGCTGTTACCGTCCATTCTGAACATGGATGCGGTCTGGACGCCGGAAGGTTGGCCAGAAGGGCAACCCTTGCCTCAACCCAGCCTGGAAGGCATTGAACGCGTCATCGACGCGTGGCAAGGCTTGTCGATGAACGAAGGCATCGTTGCGTCGGCCATGATGCAGACCGTCATGGAAGGCATTGATGACGGATTGCTCGTTGGAGAAACCTGGCTTGATGGAAACGATGGCTCCGCCATTGCAGCAGCCCTTGAGAACCACAGCGGCTCAAACGAAGAGCGGTTGTTGGCCGGCGAAATCCTTCGTCTTGCCTATTGTGAGCCGCATGAGGACGCCATCGGTTTGAGGATTGAAGCAAAAGGAAGTCCTGAACAGCGAGAAGACCGCTGCATCAGGGTCATGGAATCAGCGACATGCGGAGATGTCTTGTCGGCGTTTTGGGCCACCCACGGTCAAGAGGCGTTGGCCGTGCTTGGGCTTGAAGGCGAGAGCGCCGAAGTGATTTGGCAAGAGCAACTCGACTCACCGAAGCCGTTCGGTAAATTCCTCAAAGGACTCGATAAGGCCAAAGCCCTTGCCAGCCAAAAAGCACGGTTCCCTTCACCCGACGACGCCGGTGCAGCTTCTCGCATGATTCACGATTACATCGTCTCGGGATTGACGCAAGGAATGGGTTCGGTTGAACGAAGAGCGACCGCGCGCCACGCCACATTGGACGAGGCTGCCGCCTCTTGGGCATGGCTTGTGGCCGTTGGTCGTTCTGGCGGGCAAGAGTGGCACTTCGAAACCAATGCACGCGATCGTGGCGGTGTTTGGGCCGTCCCAACGGGTGTTCTTTGGACCCTAGGGAAGCGACTTCTTGACGCTCCGGAAGAGGCCATTCCCGACCTGCAGGACGAGTGGAACGAAGCGTTTGCCACGTTGAAAACCACCACAGGCAATTCGTGATGGCCGTCCGACGGGCTGTGTTTGCCCGCTCACAATGAACCAAGGGCACGCTCGATGTCGGCCCAAAGGTCTTCAACGTCCTCAATACCGATGCTAAGTCGAACAAATCCTGGTACGACGCCCGCCTCAATGCGGACGTCTTCTGGGACGAACATGTGGCTTGAGTTGAACGGGCATTCGATGAGGGATTCCACCCCACCGAGGCTCGTCGCTTCGTAAATGAGTTCCAATTGACGCATGAATTTGAGCGCTGCGTCGTCCCCACCCTTGACGATGAAGGCAACCATGCCGGAACCTTTCGGCAGGATGCGTTGAGCGACCTCGTAATCGGGGTGGCTCTTGAGTTTGGAATGGTAGACGCGCTCGATTTTGTCGTGGCCTTCGAGCCGTTCTGCCAGGGTGTGGGCGTTTTCGCAAATGCGGGGCATCCGAACGTCAAGGGTCCGCATGCCGCGCTCGAGCAGGTAGCAAGAGTGGGGGTCAGGCGCAGCGCCAAAGTGCACTTTTCGCATGAAAATTTTCGCAATGAGGTCTTTGGAGCCGACGACGGCCCCGCCGAGAATGTCGGAGTGGCCGCCGAGGTACTTCGTGGTTGAATGGATGACCAAATCCACGCCCATCTTGAGCGGTTGACAACCCCAGGGCGACGCGAAGGTGTTGTCGATGATGAGCAGCAAGTTGTGTCGCTTGGCCACTTCCGCCATGGCCTCAATATCGCAAACCTTCAACACGGGGTTGGTCAGCGTTTCGATGTAGAGGATTTTGGTGTTCTCTTGGATGGCGGCCTCGTAGGAGGAAGCGTCGCGCATGTCCGCCATCGTGGTCTCGATGCCGAAGCGCGGGAATTCCTCAGTTAGCAAGCCGTAGGTGCCACCGTAGATATCGGCGCTAGCAACCATGTGGTCGCCTTGGTTGAGCAGTGCGAGAAGCGTCGTGGAAATCGCGCCCATGCCGGAAGAGAACGTCTCGGCGTCTTCCCCGGCTTCCATCGCCACCAATTTTTGGGCGACGGCGTCGGAGTTTACGGTGGAGAGGCGGGCGTAGAGGAGCGTGTGTTGCGCTCCTGCCGCCCAACCGGCGTATCGCTCGTCGGTGAGTTTGTAGGTTGAGGATTGGAAGATGGGCGTGTTCACGGCGTCTCCGATGTGGTGGGTGCCGCTGTGAACGGCGTCCGTCGCAAATCGTGATGGGTGTTTTTCGTCAGCCATGCGCATCTCCGTTCTTCCGAACAAAACCAGCCCCTTGAACCATTCTACGCTAGGCGTTGGTGGGAGTTTTGTCGCCCTCATCGGGAGATGTAATTTCCACCAGAATGTTTCCTATCAGCAACACGCCGCCACCGAAGGGGATCCACCACGTCCAGTCGACCAGACCGAGGCCGAGGCCAAACACGGTGGCCCAAACCGGTTCAAAGGCGTAGATGATGGCGGCCTGGACGGGATGCATGTGCCGCTGGTACATGTTGAGGGCAACGAGACAGAAGAACGACCCCCCCACACCGAGCAGGAACACCGGTAGCAGGACGCCGTCTCGTTGGAGGACCTGAGTCATCATCTCCACGGCCTCGCTCGCTGAACCCACCGCCAGAGCCAACGAACCGAAACCGACCACCATGAACGACGTCAGGGTCAGCATCAACGGGTCCATTTCCAAGGTCAGCTTTTGCGTGAAAATGATGTGAAGGGCGAAAAACAAGGCGCAAGCAACCGTGATGATTTCACCCCAACCCCACGAGAGATGGGGTGGACCTTCGATGAAAGCCGCCCCAACCGTCGCCAGGAGCACCCCCCAATAGAGCGCCCTGCGCGGTGGGTGTTGCGACATCCGCATCGTCAACAGGGCCGTCATCACGACGTAGAGCGACGTGAGAAACGCCGACGTGGCCGGATTGATGTCGTCCAAAGCGACCATTTGGCTAACGAACCCAACCAACATCAGGCCCCCCAAGATGGCCCCGCCCGTCCACACGCTCTTTGAACGCAAGCCGTTCATCGTCTTTGGAAAGACGGCGAGAACGAGCACCATGGCGATGAGAAAACGAAGAGCGACCAGGTAAGCGACAACGGGAAATTTTCCAAACACTTGGATTTCAACTTCAAGGGCGTTGAGCGCCTGCTTCATCCAGATGAAGGTCGCACCCCAGATCAGCGTGACGCTCAACAACACAAGCGCAGCCTTTCGCCGCTGAGGAACAAAGGCGGAGGTGCCTTCGACATTCTCCCCACCCATGGGATTCGGAGTTGGCCTCGGATGATGAGGATGATGGTCGGCGATGTTCCGCAATCCATAGCCTCAAAGAGTGCGCTCGTTCCTTGGACCACATGGGCGAACCTCGGACCGGCGAAGGCGTCATGTGGAAGCAGCCCATTGACTCGGGGCCTTTGCCGAAAAGCGGGGAGACATACGACAGCATCGTGGTCGGTGGAGGGCCTGGAGGCGCCGCAGCCGCCGGCTACATGGCCATGGAAGGCAAACGGGTTCTCCTCATTGAGAAGGAAACATGGCCTCGAGACAAAATTTGTGGGGACGCCGTGGGTGGAAAATCGCTCAGTCATGTCAAGGAACTCGGTGTAAAAGAAATCCTTGAGGGAACACCACACTTCAGAGTGACCGGGATTGTCTTTTCCTCTCCAAAGGGCCACAGCGTGCGCGTACCGCTACCGGAAGAGGATGTGCAACGCTTGGAAGCGGGGTATTCACTGCCTCGGCAGCAATTCGACCACCTCTTGTTCGATCAAGTGCAAAAAATGGTCCGGGATGCTGGAGGCGATGTCATACAGGGTGGCGACGTGAAGGACGTCCTCTACGACGACGGCAACGGTGGAGACGACCCCGGTAAAGGCAGCGGTCGGGAGCGCCACGCCAAAGGTGTCGTCGTGAGGATTGGTGGGCGAAACGGCTCGGAGAGCACTTTTCATGCCCCTGCGGTCGTCGGTGCAGCCGGCTTTCGCTGCCCTGTGGCAAAATCCATGCTCCAAGACACCTATGACGAGCCGATGATGGACAGGGACCACTACTGTGCCGGATACCGTGAGTATTGGCGCGGCGTGAAAGGTTGCGAAGACAACGTAGGCGATATCGAGATTCATTTCGTTGACACCATCATTCCGGGCTACTTCTGGCTCTTCCCCGTAGCCGAGGGCGTGGTCAACGTTGGCATTGGCATGGTCATGTCGCTGCTCGATAGGCAGTCAAACAAGCTCAAATCGATGCAGGCGCAAGTCGTTGCAGAGCACCCGCTGTTCAAGGAGCGTTTTGCCCAAGCCTCGATGATTCCTGGAACCGGCAAAGGTTGGCAACTCCCGTTCGGCTCACCACGAAAGAAGGCCTTGCTTCAGCCTCGACGCTCCGCCAGCAACGGCGTGTTCCTTGTTGGCGACGCCGCATCTTTGGTCGATCCTTTCAGCGGAGAAGGCGTGGGTAATGCGCTCGTCAGCGGCGAAATGGCGGCGCGACACATCATGGAAGGTAAGTCGCCTGAAGCTTACCAAGACGCGTTGTGGAAAGCCCTAGGTCCAGAATTGACCAATTCCTACAGAATGCAGAAGATGAGTCGTAGAGCATGGCTCTTGAACTGGTTTGTCGGCAAGGCATCGAAAAAACCCGCCATTCAGGAAATGATGACGGAAATGATTGCAAGCAAAGAAGCGCAAGAAAACCTCCACTCTCCATGGTTCATGTTCAAGACCTTGATGTTCTAAGGTGACACCATGGACGCCTCACTCTCGGGCATCGACGCCGTTTTTCTTGACCTGGACGGCACCATTTACCTCGGCGGCAACCTGATTGCAGGCGCTGAGGCCTTTCTCCAACGCTGCAAGGAGAAGGGCGTTCGTCGCTATTTCCTCTCAAACAATTCCTCAAAATCGGTGGCCCAATACCTGGACAAACTCCACGCCTTGGGACTTGAAGCCACCGAAGAAGACGTGTTGTTGTCGACCCACGACCTTCTGGCTTGGCTGGGAAAGAACGGTATCCAACAGACTTGGCTCGTGGGCACCGAAGGCATGCGGAGCATGTTGGAAGAGCAAGGCATTGCGACAAAAAGCGCTGCGCCAGAATACGTCGTCCTCGGCTACGACACCGAATTGACCTACGAAAAAATCGCACAGGCCAGCATCCACATGCACGCCGGTGTGCCGCTTGTTGCCAGCCACCCAGACATGGTGTGCCCGAGCCCGGACGGGGGCCTGCCTGACGTGGGAGCCTACCTTGCGATGTTCAAGGCGACGACCGGCAGCGACCCCGTTCACATTACCGGCAAGCCAAACGCAGGAATGATCCTGCACAAAATAGAGGCGCTCGGCTTGAAACCGGAACGTTGCGCCATGGTGGGCGACCGTCTGTACACCGACATGGCCATGGCGACAAGAGCGGGTGTGGTCGGCGTTCTCGTCCTCTCGGGAGAAGCCACAAAGGCGGATGTTGAGGCCTTGCCTGCTGAAGCGGAACAGCGTCCAACCCTCGTCGTTGGCAGCGTCGACGAACTCCTACGGTGACGGCATGAAACTCGCACAACGATGGAACTGGTGGCGAGAACGTCGCCGTTTCCACCCGCCGGATGAAATTCACATGGCGGGAGAACTGGCCGAACAGCGGCTGTCAAGAATCAGTCGGGCTGCCGGGAAAAGCAACGGTTGGCACGTGTTTGAATCCGTTCGTATCCCGGACGCTGAACTTGGTGGAAAGCGAGAAATCGACATGGTGATCGTCGGTGGCAACACCATGCTTGTGGTCGAGCAAAAACACTGGTCCGGTTCGTTTGAAATCAACGCTGACGAGGAATTCATCCAGCATCGAAAAAACGGCTCCAAGCACAACCACAGCACGGTGAACCAACGTATTGCCCGTAAATCTCGCATGCTGGCCGCCATGCACAAGGAACGGGTGGGTCAAGACCAGGAGGTCAACGTAGACGTGGTGCTGGCCTTTACGAATCGCAACCTCGATTGGCCAGAACGGGTTAAGCAACTTGGCAGCACGGTGAAGGATGAAGTCGGTTTTGTGGAGATGTTGGAATCCAACAACCCCGGTAAATTGAACGAGGATTTGCTGACAACCATCGCTGGATTCGGCACGTGGGACGAGGTTGAACTCAACGGAGGCTTGCTGTTGAAAGGCGATGTTCTCGACCTTGGCCTTGGCGACGAGGTTGAGGCGTGGCAGGCACAACGCACGGAACCCTTGGAGGGTGAAATCGTTCATCCAAAAGGCATCAAGGCCTTTCTTTCTTCCCGGCCCAGCCGAATGACATTGAGGCACGGTCAGCGCAACATGGAAGCCAACCTTCCCTATGGCAAACAGATGAAAATGCACGTAGTGGGCCAGAAAGCTCCTCAATTCGTGCCTTGGTCAACCGTAGCCTCGTTGAACTTGTCCCGCCCATCGCTCAACGACCACCTCGGCCGGTCGCTGGACAAGCCTTGAAGCCCGCCGTGCGGAGGCCAATTTATGGCGGCGATGTGGATTGAAGCGATTGGCCTCGTGGCCGGTGCTTTGGGTATCGTTGCGTGGATTCCCCAGATCAGAGAGGTTTGGGTCGAGGAAAGGCACGAGGGGATTTCCCTCATCACCTTCACCGTGGTAACCGTCGCCCTGTTTCTGTGGCTGATTTACGGTTTTCTCATACGCTCGGTCGCTATGGTGGTGGCCAACATTTTCACACTGGCCGTCATCCTTGCCGTGCTTATCGGGGTTCGAAGGCTCCGCCTGAGGGAGCAAACCTCACCCTAGATCTCAGCAAACCGATTTGGTGGTCTGGATTATGACGGCCCCAATCTTGTACGGGTCGCCGTTTGACGCAGGTCGTCGGTCCTCCAGTCGCCCGACCCAGCCGTCTGTTGGGACCGAGGCGGGGACGCGAATGGACGCACCACGATCGGAAACGCCGTAGGAAAATTGGTCAATGGATTGTGTTTCGTGAAGCCCGGTCAAGCGCTCTTCGTTGTGCGCACCGTAAACGGCCATGTGCTTGTCGATGTTCTTTCCAAACGCTTCGCAGATGCTGTCAAAGAGTTCCTTACCACCCTTGTCGCGCATGGCGCCGTTGGAAAAGTTCGCGTGCATGCCGGAGCCGTTCCAATCGCCCTTGATGGGTTTTGGATGGTACTCGATGTAGTAGCCATAACTCTCAGTGAGGCGATCAAGCATGTAGCGAGCCACCCAGAGTTCGTCGCCGGCTTGCTTAGCGCCCTTGGCGAAAATTTGGAATTCCCACTGGCCGCAGGCGACTTCTTGGTTGATACCTTCGAAGTTCAGCCCGGCCTCAAGACAGAGATCGGCGTGCTCTTCAACAAGCGCACGGCCGTGGGTGTTCTTCCCGCCTACCGAACAGTAGTAGAGCCCTTGTGGGCCGGGATAACCGCCAACGGGGAAACCGAGTGGCAGCTGCGTGTCAACGTCCATGATGAAGTATTCCTGCTCGTAGCCGAACCAGAAATCGTTGTCATCATCGTCGATGGTTGCACGACCGTTGCTGGGGTGCGGCGTGCCGTCCGGGTTCATGACCTCGCACATCACGAGCCAGCCGTTCACGCGCTGAGGGTCGGGGAAGATGTTCACGGGCTTCAACAGGCAGTCGGAGGAGCTGCCATCGGCTTGCTTGGTCGATGAGCCGTCAAACATCCATATCGGGCACTCTTCAATCGTGCCGCCGAAATCGTTGCGCACCATCGTTTTGCTGCGCATGTTCTGTGTGGGTTCGTATCCGTCAAGCCAAATGTACTCCAGTTTTGCTTTCTCCATCATGGGTATCGTTCGCTTCGCCATGAGGACGGTATAAGAAACATTCGCTCAACATTTTGAGTATTTTACTCTTCAATTGCTTATTTTAAAATCATAAAAATGAGTTTTTGTTTATTCTGATAGGGTGATGGTGGGTTTTGTTTCACAAATGCGCGACAATCTCGTGCATTTTGTGGCACATGCGCAATTCCAGCAAACGGAAGGGTGCAGCCCAAATTTCGGAACGCCGAAGGGGTGCTCACTGGTTGTTCGCAGCGTCTGACCCTTGGGGAGTGATGAGGACGTTGGACCCGTCGCGTTCAATGACGGGCAGATCGAAGGAGGAAAGCGAGGGCAAAACGTGCATGAAGCAAGTGGGTGAACAAGCGGGCTGAAGGTAATCTTCTCCCGTTTCGGTCATGTGGAACGTCAAACCGTGCCCTGCGGGAAGGATGGCGTCAATGGCTTGGAATTCCATCATCATGTCAACCAGTTCGCCGGGCATCACGGTTTGTGCATCGTATCCGCCAGCGTGATAGCGGATGTCCATCGTTGCATGGCCGAGACGTACCCCGGTTTCAGAGTCTCGCATTTCGATGAACACTTGGCCGCCGTCAAAGTTCGGGACCACCGAGAGGCGCAACGGCGCCAGCCCTGCAATGTAGGTGTCCTTGTCCTCGCTGACCGGGCCGCAATCGACGGTGAGGGAATCGTCGCCACCGACGACAAACGATCCGGTGCCGACCCACACGCCAGATGACATGCACGACGAGAGTTCAATCCGATGGAACTCCATATCCGCTGGAGGCCAGGTTTCTTCAATACGCCATTGGCCATCGTTGCGTTGGACCTGGGCGTGCAGAGCGGGTTTTTCACCCACGCCCTTGAGGTAGTATTCAAACCACTCAAAGAGATCCTGTGCCCAATCCCATCGGGTCATGTTGTGAATCGCTTCGCCGCCGTAGCCAGAGTCCTGGTTGTTGTGCTTGCTCCACTGGTCGGGGTAGTTGTGTTCCCACTGACCGATCATGCCGGCAACATCGTAGCCGTTGTCAATGTATTCCTGATACCAGTTCGTGCCCGGTGGACCGCCGAACACCTGGTGGGGGTCAACGTTCCAATCCTGCAGGCCCTGAACCCAGTAGATGCTGCCGTTGTACGTGCCGAGGGCTTTGTCAATATGGCTGCGCTCGTCGTAGTACTTGTCCATGTAGGGGTCCATCTCACCGAGTCCGTAGCGGGTCGGTCCGGCAAGGAACCCTTCCAAGACATCGGCGCACATGTTGTCAAGGTCATCGCTGTCGTAATCCAGAATGGAGCTGCCGTAGTTGGAATGCATCACTTGGCTTCGCGCCTCAGCGCTTCCGTTTTTGTAGAGGAGCGGGCCAAGAGCGGTAGTCCCTGAGATGGGAACGATGGTCTTGAGGTACTGGCTGCCTTGCGCCGCTGCTTCCCACGCAGTTGCGCCTTCGTACGATTTTCCGTAGATGGCGACGTGGCCGTTGCTCCAGTTTTGGGTCCCCAGCCATTCAACGGCGGCGTGGATGCCTTGACCCTCTCCATCACCACGATAATCGAAACACCCTGTGCTCTCTTCGGTAGCGAAAACAGCCACTTGAGCAAGCGCATAACCGTGCGGAACAAAATTGTCGTAAATGAATTCCCCGCGACCGGCGCTTACCACGTTGGTGGGGCTTGACTGGCTGCCAACGGGGCCGTAATCAAAGTACGGACTTACCACGGCGATAACGGGCACCTGTTCGCCCGCTTCGGTGTTGGAGGGCAACCAGTAGGAAAGGTGAACCTCTGCGGAATTCGGGCCGCCTTCCCATGTTCCCGTCGTGTCAACCCCGATCGTCGCTTCTTGAACCGGAAGGGCTTCGTGAGGCCCATCCTCAAGCACTCGAGCGTACGACCCGGTCCAGTTCCAGTCCAGCGTATGACGATCCCAAACGGCGGGGTACATGCCGGCGTCCTCCATCGGTTCGGCCGACTCGTTCTCACCGAAACACCCGGAGAGGGGCATCAGCAACAACAACACGGTAAGGAACAGTGCTTGTCGCATGATTGGCCCAAGAAGCGGTCCGTCATGAACGTGATGCTTCATGTCCAAGCCGTTCGCTTCCAAAACATTGAGAGTGAAGGCGCCCAGCGCAAAGCATGGAGGCGGCCGATGTTTGGGGCGTGCGCTGGCAAAAAGCCGATTCGCCAATGGCGCGCCGATTCATGGAGGTTTCAACGGCAAAACAATCGTTGGTGTGCCTTGCGGCCGACCGAACCACGATGAGTGGGCTGTTTGATCTGCTTGGCGCCGTAAGTCCGTATGTTGCTGCGCTCAAAACCCACGTGGACCTTGTCGAAGATTGGTCTCCAGAAGGGTGGACCAAATTCTGTGAGATGGCTAACGAGGCGAACCTGCTGATTTTTGAAGACCGGAAATTTGCCGATATTGGCAAAATCAGCCGCCGACAGATGGGGGGTATCTACGATATCAGGTCCTGGTCGGATTTGGTGACAGCCCACCTCATCAGCGGTCCGGACGTGGTTGACGGTTTGCAAACGGCGTGGTCCGATGTCAACAGAACGGGGAGCGTGCTGCTGCTTGCCCAAATGTCAAGCCGGGGAAATTTGTTGCACCCCGCCTACACCGAAGAGGTGGTGCGGCTCGGCAAAGAGCACCCCGGCGTCCTTGGCTTCATTGGCAACGGTTCGCAGCCGTCGTCCTTGAAATCGCTTCGAGACATGGTCGGGGAAAGCAAGATGATTTGGACGCCTGGCGTGAACATCCAAACCGGTGATGGTGAAATGGGTCAGCGGTATGGCGACCCAACGGAAGCCGTGCTTGCCGGGGCCGACTGCATCATTGTGGGTTCGGGCATTCACATGGCGGAACATCCCGAGAAGGCGGCCGCCATGTACGCTGAAGCCTCGTGGAAAGGCCTTCTCCAACGAAACGGGTGATGCGCGTGGCCTGGCTGGAGATGGCGCTCGCTTCCCTCAGTTTGGTCTTCCCAATCTGGCTGGTGTGGCGAGCGTTTTCAACCTCAAAACTGCTTGAGCGACGTCTTGCTTATGGCGATGCTTCGTTACTCACTGACGACCGTTTTCGCATCGACAGGGTGACGCTAGGCCCCCCGGGGACTCAACTCATTGAAGATGTTCAGTTCGTTAGCGTTCCTCAGACCGCACCAACGCACGTGCCTTCGGTCGTGGAAGGGCCCTACACACAGGGGGAGTGAAACGATGACGTCAGAAGAAAATCTTGAGCGGGAACGGCGTTTTCTCGTCGACGGACGAGAAGGAAAACCGTGGCGCAACGAGCCTTCGTTCGACATCGTGCAACACTACCTTGACAACGAACGCCTCCACCTTGCGGGTGCCGTGTTGTGTTACGATGGCGTTGAGCTGTTCACGCTGACCGCCCAGCAGGTGTCGCTTATCGAGAACCATGATGGGTGGGTGGCAAGGCTTCGCAAGAAAGGAAACGTTTGCATTTTTACCTCAAAAAAGGGCGTAAATGCCGACACCGCATACGAGATTGAACACGAAGTCCCGGACGGCGTGTACCGAATCTTGCTCGCCGAACAGCCGTACCCCTTTGTTAAGAAAACAAGGTATGTTTGGGAAGATGAGCAAGGTCTGCAGTGGGAAATCGACGAATTTGAAGGCGCCCTCGCAGGCCTTGTTTTGGCCGAAGTCGAGTTGGCCCCAAACCAACTGATTGAGACCTTTCCCGCTTGGGTGGGTCAAGAAATCACGGGGCTGGGCTTGCTGTCCAACCACTCCTTAGCCCATCTTATGGCCCGTACCGATTAACGGGTTGATGCCACAACTGCGTCGATCACCCGTTGGACCTCGTCATCCGTCATTTGATGGTGAACTGGAACGGCGACGAGCCTGTGGGCAATGGCGTCGGTTACAGGTAGGGTGGTGTTGAACTGCTCGTGACCTGCGTAGACTTGCTGCCGATGAATCGGGGTAGCGTAGTACACGCGAGAGTCGATGTTTGCCTCCTCGAGAATGTTGCGAAGATGCTCGGGTTCGTCCACCAAAAGGCAGTATTGGTGCCATGCGTGTTCTGTCGCCGGACGAACCTCCGGAACAACCACTCCCGGGAGGCCCTGAAAAGCCTCGGCGTAACGGTCAGCGATGGTTCTGCGGCGGGCCAGCCATCCTTCCAAGCGTTTCAACTGAATGCGCCCGATGGCTGCGGATACCTCTGACATTCGAAGATTGGAGCCCAACTCGTGCGATTCAAGGCGCTGATCGCGCCCGTGGTTCACCAAAGCGTCCATTCGCGCTGCAAGGTCTTCGCGTCGGGTAACCATCATGCCACCTTCGCCACCCACGGCGAGGTTCTTTGACGGAAAAAAGGAGAAACAGGCCACATCGCCGATGCCACCCGCTTTGATGCCGGAACCCGCTACCGCCCCGTGCGCTTGTGCAGCGTCTTCGATGTAAGCGATGCCGTGTTGTTGGCACCAAGTCGGCAAGGCGTCGTCGCACATTTGACCGAAGAGATGAACCGCGATGACCGCTTTGGTTTGCGGGGTGCGAGCCGCTTCAAGGGCGTCGAGATCAAGGCACCAATGGTCGGGTTCAACGTCAACAAAAACAGGGGTTGCGCCCACCAAGGAAACGCAGGTAGCGGTGGCGATGTAGGTGAGGGAGGGAACGAGAACCTCGTCACCGGGCCCTATTTCCAACAGCCGCAACGCCCCCCACAACGCCACGGAACCGCTCTGACAAGGCGTGCCTTGAACAGCGTTGCAATACTCGGAAAATTCCTTCCCAAACGCCTTGCCTTGGGGGCCTTTTACCCAGTGCAGGGAATCCAAAGTAGCAACCGCTGCTTGACGCATTTCATCGTCCCAAGAAGGGCGGGCCATGCTGATACGATTCATGCTTCGGCGAATTTCTTCTCCTCCTTGAGTGTGCGTTTTCGGCGCCCTCCCGGCGCGCCTTTGAAGACCCCCTGCCGCATTCGCCTCTGTATGGTCAACGGTGGTGATGAGGTCCCAGCGCCTCAATTCCCCGAAGACAGCGGTAACGAGGCTTCTCCCGTTGGCGGCCTTGTTGACGATTTGTTTGGTGAAAAACCCCCGATGTTTCAACTCGAGACCGAGTCAAACAGCTCGCCATCAAAGCGTTCGTACAAGCCAAAGGGTTTGTTCTTGGGTACCCGCAGGGACACGGATGAGCCCATTGACATCGCTCCGCAGGTGCTGGCAAGGCACGGAGCCATGCTGGGTTCGACCGGTTCCGGTAAAACCGTCATGGCCAAAGCCCTCATTGAGGAGGCTGCGCTGGCCGGCATCCCGTCGCTCATCATTGACCCGCAAGGGGATTTGGCCCGATTGGCGCTGGGTATAGACCTCGGTGAGCTCGAAGAAAAAGACGGTATCGTCGCCCGCGCAAAACAACTTCTGGCCACCTGCGAGGTCCGGATTTGGACCCCCCTTCGAAGCAAAGGGCTGCCCCTCTGCATCGATCCGTTTCGTGCGCCGCCGTCCGACCTTGACCCCGAGGAAGCCATCACGGCTTGGGACATGGTGGCGGCTGGATTTGCGAACCTCGCCGGGTTTGATGTTGAAAAAACCCAAGGAAAAACGGTGAAGCCTTTTCTGTATGAAATTCTGGTTGAGGGGACAAAGTGCGGTTTGAACGTCGGGGATTTTCAGGCCCTTGCTCGCGTGGTCAGAGAGCCCCACCAGGAGTTCATTCGCCATTTGTATCCAGAGTGTTTCTCCGAGGACGAGGAAGAACGCGTGGACCCTCCAACATGGAACGAGGTCATGATTGAACATCGGCTAACGGATTTTGAGGAACGTTTGCCAAAAACAACCCGAAACGACCTCGCTCGCCGGCTTGCAGCCTTTTCATCGGGCGTGAACCAACTTCTCTTCTCAAACGGCGTTCCCATCGACATCGATGCGTTTGTGGAGCCGGCCATCCCGGGTAAAGTGCCGTTGAACATCGTGTACCTGAACACGATTCAGGACGAAAACCAGAAGCAATACTTCGTGCAAGAACTCTCTCGGGAGCTTTACGATTGGATGCTCACGCAACAACCGGCAGATGGCGAACTCAAGTTGCTCTTTTTCATGGACGAAGTCGCCCCGTACCTCCCCCCTCACCCGAGGAATCCGCCGGCCAAAGACCTCATTAAACTCATTTTCAAACAGGCCAGAAAGTACGGTGTGGCCTGTGTCTTGGCGACCCAAAACGTCAGCGACGTGGATTACAAAATCTTGGCCCAGGCCAACACCACGTTCATCGGCAGGTTCACCCAACCGCAAGACGTCGAGAAGGTTCGCCACCTCCTCAAAGAGAGCGGAGGGGACCAAGATTTGGTGGCACAGCTTCCAACGCTCGGGCCGGGACAGTTCCAGATGGTAGCCCCGGATGTTGATGCGAACCCGGTGCCCATTCAGTGCCGGTGGCTCTACACGGACCACGGGGCGCCGCTTAACGAGGATCAGGTTGAGGACATTATCGCGCCCGAAATTCGGGCATGGGCGAAGACGCGTTCCGCCCGAGGAGGGCGCGCCCGCGGAGCCGGTGCTGCCCACGCTGCCAGCAGAGGTTCGTCATGGACAAAGGGCGACGAATGGTCCGAAGGTGCGGCGCAAAGCATCGTTGAAGCGGCACGAATCAAATCGGCCGGTGGCATGGCGGCCGCTGCCCACGGCATTGTGGACGATTCGGCGTTTGAAGTCAAACTCATGGGCGGTCTGGCCGTTCTGCGAGACGGGCGCGACCCGCTCTACACGATGCAGGCAGCGACCAACCTGGCCACGGTTCTTGTCCTCGGCTGGGTTCTTTCCGCGTTGATGCTCGCATGGCGCGACACCGAACTTTCGGGTTGGTGGTTGCTGGTCAGCGCCACCACCTGCCTCGCCGCCGTTGGCGTCCTCGTCTTGGAATGGGTGCTCGAGCACGATACCGAACTGCTGCAAAAATTGAGTCGGTTCGCCCACGCTTTCCAGTTGCTCCTGGTGGCGTGGCTCTGGATTTTACTGGGTTGGACAACGTGGGGCACCTTGGACTTGCGAGGTGCTGGTCCGCTCCTTGAAGTGGTGGTGGTGTGGGTCACCCTCTTCACCAGCATCGAATACCTCAACCGCATTCAACTCGGTCGAATTCGGTGGAACGGTGGTTCGGCGCTCGACAAGATCGTCGGCGTGTCGGCCCTCCTCACCAAAGCCGAATTGACGGAAATGCGAGCCACGTCTCGAGAATTGCTCAGCGCCGTGCGATGGATACTCCACGGCGCCACGCTGGTGTGGTTGTGCTGTTTGCTGGCCTTCCAAAGCGGCGTTCTTCCCGACGATTCCTCGATGGGTGCATGGGGCCGGCCAACGCTTTGGCTTGCATCGGTCTACGGGTTGATGTTTTGCAGTGAAGCGTGGTTGCGGCTGCGGGGTCGGTGGCCGGGCGAGCAGCGAAGCTGAACAGGGTGAAACGTATGGCGCGAAACGTCGAGGAACCGGCTTACACCGTGGTTGATACCTATGCATCGTTTGAGGTGCGTCTGTACGAAGAGACGATTCAGGCTCGTGTTCGCACCGATGGTCAGCATTACAGCAACGCCACGGGCGGGTTTCGGCGCATTGCGGGGTACATTTTCGGAGGCAATCAGCGCAACCAACGAATCGCCATGACCGCCCCGGTCCACATGTGGGCAGAAGACAGTGCGCATTGGATGGCGTTCACCATGCCGTCGTCTTTGTCAATGGAACAGTTGCCGGCGCCGAACGACGAGGGTGTTTTGCTTGTTTCGAATCTTGCAGGCCATTTCGCCGTGCTTGCGTTCTCAGGGCGTTCGCATCCCGAGAAGGTCGCAAAAAAGAGTCAGCGCCTCCTTGACGCCGTAAAAGCCGAAGGAATGGAGGTCACTGGTGAGGTCGTGTTGGCTGTTTACAACAACCCCAACACGACGTTGCCGTTCATGCGAAGAAACGAAGTGATGGTCCCGGTGCTTCCTCGCTGAGAGCGAAACACTGCGTTTTCAATCGCCAGCGCACCGGAAAAGATGACATAGCCCAACAACAAGGAGTGAGCGTGCCTGAAGTTCTGCTGGAAGAAATCGTCGCTGACGTTGGTGAAAAAATCGGTGACAAGCTCGATGAGGTAACTGAGGAAAGGCCGTGGGTAAGGGTGTTGATTCGCAACCTGATGTACCTCGTCGCTCTGGCCATCGCTGTCTACGCCATCAACGACGCGTATTTTTGAGAAAACCCGTCGCTTGTGAGGTCAAACCTGCGAAATTTGCGAAAAATCGCGTTTTACCCGAGGTTTTATTCCCTATCACTGTGATGCCATGACATGGCAGACGCTGGTGGCGCACACGACTTGCAACGGCTGGGAAAGAAAGACCTCAACAAAGACGGGCGTATCATCAACCTCGTCGTGGTTGGCTCGAGCCGATTTTACGATTATTCGGTGGTAGAAGAGGTCATCATGCAGTGGATCGGTTTAGAAGCGTATCCTGACCTCGTTATCGTCGGAGGGGCCAGTGGCGTGGATTACCTTGCAGAACGGTGGGCCGGCAACAACGCCGTGCCCTTCGTTGTGTTTTCCGAGGAATGGGACGAAGTTCGGCCGGGCCTCAAGGATTCGGGACGAGGCGAGGCACCGACGTCGCTGACCCATCGATTGTTGGATGCTGCGACCCACGTGTTGGCGTTCCCCAGCCCGTCGAGCAAATGGACAAAAAAAGTGGTCGAAATGGCGCTAGAAAGCGGTATACCAACCGTTGTTCACGAGGTGGAATGAACGCTGAACACCGCTTCGGCGCTGACGTGGCGTAAGTGACGGTTCGGGGTCGCGGTGTTGATATACGCGAGTTAAGAGCGAGGGTCGGCGCAGGAGTCGCCCAGCTTGGTCAAAGGCGCTGGGATGAGGTCCCAGTCCGTAACGGTTCGCAGGTTCGAATCCTGCCTCCTGCACTCTCAATACTGCGCTAAGCTTCCTTTACTTCTTTGATTAACGAAGCGAGTTTCATGTTCAGGAGGATTTCGCCGAAATCCCTCGAATAGGCGCATAAGCGGCGGACCGATTCAGAAACGGTGAGCGAAGCTGCAAGAAGGCGGCTTTTCTTTTCGCTCTCATAAACAGATGATTCGAACGCTTTCAATTCGGTTTGGAGGGTTTTCAATTGATGGCGCGCTGTTTCGATGCGGTGAGAATCTTGTGTTCGAATGTTGATCATGAGTTCTTTCAGGGCCTCCTGCCATAGAGGTAAAGACGATACAGGCGGCGAGATGCGGAGTTCGTTAATGTGATTGGTGTGTGCAACAACGAAATGCGTCATGTTGTTGGCGTGGTCCATCATTCGCTCCAAGCAGCGTGCAAGGTTAGCGTATTCCATGGACTGGCCTCGGGTGATGTTCAATTTTGTTGCCGCCTGATAGGATTCAAACACGATCCTCACTTGACGTTCAACCAAATGGAGGAGGCTGTCAACCTCGCTTTCTCGCTCTTCGTTGTCCGAAAGAAATTCAATGTCGCCACCGTTGAAAACCTCCAACAGGTCCCGAACCAGCGATGAAAGCAAGAGGTACATGCGTTTCAGGCTGGCGTGAAACGGCATGTCTCCAGGGTTGAGCAAGCAGCGGAGGACCGTGCGCTCGTCCTCCTCTTCCACGATTTCAAATCCCCGGGTCGAACGCAAGAAATGACGAATGGATTTGGTGGGTGACAACGCCGCTTCTGTATGCGAGACGACGATGATGTCGGCCCCCGATATGTAGGCCCCCATGAGGTGATCATGAAGGCTGTTGTCTGGAATTTTTGCGAGGGAAATGTCGACCTTTCGCACCGCCTGCAGATCTTGGTCCAGCGGTGTTATTCGTAGCGCTCCACTTGGCCGCCAGTCCACACGTAGCGAATCTCTGGAGCCCAATTGATGATGGAGAACCCAAGGTTTTGGCAAGCTAAGCGTGAACGTGCTACCACCGGTGACTTGCAGTTTTCGAACGTTGAGGTCGCCGGGTCCTAGAGCCATGATTTTAATACAATATAGACCTATATAGAATATACTCCCGTTAGTATAAGTATTGAGTTACGGTGGAGAAAGCATGGAACCGCTAACAATGATTCTGATCGCTTTGGCACTGGTTGTCTGTGCGTACATGGCCTGGAACATCGGTGCAAACGATGTCGCAAACGCCATGGGTACATCGGTGGGTTCTCGCGCCTTAACCCTCAAGCAAGCGGTGATCATCGCAGCAGTGTTTGAATTCGCTGGAGCTTTCTTTGCCGGTGATGCCGTTACCGACACCGTTCGGAAAGGCATCCTGAGCGTCGATTTCACCGATCCTCTCATCGACGAGGCTTTTTCCACAGACATAGCGTTGGGTTTCATCGCGGCCATGATGGCGGCGGCAACGTGGTTGACGGTCGCCACACGTCTCGGTTTGCCGGTTTCAACGACCCATTCCATCATAGGAGGTATTCTCGGCGTGGGCCTGATTTTAGAAGTCAAATATTCCACCAGCCTCATCGATTGGGAGGTCGTCAGAAAGGTCGTCATGTCGTGGGTCGCCAGCCCACTCATGGGAGGCCTCATCGGCTTCTTCTCTTTCGTGATTATCCAAAAATTGATCTTTGAAAGTGAAGATCCAATAAAGCGGTCGCAGTGGTTAGCCCCCATACTGGCCTTCCCGACGTTCTTTGTCTTGGGCCTCGCTCTCCAGTACAAAGCGCTCAAGGGGTTCATTTCCAAGGCCGCCTCAAACGGTTGGATTGAAAACAAGAACGATTGGCTGCCGGTGAAAGAAGACGGGGTGTTTGACCCGTGGGCTCCCAACGCCTGGATTCCAATCAACTCCATCATGCTCGCAGCGGCCATCGGTGCAGCTTCCAGCCTTGTCCTCTACTGGGTCCTTAGGCGCATCGACATCGCTGAGGAGGTCAGAGGTTTCAGAGGCGTGGAGCGCATATTCGTCTGGCTGCAAATCATCACGGCTGCTTACGTAGCCTTCGCACACGGCGCTAACGACCGCTCGAACGCTATCGGTCCAATGGCGGCCGTTTGGCAAGTGTTGAGCAGCGAAACCGGACAGTTGGCGGCCAAGGCCGAGATCCCGCTCTGGCTTGTCCTTCTCGGATCAGCCGGTATCGCCATCGGTGTCATGACTTGGGGTTGGCGAGTGATGGAAACTATTGGTAAGAAAATCACCGACATCACGCCAACCCGAGGGTTCGCAGCAGAGTTTGGCGCAGCAACGACCATTCTCGTGTTTTCCATGCCGTTTTTGGCCGTACCCGTCTCCACAACGCACACGCTGGTGGGGGCCGTGGTCGGTGTGGGCCTCGCCGGTGGTGCCAAAGCCGTTGATTTCCGCGTGTTTGGAAAAATCGCCGCCTCTTGGGTGGCCAGCGTGCCAGCCGCTGCGTTTGGCGCCGTCGTGCTCTTTGTTGCCTCTGGAGGTGAAGCCCTCAACATGATCGTGATCTTGCCCTTGTCGTTCATCGCCGTTGGCTATGCGATTTGGAGGAGCGGTTCGGAAGTCCATATTGAGGATGCGCTCTCGGACGTCGGCGGGGATGGTCAAGAAGTCACGCCGTTCGAATTGTTCCACGAACACGCACAAGCGGTTGAAGAAACGGTAGAGCACATGGTTCGGGCGGTAAACGCAGCATGTGACGGTGAGGACGCGAGCGAGGCCATCAAGTCCACCATCGAAACAGAACTCAAAGCTGACAACATCAAGAGCGAGATTCGACGACTCGTCAGAGAAGATTTGCGCATGGGGATTCGTGTGGGGCTGGATGATTTCCTCTACATGGTCAGCCGGCAAGACCGTATCGCAGACTACGCCCAGAATGTTGCCGAGCAGCTCACGTTCCGACCGCTGTTCGATGACGATGTAGCCAAAGAACACCTGAAGATGATGGCAAAAGCCGTCGCTGAGACGGTGGCAAAGTACGAAGATGCGGTCGAAGTGTTGAGGGATTTCTCCATCAGCGGACAAACAAAGGCAGCTGAAGAGAGATTGGCCAGCATGATCCGTGCGGTCAACCTCAAGGAGCACGAGGCTGATGGTGTTGAGGCAGAAGCAGCAACGTACGTGTTCTCAAACGGTGAAAAGGAGCCGTTAGCAGCGATGCACATGTACCGTGTCCTGCAACGTTTGGACGATGTTGCCAACGCATGTGAAAAATCGGCAAACGCCTTCCTACCGATTCTCAATCGTTGAAACAACACGAGATGATGTGCGCCAAACTTCACTCTTAGAATACAGGCGACCTCAGGAGAGATTGGCCTTTAGATCCAAGTCGTGGAACATCCCGCCTAGCGGGCTGGTGAGCTGGTGCGAATGCATCATTCTGGTGGACGTAGCGCTGAGAGAGAGAACATCTCTCTTTTCTCCACAACAGCCGCCACCTTTTCCATGAATTCAAGATCGTTGAGCCTTTGTGCCATTTCAGCCGGGTCAAAATCAAAACGCATGAGGATGGCCGTTTTGTCGTTAACCTTGCCGTAAACAATTTTTCCATCGTCAACCTCCTTCTTGTTGTCGTAGGCGTTGAGCATCAACGATTCCCAGTCTTCGTAGGTCTTTCCTTCTTTCATGTGGACAAGTACTGCTGCATCCATAAGCCGGCCATCGCTTGGAGATTTATATGGCATCCTGTTCGGATTTCGCACCAAACAAGATTCGAATGCACGGTGGATTGCAGGCCATGTTCAATTTATTTCGATAGCACAACTAAAAATCGCACACCGTTTAAAGGCGAACATGAAGGTTGAAGAGGGCATCTCTGGATTTTTTTCTGAAGTGGTGGCACGCAGACCGTCCAGATTAAGTGACGACATGATTTTCCAGCGAAAAAGGATTATGACCAATCGCGCGTTGGTTTCATCATGGCACAGAACGAAATTGATTTCATCGGCGGCGGCTTCAAACTGACCCTGCCATACACCTTCGGAGGATGGTTACTCTGGGTGTTGGGGTTCATCATCACCGCCTTCGGCGTTGCCGCAGCCATGACCGACCCGACCGGTTTGGGCATAGCCGTCATCGGTCTCGTCGTCTTGGCCGCCGTTTCTCCAGGAAGCATGTCGGCCGGGCTTCACAAGATGCGAAAGGAAGCCATTGACCCAAAAATCCTCCAGGCCAAGGCCGAACAGAGCGGCTACAGCGTTGACAACTGGTTTCTCCAGCAAACCACGCTGGTGCCCACCAACGACCCGAACGATTGGATTTTACCTGCACCGGGCCCACAAACCTGGGACGCGGCGAATCCCTACGGGCCACATGGGGACGGTACGCCGCTGCCTGAACACCCCGTCAAGGTTGGTACGCCACAACCGGCAACGATGACGTCGCACCTTGTCTTTGCTGGAACGGCCGCCATTCTCACGCTTGTTGTGGGCGCCGTGCTGATCGGTGATGAAGAGGCTGAATTGGGTATGACGCCGGCGCTCGCCATCGCCGGTTTGGGTTTCATCCTCCTTCTGGTCAATTACTTCCGAGCCAAAGCCCTGCGTCAAATGCTCGACACGCCCACCTCGCTGGTTCGCTCGGTAGCGGTTGGCCACCCTGAACTGGTCGGCCAGGTACGCCCGGGTGCAGCCGGCGGCCTCACGGTTCACGTGGACGGCAGCGACCGCATGGTCATGCACAACATGGTTGGTTTCTACTGGACGTACGAACAAGAACAAGAACGCGAAGTCACCGACAATGAAGGCAACACGAGAACCGAGCGAAGTTGGGTCACCATTCGCTCCGACCGTGGCGGTGTGCCGTTCATGCTTCACGACGGAACCGGTGGCATCAAGGTGAACATGACGAGTTTCAAGCGCACCGAATACGGTCAGATGCTCAAGCGATGGAGCGGGGCTTTCGCCGAGTCTTTGGGCAAGCAACTGATGGCACAAGCCGCTGCGAGCGTGTTTAGAGGCGCCAGAGTGACCGACCATCGATGGACCATTTACGGCCTGCGCCTTGGCGATCCTGTCTACCTCCTGGGCGCGACCAAACCGCGCCCTGCCGCCGAACTGCAAGCCGAAGGGTTGGACGGAACACTTGGCAACAGCACCATCGAAGTCTGGGGCGATGACGACGGGGTCGGCATGAAGTGCACGCTGATGCGAGGCTCGGAACTGTCGAACGTTGGTAAGTCTCGTTCAGGGTTTGAGATGATGGCCCCGCCAATTCTCCTGCTGCTTGGGGGCCTCTCACTCATCGGCCTCGCCTGAGGCCTGACGGCCTTGCTTGAAGGACAGGGATTGGCCATGACAACAGAACCGAGCGAGATTGGAACAACGGTGTTGGACCAAATCGTTGCGGGTGGATTGATTTACGCCGTGCCGTTGTTCATCGTCTCGCTGGTGCTCTTCATTGAAGGCAGAAAACGCATTCCAATGACCGTGGGCATCGTTGGCTTTGTTGTGGGTTTTGGCATGGTGGGCCAGCTCTATCCGCACGTCGGCCAAAGCCTGCCGGTTGACGAAACGCAGTTTCGCTTTCTCGCCGCCATCGCTATCGGCGTGTGTTCGGTGAGCGTGGCTCAAGCCTCGATGCGGTTTCTTGCGGCGGGCTTGGTCTTTCTTCTCATCACCAACCTCATCAAAGCCGGCACGCGCTTCGGTATTGACCTCGAAGGCGATGCGTTTCTTTCCGGTGGCCTGACCCTGCTCGCCTTTTTCCTCAGCATGTCGTTTCGACGGTTGGTGCCAGCGCTCATGGCGGGCCTCGTGGGCACGCTTGGCATGATGTTGGCGGTGTATGTCGCTGTGGGCTGGGATGTTTCACGGCTTGACGGCGTATCGGCGCCAGACGCCTACCTTGGTTTGGTTGGCATGGTCCTCAGCACCGTGGTTCAATGGCGAACCATTCAGGAAGAGAAAGAAAAGGAATTGGACGGCGAAAAAGAGTACGTGTTCTGAAGAAAGAACTCATGTAGGTCCCTGTTGGACAGGGTTTCATGCCAACAGCACTCGTCACCGGAGCCAACAGAGGCCTCGGCCTTGAGCTCGTGCGCCAACTCTTGGGTCGAGGCTACGAAGTTCACGCCACCTATCGAACATCAAAAGACGGTCTTGAAGCTCTTACCTGCTCTCAATTGCACGAGCACCAACTCGATGTCCGAAACGAAGAAGCGGCGAAAGCCATGATGGCATCGATCAACGCCCCTCTTGACGTGCTCATCAACAACGCTGGGGTTGCCGACGGACGATGGTCCTCAGTGGAAGAGATTGACATGGACGTGGTGAGGGAGGTCCTGGACATCAACGCCGTGGCCCCGCTCCTGGTGACGCAGTGCGCGCTGCCGTTGTTGACAAAAAATGGCGGCAAGGTGGCCATGATCACCAGCCTGATGGGTTCCATCGACGACTGCCACAGCGGCAAATCCTACGCCTATCGGGCGTCAAAGACCGCCCTCAACATGCTGGCAACCTCCATGAAAAACGAATTGCGCGACCAAGGTGTGTCCGTGGTGTTGATCCACCCAGGTTGGGTTGAAACGGACATGGGCGGGCCGAGAGCCCCACTCGGGGTCGAAGAAAGCGTGGCTGGTATTTTGTCGAGAATCGAGGAACAGACCCTTGAGTCATCAGGGCGTTTCGTCGACTACAAAGGTGAATCTTTACCGTGGTAATAAAAAGTCTAATTAAAATTACATTCTGTGGTTTTTGTTGTCTGTTTGCGGCAGGTGTTTTCCACTTTATGGCGTTCTTTCATCTGTCTCCAAACTTCTCCGGAGTGGCCTGTTTTCCGGGATGATATTTTTCTCACTGGGCTTCCTTCCGTCATGTTGATATGAGGGTTTTAGGGCAACCTAAAACAAGGGCCTACCATCGATGGTGCCCGTGGACATTTTGGGTGAATTTTCGCCAACAAAACGATGTGAGAAGATGAGCGGTAAATACAGAACCAGAATATGCAACGTCCTCGTGATCGGATCGGGAGGCGCGGGCCTGCGATCCGCCATTGCCGCCCACCAAAGCGGATGCGAGGTCCTCGTCATCGGGAAGCGCATCCGAAACGACGCTCACACCACGCTCGCTGCTGGCGGCATCAACGCTGCCTTGGGAACCGTGGACCCTGACGACGACTGGGTGCAGCACTTCGTTGACACCTACCAGGAAGGGTACCATATCGGCGACCCAAAGACGGTTGAAATTCTGGTGAAGGACGCGCCGGAGCGCGTGAACGAACTCGTGGACTGGGGTGCGCCTTTTGCCAAGACCGAGGACGGCAAGCTCGACCAACGGTACTTTGGCGCCCACACCTACCGTCGAACGTGTTACGCCGGTGACTACACCGGAAGGGCCATCCTCAACACCTTGGTTTCGAAGGTTGAAGAGTTGCGAATCCCTATCATCGACATGATCTACGTTTCCAAATTGCTGGTCAACACGCAGAACGGGCAGAAACAGTGCTTCGGAGCCGTTGGTTTTGACATCAACTCTGGCGAGAGAACGGTGTTCCTTTCCGATTCGGTCGTTCTCGCTGCCGGCGGCCACACGAGAATTTGGCGAAGAAGTTCCTCGAGGCGGGATGAAAACACCGGCGACGCCATGCGTCTTGCCCTTCATGCCGGGTGCAAGCTCGCCGACATGGAAATGGTTCAATTCCACCCCACGGGTATGGTCCATCCTGAATCCCTGGCGGGCACGCTGGTTACGGAAGCCGTCCGGGGAGAAGGAGGGCGGCTGGTCAACTCAGAAGGCGAGCGCTACATGGAACGCTACGACAGCGTGCGGATGGAGCTCTCGACGCGAGACCGCGTCGCCTTGGCGAACTACACCGAAATCCAAGAGGGGCGGGGCACGGCCAACAACGGCGTCTTCCTCGACATCAGCCACGTCGACAAAGGGCTCATCCTCGAAAAGCTCCCGAGGATGTACCGTCAGTTTATGGAATCGCAAATGCTTGACATCTCAAAAGACCCGATGGAAGTCGCACCGACGGCCCACTACAGCATGGGGGGCGTGGTGGTTGACCCCGAAACCCACTCCACAGGTGTTGGTGGCCTCTATGCGGCGGGCGAGTGCACGTCCGGCGTTCACGGTGCCAACCGATTGGGTGGCAATTCGCTGGCAGAGATTCTGGTGTTTGGAAAAATCGCCGGCGAGGAAGCAGCGCAATTCTCGATGGACCTCAACCTGCAAATGCGAAACCGAGACATCATCAAAGAAGCGATTGCAGAACTGGACGAGTTGACGACGCCGGGTGAGGAGTTGGCCCGACCCCTTCAACGAGCGGTGAGGAACATCATGTGGAACCACTGCGGCGTCATACGGTCTGGCGAAGGTTTGGACCAAGCGCTCAGCGAACTGATGGAGGTCAAGGAGGCTTCCAAAGACGTTGACGTCCGGCCGAGCGCTGAAGGGTTTTCCGACCTTGCCCTGGCTCTGGACCTCTTGGGGTCCATCGACAGCGCCGAGGCAACGATTCGTTCGGCCATCGCCAGAAAAGAGAGCCGTGGCGCCCACCAGCGCAGCGATTTCAAGGAAATGGAAAGCGGTGAAACGGTCAACTATGTCGTTGAACTGATCGACGGCCAGCAGACGGTGTCCAAAACCAAGGTGGACGATTTGCCCGAAGAATTGCAGGTGGCCGTGGACGCTTACGAGCAACTCTCGGTTGAAGGGCGACTGCTTGAGTGAAGTCAAACAGGTACGGCCTGAACATCGACTTCGAAGAGTTCAACCGTCCACTGGATATTGATTTCCTCGTTGTCGTCGTCATTCCCCGGCAGAGCGGATCCAGGTGCCGAGTTCGTATCCACAGAGACTTCAAGTTCGAGAATTCCACTCCCGTGAGTGGTGTTGGTCCACATGCGTTCCCAGTGCTCTGCGTTGTAACCTTCTTCCTGCAATGCCTCGCCGGTGTATTGGGGGTACACGTGCACCACGAGGGTCATGGTGTTGCAATCGCTGTTGGAATCAGAAAGGACGTTGTCTGGATGCCCCCAATCCGCCGTCATACCGTTAGGAGGTATTTGCCCAAGGACATCATCGCAAGGGTCCGCAATCGCTCCTGAGGTTTCTTCATATGAAATCGATATGCTGATTTTCGCCATCATCAGAGATGAATCTGCCTCGATGATGTCTCTTGAAAGTTGGAATACGTCGGTTTCCCCATCGGCGATAAGCATGGAATCTGAACCTTGAAGACTGGATTGTTCGAAAGACACAGCGTACTTCGGAGCGGTGTACTTGTTTACGATGTCGTTTTCCTTGACAATGAAGAAACTGTAAGCGTGAAACGCTAAACCCACGATCACCACAGCCGACAGAAGCGCAAAGGCCTTGCCCGAATCGTCTTCTTTGGCGAGAAAAGCAATACTCGTGTCATCACTCATTGCACATCACCATTAGAAGGGCTCCACTTGGCTCCAATGCAGCAACAGGGCTACGAAAAGCAAGAATGGTATGATGACCATCAAGGCCTTGTCGAACCTGTAGTGCTCGGTTTTGTCAAAATCCAATTCGGGGAAGTAGGAGCCCTTGGTCCGAATGGGAAACCGTAACGGGTCGGAAATCAAGGTCTGGAATGACCGCTCCTCCCAACCAATGCCGAAAGCAATGGCGATACCAAGGATGCCAGCGGACAGCATTTCGGTCAACGGAATGAGGGACTGGACGAGTTCAAGCAAGGCAGATGTGGCAACCACGATCAAGATGATTGACGTTGTTTTACCAACTTGCTCGTTGTCTTCAGAGATCCGAATCAGGCCGTATCTGAACAGGATGTAAAGCCCGAGGAGAGGGCGCATCATGGTGAAGTGCAAGGTGGACGTGAGTTCTGTCCAAACGGTCTGCAACCTCGAGAGCCCGCCCACCTCGGTCCCAGAGAGCGGCCCCCCGTCGCTACCGGTTACCACCGAGTTGCCGAACACGATATGGCTCAATACGCCGAGAGCCATGTAGGCGAAAACAATGTACGATGTGTTTCTGAGACGGCCCTGCGTTGCTTGGTAAATCTCGCCACAGAGAATCACCAACCCAAACAATACGGCAACGGCAAGGCCCTGAGACCAGAGGTAATCGTTGAGAAGGTTGCCTCCGTAGAGGTCCATGAAGTAGAAGTAATTCGCTCGGGTAAACATCCCCACCCAATAAAAGAGAATATGGCCGACGATCAAAATGACCATCAAGATGGCCAGATCCGCAACGCCTTGCACCTCCTCATTGCTTTCTTCGCCCTTCATGAACCTGAATTTCAGGTATACGAGCGTCCAAATGAAGCAGCCAGTGAGGTACATTCCAGGGAAACTGGCAAGTGGCGAACTGATGTCCAAAAACACGACCGCTCCAATCGAAATCAAGGCGTAAACAAGAATCGCCCCAATACCAATTTTGAATTGCTTCCGAGTGCGAAGGATGGGTACGGGGAAGATGAGGGAAATCAGCAACAGCAGCCCGCAGAAGATCACGTTGCTAAAATGGCCACCGTAAACCACGATGTTCGTGTATTCAGTATCGTAGCCTATTGAGTAGAGGCTGTTGGCCACGCCCTTGCAAATGAACATCCAGCAGAGCACTTGTGCGGCAAAGTGCTTGTTCCAGATCACTTCAAATTTCTGTTTTCGGATGAGGATAAGGCCTGAGATGCCGAGAGCAAAGCTGAGGATGCCGCCAACTGCGAGCAACCCATCAACGACCATAGAAAAGCCACAGCCTGCATCGTTTGTTAAATCAACCGTTGATTTTGCCTCGTTCCCACAATTCATGGTGGGTTTGCCAAGCAGCTGTACCTCAATCAAGCGACCTTTACAGCAAGAAGCCGATGTTGGCTCATTGACTGGTATTGTTTGAGCAATGGGTAGCGCCTGACAAGACCCACTGCGAGCCCTCTGATGAGGTCAAAACGAATCAGTGGGTTTGTGCATTGACCCTTGCGAACAGTTGGAACTTATCCATTCAGTTGCTGATTAAATCTAGACTTCAGATAAATTACGTTCGGGAAAAAGTAAATGATTGTCTACTTGGGGAGATAATTAGAATTGGCGATTTTATGAATACCAGATTTCTGATTTTGCTACTCATATTCTCGTCAACCATGAGCGGATGTATCTTAGAAGAACAGGAAAAAAGTGGAGGAGAATTTTCTCCTACTGAAGAAATTCAAGATGAGGCTCTTCAATTCTCGGAACATTGTATAGAATACGATGGTCTTGAGAGATGCTGGTTGCTGCTTGTTCCTACGATTGTAAATGAATCTATTTCTGTACCCTTACTCATTGATATACACGGTGGCGGCGATGATATGTATGAGCAACGTTGGACATCTGACTTCGCAAACATTTCGATGGAACAGGGATTCATCGTTGCATATCCGCAAGGGCACAATAATTTTTGGAATATGGGTGGTCCAACTCCATGTCTAAACGAACTTCTCTGTTCAGATGAGGATGATGTTGGGTTCATATTACAGATGCTTGACACCATCATGCAAAATCACTCCATCGACCAAACAAGGATTTACTCGACTGGTTGGTCAAACGGGTGTGGTATGACGCAGAGATTAGCAGTGCAGACCAGTGAGGTTTTCGCAGCCGTGGGGTGCATGGCAATGTACAAATTAGCAGAGGTTTCTCCTGAATATTCACCCATTCCATTTATGGAAGTCCACGGGCTTCTAGATGAGATTGTTTACTATGCCACAACGGCACCTACAGCACCTATCTTCGGACCGGAAAATGGAGCAGTTCAGAACCTAGAGAGTTGGGCTGACCTCAATGGATGCCAGGGTTCAATTCCTGAGATTATTGTCAGTGAGGTGGATTATGACATTCGTGGATACACAGACTGTGAGAATGAAACTCAAGTTATGCTGGTGACACTTTTCTTCGCCGCTCATAACCCCTATGAGCATGATGATCCCGTCGCACATCCGGGAAGAGGATGGGCAAATCCGACAGGAGTTCCCTCCTCAACTATCGTATGGGATTTCGTGAGTCAATTCTCTAAAACGAACGAATGAAGTAATTGCAAGAGCACAGTTCAATGTATGTGTCTCATGGGTACCCTTTGCTCTACATTTTTGAAGGGTAAACATGTATAAAGTCAAACCACTACAAAAAAACGATGCGCAAGATATTATCGCTTTTTGTGATTTTTTTATTCGTATCTACGGCGCCAGGGTGCCTCAAAGATCCTCTAGATCAACCCTCTGAGGACGGAGGTCAAATGTCAGGCAATGAATCATCTTGGGCACATGGTCTGAGCAGTAGTTGTATCTCCTATGACGAAATGGAAAGATGTTGGGACCTTTACGCACCTGCAACTATTGACCCACAATATTGCTTGGAAAACTCTTGCCCACTGGTTTTTGATTTTCATGGATTTAATTCCAATCCTGAGATACAAAAAACACTCTCTGGGTTCGATGATTTATCTGATGAGTTTGGGTTCGTTGTAGTCTATCCTTTGGGATACGAAAACTCCTGGAACTCGGGATGGTGTTGCGGTGAAGCAAGTGAGAACGGTGTAGATGATTTAGGATTCATATTAGAGATTTCTAAACAAGTTGAAGATATTTGGAATACAGATAATGCACGACGATATTTGACTGGTTATTCGAATGGATGTTCAATGGTTCAAAAGTTAGCAAATGAAGTTAGCCAGTTTTTCGCAGCTGCAGGTTGTATGGCGCATTATCTGTTAGAGGCTCCATCTCCTAATTATTCACCCACACCGATAATAGAGGTTCATGGAATTCATGACCCAGTAATTCCATACGGTGAAACATACGGTTTTTCACCCTGGATTCAACATTCATGTGATGGAGATTGCCAGGGCGCAATCAGCAATATGGAAACATGGGCGGAGATGAATGGTTGCTCAGGATCAACTCCTGACACAGAAATTTTTGAGTATGATTATTCAATTATAGGATATACCCAATGTGAAAACAATGCTAGCGTGCAATTGTTCACCCTAAACCTCGCACATCATAATCCGTACAAAAAGGATTATCCAAGCAACAATCTATGGTCGCCGGTCACTTCTAATGGAAACCCTACAGGTATTGATTCTTCGTTGATAGTTTGGGAATTCCTAAGTCAATATTCAAAGGAGTTGTAAGCTCAATATTTCATTTGGAAAGTTAAGAAGAACATCATTACAGATGCTCCCCTTTGATTTGTGTCAGGGTTTCCAATCAGCAAACTTCACGTTCGCTGGTGTGTTTAGTGGAGGCAATTCATCCATCCGATCGAGCAACCATATCGTCCAGTCAAAGATTTGGTAGTCTTCTTGTTTCACCCCAATCCGTATTTTGGCGTTTTCTCGCACCAAAGCGATGAACACGCGCAACCTCGACCCAAGCATGATGTTGACAGGTTGCATGAACCTCGCCACCGTGGTAAAGGAGAGTTGCTTGTCGAACGTCATCATGGCCACCGAATTTGTGTTGTACGCCATGTAGCTCATCGCATCGAGTTCGGCTCTGGTGAAGTTGGCCGCCTCCTCGATGGTGATGTCTTCAGGGAATTTGTTGAGCAAGAGGGACAGCCCGGTCTGGTACATTGGTGAAGAGAAAATGTTGGCGAGTTCCCTCGCTGCCTCCTTTTCTTTTGTCTTGTTCAACTCGACGATTTGCCGTATACCGAAAATCAGCGTACCCAAAATCGCTAGTCCGCCGAGGAGTTCTCCAAAATTCGCAGCGTCCTCCAGATTCATGTGGTGTTTTTTCGTCAATTGGTTAATCATTGTTGCTTAGGCGTGGTTTTTCCACAACGCCCTCGAACCCATGGCTTGCGTCAGGGCCTTCGAGGCCACGACGCGAGTTGTGAATCACTCTGCAGGAGTTTCTGCCTCAGCGCCACCCTGCATGGCCTTGTGAGCATAGACGGCCCCGGCGGCGCCCAGCAGTTGCGGCACGATGTGTATCCAGATGTCAGCGACGGCCAATTTTCCGCTGACCGTGAGCATGGTGGTGACGGCGGGGTTGAACGAGCCGAGCGAAATACTCCCGACGGTGAACGCACCGGCCATGACCGTCAGACCGATGGCCGCCCCGTAGAACTGGTTACCCGCTTGTTCAGTGGCGACGTTGATGATGACGAACATGAGGGCGAAGGTCCACAACGCTTCAGCCGATAGCACGGCAATCGTGGAATCGAAAGTCGCAGCGGTGATCTCAGCAGCGTCGGCCCCGTTCAGAACAAGTTCCGAACCAACAAAGAATGCGAGAACACCCGCAAGGATTTGTGCCCCGAGGTAGGTAGGTAGTTCGTCTTGGCTGCAGTCACCCTTGAGGAAAAGCCCGATGGAGACGGCGGGATTGAAGTGAGCCCCAGATACATGACCGAGGGCATAAATCATGACCATGAGTGTCAGACCGATAGCGAGGGGTGCAAATGCACCTGCACTACCGTTCACCGCTGCGATAAAAATCGTGAGCGTCAAGAAGAAAGTTCCTACAAATTCAGCGATGCCTTTGCCAACATTGTTTGATGTCATGTTTCGTGGATTGAAAATCAGCATAAAATCATGGTGATGTGTTTCGTTTTCATACGAGAATTTGCGCCTTCATTCACCTAGGCGAAGCCATAGTTTCTTTTGCCCGAATGGTGGGTTTGTAATCATGGGCGGAGCCGTGCCAATTCTGACCCTCGTGAAAGCGAAAGAAATAGCGGAACGGCCTTCTCTGTCGCCACCTCAACAACAATTGGAAACAACGCTAACGATGTTGTGTTCCTTTCTGAGCGTTGACGATTTCATCTCGTTCCTGGCTTCGCAGCCGTTCAACGAGTTTGCTCGAAAAGAAGACCCTTGGGTGGTGTTCGAGTTGGGCCTGTACCAGGATCACACCAAGACGTTGCAACTCATTCCTTCGAAAGCGTCACTGATGCTGTTAGATTCAAGCCACACGGGTGCTTTTGAAAATCATGTTTGGGAAGGCGATGCCAACGAAGCGATGGGTCGGGCCGTCAAGCACTGGATCGCTGTTGTCCTTGCGGCTGGTCAGTAGAAAATAGAGCAGCAGGTCAAGGAGCCATCCGCTGCACGGATTTCGCTCATGTCAATTTCCACCGTCTCCAAGCCACGGGCATGAAGTTCTCGCTCAACCCCAGGGTAGCCTTTGGCGATGAGCACTTTGCCGTTTGGCAGACCGATGGTGTTGCACCCGTACACCTCTTCTCCGGGAAGCCAAACGATTTCACAACCCTCGGGCAGCTCACCAAAATCTGAGGGAGAAAGGTAACCTTCTGGTGCGAGGATGATGCTGTCCGTGGGTGTTGAGGAGATGCTGGTGAGGTGGAGGGCGTGGTCGGGAATGTTGATGACGCGAAGTTCGTAGCCGAAGAAATCGAGAAGGCTCCGTAAACTCGCAATGCCCAAATCGTTGGTTCGAGACGAGCGTCCAACGAAAAAGAGATCTCCGAGGCGAATGATGTCCCCGCCGTCCATACGAGCTTCGCCGCCCATCGTGCAGGTCTGTACGCCTTTCAGGGCTTCCATGAGGTATTCGGCGATGGGGGGCTGCTCGGCGACGCGCGATGGGTGTCCTGGTGTTGGTAGCAACATGTGGCCATCGATGACCACCGCTTGGTCTTCGACAAACATGCAGTCGGGATGGTTTTCGTCCGCAGCCAGGCAATGGACCTCTATGCCGTTGTCAACAAGGGCTTGGATGTAGGCTTGCTGTTGCTGCCTGGCGAGTTCAACATCGGTAGGGCCTTGACCAAAGAAACGAGCCAGCGCATTGGTAAAGGACGAAGGAACGCTACGAACCAGCGCTCGCTTCTTTTGGTCCACCCGCACGGAGGCCATGATAACAACCGCGGGCGCCCTTCCTTTAACCCCTTCCCTTTTTACGGAAGTGAATTTCCTGAGTCCGGAAATATCATTTCGCAGTGCAGCGTTTCGACGTGTTTGATTTGGGGCGCTAGCGCGCCCCCACAAACCGCTGTTCTGGCTCACTCGTCTTCGTCAGTGGTGTAGGTTGGTGGGTACAGGTATCGCGGGTCGCGATCCTCGTCCATCTGCACAACATACACGCCAGAAACCATCTCGGATATGAACAGGAAACCGCGAGGATCGTACTGCAAGCCCCAATCGAACGGAATCATGCACGAAGCCCAACAGTCGGCCATGTCGTAACCCAACTTCTCCTTCGGGTCGTCAATCCATGTGGGTCCAGCAGGCAGGTAGTAGCCCATCGTCTTGGTCTCAGCGAATCCTTCGATCGCTGGGAAGCCAATTTCAGGAGCCGGTACACCGTCCACCCATTCGGTCTCGCTCCAAATCATGCTGTGGTCGGTTACCCAGTTTCCAGCGTGGTAATGGGTCCAGTACACATGGCCGTTGGTGCCGGTGTCGCCGTTGTGAGGGCTGTAGATGTAGCCACCCGGGATGTAGTGGTGCTCGTGCACACTGCCGTCGGGAAGGATGCTTGTTCCGGGCAATTTCCACTTGCTCAGCAAGAAGGGTTTGGCTGGGTCGGTGGTATCGATGGTCCAAATGTAGCCTGTGTGATTGGTGTTGGTGCCGTACTCCGGTGCAATCATGGTGAGGTGCCGCCAGTTGATGCCGTAGACAGCATCGTCCGGGCCGGTCCCGCACTCGTCATCCCAAGTGTCCATCGGGTCCGTTTCTGCTGCACCGTTGCACAGGAGATGGTCGTAAGGAATGGCGTAGTGAATCCATCCGTTGCCGTTGAGGGCTCCGGTGCTTCCGCCCCATTCTTCGGGCGTCATGTTGGCGTGGCCGCCACCGCCAGGGCCGTACCAGCCGTCGTCTGCGCTCGGGCAGCCAAGCCATCGGCCAACCTCGTTGTCTTGTGGCCACGAGATGCCTTCTGGATCGGGGACAGGTGGCGGGTTGGAGACGTCGACGATGCGAAGGCCTGCGTCCCAGTAAGAGATGTAGAGCAACGCTTGCCCCGTAATGGGGTGAATGTGGAACACGTTGTCATGGTTGAACAGCGAACCTCCACAGGTGGTTTCGGGTTCAGGGGAATAGCCGCCCCAGCGTATGATTTCGCGACTGGTGTTCTGGTCCTCGTCGTTGATGTCAGGGCGCCACGACTCGAACCCGAGCGGGACGTAGAACACTTGTGTACCCTTGTAGAACACGCCCGAATCGCCCTCTACCATTTCGGGGTAGGGGTCTGCACCGTAGAGGAAAAGGTGGCATTCTTCCATGGCGTAGATGGGTGGGGCGTTTTCCCAATCGCAGTCAACGTGAAGGTCTTGATTATGGAACCCTGCCGGAGGATTGTTCCATTCAGCCACCTTGATCGGGTAATTCTTGTCGGACACGTCAATGACATCCAACCGATTGGCGCCGCTGTTGGCGTCGTCGTCTTGTGGAATGGGGTCAAGGTCGCTGTTGGTTAGCTCGTGATTGACCAGAACCCAATTGTTGTCGGGCGTGACCTTGATGTCGATCATGCGTCCGATTTCGGCGTAATACGTCGAGAGCAAGGTGATGTTGTTGGGCTTTGAGATGTCGAGAATTTCAAACTGGTTGTACGACGAGACATAAGCGTAGCAACCACCGGTGCCGTCGGGATGTTTCACGCAGTCTTCGTTGAAGTTGCCCTCGATTGAAATCTCTGAGGAGTCCCCGGGCGTCGGTCCGACGTTCTTGTACTCTGGATAGCACGGCCTTCCCGCTACGTTATCCAACTCGGCTGGGGGAGCAACGTTGCCGTCACAGTTGAGGTTGTGATAGTCGATGAGAAGCATGTTGTCGGTTTGGAGGCGGTGAGCCAAGAGGTCGCTGTGGCTGTGATTTTCATCCTCGATTTCCACGACAGGATCGATCCACTTGGAGGTTTGGCTGCCTTCGTTTTCATCACCATCGTCGTCCAAACTCATGTAGGCGAGACCGGAAATCACGCTGATGGTGAGTAGGGAAACAAGAGCGATGACGATGACTTTGTCAGCGGCTCGCTCGTCGTCTCTTAATCTCCTCGTTTGCATGGGGGATGCGTTGTTGGAGTTGTATTTCAAGCCAAGGGTGCATTGTATTCAAATGTTGATTTGTTTTATGTAGGCCCCATGATTAGGGCCGTTCAATGAAGCGTTTTACAGGCCTTATGTGTCTCCTTTTTGTTTCATCGCTGCTTTCAACAGGGGCCGTCCAAGCTCATTCCGCCGACACCTTCACGGTGGTCATCAAGCAAAGTGGGTTGACCCCGAGTTCATCCCAAATCACCTACAACGATTCCGTTGTTTGGCACAACACCGACAGTCGAGAAAACATCACCCATCGCATTGTGTTCGACTTTGATGGCGATGGTCTGTACAACGGCACCGACGATTGGGACTCGGGTGAACTGGTGGCAGAATGCAACTCAACCGCTGGCGAGAACGGCAGCGAAGAGGACGACGGTGCACCTTGCAACGTCACGTTCTTGGTATGGTTCAACGGTACTTGGGGCGTTGGCGAATACCGCTATCAGGACATGCTTTCGGACGGAACGGTCCTCAACGGCACCGTTGTGGTGGTGGAAGACGTTCACGAAGAAAATTCAAGTGCACCAGAAATCGGCAGCACGTTCGGTTCCTTTGACAGCCGTCAGGGCGACGATGTTGTTGAAGAGGAAGATGAAGGTGACGATGCCAAGCGGTTGTTCTTGATGATCGGTGCAGGTTCGGGTTTGGGCGCTGTCGCCCTGTTGGTGTTGCTCGTCATCCGCCGCTCCTGAGCCAGCTCCCTGGCGACGCTATCACAAGGTGTTGAGGTAGCGCAAGTCTTCCAGGAAAAGATCGAGAATCCAGTCGTTGTCGCCCCACCAGACTCGCTGATATCCAAACCGATCAACGAGGATGGTGCCTGTCTCATGGTTCACCGTGTAATCGTCGGGGTGGTGCCGTGCGGAGGAATTGTTGGCCGTTTCTTCAATCGTTAGGCCGATACCAAAGTTCACCCAAACATCTTGCAGCGCCTTCATGGAAGGGCTCTCGGAATCGTTGCTCATCGAAGTCAGGTGAATCCATTCCGAGTTCGTCCCCGTTTTCCACTCGTGCAAGACCGACACGTTATCCCGCCAAGGATCGACCGTGATGGTCAGGAACGTTGTTTTGTTGAGTTCGTCTTCAGAAAGTTGCGATCTTACCCAGTCCATGTTGTACGTGACAATGGGGCAGATGTCAATGCAGTTGGTGAAAAGAAACGCAATGGCAAGGGTCGTGTTGGCAGCTTCCTCAGAATACGTCCAAGATTCGCCTTCACTACTCGTCAACGTAAAGTCGTTAACCCGCACGTAATCAATTTCTTCTCCATGAGGGGCCCACCGGTCGACCTCTCCGGGAGAAAAACATCCGGCGAGCAGCATCGAAGCGCACATCAACAACGACAGAATTGGGGTTCTCATTTCTTCACCTCAAAGACGGTAGGGGAGATCGATGTCCAACTGGACAAGATAGAGCCCTGTTGAAATACATGACGCATAGGTGATGCCGTCGTGGTGCTCAACAGCCCATAAGTACGGCACCCAGCCGAAATTGTAGAAACTGGAATCCAATGCTGTCCCGTCCGCACCGTGCGGAAGGTAGTACGCCACAGTGGACTCTTCGTGAACGGCGACCCTGTCGTCGGGATTGGCAGGGTCGACCAGTGTTTCAATGTCAACAATCCACAAACCGGCGTGGTAATGAGAGATGTAGAGACGGCCGTCCCAACCGCCGCCGTGGCTCTGATCGGTTTCATCGGTGGTCTCAAAGTACGTGCTGTCGAGGTTGTGCGGGGAAAACAGGAGCCATTCCTCTGCATTTTGGTGAGCTTCGCAGTCCTCACCATAGCAATGGTCTTCAGCGTAAGGAATTTCCCAATCTCGAATCAATTTTGGTTTGAACTTGAACTGCCCGTCTTCCATCACGTAATCGGTCGTGTCGAGCAAGTAGATGATGCCGGTGCCGACGCTCGTGCTCAAGACTTCCACAGCGGCGGTGACCAGGTGAACGGGCTCGTCAGAATAACCAACGTGGGACAAATCGACCATGGTGGGAAACGGTTCGGCGTAATGGATGTACGAAGCGCGGCCGCCGTTTTCGTTACCGGTCGGTCCGCTGTCGGGCTGGCCGTCTCCGTCCAAATCAAGGAAATCCATCCAGAGACCGACCTCTGGTGCTCGCCACCTGCACATCAGCGGATTACCAAATCCAGTGCGGCAGGTCACCGCATGGGTGAGGTAGGTGGATTCTGAATTGACGGGGTGAGGTACATCGGTCACGTCACCGATACGAAGGCCTGCTTCCCAATAACTGCCGTAAACAAACGTGCGCCCGTACCTCGGATCGTTGGCGTCTTCACCCGGCCAAGTCTGGACCGTCATGTCGTGAATGTAAATCCAACCGCCCATCGTGGTCTCCCACGAGACTTCGTACTCGCCAACCTTAACGATGGTGTGACCAAGACCTGAGGCGGGCACCCCGGGCAAGTTCCGTGCAGCTGAGCCGATGAGGTTGAGGTGGGCGATGGTCACACCACCGCAAGCCTCGCCGATGGCATCGTTGCAGTTGTCGTAATCAGGGTTGGCCACGAACATGTACCACTCGCCGTCGATCATGTGGGTGTAGAGGTTGTGAGGGCCGGTCGGGTGATCGGCGTCGTACCAGGAATCAACCCAGGTCGGGTTGGTTTTGTCCGTGACGTCGATGAGGGTGACCGTTACTTGAGCAGGGTCGTTCCATTCCCCAACGTTGGGGTCGGCGTTGCCGGGGTCGACAAGTTGGTTCTGCTGGATGATGTATTCTCGCCCGAAAGCTTCCAGATATTTCACGTCCAAAACCTGGGTGTTGGGGTCGTTGTAAACGCCCGTGACGGTGGTGTTGGTCGGGTCGGTGACGTTCACGATATGCATGTCGTTCCACCCGGCAAGGTATGCATAGGTCTCGCCATCGGGTGTGGTGGCCACTTGAACTTCAGCGTTGCCTGTCGTGGTGAGTGGGTTGAAATCCAACAGTTCCATGTTGTCCGTGCTAAACATGTGCTGGCTGGCGTTCGAATGGTCGTGATCTCCCCCTTGAATCAACGGGTCATCCGCTTGAAAGGTCACTTGTTCTTGGACGGAGGATTGGATGTCGTCGCCAAGGACGAGAACCAGCGCTGAGGTAAGAAAAAGCACCGTAAAGATTGCAAGAAGCAGTTCTTTTCCGCCCATAGACGCCTCAACCCACCAGTCCGTTTGGTCTTTATGATTTGGTGCTTCCGCTCAATCATGGCAGCGCAACGGACCATCGCCGTCATCGCTGCCCTGTTGATGGTGACGGTTTTGCTACCGGCGTCGGGCGCCCATGAACAAAAAACACTGACCGTTATCATGACTGGAGATGGTGTTGTTTCTGGAAACATCACCGACTCAGCCTTCGTCCAAGGCAACGCCCTTTGGTTCCGCATGGAAGACAGTTCCGATAACGCCAGCATGGTGGTTCGATTTGACAGCAACATGGACGGGTCGTTCAACGCCTCGGAAGACAACATGTCAACCGAACTCGTGAACGAATGCGCCCTCGATGAGAACGGCTCGCTGGTGGATGAGGATTGTGCCGTCTCGTGGACCTACGCTTTTGACATGAATGCAGAAATTGGAACCTATCTCTTTTGGGTTGACCGAACGCAGAACGGCACCGAAACCACATGGAACCACTCCATCATCGTTCACGAAGACATCCACGAAGAGGACGGTCCATCACCCGGAGATTGCTTCGGCGCAGGATGTCCAGAGGAAGAAACGGAAGACGACGAGTCTGCTTCATCGGTGTTGAGCGGTGTTGACCGGACGTACGTGCTGGTGTTGGGTGCGGTTTCGCTCATTGGCATGGCGGCCATGCTGAACTCGATTAGCAAAGAAAAACAGCGCTAGACGCTCAAAGCACTCCTTCATGAGAAACGGTCTATCCTTCGATGAGGGGGCAACGGATGTCATTGATGCACTCAATGTAGTGGTTAGCAAACAACGGTTTCCTTGCCCTGAGGATTTTGCCTTTGTTCTTTTTTTTCATGTTCTCATGTTTTTCTTGGTTCTGGTCCCTCATCAAAGAATCGGTGCAACCGAGGGCAGAACTTGAGAAGGTGGACCGCCACGGGCGGTATGATGAGGGACCGATTTCTCCAGGCTCTGTTCCTTGTGTGCATCATGGTCTTGATGCCCATCTCAGGGTGTTTTGGAGAACAAAATAAAACGGGTCCGGCTTCGGAAGGGGATGTTGTCGTTACGCCGATGGTGTGGACCGGTGGTGTGTTCCAGGGCGTCACCATCGAAGCAGAAACCGACTTGTCGGCCTTCGTGCCCTATCTGGTTCAAAACGAGGAGGAAGGTTTTATTCAGAATTCCACCGTTGTTGACATAAAAGCAGGCGAATCCGTTCTGTTGTCCGTTTTGGCCCCACCAAGAACCGATACAGCGCTTATCATGATCGGGGATTACGGGCGCGAAAACTGGCCGATTCGAACCTTGGAAGAGTCGTGGCGAACCTGGTACCAACGTGATGGCTATGATAGTGGAGACAACGATGGTATTGTTCGAATTCAGGGCAGCAATGGCTCCATCGATGCGGTGCAGCCTGCCAACGAAAGCGGTGGCCCTGTTATCGCTCTTCGTATACCGGTTGAGCGCCCAATGGCAGCCGCCTACGGCGAGGCAGACGGTGGGAGACATTCTACCGGCCTGGTCGACGGTCTCAACGTGTTCAATTACATCAACCACATGTCGGACGAAACTCCTGATTTGACCGACGCAGCGGACGGTGCCGTTGGTTATCTTGACCGGTGGGCTGGTCAAGGCAACGCTGCTTACGAGGATGCTGCGCAATACCTCATCGGCAATTTGGAGAGTTTTGGATTGGAGGTCATCACCCAACGCTTCACGTACGATTCCCTCATGACGGGAGCACAAAATCCAGAGGCGTACAACATCTGTGGCTACCGTTTCGGTGAAGTGGACCCTAACAAATGGATGGTATTCGGAGCGCATTTTGACATCGCTCCGCCGGTCAACGGGGGCATGCTTGACCCGCACATCTTCGGCCGCACGTACGGCACGAGGGTGGGTGCCTACGACAACACGGCAGGTACAGCCATGGTGTTGACCGTCGCCGAGGCCATGGCCAACTTCAACACGCGAAACACGATGGTTTTCTGTCTGTGGTCCGGTGAAGAGGGTGGCAAGCGCGGAAGCGATTTCTGGACGGATTACTGGGTGAAGGAAGACAATCCTGATGTTGAGGTTACGAACTATGTCAATCTGGACATGGCCGGCGTAAATTGGCCAGGTGGTGGAGGAGCGCCTTGCGGTGGAAATCACGGTGGTGGTGACGGAGGATGCGATCCTCAACCCGCTGTGGACCCTGATGGTTATCCAAAGGATGAGGAAGTGTGGCCGATGCGTGTGTACATTGGACCGAGCCTCGACCACGACGTGATGAACCAGCCGGGTATGGTCGGGTTGGCCATGTGGATCGGTTCAGACGCCATCGGTGTGGAAGAGCAGATGTCGATGTTGATAGGAACCGATTTGCCCGCAGACACGTGGAAGGTTGACGACTGGATGAACAAAGACCGGCCGGAAATCATCGTCTACGAAGACACGACGGCAAGGTCAGACCACGCAACGTTCCAGGACAATCTCGGAACCGTGACGATGGGTTTTGGTGGGCTTGTCGACGGGTATTGGTGTTACCACCAAACCTGCGATACGGTCGACGAAATGCTTGACTGGATGGACACGACCGGAAAAGACTACGGCGAAGAACGAAGCGGAAAGAGCAACCTCGTCGACGCTTTGGACACCATCACGTGGTGGGCAACCTACTCGTTCTTCCACTTGGATGAAAATCCGGTGCGAAACGCCTACTTGTGATGATTACGGTCAACACCTTGCAAACAGAAGCTTGTCTTTTGCGTTAAATTGTTAGGAAAGACGGGGGTGCGAAGGTCATGCAGCCCGTTGCAAAGGCATTGCTTGGGTGTCTTCTCCTGCTGATGTTGCCGCTTGCCGGTTGCACGGCAGCGCCAGTGAAGGAATCGGTCAACGATGCTGAAACACTCGTTGAGATTGAAGACCCATGCATGCTGGCCACACAATCCTCACTGCAATCGCTGGTGAGTATTCAGGTCGACGGAGAGGACCGGTTCTTCCGCCTGTCTGTCCCCAGCTCGACACCAGGGACAAAACTGCCAATCGTCCTCGCTTTCCACGGTGGGGGAGATGCTGAAGAGGATTTTCCGCAACAAAACCAGTTCGATCAACTCGGTGAAACTGAGAAATTCATCATGGTCTACGTCATTGCAGACAGCGATCGAACCGCTGCAGAAGGCGATTGGTACCTCAACTCTGCAGCCACGTCCCGTGAAGACAACGACTTTTCAGAACAGATTGTTGATGATTTGGCGCAGGTGTTCTGCATCGACGAGGACCGACTGTACGCCACGGGCTATTCTCTTGGGTCCATGTTCACCTACGAAATCGCTTGTCAGTTAAATCAGCGATTTGCGGCCGTTGCTTCCTTTGCAGGAACCATGCCGGTCAGTCCAGAATCGTGTGATTTGCTCGGAAGAATGGCCGTTCTGCATATCCACGGGAAATTGGATTACATCATCGATTACGACGAGGACTGGGACTGGAAAGACGGAGAACACGAAGGGGTTGGTACGATGAGTAACATCCCGGGGATGATCGACTACTGGGCGGACAAATCAAACTGCCAAAACGAAAACACGCACTCGCACCTGTTTGGAGGAGACGATGTTGAGCACATCGTTCACACCGACTGCGCCGGCGATGTTCGCATTGAACACTACGGAATGGAAGCCCAAGAGCACACCTGGCCAAACCAGGTTGACGGCACCGACACGTACGAATTGATTTGGAATTTCTTAAGCGATTTCACCAATTGATTCCAGACTGCAGGGCCTTCAGCGAACAAGGTTGGATATGGTCTCAGCGATAGTGTGCAAAACACCCATGGGGCTCCATACGTTGGAAAACCACAAGAAGACCGGAACAGCGAAAATCAAGAGAACAAGGTAGAAGGCACGCTCGCTCCAGTCTTTAATCTTCAGACCGTCAAGCGGTCCGAAAGGCAACATGTTGAACAGTCCAAGAATCAGGTTGGCTTGCAACCAGAAAACACCCGCATGGATGAGGATGGCTTGCCAAACCAAACTGCCGTTGGCAATGTAATCTGAAGCGGTGATCCTGCCCGCCGTGGCGACCCCGTCAAAAGCCCCTGAAAGGCCGAGGACCAGCCCCCAAACAGGAATGCCGATGAGGAACAACCCGAGATTGGTTAACGGCCCTGCGACGGCGATGTGGCCGTTTTGTCGACGAGTGACGACACCAGCCACCATGACGGCCCCGGGTGCCATGAACACGAAACCAAGGAGAAGGGAAATGATGACACCGAATTGCAGACCTTTTGGGTCGGCTCGAAATTCTGCCCAACAACCGTTTTTCTTCGCCACCAGCTTGTGACCGATTTCATGCACGAGAAACGCCGGGCCAACCGCAATGAACATCACCGGCATGGAGAGAAGGAGAAGGACCAACCACGTTGAAAAACCGTATTCGTTGATTCCAGAGATGCCATAGACGGACATAAATCCGAGAGCGAGGGTAAAAGCGGCCATGGCAAGTGCAAGATGGTTTTTCTCGGTCTTGCTAAAGTGCCACAGACGACCCGTGTGATGTTTTGGTTTCTCCCAAGTTGACTGGTTGAGAAATTGCATCAAGGCGTTGCCAAAAGACCCGTTCGTTTCAAAATGAAGCGTTCCACGGTCGTCAACCCGTTGATGTACCCGGTGTATCCGTGGCTGACCGCGCGTGTTTCGAAAGGGGTCGTCATCAAGAATGTCGGCGCGCGAATCCCTTGCCCCCATGGATGGCCTTCTTTCCCTCGTATGATTTGAAGGCTCGTGTGCAAGGTTTCATTTCGTAGACGGGTGAGGAGGGTTTGAACGCCGCAACTTGGCCGTAGGTGATGGAGAATGGGTGATAAAGAGAGGCAAGAACGGGATGATGTCTTGTTCCTCTTTGATTCAGGACTGTCTCCTGAGCAAATCGCCACGATAAAACAGATATCGGTCGCTGATGTTGAGGACGTTGTTCAGCTTCGGAAAAACGCCGTCCGAAAGGAAAAACAACAGAACATCATACAGGATATCAGCAACAACAACCCTTGGAAAGACGGTGTGCCAGGTATTGACGTTGTGCGAGAGGTCGTTGAATCCGTGCCGCCTGGAACGGTTGATATGGACACTTACGGGGCACGGACCGTTCCTTCAAGGCCGATCAAGAAAACAGACCGAAGCGATCGTGTGGGTGAAGACACCGTGCTCACGGACCGCGTGCAAGCCGCTGCAGAAACATCGAACATGGACGAAGAAGCGGCAAAAATCTTCGAGGACATTGAATTTGAACGGCGTCAAAAGGAAAGGAAAGTGTTGGAAGGCGCCATGAAAGACATCAAGGACATGGTGGATGACGATTTGGAATTCTGACAGTTTCCCGTCCTCTTGCGATGTCCCGTCTACCAAAAGCCACCAAGGGCGTTATCCTCAATGATTTGTTTTTCATAATCGGTTTTGCCGAAACCCTCCGGAACGCCCCATTTTTTCAAATAAAATTCAATGGGAACGGCGCCGTTTCCCCTATCTACGCCGTAATTCTGATCGTAAACCCCCTCCACGACTGGTGCAGGACCGTCGTACGTCAAGTACCAATCCTCGGGTACATGCGGGCCGGTATCGGTTCCATCGGGGCCCGCCCAATTGTCACCTGAACGGGTATGTGTTGCTTCGTTCCCCAACTCTCCGTTCATCCCAATGTTTTGTGAAATGAATTGATAAGCGACAACATTGGCAACGAGAAGAAGGATGGCAATACCGATTGTTGCGCCAATTCGAACGGTCATATCGGCGCTCAATTCTGGCGTTAAGAACGCGAAAATCACGAAGGTGGTGGTGACCCAACCGAAACCGAGGTACACCGGTAGAATTTTGAGAATTTGTTCGTTGTTACTACCCTCACCAGCATCGTTCATGAAACCTGTGAATCGTTTCCAGCATATCGTTTTTTTTCCGGAACAAGACACTTCGCAACAGGCCTGCGAAGGTGATGAAAGGTGATGTTCACTCAACGAGTGAAAGACTCGCCTTGAACATGGTGACCGTGACGTCAACGGTAATTTCCTCATCTGTATCAAGGCCAATCGGGTCGGCAAAACCGAGTGGGGTATTCACGTCAAGTTCGAGGTCGACAGAGAGGACACCAACCCCCCAGCCCGTTTCGGTCCAGGGTTCCAAAGCTTGGAATTCGTTAACCGCTGAAATGACGGTGGATTGTCCATCAAAATTTGGGTAGACCCGCAAATGGAGCTCGATCGGCACGCAACTGCTGTCCTGGCCTGAGAGGTTGCTTGCTGGGTCATTCCATTGCGCCGTCAAGTCGTTTTCAATGATGTCGCCGGCAATGGAATCGCACTGCACGGAAACACCTCCGTCTTCTTCAGATGTGATGGTGACATCAATGGAGCCGATGGTGTAGCCTTCAGGAACATCGATTTCCGACAGTTCAAACAGGACGTTCCTTGTTTCATCGTCTTGCAGTGTCTCGACGGTTTGCAAGGATTGATTTTGAATCTCAAAAGTGATGTTCCATTCCGGTGTGTTTGATGTGAATTCCGCTGTTGTCCTGAGGTCGCCAACAAAATCACCGACGGTCGTCACCAACAACAGCAAGGTCAGGGTGTAAGCCCCCAGCGTCGGAATACGGGATTCTTTGGTCATCAACACGTTTCGAATGGTCTGTTCTTCGCTCATGATTCAACCCCCCATAACCCCGAGTCCTGTGAAAAGGATAGAGATTGCAAAGACAAACGCCGTTATGCACCCGAAAACAACGTTAAACACTTTCAGATTGAATTCGCGTCCTTCGCTCTTCTCTGCGACGAAATCCCGTACGGTGTCCTTTACCGAAGCCGATCCTTCAATGAGGCTGCTAACGATTTTCTCCTCCCAACCGATGAAGATACCCACCACGATGGCCAAAGCTGCAGAAGAAATCATATCGGGAATTGGAAGGAAAGACTGGATCAATTCAAGGATGGTTGACGAAACAATCAGTAGCATCAAAATCACAATAATGCGAATCAGCCATCGGTTTTCTTTGCTCTTGGTGTCGACGATGTCGTAGTGCAGTAAAATGAACATGAAAAGGATCGGTGTGTAGAGATAGACAAGCGCTTCTGAGGTGAAATCATACCATATGGAGTAAGCATAGGGGAAATCCTCACAGGATGTTTCGTAGCAACTCCGAACGATGTCTAAAACAGCATAATCCGCCAGACCAGCGATAAACCCAATAATGAAAATAATGAACGTGAGGACCCCAAACGGCGAAATACCGATTTTGTATGAGCGCCAAATTTCACCTGAGCAGAGAACCAGTATGGCTCCTGCACCTAGTGTGAGGCGCATGTTCACACCACCCCACCAACTGTAGGAGGCGTACATGGCCGTTTCAATTGACTGCCGTTGGAAAAAGTAGTCGTTGATTGATAGAACCTGTGAAAGCCAGTACGTCATCGTTTCACCGTGAATGCCTATGAGGAGAAGTCCAGCGACCATTGATATTTTCCGCAGTCTGAGGTCCTCATCTCGCACTTCAGTGACGACAAAACGGATGTATATGGCCACCATGACGAGGTACCCTGGTATATGCAGAAAATTTTCAACGTTGTAGTGAGCGAAATCGGTCATGAGGTGTAGCGTGGTAAAGAACACCGCTCCCGCAAAAGACATGCTGAGAAGGAACCAAAGGTCCCATTCCTTCTGGATTATTCGAAACGGAAAGAAGAAGGGGAGGAGGGCCATCAAAACGACCGCACAGCTGAGGAAGAGGTTGGTTGCCGTGAAAGCAAAAGTCCCGGATACTTTGTTCAGGTAGAGGGAGGAGAATTCACCTTGGGCGCCGTACCTGAATTCCAAAACAGCCGTCATGAGGTAGCTCAGTCCCAGAAAAATAAGAATCCAACCAAGGATGCAACCCGTTATTCGATTGGTGGATGATTGTGAGTCACTGCGCCCGATGATGGAAAGTGTGGCGATGCCGAGAACAAGATCCACCACCGCAGCGATGGGGACCATTGATTGAATCTCGACCATGAATCTTCACATGCCCTACTGGAAATAGAGGTTCCGTCGTCATCAGCATAAAAGCCCAAGATTCAGAATCGGGGTAGAGACGCTGAAGTGAGAGGGTTGGAGTGTTCACCTCAAACAATTTTGGAAGAGGGTGAGCGAACAAAAGAAGGGGTGAGGAGATGGTAAGAGAGCCTTTGCGTTCCCTTGCCTTTGGACTTCTTTCCAATCAGTTCCACACGACCGAGTTCCGAAGTGTTGCTCACGTGGGTTCCAGCGCAAGGACATAGATCGACCTGGTCGCCAATTTGAACGACGCGTAGGTCTCTAACGCTTGCTGGGAGGAGGTTCATGTTGGTTCTGTCGGGCGGCATGATGGTGTTGATTTCCTCTCTTGTCATGACGGAATCCGATACTTTCAGACCCGTATTGATGTGCCCGTTCACCACGTCCACCAACCGTTCCATCATGGCCTCGTCAAAAGAAATAGGATTGAAATCGATACGCGACTTTTCTGCATGAATTTGATTGCCGACGGTTCGCACGCCGTTGAACAGTTCGTAAGCAATACCGCTCATGAGATGTTGAGCCGTGTGCATGCGCATGTGAGCGTACCGAGTGTCCCAGTCAACGGTACCGCGAACTTCATCGCCAACAACAAGTTGGTGTTCGGTTTCTACCGTGTGCTGAACATCACCCCTACCGCGAACTTCCTGCACGTTGATGTCGCCATTGGGACCTGACAGAACACCTGTGTCCCAGTACTGTCCCCCACCAAGTGGGTAGAACAAGGTCCGGTCGAGAACAATGGAATTGCCATCAATCGCTACGACTTGAGCGTCAAACGTTCGTGCGTAAGCCGCTTCAATGCTCTCGAGGTACAATTTCACCGTCATGGTGATGGTACGGTTGAGATGTTGATGAGGTTAACCTTTCACGCTGACGTGTTGACCGGAAGAGGATTTTTTTCGTGAAGGGCGAGTTGTCGCTTGAGTTCTCTAAAGCTGATCATCTTCCCGTTGACTTCATCCCATAGTCTCAATTTGATGGTTTTGAGACTGCTGAAAAAGCGGAGTTCTGGTGCCTGTTGGAAGAAGGGGTGAGAGAAATGGCATCGTTCGAGGTTGTAGTTGGGAATCATCGGGTTGAGGTGATGGATGTGATGATAGCCAATGTTGCCAGAGAACCACTGGAGAATTTTTGGAAGGTTGTAATAGCTGCTGCCCTCCATCGCTGCCGCCGTGTAATCCCACTCTTTGCCTGAAGCCCAATACGTATCTTCGAATTGGTGTTGGACATAAAACAACCAGAGACCGAAACCGGCGGCCACCGCCATCATGGTGAATTGCATGAGAAGCCAGGTACCAAAGCCGTAGATCATGCTCATACCGATGCACCAACCGGCAAGGGTGATGTTCATGAGGTGTACGGATTGCCTCTCTTTCTTTTTGGCTTTGGAATTTGGGAAGCGTTGAAGGATGACGAACAACACGATGGGTGCGAACACGAACAGGATAATGGGGTTGCGTATGAATCGGTAACTTAGTTGCAATCGACGGGAAGATGATACGTACTCTTCAACCGTTAAGGTCCAGATGTCACCAATGCCTCTGCGGTCGAGGTCCCCGTTGGTAGCATGGTGCCGTGCGTGTTCCCAACTCCACTGCCGGTAAGGTGTGAAAGTGAGCATACCGGTGATGAAACCAATGATGCTGTTGGCTCGTTTGGATTTAAGGAAAGAGCCGTGACCGCAATCGTGGAAGATAATGAAGGCTCGAACCATGAACAGGCCACCGAGAACAGCTGGCGGAATGCAAAGCCAGAGCGAGACGTCTTTCAAAAAATAAATAGAAACCCAAATGGCAAAAATCGGAACGAGGGTGTTGATCAGTTGCCACGTGGCGCGACCCGTGTGCGGTTGTTGGAACTCGGCGACGAGTTTTTTCCACTCTCGCTTGGACGAACGTTTCCTCTTTTGGGTTGTTTTTTGGAGGTTTTCTGTCGGATGAGTTCCCATCTGCATCACCTACGCCACAAGGCGCTTCTAACCCGTGCCAGCGTGTGCCACCTAAGAAAGTGGTGTTTTTCGCCACACCTAAATACGCCGTTTAAACGAGCGTTGGTAATTGCTCAAGCGCTCGTAAAACTGCGCTGTCAAAAGACAGGTCATCAAGATTTTTTGAAAGGTGAGGTGTGCATTGCTCGATAAAACCACGACTGGGTGACCATGACGGTTTATTGAGCCACCACAATTCGGTCATGCCGTCTCCACGCGAGAGGAAAAGATCGGGGTTGGGAGCTGTTGTTGCATCCTCTGATACAACCGTTCCGCCAAACCACGGAACAGTGACGGGGAAAGAAAGTGTGATTGGTGGATGTGGAGAAAGTGAGTGTTGACGGTTTCCGGGTCCCCGTTTCTCCGAGCTTTCGGTCAACGCAAGACGGTCCACCGTGAGAAGCGTGGGTTTGTCTCGTTCTGTAGACGTAAGTTCGAGATGTATGGTTTGGTTCTTTTTTGTTGATGAGAGCACGCGCGTGCGGGTCAAGAATTGCACGCCATGACGGGCAATGTTAGCGGCGAGATGTTTCATAATCCAGTCCCAGCGACATCCCCAACCGTCGGCATTGGATTGAAGAGAAAGGAAGGTTTGTTGCTCTGAAGTAAAGTACGTGTTGAGAAGGTTTTGATCGACAACACGTCCTGGGTGATTGACCGGTAAACCGAGTTCGGCTTCCATTTCAATGATGGTGACGTCGTTCTTTTCCACCAAGTGGTGTGCAAGAACAAGAGCCTCGATGGTACCGCCGATGAGAGCAATGCGCAAACACATCACCGTTCTGGTAGGATATCAAGGGCATAAACCGGGCACGACGGTAAACAAATTCGGCAGTGAGTACAGTTTGGTTCGTCAACGTGTATCATACGATCTACAAGCGTGAGGACTTGCACTGGACATAGAGCAACGCAAGCTCCGCAACCAAAACACCGATCTTCTTTGACGACAAGTTCGTGAAGGGAAACTCGCGCCATATCCACTGCAGCGGACCTTCATTCAAGACTGCTTCGCCTTCCAGAAGAATTCATTCAGTTAATTTTCGTGTTAGATTCAAACACGGTTTGCTCGCCCCTATGTTTCCACTGGAACAAATCTTTCTAAAGAGTAAGACGGGAAAGAATTCGATGATAGAATCGATCCGAAAGAAAACCCGTGGGATATGGTCGCGAGAAGTACATGAACATTAAGGAAAAAGAAATTGTGTTTTTCATTCAACGATCAGAAAAAAATCTTCCAGTGGAAATAATGGGGTCAGACCCACATCTTCATTGAAGAGTTGTGCATCCGCAGGTTATGGTGTTGTATTCAGCCGGACGAACCACTTCTTATCCTGTTGATCCTCCACCTGTGGGACTTCGATTTCACTATCTCGGCGGCGGAGATGAAGTGGGGAATGTTGGCGTGGTTATCGAAGACGCAGATGGCACGCGACTTCTCTTGGATTATGGCCTTGCTCCCACATCACCACCCAGATACCCTATCGAAGCGCCGCCAGTACAAGACGCCGTGATGACGCATTCTCATGTGGATCATATCGGCATGGCTCCTTGGCTTTGCGCTAACCATCGAACACGTCTTCACGGTACGGCTTTAACCGCTTCTCTTTCCGAAATGATGTGGCGAGACTGCTACAAAATCAGCTCGATAGAGAAGTACCCATTAGCCTGGGACAAAAGAGACATCGATACAGCCCTTGATTCTTGGTATCATCATGACTTTGGTCAGTCTTGGAAACACCATAATTGGGAATTAACGTTTCACAGAGCCGGTCACATTCCAGGTGCCGCTATGCTTCACGTTCAAACCCCAGAGAAATCAATTCTTCTCACGGGTGATTTTGATACCAGGGATTCATCACTTGTTGAAGGAGCTAAACCCGTTTTAGCCGACATTTTGTTCATTGAGGGGACGTACGGCGGACGTTATCATCCTGACAAAATGGAAGAAACAGAACGCTTCTTGGAAGCCGTCGATCGTGTTGTAAGACGAGGTGGAACGGTCCTGATACCTGCTTTTGCTAACGGCAGAACCCAAGATGTTGTCATGATCTTGCACAAACATCGACCTCATCTCAACGTTCATGTAGACGGCATGGGAAAACGTGTAGCGAAAAACCATCTTTCACATCCCTCTTTTCTCAAAGATGCATCAGGCCTTGAAAGGGCCTGGCGATGGGCAAAAAAAGTGTCCAGCAAGTCTGACAAAAAGAAGGCTCTCAGTGCTGATGTTATTGTATCAACTTCAGGGATGCTTGAAGGCGGGCCGGCCCTTTGGTACCTCAATCGACTGAGGCACGACCGAAAAAACGCCGTGTTCTTTACCGGCTACCAAGCTGAAGGCACCGGTGGGAGGGAACTCCTCGAGACAAGCCACCTTAACATCTATCGCGAACGCGTCTATGTACCACTTGAGACAGAACAATTCTCGTTTTCAACGCATGCAGGCCAGAAGGAGATTTTGGAGTTCGCCAAAGCATGCCAAGCAAAACACGTGATTGTGTACCATGCCGATGCCCAAACAGCCCGACCCCCCCTTCTCGCTGCTCTCCAAGAACAAGGACACACTGTACACGAACCCCAAAACGGGAAGTCCTACATCATCCAAGACTGACACGGAATGCAATTTATTCAAACGTTGGTGCATCACTAAATTACTGAGGCCGATGATTTCATTCGGTTGATATCGTATTTAGGTGGGAAAGCAATCAAACGGATCAAGAGGAAATTGAAGAAACCAAACACGCAGGTGTTGAAAAGCCAGACTAACCGGTGATGGACCCCATAACCCTCAACCAGTGTGTACGTGATCCACGTTGTGACGATTAATTGGCTCGCATAAACGATGATTGCTCTGTACAAACTTCGTCGATATGGAAACGATGACTTGAACGTGAACTTGTAATGGACATAGTGAGATTCCACCATACCGATGGCGCATGAAATGGACCATGCAGCAACCGCCGCATGACCTGGCCAGACATTCAGTACGTAGAGAATTTCATACAAGACCCATGCAAAAGCGGTGTTGATCACACCGATGAGACTGAATTTTACAAATTCACTCATCATGATGGACGTGTTCCAACTTTTACTCTGGTTCTTTTCGTGCAGAACTAACCTCTCCAACCGCTTAATGCTACCAACCAAGACAATTCAATTCAACTGATGGTTGAATTGACAATCTCTTGAAAACCCCCGCAACCTACGCGAGGCGTGTCAGATGTCGGCCCGTCGTTGGACTACTATCTTCGAGTGTTTGGAAACTTTGAATTTTCCGTCTCCGGCATCTTTGCCCTCAACCATGCAGTAGCCATCCTCGGTGCCATCACTGGTCTTTTCCTTATCGGGCTTGCCATTTTCATTTTTAGGTCTGGCAGCAAGGATTTGAAGAATCAAGCCATTGGGATGATTTTGCTGATTGAGGGTTTCATGGCTGCTACACTTGCCTTTTACTGGATTTACCCCTTTTCACTTGGTACGCTTCAAACCGTTGTTTGGTTACGTGCGGTGTCCGGCATTACCGGTCTCACAAGAATGATGATGATGGTCGCTCTGGTTTCTTTCTTCATTGAATCAGAGCGAGCGAAACGAATTCGGCGTGTGTTTCAATGGAAACGGATCTGGATTCTTCCAGTTGTGTCGTTTCTCGCACTTTTGTTCCCCTTCATCTCCCTGGGTGGCTTACCTGGTACGTTGGGTGACATGGTCCACATTTATTGTGCGGAACCTTTGGCTCAAGGTGTTGGAAACACCGTTTTCGGTACCGACCTTGGCTACACACCCGTCTGTCCCGAAGCCTTTGCTTCTGTTTACCCAACCGTCTACATCAGCGGCAGCTCCGGCGCTGCCCTCTTACCCATGGTTTTGATCACCACCCTTCCGCTGGTTTTTGTCGCAGCGTTCATGGTGCGATTGAGTCGCGATTCCGTCCGGGTGAACGCTAACGGGTACAACCTTGAAGAAATCAAGGCTTTGCGAACCGGTTTTGTTGTCAAAGTAACGTTCATGCTCGGAGGTTTCATCACCTTGATCGGGCTTTCAATAGCGTTCGGTCTCACCTCCCCGGAGATGACGTTGTTTAACCCGGAGACCACCAACGACCGGGGGGTGAAAATCCTCGCCATCGGTGGCCCTCTGATGCTCCTGTGCCACATTCTATCCGCTCTTTTCGAAGGCACGATTTTCACTTACGCCATCCTCAAACATGAGGTGATGGGCATCGACGAACGTTTGCGCAAGGGGTTTACTGCAGCCGCTTTCACAGGGCTTGGTACCCTCTCCTTCCTCATCGCCTCCGAAGCGATGGAAACGGCCATTCCTGGCGGTGGATTGATCGGTGGACTGATTGTTGGCGTGCCCCTGATTGCGTTGCGACGCCCCATTCTTCGCACGTTCTCCAGTCTGTCCACCGCTTTGATGCCGGAAGCCCATACGATGCAGGAATTGCAATACCTCGAAGTGTTTGCAGCCGCCAACGCTGACGGAAACATCACCAGTAAAGAACGGACGATGCTCGACTTACAGGCCAAGGCCTTCGGCATCAATGCAGGGCGGCAACACCACCTTGAGTCCCTTGTCAGTGACGAAGAGGCTTAACCGGTCCGTTGACTTTCAGGAACCACCCTCGTGCCAAATCAAGCGAAGTCATTGAATACATCAACGCCCAGCGAAGCGTTGAGTCCCATGGCTGCGAAACCCCCCGTCAAGAAAAAAGGCAAGCGTAAGCGGAAAATGCGACTTTCCCTCAAACAGAAAAAAATGAGCGCCATCCAGGACCGCTATTCCGATTCACTTGGATGGTCAACCGATGTTGGGAGAACGCTCACCGATGCGCCAAAACCAACCGGCCCTGAGATCATCAAGCTGCAGTGCGACATGTGCGGGTGCATGTTGAAGATACCAAAACCCAAGAAATCGAGGTACACTGTGGCGTGTTCCTATCCAGAATGCAATCACGTGATGAAATTCGATTGAGATGCGCTTCCCTCTCGTGGTTGTTCTTTTGTTCATTGCTCCGTTGTCTGGCTGCCTAACCACTTCTGATGATGGCCAAGACAAACTCCGCTTGGCCACCACCACATCAATTCGTGATTCAGGGCTGATGGACGTGCTTATCGAAGATTTCGAATCCCGAACCGGTGTTGATGTTGAATACGTTGCCGTTGGCACAGGTGCAGCCCTTCGGCTAGGGGAAACAGGAGATGTTGACGCTGTTATTGTTCATTCACCAGAGAAAGAACAGCAATTTGTGGACGAAGGTTTTGCCGAAGTACGCTTCAATTTCGCTTACAATTCCTATGTTCTCCTTTCCCCTTCCCTTCCATCCGGCTCCGTTTTTGACGCCTTCGAACACATCAGCACGTCAGAACAATGCTTCGTCTCTCGCGGCGACGATTCTGGGACGCACGCCAAAGAACAGCTGATTTGGCAACACCTCAACACGACGAGAGGTTTGGAGGTCGTGGAGGACGCTAACGGCGTTCACCCCCCAGGTTCGTGGTATTATTCAATCGGCCAAGGCATGGGCGCTGCCATCAACATGGCGCATGAAAAGGAATGCACCATCTTATCAGATTTGGGAACGGCTTTGGCGTATCAAGACAACATCCTTCTCCAACGGTATGAGTACGATGATTCATTCATGAGAAACCCCTACTCCTACCTCATCGTGGATCGGTTGAACACCACAGCCTCCCACACCTTCCTATCGTACCTTCAAACCAACGGCCAAGACGTCATCGTGAACTACACCATCAACGGCCATCATGCTTTTTTTGTTGAATCTTGAACGAACCATTCGCCCCTAAGAAGGGATTTTGCCAAATCGTCATCGTTTCGCAACAATCTTCCCTCCTTCAACACCATAATATGGTCGGCAATCCGATGCGCTTGTGGAATGTTGTGGGTAACCATCACAATGCAGGCGCCACCTTCTTTCAACCGGTTCAGTTCTTTTTCAATCGCTTCAACATGAAGCCAACCAAGGTTTGACGTACACTCATCGATAAGAAGAAGTGATGGCGCGAAAGCGAGTTGTCTTGCGAGCACCACACGCTGGCGCTCACCTCCGGACAACTCTTCCATGGTTCGATGTTCCAACTCATCAAGCTTGAACAGTGACGCATAGGCTTTCCCTGCAGGCGGTAAATTTGGGAAGAGCTTGTTGGGTAACATCACTTCTGCCGCGACGGACGCCGTGAGCAGAACAGGGTGTTGTTGGACGTAGATGCACTCCATCGGTCCGCATTTGACCTTTTCACCCTCAAGCCCAGCGAGAGAACGCAGCAAGGTCGTTTTTCCTGCCCCCGATTCTCCGACAACCACGGTTATGGTCCCTGGAGACAACTCAATGGGAATTTGGTCAAGAATTGCCACTCCATCTTTTGAAACGGAAACGGTGCGTTTGACAACGGCTTTGGCCGTGGCTGGCTCCGGCAAATCTTCACCACTCACCTCCACTCTTCTTGTTCCTCTTCGTTTTTGAACCACCGCCGCCAAACCAACCAAACTCAACGAAAGCGCAAGGAGAAGGGCCCCAAGAACAGCGGCCTGCTCGATGTTACCCTTTGAGGTCTCCAAGACGATGCTTGTGGTCATCACCCTTGTTTTTCCAGCGATGTTTCCACCAACCATGATCACCGCGCCTACCTCAGCAATGGCTCGCCCGAAAGCGATGACAATCGCATGGTAGACGCCCCGGCGAGCCAATTGAATTTCCATAAGCAGGCGCTGCCTTTCGCCAATACCTATGGTTCGGAGTGTATCGCTGTATTCTTTTCCGACCCCTTCAAAAGCCGTCCACGAACCGCCCCAAACCAACGGGAGGATCAGGCATGTTTGTGCGAAAATCATCGCCTCAACTGTGAACAACAGGTTCAGCGAACCAAGGGCTCCTGCTTTTGAAAAAAGGGAGTAAACAAACACACCCACTACCACAGGAGGCAATCCGTAAAGCGCTGTGATGAGGATTTTCAATCGTTGAAATCCGACACTCGTATGACGAGCGCACCAAGCGCCGAGAGGTACACCAATGACGGTCGCCAACAGCGTTGCTGTACCGCTTGTCACAAACGTTGTCTGAATGGCTTGGGTCAGGGACGGACCGTCAACCATGAATTGGGATTGAACCCCCCTCCATCATTCTACCGTTGACCCACATGCTCAAACCCAAACCTCCCATGGGGGCTACATGGGTGACCGACCATATTTCATCAGCGTGGAAGAAGCTTGCAGGATTTGCCAGCAGAGTGCGCCCGTTTTGACGACAGAACGCGTGCACATCGATGACTGCCACGGACGTATTCTTGCGGAGGATTTGGCGAGCAAGGTTCACGACCCTCCTTTTGACAACTCTTCAATGGATGGATTTGCCTGTCGCTTTGATGAAAACGCAACCTACCCACTTAGCCTTTCCATCGTTGGTATGCAGGCAGCAACAGGACATAACGAAACGGTCAAGGTGGGTGATGGCGAAGCGGTACGAATCATGACCGGTGCCCCAATGCCGCCCGGAGCTGACGCCATTTTACCGATCGAACGATGTCAGGTCGATGGAAATCAAGTCCATCTCCAAGAAGCCCCAAAACCTCATTTTGTTCGTCGCCAGGGTGAAAACCTGCAGAAAGGAAACCTTGCCTTGACCAAAGGTGCCCAACTCACACCGTCCCGGGTTGGCTTGTGTGCGACGATGGGCTACGCCGATGTGCTTGTTTACAGACGACTCCGAATCGCCCTCATATCAACCGGCGATGAATTGATACAACCGGGCGAAGAACTCGTTCACGGTGAAATCTACGAATCCAATTCCTTTGGTTTGGCTGGCCTGGTGAAATGGATGGGGCACATACCGGTGCGCTATCCTGTCGTTTCCGACACGATGGAAACGCTTCGGGAGGCTTTGGAAGACGCCTCCGAATCCTGCGATATCATCCTCACCTCTGGCGGGGTTTCAATGGGTGAATTCGATTACGTTCGTCGCCTCATGGAAGAGGAAGGTGATGTCCACTTTTGGCGAATGAAAATACGCCCCGGCTCTCCGCCGTTGTTTGGTCTGTGGAACGCTACCCCACTCTTTGGCCTGCCAGGAAACCCAGTTTCAAGCCACGTTGTGTTTCGCATGCTCGTCGCCCCTTACCTCCGTCATTCATTGGGGGCCGACGGTCCGCAGGAATGGATCGTTCGGGCAAAACTGTGCGACTCAGTCAAATCAACAGAGGATTGTCTTACACTTCGTCGCATTGTATTGAGACCAACGGAAGAAGGCATGATGGCCTATCAACCGCGGCATCAAGGCTCAGGCAATATCGAGAGCATGGCGAGCGCCAACGGCCTCACCCTTCTGCAACCGGGTCAGTCAGGTGATGCTGGCACGTGGATTGATGTTTTGGTTTTGTAGGTGGTTCTCATGGAGTATGTTCAGCAAGAAGAAGGTGTTTTGCTTGTGACGCTTCAACGACTTTTCCCTCAATCCAGCACCTCCACACTTCGAAAAATGTTGACACAAGGTCGCGTGATGGTCAACGAAACGGTCGTTTATCGAGCGAAACACAGTCTACTTCAAGGCGACAACGTGCGTGTGCTGGATCGGCAAAAAGCAGAGAAACATTCCCCTCCTCCACCAACCCACCCTCCAGTTGACCTTGACATCCTTTACGAGGATGATTCACTGCTTGTGGTGAACAAACCCGCTCTTCTTCTCTCCATTGCCACCGACAAACTGGAGCCCGATACACTTCACAGCCGCTGTGTGCAATACCTCCAACAACAAAACAAAAACAATTGGAGTTTCATTGTCCACAGGCTTGACAAGGATACCTCAGGACTGATGGTTTTTGCAAAACACAAGGAAGCGAAGAATGAACTGCAACATCAATTCCAACAGCGAAACGTGCATCGAATATATCGCGCCCTGGTTGAAGGTATACCGCACACCTCGAGCGGGACCGTGCACAGCTGGTTGTTTGAGGACAAGAACCTCAACGTCGTCGCCGTTAACAAAAAACACCCGAAGGCAAAGGAAGCGATATCGCATTATTCTGTGCTCGAAAGGGGCACTGACAACTCCCTAGTGGAACTCTCTATCGAGACCGGACGCCGCCATCAAATCCGTATGGCCATGCAGCACATTGGCACGCCTGTGGTTGGCGATGCACGACACGGTGCGAGCACCAACCCCCACGGTCGAGTGATGCTCCACGCTTACGCTCTTGAGTTCCTTCATCCAGATACGGACGATCCTGTTAGGTTTGAGGCACCGATGCCAAAAGGGTTCCAACCCGACGGTTGGAACGAACGTTGATGGAACAGGGTTCAATCAATATTGAAACTCATAACGACGCAGTCTTCGCACTTGTCGATGTCCTTCTCGCCGATACCTTCGGTTCGGCCACACCTGAGGCAACAGGTTGTGATGCGAAGCAGTCCGTACTTGATTGCAGATTCCACGGGGCGGGCTTCCCCCCGTCTCCTTTGAAGGCTTGTTCTTTTCTACACACCCCGTAAACGCTGACATGCGACCTAAAAACACATCAAAAATTGAATTTTTTTTCGGAAATCAGCGCCAAGGTGAAAGCACGAGTTGAAGAACTGTTGACCGGTCGCCACGATTGGAGACATCGTGATGGGTGGAGACCAAGACGGTTGGATTGAGGTAAAAGGGGCCCGGACCCACAACCTCAAAGACATCTCCGTGGCGTTGCCCAAAGGCAAATTTGTCGTTATCTCCGGTGTCTCTGGTTCCGGAAAATCAAGCCTGGCGTTTGACACCCTGTACGCAGAAGGTCAGCGAAGGTATGTTGAAAGTTTGTCCTCTTACGCTCGGCAATTCATTGGCCAGATGAAGAAAGCGGATTGCGACTCCATCGAGGGCCTTTCGCCCGCTATCTCCATCGATCAGAAACAAGGCAGCCATAACCCCCGTTCAACGGTCGCCACCGTCACCGAAATACAGGACTACCTTCGTTTGCTCTGGGCAAGGATTGGAAAACCTCACTGCCCGGAATGCGGTAAGGAAGTAGCTCGAAGAACCGTGCAAGAAATCGTAGACGACATCTTTTGGAAAATGGAGGCCCACGGTGTGGCGGTTTGGAGCCCGGTTGTCCGAGCCAGAAAAGGAACTCACGCCGAACTCTTCCGTCAGCTGGTGGAACAAGGCTACCTGAACGGGCGCGTCAACGGCCACGAAACTTCGTTTGAATCGCCCCCCACTCTGGATAAGAATTTCCGGCACGACATCGACGTTCGCATCGACAGGCTTCGTTGCACGCGAGACCGACGGCAACGGCTGACAGAAGCGGTTGAGGCTGCACTTCGGCTGGGTGGTGGAACACTGGCAGTGGAGAGCCTTGAGGCGCCAGGTAGCGATGCGAAACTCAGCAAGAACTCCAACGCACACGCCACCGAAAAGGGCCAAACCATTGCTTGGTCCGAGGATTTTGCATGTCCTGAACACGGGGCGTTCATGCCAGAACTCTCCCCGCGCGTGTTTTCTTTCAACTCACCACTCGGTGCCTGCGACGCCTGCCAAGGCCTCGGCATCCAGCGGCAATTCAACGTGGAACTGATCGTTGACGGCAACATGAGCGTGTCGAACGGCTGCGTCATTCCGTGGCGTCAGTCGATGTCCCCGTCGTGGTACCGCAAACTGCTGGAGTGCACCTGCGCACACTACAACATCTCCACAACACTCCCGTTTGAAATGCTGGATGAGGACGAAAAAGACATCCTGCTGTACGGCTCAGGTTCCACCGTCATCCACTACGAATTTACTTCTGAAAACGGCTCGCAATACAAGTACAGCAAACCGTGGGAAGGCATCGTTCCAAGGCTTGAAAAAACCTATGCTGAAACCACCTCAGAGCGAACACGCACCCGCTTAATAAACAGCATGACAGACCTTCCATGTCCGTCGTGCAGCGGTGAGAAATTGAACCGAGCAGCGAGGTACGTGACGGTGGGGGGCATTCGCCTCCCCGAGGTCAGCCAGTGCTCGGTCCACGATGCGCTCGCCTTGGTTCAGGCCTGGAATCCGGAAGGAGCAGGCCCGCCAGAAGCCTTCCAGGACATCTTGGAACCGCTCGACGAGCGAAGCATGTTCATTGGGTCAGAAATCATCAAAGAAATAGAGGGCCGCCTTGGTTTCCTTGACAGCGTTGGTCTTGATTACCTGACGCTTGACCGAAAAGCGAACACGTTGTCCGGTGGCGAAAGCCAACGCATACGGCTTGCTACCCAAATCGGTTCCCGACTCACCGGCGTGATGTACGTTCTCGACGAGCCGTCGATAGGCCTCCATCAGCGAGACAACGACCGTTTGTTGAAGACCCTTCGAGAACTGAGCGATCTTGGAAACACGCTCCTCGTTGTTGAACACGATGAAGACACATTGCGGCAAGCGGACTGGCTGTGTGACCTTGGTCCAGGCGCCGGTTTGGACGGGGGCGTTGTGGTGGCAAACGGCACGCCCGAAGAAGTCATGTCTTGCGAATCGTCAATCACGGGCGCCTACCTTAGTGGACGCAAAACCATACCCATACCTCCCAAACGTGTGAAGCCGACAAAAAAGAAAATCACGATCAAAGGCGCTCAACACAACAACCTTCAGAACATCAACGTCACCTTTCCTATCGGCTGCATGACCGCTGTCACCGGCGTCTCCGGTTCAGGAAAGTCTTCACTTGTCTCAGGCATCCTTGCCCCTGCTCTTCAGCGAACGGTTCATCGAGCGGAGACCTTACCAGGGCGGCACAAGGAAATCAAGGGCGTTGAACACGTTGACAAGGTCATCATCATCGATCAATCCCCCATTGGTAGAACGCCCCGTTCAAACCCGGCGACCTACACCAAAGTGTTCGACGAAATACGAGCCTTGTTTGCCAACACCAAACTGTCCAAGGAACGCGGTTACAAACCTGGGCAGTTCAGCTTCAACGTCAAAGGTGGACGCTGCGAGGCGTGCAGTGGGGGCGGTTCCATCAAACTGGAGATGAATTTCCTGCCCGATGTGTGGATCACCTGCGACATATGCCACGGCAAACGCTACACTCGCGAGTGTTTGGAGGTCACGTGGAGAGGCCGTACCATTCACGATGTGCTCGAGATGCCTGTATCGGAAGCCGTTGAATTTTTCAAAAATCACAGGAAAATTCACCGCACGTTGGAAACGCTCAACGCCGTCGGTCTTGGTTACATCCGTCTTGGGCAGCCGGCAACGACCCTCTCCGGTGGTGAAGCACAACGCGTGAAGTTGGCCAGCGAACTTCGCCGCATGCCCAACAAACACACCGTTTACATCCTTGACGAGCCGACGACCGGGCTTTCGTTCAGCGATGTTTCCAAACTCATCAACGTTCTTCACCAACTTCGGGACAAGGGCCACACCATCATCGTGATCGAACACCACCTCGACGTTGTCAAGTCATGCGACTGGGTGATAGATTTGGGTCCAGACGGCGGCGAGCGAGGTGGGCAAGTCATCGCCCGTGGCACGCCCGAAGCCATTGCGGCCGTTGACAACAGCCCGACCGGACAATTTCTGGCAAAGATGCTGAAATGAGGAAGGCGCAGACTACAAAGAGCGCATGGAACAACCTTGGCTTGCCCCACGGGCACGGTGCTTCCTATGCCAATCACGCGTGTCGAAGTAACACCCCGTCAAGGGGAGGGTATGCGAGACGTGCGTGGCGACGTTGTACGACGACAATTGATGGCCGACCACGGTCTTGATGTGAAAGCGGTCCGTTCGATTTGCGGCTACCTCATCAACGGTGAAACACCGTCAAACAACATTGAGGCACGCGTTGATGACCTGTTTGCCGACCCGATCATCGAGCACGGTGCAACCAACACAACGCTGTTGACCACTGAGGCTTTTTCGTCACCTCCAGACGCCGTCATCACCGTCGGGTTCAAACCAGGCGTCACGGACAACCCGGGTAAAGCTGCAACCGATGGCTTCCTCACGCTTTTTCCTACCGATACGGACGCCACCATTGCCACGTACATCACGTACGTGTTCTACGGTTTACCGGAAGATTGCAGTGCAGACTGGCTGGCCGGCACCTTGCACAACACCCTCATTGAACGGGCGCTTGTTGCCAACAAAACAGAATGCAGCACAGGGCAATGGCCTGAATTGACGTTCCCGACCCCACCCGAGCAGGTGTTCATCGAACCTCAAGCCATCGACCTTGAAATCAACGATGAAGCGTTGATAACCCTCTCTGAAGAAGGCCTTCTCGCCCTCAATCTGAACGAAATGCACGCCATACAGGGCCACTATCGGGACGAAACCACCAGAGAACAGCGAGCGGCCATGGGCATCTCACCAGACGCACCAACGGATGTAGAATTGGAATGCCTCGCCCAGACGTGGAGTGAACATTGCAAGCACAAGATATTCGCCTCAAAAATTCATCACGTGGATCACGAAACCGGCGAAGACACGGTTGTTGATTCAATCTTCAAGACGCACATCATGAAACCAACCCACGACATGCAAAAAGAGGTCGACTGGCTCCTTTCGGTGTTCCATGACAATTCTGGGGTCATCGCTTGGGATGACAAATGGAGCGTGTGCATGAAAGCAGAAACCCACAATTCTCCTTCCGCTCTCGACCCGTACGGAGGTGCGATGACAGGCATCGTTGGTGTGAACCGAGATATTCTCGGGACCGGCCTTGGGGCCCGACCCATCGCCAACACCGACGTGTTTTGTTTCGGTCCTCCAGATTGGGAAGGCAACTTACCAGAAAACCTGTTCCACCCCTCCCGCGTGCTCCGGGGCGTGCACGCTGGTGTTCGCGTCGGGGGCAACGAATCGGGCATTCCAACCGTGAACGGCGCCATTGTGTTTGACGATCGCTACATCGGCAAACCCCTTGTCTATTGTGGAACGGTTGGGCTGATGCCGCGACACCTTCCCGACGGCCGACCCTCCCACATCAAAACCCCCGTTGCCGGTGACATCGTGTACATGGTTGGCGGCCGGGTCGGCTACGATGGCATTCACGGCGCGACCTTTTCTTCACTCGAACTCACCGAGGAATCGCCGTCCAGCGCTGTTCAAATCGGCGACCCCATCACGCAAAAGAAAATGCTGGACATGGTGTTGGAAGCCAGGGATGCGGGCTTGATAACGTGCATTACGGACAACGGCGCAGGGGGCCTTTCTTCCTCAATCGGAGAAATGGCAGAATACACCAACGGTTGCGAAATAGACCTCGCCAAGGTCCCGCTCAAGCAGGCAGGTCTGTCGCCTTGGGAAATTCTGGTTTCAGAAAGTCAAGAACGCATGACCATCGCCGTTCGACCCGAAGACCAAGCCGCCTTCGAATCGCTCGCCTCTCTTCACGAAGTTGAAGCCACACCCGTTGCCACCTTCACCTCCACCGGCATGTTTCACGTTCGGTACGGCGAAGCCACCGTTGCGTACCTACCCATCGAATTCCTTCACGACGGGGTTCCACAACTGGAGCTTGAATCCGAATGGCGGTCGCCCCAAATTCCAGCGTTTTCACCGCCTCGGAACGCCAACCACAACCTCCTGCTGGAGCGCATGCTCAAGCGACCCAACATTGCGAGCAAAGAAACCTGGGTGCGCCAGTACGACCACGAAGTCATCGCTCAGACCGCCATCAAACCGTTCGTCGGCATCAAGCGGGACGGGCCGGGAGATGCAGGGGTCATCGCCCCCATCCATGGCGATCCACACGGCCTCGTCATCTCCTGTGGCATTGCCCCCAGGTACTCGGACATCGATGCTGGCGCCATGGCCGCTGCTTCCATCGATGAAGCCGTTCGCAACGCTGTTTGCGTGGGCTTGGACGTTGACAAGATGGCGGGCCTTGACAACTTCTGTTGGCCAGACCCCATCGAGTCAACCAAAACTCCGGACGGGCGCTTCAAACTGGCACAATTGGTTCGCGCCAACCGTGAGTTGGAACGAGTCTGCCGTGCTTACCGCCTCCCTTGCGTGAGCGGCAAGGATTCAATGAAGAACGATTACGGCAGCGGCCCAGATAAAATCTCAATACCGCCAACGCTTCTCTTTTCGCTGTTTGGTGATCACCCAGACGTCCGGTTCTCCGCCACCAGCGATTTCAAGCAAGTCGGCGATATAATCTACCTTGTTGGGGCATCAAAGCAAGAATTGGGCGCTTCCGAGTTGGCGTTCATGCTCACGGAATCGGGCGAAGCCGTGGGCGTTGGTGGACAGGTCCCTCAGCTCCCTGAACCCACCAAGAACCTGGACCGGTATCGAGCCCTGTCTCAAACCATTCGTGACGGCCTTGTAACCACGGCGCACGACTGCAGCGAAGGTGGGCTTGCAGTCGCTCTTGCAGAGATGTGCATTGGAGGAAGAATAGGGGCACATATCGACATTGACGGCACCGGTGAAGGTGACGCCTGGGGTCGCCTTTGGGGAGAATCTCTTGGGCGAATCGTTGTCGCCGTCTCACCCGAACACAACGATGCCTTCCTGGCCGCCATGAAGGGCCACGAAACGACCGTGTTGGGCCGTGTCACCGCTGAGACAACGCTCGTGATCGAGGACGGATTGGACGAATTGCTCTCCCTTGATGTGGAAACCATGGTGGAAGCCTGGAAAGGAACGTTGGATTTGACCGGAGGTGTGGCGTGATGAAGCCCCGTGTCGCTGTTTTGTTTGGGTTTGGTATCAATTGCGATCACGAAACAAAAGCCGTGTTCGAGTTGGTAGGTGCCGAGGCCGACCGTGTCCATGTGAACCGTTTTGTATCGGGCGAATCAAGTTTGGAGGCGTACGATATTTTGGCCGTTCCCGGCGGGTTTTCGTTTGGTGACCACCTTGGAAGCGGGCGTCTCTTGGGCAACAGGATGCGATTTGCGATGCGAGATGCGTTGCGCACTTTCGTTGAGGCGGGCAAACCCATTATCGGGATTTGCAACGGTTTTCAGGTTCTCGTAAAGACCGGCCTTCTTCCCGGTCCAGCGTCTGGGGCACCACCGGACTTTGTTCAACGCGGCAGCTTAACCCTGAACGACAGCGGACGGTATGAGGACCGATGGGTCACCTTGGAATTCGATCCTGAAAGCCCTTGCATTTGGACAAAGGGCATGACTCGAATTGAATGCCCCGTTCGCCACGGTGAAGGCAAGTACGTCATGCCCTCACCTGAAGATGTGGATCGTCTCCAAGAACACCATCAACTCACGGTTCGCTACGTTGACCCTGTGACCGAACCGGGCAAAGGCATATCCGACCAACTTCTACCTTATCCGATCAGCCCCAACGGCAGCATGCGGAACATTGCAGGTATTTGCGATGCTACAGGATTGGTGTTCGGCCTTATGCCGCATCCAGAAGCCATCTACGCACGATGGCTCCACCCCCTGCACACGAGGCAACACGATGTATCGCACGGCGCAAGTTTGGACGGCTGGGAAGGTGAAGGTTTGCAAATGTTCAGGAACGCCGTTGAATACGTGAAACAACGTTCCTGAGTGGAGTATATGTCAACGTCAACACGCCTCGTGCACATCGATGCGCTCCGTGGCCTTGCTGTTTTATTGATGGTCCTGGTTCATGCCGCAGCGACATGGGAACCAACGTTCGCAGGAGGTCTTCTCCTCCTTGGCGTTGTCGTTTCGGGAGCTGGCGGTCTTGCAGCTCCGCTGTTTGTTGCCCTTCTTGGCTGGGGCTTGTACCAACGAGCGTTAACATTCCAACAACGGGCGGTTCGAGCCGGGTGGCTATTCTTTTTTCAGTTCGTGATCAACCTAAGTGCCCCCCACCTGTTTAAACCATGGACGCCAGGCGTCCTCTCTCTCATGGGGCTTCTTGTGTTGATTGAACCGGTATGGAGGCCGTTGTTTCAAACTTCAAAAAGCGCAAGACGATCTTTTGCGACCGTTGTGCTGTTGACGTTTTTCTTGTCCGTCCTTCTAAGCCCGTATCAGGGCCCGTCGGTATGGGAAAGCCGCATCGATACGCCAAACACTGTCTGGCTCATGAAACATCTGACATTGACAGGGCTTTACCCCCTGTTTCCGTGGATTGTGTTCTGCTTTTTCGGGACATTCGTCGCATCTCAGGACAACGATGACAAGCACAAGGGCTTGCTCACCATCTTCGCCATGGGTTTGGTTGTCTCGATAGCTGTGCTTGCGATCAGCACTTCACGTGGCGAGGTTTGGGCCTTGCCAACTGGTGATGCAGCGTTGACGTTCTTTCCCGCCAACACACCCTTCCTCATCGCAGCCCTGACGGGCGTTGCGTTGTTGTGGTGGATTGTCGAGCATCTGTCAATTGCGCATGGCTTAGCAGGCCTTGGTCGTGTTTCGCTCACGGTGTACGTGGCGCATTTCCTGCCCTTTGCTTGGTTCCACACCGTCGATGAGGTGAACGCCTGGTCGCCGTTGATGACCTCGTTGGTCGTTGTTGGCTACACGGTGTTCTGGATCATCGTCGGGTCGTGGTTGAGCAAGCACGCCTCGAACCTCACGCTTGAAGCGTGGATGCGGGGCAAGCGTTCAGCTTGAGCGTGGCCACTCCAGCTTGGTGTCGGCAATCGCTACAACGCAGCAGCAACGGTTTCTTCCCAAGTGAAACGAGGCGGCCAAAGGCCGCCCCGCTTCGTTGGGGGGTTGGAGAACCGTATACGGCATCACACGTCGTGCGTACTGCAGCCTGGAGACAGCAGTGCACACGTCCGTATGGGGTGTACCGAATCCGATCTGTCAGTGTTCGACTTACTCTTCAGACGAAGAAGCCTTGGTGTCCATGGTAGCAGCGTACCACACCATCAAACCAAAGGCGGTCTTGTTGACGACGTCAGCGATGTTGTACAAGATGTTCAGAGCATCAGCGTTGTCGCCACCGTCTCCCATCACGAACCCGAGTGGGTAGATAGCCCATCCGAAGGTGAGGATGAGGGTCATGGCCTTGAAAGCAAATTGCGTACCTTCGCTGGCACCACCGACTTTCTCCTTGGCTTCACCAGCCCAGAGTTCGTAGATGATGTAAATCCAGGCGAGCATACCGACGATGAACATTGGCATGCGTGTGCTCTCGCCGAGAATCTCGGCCTCGCCGAGGAAACCAGCGATGAGCATGACCAGGGAGGCACCGAAGAGCTTCCAGAAGAGCGCAGCGGTAGCAACACCAACAGCAGCGAGGATGAGGTAGAACTCAGAAACCTGCAGTGGAACGGTGATCAGCCAGTCGATGTACCGCAGAACAAGGGGGGATGATCCTTCACCAGTTGCGCTGTCGTAGGACGATGCCCAGTGCTCTCGCATGTAGGTGTAGTGGTACCATGCGACACCCGTGACGAGTGCAGCGACGGTCATGGAGGTCTTCCACTTGTCTGCAACGCTGTTTCGCTCCATGATGAAGAAAACAGTCGATGCAAGCATCATTGCAGTGGCGAGCCAGAACGAGACGCCAACCCAATCAGGGTTGTCGCCCGTAACGTCTAGTCCAGCTGCAGAAACTGTTCCCAGCGTCACTAGGAACAGCAGTGCGGTCAATAGCAGGCTTCTTGGTTTTGAGATTTCAGTTTTCATGGTTCTCAAACCGTGCTCTTCCCGATTCAGTATATAAATGGGTGTATTTTTGCAAAGTTTCGCGCACGGATTTTAACGATTATTGGGTATCGCCGGTTTGCACCAACCACAGCCGAGCGTAGATTCCTCCTTGCTCAACCAACTCGTCGTGCGTGCCGTCCTCAACCACGGCCCCGTTGTCAAAAACCACGATACGGTCGGCGTGGCGTACGGTTGACAAGCGGTGGGCGATGACCAACGTCGTCCGGCCTTTCGATATACGCTGAATGGAACGCTGCAAAGCCGCTTCGGTTTCGTTGTCCACGGCTGAAGTGGCCTCATCAAGGATAAGCAGCGGTGCGTCCTTGAGCACGGCCCTGGCGATGGCCACCCGTTGGCGTTGACCGCCTGACAAACGGTGACCACCTTCGCCGACAAGCGTGTCCCACCCCATTGGTAGGTCTGAGACAAAAGCTGCGGCCTCGGCAGCCTCGGCAGCCTGCTTGACTTCAACGTCCGTTGCTTCGGGCCTCCCGTAGCGAATGTTCTCCAGTATGCTTGTTGGGAACAAGGTGATGTGCTGGTCTACCAGCGCAATCGACGAGCGTAGGGCTTGCAAATCCCATGCCTCCAGCGGGTGCCCGCACCACGAAACGTGGCCTTTTTGCGGTTCGGCAAATCTCAACAAGAGGCGAATGAGCGAAGTCTTCCCCGCCCCCGTTGAGCCAACGACGCCCGTTGTCGTTCCCTGCTCAAACTCCAACCGCAGATCGGTGAACAACCGTTCCCTTCCCGGATAACCGAAGGAAACGTTCTCGAACCCGATCGGGGAGGTGTGTTCTTCGCCTTCCTTGGGAACAAAGGTGCCCTGCTTAATCTCGATAGGGGACGCCAGAACATCAAGCACCCGCGTGGACGAGGCCATGGCGCGCTGGTAGAGGTCAAACGTTTCACCGAGATGGGTCAGTGGCCAAAGAAGGCGCTGGGTCATGAACACCAGTACGGAATAAGCGCCAACTGCTAGCGTGCCCTCCAACGTCAACCAGCCGCCAAGAAGAAGCGTGGCCGTGAAGCCGAGCAGAATCGCCATTCGAATCAAGGGGGTGAACGCTGCCGATAGCCGAATAGCGTCCCGATTGGCGCCACGGTACGCCTCGCTCAACGCCTCAACGCGTCGGAATTCGTGAGCTTCAGCCGTGAAGGATTGGATGGTTGACATGCCCGATAGGTCGTTTTCCAGAAGCGCGTTTATCTGTCCGGCCGACTGCCTGACTTTGGCATAGCGCGGCTCCAAACTGCGCTGGTAGCGGAAGGAACCCCACACGACAAGGGGAATGGGCAGGACAGCAAACAAAGCGACCTGCCAAGAGATGAGCACAAAGATGGCGCCCACAACGACCACCGTCGTGCTTACTTGTAATAGGTCGTTGGCACCCTTATCCAAAAAGCGTTCGAGCTGGTTAACATCGTCGTTCAGAATCGCCAAGATATCGCCTTTTTGACGTTCGTCAAACCACGACATGCCTTGTTTTTGAACGTGGTCAAACGTGTCCAGTCGCAACTCGTGTTGCACCGTTTGGGCGAGATTTCGCCACAAAACACCGTAAAAATACTCAAACAGCGACTCAAAGCCCCAGATAAGCACCGTGAGGACCGACAACATGAGCAATTGATGCCAGGGGTCGGTAACACCTGCGTTGGCCAGGGTAGAACCCTCTCTCAACACCACGACATCGACGGCCAGACCGATGAGCAAAGGTGGCGCTAAGTCCCATACTTTGTTGGTGATTGAACAAAACGCTGCGAGGCGGACCGTTTTTCGATGAGGCCTCATGTAGGTGAGAAGGCGGCGAAAAGGTCCCTCATCGCCCATGGACCTCCGAACAGGCTCGCCTTTGAGAAGCCTTCCTTTGCGCAAGCCCTATGCCCCTTCCTCACTGACCTCTCCGTGAGCCTCATGAATCTCGATGGCGCCAGCGTGCTGCAAAAAGTCTGCACGCCCCGTTATGGCGCTCGCCACATCACCCTCATCGATCCTGCCAAACAACCACCGGAAGTGGCTGCACAACGCGCAATGGTCGCTGTTGAAGCGGGCACGCAAATGGTGTTTGTTGGGGGCTCAACAGACACGCCAGACGACGTGGTGCACGCCACCTGCTTGGCCATTCAAGAAGCGCTTGAGCTCCGTATTTTTGCCGCCAGCCAGAACCCGACCAGCGAGGAGAAGCAATGGGACATTCCCGTCGTTCTGTTTCCGGGCGGGGCCCATGCCCTTTCGCCCGCTGCCGACGCCATCACCTTCATGATGCTCATGAATTCAACCAAGCGAGAATTCTTGGTTGGTGAACAAGTTCGAGGCGCACCTCATCTGGCCAAGTTTGGTGTGGAAGCTTTGCCGACGGGTTACGTGGTATGTGCTCCAGGCGGCCGTGTTGGTGAAGTCGGCGCAGCCGAATTGATTCAACCGACCGACGTTGAATTGGTCAAGGATTACGCTCTTTGCGCGAAGATGTTTGGGTTCTCTCTGCTTTATTTGGAAGCCGGTAGCGGAGCGGACAGCCCGGTTCATCCCGACCTCATCGCCTCGGCTGCTTCGGTTGACGGGCTAACCCTTCTCGTTGGTGGCGGACTCAGGACACCTGAAGACGTACGAACGGCGGTGAAAGCGGGCGCCAACTGGATCGTCACCGGAACGGTCACCGAGGACGCCTCTTCGCTGGAGGAACTTCGGGACCGACTAACGGGTCTTGTTCGGGCTTGCTTGGGCTGATTCAAGCGTCGTCATCGTCGAACACAACCGGATCGCCCGTGCCGCCCGGCGAGGGCGGACGAACGTCGTCCACATCCATGCCGGCTTCCAATTCGGTTTCGTCGGTTTGAAGTTCAACTTCCTCGCCATCAGCCAACTTGGCCATGTCTTCGGTGGTTGGCGCCTTGATGGTGCGCTCGACGTCGGGTGCATTGGCGTAAAGTTCGCGCTTCAATTCGCGACTTTCGTGGCTGCGAACCAGGGAGAGCGAGTCTGCAAAGACCCGACCGACCACTTCTCTTGTGCGCTCACTGCGTCGCGCCGAATGCAGTTCTGTTTCCATGGAACTGCGTTGTGTTTCCATTTCTCGAAGCTCTGCGGTTCTGTCCTGCAGAGCCGCCTCGAGGTCGGTCATGGTCAAGGTCATTTGTTGGATACGCTCGTCCCGTTCGAACACGTCGTTGTGAAGCCGGCGTTCACGTCGCCGTAGCGATTCGTATTCCCTGTTGCGTTCGAGCAACCTTCGCTTGAGTTCCTCAATTTGTTCGACAAGGTAATCGTGTTCAGCCGATACAGATCGGGGTCCTTGCATGACACGCTCCAACTGTTCTTCCAATTCTGCAAGTCGTCGGTCCCGAGCGTCGAGCAGACCCCTGAGCCGGTCGGCGATGTCCCTCAGTCGCTGACGTTCTTCTTCCAAGGCTTCTGCGGCAGCCTTCTCTACGTCGAGTTGCCTTTGGCGCTCGTCAACCTGTTGTTTGAGTAGGCGCACTTCCTCAGCCGTGACCGACGTCAGCCCCGCATCAGCGGCCTTCTCAAGCGCTTCAACCATCTGCGACACGCGCCCCTCCATCTCTCCGATGACCTCGTCCTGTTCGGTGGTTAAGGTTCGGAGCTGGGCAAGTTCGGTTTCCATGCTTTCCCGCTCTTGCTGCGAGAGGGAGGATTGTTGGGCCGTCAACTCTTCTTTTGTGTCGGACAACAGCCGCTGGAGGTGCACGATTTGGGCCTCGTTTTCCTTCATGACTTGCTCGGCTTCAGCCAAGCGGGCGACTTCCGGAGCGATGTTGTCTTGGCGTTCAGCCAGGTCAAGCTCAACAACGCGTAGCCGTTGCTTGACGGCCACCAACTCATCGTTTCTTTTGCCAAGCTCGTCCCATGCGACCAAAACCTCCTCGACGAGCTGTTCTACGGGGTATCCCTTGAGCATCCCTTCAAGGGCGGCACGCTCGTCGTTGCTTGAAGAACCAACTCGACGGATTCCACCGGGTGACGAACTTTCTACGGCCATACGGCAACGCATCGCAGATTTACCACACTTGAACCTTCCCAAGGTCACAACGGTGGAAAGTGTGTATTTTCCACCTTTCGCTGAGGGCCGACTCAGTTAATCGAGGTGTAGAGGTCGTCGGGCATCTCGCTAGCGAGTTTCAGGGCGCCTGCCGCTACGGAATTGATGGGGTCTTCGACGCACCACACACGAACATCACCGATGTCAGCGATTTCGCTGGCGATTCGGTCAGCAACACCATCGATGAGCGAACCTCCTCCTGAAAGGATGATGTTGTTTCGCAATATCTGTTGGTATTCCGGGTCAGCGCCGGCCACGTTTCGCTTGATGGCGTTGCCGATCTTCGGTATGATGAGTTCGCATGCCTCCAGAATGAGGTCGCCGATGTCAACGATCTGCCGCTTTCCGTCAACGGAGAGCTCAACGGTGACTTCTCTGGCCTCTCCACCGACGTAGGAAGAGGCTTCCTTCCACTTTCGCACCATGTCCTTCGTGACTTGGGCACCGGTGTACTTCTTCTTGATGAGGTCCATCAGTTGAAGGTCAAGCCAATCACCGGCTTCGGTGATGGTCACCTGGTCTTCATCGGTTGGGAACGTACCGTAAACGCGAGCGATATCCGTGGTTCCGGCACCGATGTCAACGACGATGGAGCCGGCAATTTCGTCGATGCCGTAAGCGGTGGCGAACGGTTCGGTCACGACCATGATGGCGTTGACCTGCCCTCGAAGCGTAGCAACGAGGTTCGACTTGTCGGTGAAAGAGACGTGGCTCGGAGAGCAAATAACACCGAGCACCTCATCAAATTCTTCTGGGTCAACGGTTTCTAGCAGGTGCGAAACGAACGCCTTGGCAGCAGCCAAGTTGGCTTCGTCGTCCTGCGTGACGCCCGCCGCCATGGGGCGGTAGAGGTTGCAGGCAAGCTTGTTCTTGAGGGCGTCGTCACCAAACAACACGTCCCTGCCCAAGAAATTGCGGGCTACGGGGTCTTTTGGCCGTCCCACGACCGTTTCGATCGTGTGCAACTTACCAGCGCTTGAAGCGATGGTTGATTGATAGGTTCCTAGGTCAATTCCAACATACAGGCGGTCGCTCATTTTTGTTCACCATCCCACTTGGGGTAGGACTACCGAGCATGGCACTGGACTTCAAGGTTCACCTTGTGTAGTGGTGGAGGAAATCTCGCCACATCGTCTTTTAATTCAATGACGTTCATCGGTTTTCGCTATTTGAGATAGGCTTGTGGGACCTCGACCTTGATGTGACAGAATCGTCGCGGCCTCGGGCCAATGCGCGATTGGTTTCGGCCTGTTTCCTTCAAAATCTCTCAACATCGAAGGTTTTCGGTTTTGGTGGCAACTTGTTCCGGGTGACGAGGAACACCACAGCCATGAACACAAGACCGCAGCCTGAAAAATACAGCCCTCCAACTTGGTCATCATCTGATAAAAGAGCGTTGTTGGGAAAATCGTCCTCTTCATCAGCCACGCCATCTCCGTCGCTGTCCAAACGATAGGAGCGGTCGTTGGGGAAATCGTCTTCGAAGTCAGCCCATCCATCGCCATCCCTGTCGGGGCAACCTCTTCCCGTTTCCGTTCTTGCGTTACCGCGCTCGTCAGGGCAAACGTCCACACCGATGTTGTTGTTGTTGCTGACCGGGTCAGGCCAACCGTCGTTGTCCGAATCAGGACAACCGGCTCCACCACCGCGGAATGCAGAGCCATAGACGCCCGGGCACACATCCAACTCTGTGCCCGCACGATAAGCTCGATATGAGTCGTTAATCCAGTCAGGAAAACCATCACCGTCCTCATCGGGACAGCCAGCGGCGTACAATTCCCCGGCCAGATTTAGACAAGCATCTGAATTATCACCGTATCCATCACCGTCCAGATCCTCCCATTCCAATGAGTTTCTTGGAAAGGCATCGCCTTGATATCCCTCCGGATTATCACCGTATCCATCACCATCGCTATCCTTCCACTGGCTTTGATCGTATGGAAACGCATCATCAATGTTGTACTTCGTAATGCCGCATCCGGAGGCATATGTGCTGGGCTCGGTACAAATCCCTTCGTAGACGAGCGCAGGTATTGCATAACCGTCCCCGTCCTGGTCGACAACCGGCTCCTTTGACCAAGTGAACGTGTGAGTCTCAAAAGAGTCCCGGGGATAGAACGTACTCAGGATGGTGGCGACGCGCGCTTGATGCGTCGTCAAACTTCTTCTCAATTCGACATCAACATTCCACGACAACAGCGGACCGGTAAAACAACCAACTGGCCAGCATGGATCGTTTATCCATTGTCGGCCCGATGTGTACGGGCTGACGTAGGTGAATTTCATGTCAATTTCTAACTCTACTTCTTCAAAATTTTCACCGTCAAATTGGGCATGCTGGTTAAGCAGGTGATCCCACTGCGTCTCGCAGCACCCATCAAACTTCAGCGACAATGCATTTTCCCAGTCCTTTTCATACACCTTAACGCCGTCAACCTTCACTGCAACGCCGCCAATGCTAATCGAACATCCCAAACAGCCTTCATTGAATCGAACAATCATATTCCATTGCTCGGGAGGGGAATCAGGACAACCGTCTTGGTTTTCGTCGGGGAATCCTGCGTTGTGCGACGGACAAAGGTCGTCGTCGTTGGGAACGCCATCACCGTCCATGTCGGTATCGTCAGCATCCAGAATACCGTCGTTGTCCAGATCGAAATCGCAACTTCCGTCGTCGTCCGTCGCCTCTGCGTTGTAGTTGTTCGCAAGGATGTTGGTGCACCCATCTACCTCGTCAATGTTGAGGACGCCGTCGCCATCCATGTCTCTGTCGTCGATGTCCCAGATGCCATCATCGTCCAAATCCCAATCACAAGAACCGTCATCGTCCGTTGCCTCAGGGTTGTAGTTGTTTGCAAAAAGGTTGGTGCAACCTGCAATTTCTTCCGAGTCTGCGACACCATCACCGTCGCTGTCATAAGGTTGCGACGAGTCTCGTTCAACGCCCTTGACAACAAGGGCAAAACCGACGGCGTCACCATCAAGTCCGACCGAGCCCTGAATGTTTCCTGGCTGCACAAACCGAGCGATGACATCGACCTCCACATGCGATGAGCCGTTCAGGTAGTGCCATGGAATATCCAGCCCGACGACGGTTTCGTTGGATGAAGGGAAGGCGGTCGTATCGTTTGTGTCGGTGGCCGATGGATAGAACTGCGTGGGGGCGTAATCGCCCTCTTGAAGCCAATCGGGGAGGAGTATGGTTCCGTCTTCCAACCGGACTCGGAGTTGGATGTCGTCCACCATCGCCGGCTCTGGTTGAGCGGGGAAAGCCAAACGGATGCGAACGTCTTGCTCGTTAACCGGAACAAACCGTTGCGTGAACAGGTCACCCGTTTGCAAGAAAGGCCCGACGCTCCCATCACCCGACCAGGAAGAAGTCAGCATGCCCGAGAGATTACCCTCAGCGCCTTTGTTGGCAGAGAACCATTCATGCACGGTTCCCGATTTGAGACGATAACTGTCGTGAATCCAGAGGTCTTCAGAGGGAGATTGACCATCAACCAGCAGTGCCGGGTTGAGAAGTTCGCTGAGATTGAGCACCCCCCAACCATCGTAGGGGTTGTGAAGTTCGTGTCCACCATCGCCGCCGTTGCGAAGCGATTGAGGTAGCGGGGATGTTGCCATGGCAAGAGAAGCGCGTAGCAAAGACCCTGAAGGGGTGAAGCCTTCACCGAGGTCGATGAATTGAACGGGCGAAGCCTCCGCCCATCCGGGCTGCAGGTCATTCAGATTTTGCGTATACGTGATGGCGTTTGCCGGCACAATCCAACCGTCTTCGTAGAGTTGCTGCACGACACCGGCCGCACCCGCTGCTAACGGCGTTGCCATGCTTGTTCCTGAGGACAGGCGAAGGTTGGCGTTGTTGGTGTCCCAGAAACCATCGGCCCCAGCGGATTGAATGTTTGAGCCGGGAGCGAGGAGGAAAATACCGTCCGTACCCATCTCGGTTGGGCCATAGGCACTTGAACTCCACCTCCCATCATCGGCGTCTTTCAAACTGGCACCGACCGCCACGACGTTCCGGCCGTTAGCGGGTTCGAGCACCCCTTCTCCACTGTTTCCCGGAGCGATGACGGCAAGCGACCAGGGCATTGCCTTTGCGTAAGCGTCGAAAAGACCTGTCCGCTGGGTGTAGGCGGTCGTGTCGTCGCCCCAGGAATCGGAGTGAACAACACCACCGTAAGCCGACGTTTCCCAGAGCAGACGGTCAACATCCGGAGGCGACCATCCATCGGCCGACACGATGTCTTGGATCACCAGCGATGAACCGTATGCGAGGCTCGAGCCGTTGTTGGGCATGTGTCCTTGGCGAGCACTGAACACATCATGGCAAGCGAGCGAACCGATCACGTGGGTCCCGTGTCGATAATCGCTGTGGCCAGGCGTATCGTTACCGTCAACGCTCGTGTTGAGGTGCAGAATCTTGCGGTGGTCGTCATTAAAGACGCCGACGGCAGGATAGACGGCGTCATCTTCTGCGTGGACACTTGTTGGTGTCGTGGCGTTTCTGAAGCAAGCGTGGTCGGCATCGATGCCGCTGTCGGCTACGCCCAAAACGATGCCCGAAGCGTTCAATCCCAATTCCCAAAACGGGTGGTGGCCAAACTCGCCCGATTCGATCATGGCCGATGCTTGGCCGTTTCTGGCTTGGGTTGAAAGTACGGGTTCTACCCACAGAACACCGTCGGTCTGCAACAACGGATTGAGTTCCAACACGTCAGGCGCACGTACGGTCAGTGATGCGGGAACGTTGCCCTGCACGTCAAGCGATGAAGACAGGACTGGGAAACCGAAGGCCTCCAGCGCCTGTTGAACCCTCTCGACACCGCCAGTGGGGAGACGTGGCTCAAGCAACACTCGGAATTCCCCCGGTCCGTTTGATGGAGCAAGACCGGGTTTGTATTCGGCCGAGGGAGCCTCCAGAGTCGTGAAGTCTGCGGGCAATGAAACACCCCCCATGTCCCCCCAAACAAGCAAGGTTTGCGGGTCAACGGTACGGAGCGGTTGTATCCCTTGTTCGGCGAGCGATGCCCATTGTTGTGAGGTCCACACGCCTTCTTCCAAAACGAGAAGGTGTTCGCCGCCGACCGGTTCGACTTCATCTGGCCATAGCAATGTTGTCCCTGATGCCAGCGGCACGAGCATCAACAAGACCACCCAGACGGCGCTCCGCATGTTGGGATGGACATCGCCGGGTGCCCTTAACCTGTTTCCCGTCGCTCTGGATTCGCGCCAGCGCGTTTAAGGATGAATGGCAAGTCGGGCCCTCTGATGAAGGCCTACAGAGTCTCAGGAACGGCCCCCTTTGGTAGCCAACGTCAGCCATTTTCCTACGATGTCGCCGCAAAAGATGTTGAAGCGGCAACCGAGAAGGTGTACTCCATTTTGGGCTCAAGGCATCGAATCATGCGACGCAAGATCGTGATTGAAGGTACCGGCGAAATTGACCCTCGAACGTCCACCGAACCCGCCATCCTGCATCAGTTTCGGGAAGAAATTGCGGCAAAAGGTGGACCTGTTTCGGCTGTTGCTGAAGAAGAGTGAATGCCCCTCGTCCTCGGTTGACGCCGCTGCCTAGAAAGCCAAAAAGAAGCCCAGCATGAATAAGACGCCGCTAAGCGGCAGTGCGTACCAGGTGCCTTGGCGAGTCTGCAAATCATTGTTCATTGACCAGATAAATCGACCAATGATGTAGCCTCCTATGGCAAAGAACGGTACCACAAAAGCCTCATTGCTGCTGCTTTCACCGAAAAACGACCAGCTGTAATTTCGAAGCGTGTTGAAGTACTGCCAAATGGCGAAGGGCACCGAATACGCTATTGTTCTCAAAAACGGCACCGTGAAAGCCCAACCCGCACGGCGCATTTCGTAAATGATGCCACCGAGGTGGACGGGAATGAAAAACATCCATCCAAAGCAAAAGACAAGCATAACGTCCTCACCAGTCATGATGCCAATGAAGATGAACACCCAAGTACCAAGCGAAATTCCGGGTACGATGAGGCTTTTACCCGTCGCTTCGTTTTCCGCTGGCATTGGTATTTCCAACGAACTGATGTTGCCGTAGAGTTGCGTGGCCGACTCTCCTGAAGCGGGGATTTGAGGTATTTCCAGATGCTGCTGGGAGCCCAAAAGATGCCACTGTACTCTGTATTGCTCGGGAAGCGGAATGAGTTTTGGATGGAGGAGAAGCATGGACCCTCCGGCGAACAGGAAACCAATGCTATCCAGGAACGTATCAAAGGGGGACTCAGCACCGTAGGTGTTGAAGATGATGTAGAGCAGTGTGATGGCCATGACGGCAAAATAGCCGCCACCAAACATGCCGATTTTTTGAAACACCAACTGTCCCGAATTTCGCTTGATCCAAGCGAAAACGAGCACCCCTATGAGCACCAAAGGCATGAAGGCTCTCGCAATGAAGAAAACATACGCTGGCCCAACCAAAGCAATCCCAAAAGCAAAATCATCGAAGAAATAACCACTGATCATGAAATCGAAAAGATCCAACAGCTCTATCCATCCGGAAAGAGATTCTCCCTCGTAATAATGCCCGCCGTACCAAAACAGTGCAACCCAGTGCCACCATCCCCAGCTAAAAAACAGCGAAACAAAGAAAACGACGGTTGCCAAAATCAACCGATTGTTTCGTGCCACGCCCGTAGGGCTAGGCCATGCCCCCGGCGCAATAAGTTCAGATTTCTGACCACTGTCTGATGATTGGGCGATGTCCTCCCACGGTGTTTTTTCTTCAACTGGATCCTGCACAAGGGCCACATCACCAAGGTTGCCCACCACGATAGGGACCGAGGGAGGCGCGGATTCGAGACCGTCTTGCTCAGGGGCGTCGTCATCCATGAAAGAACCAACAAAAAAGCCCTCATAAAGAATGGCCCTGCGTCGCTTTTCAACCTCAGCAAAACCCTCATCGAGCAACGACGGGGGCTTCTTCAACCCCAACCAACTCGGAAGGCTGAACGACATGGTTGACCGTGCCCAGTTGCAACGCCTTGCTCAAGAAGTCGAGGCCTTGAGAAAACGCTTGGACGAGATCAACCTCCGAATAGAGCAGGTTGATGCCGTGCTTGCCGAACACGCCATCACCGATGCCGTCCTCGAGACTTTGCTTTCCCACGGCGATGGCACCAGCATATCCACGCATCTGCCCATTGGTTCAGGGGTTAGCCTGCCCTACCTGCACGACGGCAAGAAGGAGGGCACCGCCATCGTAGACCTCGGGTCAGGTGTGTTCGGCGAACGACCGTGGACCGACACGAGAGCGATGACGCAACAACGCCAACAAGACATTCAACACCTTCGTGATGAGTTGAAGAAACAATCGGACCAGACCGAAACATCCCTGGCGACGGCCGCTCAAACATTCAACCGACTTGCTGAACAAATGAAACAAGAAACACCGCAAGAACCCGTCGATGCTTCAAACGAAACCCAGCAGAGCAATACTTCAGAGGATGAGCCGGCCAAAGAAACGGGTTCACGCAGAACGAGGCGCCGTGGGATGTTCGGTGGGGACCTTACGCTTGACGACTGAGGGAATGCCATGGGGTTGTTTGACCGTTTCCGCAAACGCGTTCAGGAGGTAGCCGAAGAGGCAGACGATCAAGCCCTGTCAGTGGAAGCCTCTTCGGAAGAGGCGCAATCCTTGCTCGACAAGCCTCAACCCCCAGTTGAGGAAGAGTGGGAAGACGTCGATGCGGTGGTTGAAACCGTCCAGCCCGTTGTAGAGGAAGAAGATGAATGGGACAGCTGGGACGATGACGAACCCGTTGCACCCGTAGCACTATCGAAGAAGGAACGTAAACTGCTTGAACGTCAACAAAAGGAGCGACGAAAGCGGGAAGAAAAAGCCAAGAAAGCCATGAAGAAACGAGGCGCTGTCGATGTCGCACGGCCACAAGGCTCCAAAGTCGACCTGTCGATGATGCGCACCACCACGGGCCGCCAGCTGGTTCAAGTTCAGCAAGCGCCAAAAGGTTCGAGCAAAACGGCCGCCATCCAAATGCAAGACGGCCAATCCATCGATGTGGACCTTGGCGGTGGTGTGGTCTCGGAAGGCGGGCGCATCATCAAACCGGGCGACGCACTGGACAACCTTCTGGAAGAACTGGAATGGGTCTTGCTTGAATCCGATATTTCCCAGCAGGCCTCAACCGCCATCATTGACAGTCTACGCGAGGCCCTTGTTGGCGCCCGGCTCCGCCGCGGGGCTCAACTTGCTAAAGTGCTCGAGGCCGCCTTGAAAAGGGCGCTTCACGCTTTGCTGCAAGCGGGCTATTGGGACTTTGACGCGACGGTGAACAACTTCATTGAAGCGGGGGACACGCCGGTTGTCGTCATGCTTGTTGGGGTCAACGGCACGGGAAAAACCACAACAGCGGCCAAGATAGCCCAACGCCTGCTGAACAACGGACGGACGGTTATCGCTGCGGCGGGCGACACGTTTCGGGCAGGCGCCATCCAGCAACTTGAATCCCACTGCGAGCGATTGGGTATTCGATGCGTTTCCAGTCAGCGCGGCGGAGATTCTGCTGCTATTGCGAGGGACGCCATTGACTCGGCCAAGGCCAAAGGCATTGACGTCGTCCTCGTGGACACGGCAGGGCGGATGCAAAACAAAACCAACCTCATGAACGAACTCAACAAGGTGCGCAAGGTCACCAACCCACACCTCACGTTGTTTGTGGGCGACTCGCTGGCCGGTAACGATGCTGTTGAACAAGCCAAGATGTTTCAGGACATCATGCGGTTTGACGGCGCCGTTCTCACGAAGATGGATACCGATGCCAAAGGCGGGGCGGGGCTGTCCATCGCCTACGCTACGGGTCGGCCGATCGTTTTCGCCGGCACCGGTCAGGAGTATGGCGACTTAATGCAGTTCAACCCCGAGTGGCTCCTCGACCAGTTGTTTGAATGAGGCGCAGGGAACAAAAACCACCGCCCCCGTCTGTGAGGCATGGCGGACATGTTTGCCGACGAAGATTCGGCGAGGTTTTTTCAGGTCGTTCAGATGCTTCAACGCTCAACTTTACTCCACATGGGGTACCTTCCAGATCAGGCCGGCGCCCTTCATTACAACCTCATGGAGGCGCGAGAAGGCATCGAAGTCCTTCGAATGTTTCAGAAGAAAACCGATGGCAACCTCAGCGAGCAGGAAAAACAAATGCTACGAGCGGTGATTTCGGAGTTGCAAATGCAGTTCACTCAAGCGCCACAACGGCATCGCGAACGTCAGGAAGCGGAAGCGCAAAGCGAGGTCATCAAAGAGACCTTTACTCAACCGCAGGACGGTCCGGTAGAAGACTTGTCAAGTCCGGCCGGAGATGAAGAAGAATAGCGGTTGTTTGATGAGTCATCGCCTGTTGCCTAGGCACGATAGGCATGGGTCTGGTGACGGAAGTTGACGATGCTACGGCGCCAACGGTGCTCATTGTTGACAACAACGCCATGTCGTCCATGCGTCTGTCAAACATCTTCAAGACCCGAAATTTCAAGGTTGAACTTTGTGAAGACGGCGACCAAGCCGTTGACGAATACATTCGACTTGACCCTGAACTCGTCGTTCTTTCGCTGGACATCCCCTCCCTTGACGGCCACCTTGCGGCCTTGGAAATGAGGGAACACGGGGGAGAACAACGGATTGTTTTCGTCGCTCCAAACCGTATGGCAGACCTCGCCAGAAACGCAGCCTATTCAGCTGGTGCGGTGGCGTGGCTTCAAAAACCGATTTCCGGCGAGAGTTTGGAGGCGGTGTGGAAGCAGGTTCTCGGGCCCATCCCTGAAGCCCCTGGCTTGGAGGACCTTGACGAACTCTATCCGGATCGCGTGCAAATTGAAGCCGACGCAGGCCCGATGACCATGCCGCCGCCCATGCTTCTTCCAGACCTTCCCGGAGTACCGGTGCTGCCCAACGTCGCAGCGTCAGCCGATTTACCAGATCTTGAGGTTGAAATGCCGAACCCGGTGAAGAAAAAGCGAGGCTTGAAAATTGCGCTTGTCACGCTCCTCCTCGTTGTTGCAGGCGCGGCGGCGGTGCACTTTACCGGCGTTTACACTTTGCCGTATCTTCCCGAAATCGCATGACGCAGCCTGACGCACATGGCACCACGGTTTTGATAACTGAAGCACGCCTGCTTTGCGTCATGTGGAAGAAACGGATGGCCGCTGTGGCGCTGTGCTCTCTCCTGCTCTTGTCGGGTTGCTTGACCCCTCAACAAGACGTGGAAGTCCCCGACGTTGTTCTCCCCGAAGGATGGTCAACCATCACTGCCCGAACCGTCGCCAACCCGCACCTGAACGGGTTTGATGACTGTGCATCCCTTGAGGATGCCCTCAAGGCCTCCATCGAGGAGGAATATCGCGTTCAATTGCTGCAAGCCATCGCTGATGAGAACCAGTATTGGGGCGGCGTTTGGATGGACGGCGCCGAGATGGCGATGGAAGACGGGGCCGTCAGCACCGGGGCTACGGCTGAACCTCGCACGACGCCGACCCGAACCGAGGGCGAGGACTTCTCTGGCACGAACAATCAGGAGGCCGGCGTGGACGAAGCCGATTTTGTGAAAACAGACGGCTACCACATTTACTACCTTCAGGGGCAACGTCTTCACGTGTTTTCAGTTCCTGAGTTTGGTGAGCTTGAGGCGCTTTCCACCACCACGGTTTCGGGTACACCCGTTTCCATGATGCTCGACGGTGACCGGCTCGTGGTGGTTTCAACCCTGAGCCCTTGGTCCGTTGCTCGAGACCATCCGGTGATTGACGCCATGGGATGGGACGGAGATTACAACGATTGGCGAACGAGCAGCTTGACGAAATTCACCGTCCTTGATATCGAAAACCGCAGCCAGCCCGAGGTGCAGAGGGAACTGTTCATCGAAGGCAGTTACATCACCGCCAGGGAGGTCAACGGCACCGTTCGCAGCATAACCCACGCTTGGATGGACATCCACGGCATCCAATCTTGGCTTTCCTTACCAAACGGCTATTACAGCCTTGACGTCGACAATCCTCTGAGGTTGGAAATCAGGGAGAAGGTGGCGTTTCAAGCGATGATTGACAACCGCCGCCTCATCGACGCTTTGAGTCTGAGCGATTTGATTCCTCAGGTCTATGAATACGCCAACGGAGAAGTCACGTTGCACTCGATGAGCGACAACGCATGTCAGGAATTTGTGGCCCCGGAAGACAGCATGAATCGCGGCATATCAAGCATCTTTTCACTTGACCTCGCCTCGGACACGTTCACCTACGAGGTTGACCATGTCATCGGGACATACCCGCAAGTCTACGCCTCGGCTGACGTTTTGGTCCTCGCAGAATCCGCTTTTGCCGGTTGGTGGTTTTGGGACAACGATGGGAAGGACGAGATGACCAACCTTCACACCTTCGACATCAGTGCACCCGATGCGACGCTTTACACCGGATCAGGGCGCATCAACGGCACCGTTCTGAACCAATTTTCACTTTCCGAACACGAGGGCGTGTTGCGCGTGGCCACCACCACCGGGCAATGGAACCGTTGGTGGATGAACGATCCCTAGCCCATGTCATCCCAACTCGTGACGCTCGTGCGTTCGGTCGATGTGGAGACCGACCGACAAGTGCTGGTTGAAGCGGGGAAGGTCGACGGCATTGCGCCCGGCGAGCGGATTTGGTCCGCTCGCTTTGATGGTGACAGGGCCTACCTCGTCACGTTTGAACAAATCGACCCGTTGTGGGTCATCGATGTCGCCGATGAAACCAACCCAACCATCCTTGGAGAACTGAAGGTTCCAGGTGTCTCCACCTACATTCACCCGCTCTCCAGGGACCACTTGCTGACGATTGGTCTTGGACCGGCCAACGAAGACGGCACGGGCTTGGACTGGTCGGGAACACAAATATCGCTTTTCAACATCACCGACCCAGCTGTTCCGCAACAAGCCGCCACCCTCAGGCTTTCCCCGGTCCTTGAGGACGAGGCGAACATGTGGATGTGGTCCTCTTCGGAAGCCACGTACGAATCGAAAGCGTTCCAATACTGGGCGCCAAAATCCATGCTCGCCGTGCCGTTGTCCACCTACCGCTACGTTGACCTTTACGAAAACGGCAGGTACTCTTGGTCTTACGAATACATTTCCAAATTGATGCTTGTGAAGGTGAACCAGTCCGATGGCACCCTTTCGATGCACGGTGAAGTCAACCACTCCTCGATGTACGATAGCGGTGGTGAGCGATATTGGTGGGACAGCAACGACATACGTCGTTCCATCTTCATGGGCGATTTCGTGTACGCCATTTCCTCCGCCGGCATTACGGCAACAAACTTGACCACGCTTGAGGAAACAGCACGGATCGTTCTCCCTCAAGACCAAATTTCCGAGGATCTTCGTTATGACGACGTTGCTGTTGCGGAAGGTGCCGAGGGCGAAGGTGAGGAAAGGGATCGCTCGACCTCAAGCGATGAGGAAGAGGACGAACCCGAAGAGAGGGACCACTCGTCCTCAGGCGATGAAGAGGAAGGGTCTTCTTCCCCGTCCCGGGACAGGTGAGGGCGGCATTTCCATCATCCTCTTGAGGCAAGGCGGTTTGAGGTGAATCATGCGTACCGCTGTGGCCACCTTTGGTTTTGGTCGGCCTGACCACTTTGGTCGCATGCTGAACTCTTTGGGCTCTTGCCCTGAGGTGCAGGCGCGCAGCGTTGATGTGTACCACTTCCTTGACGGCGGGCCCGGAAGCGAACAAGCGGCGCTTCGCAAGGTCATTGTGGACAGCGAGGTGCCGTTCACCGAGATTGTCGCACGACCCTCCAACCTTGGCGTGGGCAGGCAACTCATCTCGGCACGACGAGAAATTTTCGACGAAAGAGGCTACGACCGCATGGTCCTCATCGAGGACGATATTGAATTGAGCCCGACCTACCTAACTGCGCTTCTTGCCCTGTCCGATTGGGCCGAAACCTTTGGCGACGTCGGCACCGTTCAGGTTTGGAACGTCGAAAGCGGGACACAAGAACAGCTCCATCCTCACCTTGGTCAGGTCGAGCTAACGAACCGGCATTTCGTGACGTATTGCATAACCAAGCGTGTTTGGAACTCAATCAAGGACATGCTCTACGCTTACGAGGCTCGCTACCTTCTCAATTGCCGCTACAGCCATCGACCCCACTACCGTATTCGTTGGTTCATGCGGCGGTTGCTCAGGAAGGGGAGAACCTCACCGGAAGGGGACCTTCTGAACCCTCCTGTCGAGGCCGTGTCCAATCCCTTCCCGAGCGTTCGTTGGCGCTCGACACCAACCAGCCAGGACGCCATCACCTCGCTCGCCCTGTACCTCGCAGGGTTGCATCGCCTGACAACTCGCGTTTCACACGCCCATTATTACGGCGTGGAAGGTGTTCACTGCACACCAGAACTGTACGACGTGATGGGCTTCAACAACCAAGGATGGTGGCAATGGTCAGACGCCCCTTCTTCCTTCACGATGCGATATCAAGACGATGAAGGGCGATGGCTAAGTTCTGTGTACCGTTGAGGCGATGGCATGGGCATTGTGATCGGGTTGGTAGGATGCGGTCGTTGGGGGAGCAATCATCTTCGGGTCATGAAGCGGTTACAAAGCGAAGGTTTGGTCCAACGGGTGGTGGTGTGCGATGTCGATAGAGAGCGGTTGGCGAACATCCAAGCCGATGCAACGTACGCCAACCTTGAGTCCATGCTGTCGGCGGAAGCGTTGGCTGCCGTGGCCATTGCCACGCCGCCTGAGACGCACCTCGGGTTGGCAAAAAAGGTCCTGGACAAGAACCTCCCTTTACTCCTCGAAAAACCGCTCAGCAACAATCACGCCGCGAGCAAAACCTTTCTCGCCGAGTTACCAAACGATTCTATTCTTGTTGTCGGTTATTTGCTGCGACATCATGAAGGCTTGCTACAGACCCAAACCGCCGCTTTCGCCAAGGCCGTCGGCAACATACGGGACGTGGTATACACCCGACGCACACGGCGCATGAGACCTGACGGAGCAACACCGATTTCCACACTCGCCGTCCATGCAACCGATACGCTTGCTTGGCTTCTGGCCCAGCCACTGATGCAAGGCGAGACCGTGCACGCCGCCCACTCGGAAAATGCAGCTTCGTGGCGCATCCGTTTTCCCACAGGACAAACGGGCGCTTTTGACGTGGCATGGGCGACGAGCGATGAACGTCGTCTTGTTGAGATCGAAGGCACCCGGGGGCGAGCGAGAATTGATTTTGGTAGCCATGAGATGAGCGTCATCGACTCGTCTGGCGTTGTCGTTCGGACCGAACGCCTAGCGGACAGTGAGCCATTGCTCGCAGAGTGGTTGCACTTTCTGGACAGCATCAAGGCGGGGTCGCCCTGCGTTTTTCCGGACATCGATCGCCTTCTCGATCAAAGCGAATGGCTCGAGATAAACGACCCCGAGAACGGACGGTGATGCAACGGGCTCGTTGCGAGATTTGAAGAACGCCACACGATTAGGTGCTTGTATGGGGCTCTCCATCGTTACGGTTCAGCGCATGTTTGGTGCGAGCTTGGTGGCCAGCGTTGGCGTGTGGATACTCCAAGGCACCATGATGGACGGTGTGTTGACGCTCATCGCCCTCTGTGCACTCTCGGCAGCGATATGGGGGTTGTCGGAACGAGAATCAACGCTCCACTACCTCAACCTGACCGGCAGCGGCCCCTGGAACTTGCTCGCTGTCGTGTTCAGCATCGTGGCGTTTGCCCAAATTTCGATTTCTATTTGGGGCTTCCCAACCGTTGGTGCTTACATTCTTTCGCTCTCGTTTATCGGTTCGTTTTGGCTTACTGGGTACATGATTCAGCCAAGTTGATGCCAAAAGAAAAGACTCGTCCTGCATGCGAGGGAAGTGTCAAAGAACGGCGGTGTGGAGGCAAAGCACGATGGCGACTCATGGCGACCACCCTACGCTGCCAAACGACCTCGAATCGTTCCTCATGGACGACGTTCACACGGTGTTTTTGAAGGCCGATTGTCATCCACGGGTGAAACAAGGCACCATCGGCTCATTGAAACTGGTTGAGGTCACCGAATCCAACGGCGATTGGGACACGCTGCGTTTGGAGCAAACAGAGCACGACCTCATGGCCCTTGTTGAGGAACATCGGCATCGTAGCGACTGTTTTCTTGAAATTGACAGAAAGGGGTGCCGAGTGATACAACTCGGCGATCTTCGCATCACTTCGGCATGGCCGCCCTTTTCCGATGCGCGTGAAATCACCATTGTCAGGCCCGTAGCCAAACTCAGTCTCGGCGATTACAACTTGGACGAGCGGCTGGTGACTCGCCTGCGAAATCACCACCGCGGGGTGTTCATTTGCGGCCGTCCGGGTTCGGGGAAGACAACGCTCGCCCAAGCCATTGCGGAATACCTCGACAATGACGTCGGAGCGATGGTAAAAACCATGGAAGCGCCTCGCGACCTCCAGTTGGCCAACCGCATTACGCAGTATGCGCCACTGGAAGGCGACCTTGAGAAAACGGCCGAGATCATCTTCCTGGTTCGCCCGGACTTTGTTATCTTCGACGAGGTTCGAAGGGCCCGCGACTTCGAAATCTTTGCTGATGTCAGGCTCGCCGGCGTTGGCCTATTGGGCGTGACACACGCCAACTCGGCGCTCGAAGCCATTCAACGTCTGATTGGCAAGGTCGAACTGGGTCTGGTGAGTCAGGTGCTCGACACGATCCTCCACGTAGAATCAGGCAAGATACAACAGGTTCTGGAGTTGCGCATGACGGTGAAACCACCAACGGGCATGCAGGAAGAACTGGCACGGCCGGTTATCGAGGTCGTTGAGTTCCCGAGCGGCAAATTGACCCACGAAATGTTCGCGTTTGGTTCGGAAATTGCTGTGGTGCCGGTGGGGGAAGTAGCGTCCAACACTTCCCCTATCCAGAGCATGGCAAAGGAGCGAATCGTTCAGACCGTTAGGGATTGGGTTGGCGTGGAATGCCAAGTCCGGTTTTCCAGCAACAGTTCTGCTGTCATCTACGCACCATCAAACATGATCTCAACGTTGGTGGGGCGGGGCGGTGAGAACGTCAAGCAACTTCAGAATGAACTTGGAGGCATGCGATTGACCATCGAGTCTTTTGACGATATGCCGGCCGACTTGGAGCAACCCAACCGTTTCTGGTACGACGAGCGCCGAGAAGGGCGAGGCGCCAATCCCAACCGAAGGAAAGGCAAGGCCGCCCGTCGCGCCCAGAGAAAGAGATGAAACACGCGTTTTTTCCAATTGGCACTGTGTTCGTGATTACTGGGGCATCATTTAAAAGTAAATCACCAAAGGTCGCGACAGAGAGGTCATACCATGTCCGACGAAGGAACCGCCCCTGAACAATCCGCCACGGGTCTTGCCGGCTTCGTGCTCGAAAACCGTTCATGGATGCAATTCGCATCCCTGCTCATGATTCTTTACGCCGTCTGGGCCGTTATTGAGGTCTTTTCAAACACCTTTTTCCATGGCCTCCAACCGCTCACCTTCATTGAAACAGGCGTCGAGACCAACGTCAACCCTGACGACCTTCAGCGCAACAACAGCGGATGGGTCATGGCCTCTGGGGCCGTCCTCGGTCTGTTTGGACTGTTCGCTCAATATGTTTACCGCGGGGCACCCATGGTTGACTCGTCCATGGCTGCTGCTGCCGCCATGATCCTCGACCAGGCCACGGCCGACCGAGTCTCGGAAGAACAAATCATCTCCAAGGCCGAGGAAGCTGCCACCGTTGCCGCTGCTGAAGTGGCCAAGGAGACGGCCGAAGACACCGTCATCGAGATGCTCGACCCTGACGCCGATGGCGCTGAGGAAGAGGCTGAAGAAGAAGCCGAAGAAGAGGCCGAAGAAGAGGCCGAAGAAGAGGCTGAAGAAGAAGCCGAAGAAGAGGCCGAGGAAGAAGCTCCTGCTGAGGAAGCTGCCGAGGAAACGGCCGAAGATTCCACCGAGGAAGAGGTTGAAGAAGCCGAAGCCGAGGAAGAAGCAGAGGAGGAAGGCCCTCCTGAAGAAATGAAGAAATTTTGAGGTGAAGAAAAATGTGGGAACATCGCAGCGTATCAGACAAATCATTCAAAGAAACCGGACGTATTCTACCGAACGAGACCTACGTCAAACTCATGGACGAGGTGGAAGCGGTCGTCACTCGTGCACAGGACGACAAGTTCGATGCCGAGACCTTCATGACCTACATTCCACGAAAGGGTCCGTGGGAAGAAATTCCAGCCTCGGACCATTCGAGATCCGACGCCCGAACACGATACATCGGTCCTGCTTCGGCGAAACTTCTGAACACCAACTTGGTGCTCGGTTCGTCGTGGATCGACTCCGACCGATTCAAGTTCGAGCGCCGGATTCAGAACCTTTCGGATTACCTGAAGCAGAAAACCATCATCAACGCCAACATGTGGACGCCCAAGCAGTTGTTCACAACACAGACGTTCTTTTTCTGCTCAACCGGTGACGAAGAGCGCATGGGTGGTGCCATTCTGGAAGGCGATACCCGAAGCGACGATCACCTCTTCCTCGGCACCGAGGGCAAAGAATTCCCAGAATGGGAAGTGATTCTGTGGGGCCTTGGACACCGCGGGGTTGTTCCTGATTCTGACCCACTCGACCGAGTTTACTACCCTTCGTTGATGCATCGAAACGTGTCGTTCAACAACCGCCTCGGTTGGACACGCTATTCTCCAGCAGGGTTCGGCAAGGACGCCTCTGGCTACCTCATGACGCGGCCCAACACCTGGATTTGGCCCGCTGTTAACGGCAACAGAGAGACAGCCACGGCGTTCAACCTTCTCGTGAACCTGCCAGACCGAAGCTCGTCGTTTGGTGAGGAAGGCATTTCGGACGTGTTCATGACCACCGGAAAGACCTCGCTCTACACCATGATGGGCATGATGCAATCTTCGACCGTGCGTCAAGCCTTTGGTGCCGGTTCCGAAATGGTGCCACTTGAGTTCCACTGCATTGAGCCCGGCTTGGACGAGTGGATTGGCAACTCCAGCGACGAAGACAAGTACAGCCGACTGTTCGAAGTTTGCGCCACCCTTGGCTACGTCCTCACCGACCCGCACATCGGCACGCTTGGCGGTGCTGCCAAGCGACGTCGCTTGATCATGTACCCGGCCGACCAGGGCAACCTCTTGACCTGTGCCAACGCCAGTCAAGTGGCTGATCATGCCCTCAAGTCCAACTACGACTCGACGGTCTTCACCAAGCTTGACCAAGCCGACTTCATGAACCGTGTCACTCGCCGGTTCAAGGCTTATGCAGACCTCGTTGCGGCCTCTGATGTTGCTCGTGGTGCTCGATGGATCAGTCAAGCAGACATTGACGGCGAGAAAGTGATTGGACCAAACGTCCACTCTATCCTGTCGGTTCGTGGCTACGATATCCTGAACATGCAAGAGTACCTCAACACTTTCAACGACGTGTCGGCCGCCCCTGAGCGACTCATGCGCCGGATCATTCAGACTGTCGCAACCAACGCTCTCAAGACGGTTTACCCGGTTGACTTGCTCGGTGAATCCGCCGGTCCTGCGCCGTTTGAACACATCTTCAACTCCCCGGACGACAACCCGCTGGTGTACTATACCGACGTTCGATTCCTCGTCCCGACCTCCATCGACAAACTGCGATTCCAGACCGCTGCTCGTGGAGCCGACCGCGGTCGAATGCGAGAAGCCTACGCTTCCCTCACCGCCGCCGACCCGATGACGAGCCTGTCAATTCAGGACCTGTGCCTACCGTTCCTCGCCGACCTTGGCGAAGACACCTGGCAAACCGGAACCGGCATCAACGAAAACGAAATCGTGGTCGAGGTGACCATGGCCGTCAACCCAGGCCGTGTGTGGCGCTCCTACCTTGAGCCAACCACCACCGAAGTCTTCGACATGCCAAAAGGTGACAAAGGAACCGCAGCCCAACTCTGGGGCGACGTGTTCATGACGAACGAGGTCCTCCATGACAAGATGAAGAAAGACGGCAACGAGCACTACCTGACGTTGCTGAAACTCGCTTACCACTGGTCAAACAACGAGGCTCAGAAAATTCACAAACTCGGCAAGCACGGGAAGAAACCAGCTGCGAAGAAATCCCCGGCCAAGAAAAAGTGAGTCCCTCACGAATAAGGTTTGAAGAACAAGAGCCCCCGCCTTGGCCACATGGCAGGCGGCAACGACGGGAGCGGACGAGCGCCCGTGGCCATCGTTCGACCGACCACCACTGTCACTAGTGGCGTGGGTGTCACGCAAAAGTTGGTGACCGCCGCCGTTGCGTTTGGCGACCTTATGCAGGGCACCTTTGGACCGCAGGGCCTCGACAAAATGCTCTACAAAACCAACGGCGAAACCGCCGTGACAAACGACGGTGCCAAAATTGTCGCAGAATTGCTGGTGAAGCACCCTGCTGCGAAAGCCTTCGTCCAACTGGCCGATGCGCAGGAACAAGCCTGCGGCGATGGTGTCACTGGCTGTCTTTTGTTGGCGAGCGAGTTGATGCGAGAAGCGGGCCGTTTGCTTGAGCGAGGGCTTCACCCCCTCGTTTGTATCGAAGGGTACCGATTGGCGTTGCGCGCAACCCTCGACCATCTTCATCATGTTGCAGAGGCGATCGAAGATGACGACGAGCGCTTGCTTCACATCGCTCAGACATCGATGACCGGCACTGCCGCCGATACTGGAGACGAAACCCTTGCTCGTCTCGTGGTGGAGGCCTTGCAGTGTCTTTCTTCACCGGATGGCGTTGACCATGAGGACGTTCGGATGACCAAACGCGGGGAAGGGAATTTATCAGACACTCGGCTTGTTGACGGGATGGTCCTCGAAGCCGGATTGACCCTTGACCGCCTCCCTCGTCGTCTTGACAGCGGCACCGTCTTGGCCCTTACGTGCCCTCTTGAGCAAGAAGAGGCCAGCAGAGAGACGGAAATTGAAATTGAGGGAACCGACCAATGGATGGCGTTTATCGAGGCGAAGGAAGCGATACTGAAGAAGAAAACAGACGCTGTTCTGGCGACGGGCGCCAACGTCGTGTTGAGCGCAGAGGGCATTGAACCCAGCATCTTTCACGCCTTGACAGACGCCGGGTGTTTTGTGCTGGGTGGCATAGAAAGGTCAGGTATTGAGGACCTGGCAAAGGCTTCAGGCGCCACCATGTGCGATCACTTGGACGATGCAGATGCTTCGGTTCTCGGCTCATTTTCTTCCCTTGAAATCGAAACTGGCGAAGGGCTGGACGGCAGAAAAGAGCGCATTTGCCTTAGATTTGGTCCCGATGCTGGCTTGGTCACGCTGGATGTAGGAGGCGGCGACGGCGTCGCCGTTGAAGAAGTGATTAGGGGCTTGTACGACGCCGTTCGGTCGACTTCGCTTGCTATCAAAACCCGGTCAATCGTACGGGGTGGCGGTAGTTTCCACATGGGGGCATCGCTGGTGGTAAAAGAAGCAGCAGAAGGCCAAGCCGGCCGGGAACGCCTGGCCATGGAAGCTTTCGCAAGAGCGTTAGAAAACATCCCATCAACGCTTGCTCAAAACGCTGGTGTTGACAGGTTGGATACCCTGCTGGCGCTTCGAGCGGCCCACCGAAGCGGAGAGCCTCATGCAGGCATTGACGCCGCCGGACAGGTATCCCCCATTGTCGCCACATGGTTGCCGTGCGACACCCTTCTTCATGCGATTGAATCGGCAACGGAGACCGCTTGCGGACTGCTGCGGGTCGACCAGGTCATTTCGGCGCGCGGAGACTGAACATTTCGCTCGCGACGACGTGTCGCTATGTTCAAGTGCATCCGACGGGGCAAGTACGATAACGGGTTCAGTCCATGAAAGCCGTTACTTCCTCCCCTCGAGCGCTTCTAAGCGTCTGGGACAAAACCGGAATTGTTGAGTTTGCAACAGGCTTGACCGAGTTGGGGTTTGAACTTGTGTCCACCGGAGGCACCGCGCGGAAACTCGTCGACGCTGGCCTCGATGTCACGCTGGTGTCCGACATCACGGGCCATCCAGAAATTTTTGACGGCCGAGTCAAGTCCCTGCACCCAGCGATTCACGGGCCACTTCTCGCCAGGCTTCACCGGGACAACGACGCTATGGAATTGTCCGATTTGGGTTATGCTCCCATTCGTGTTGTCGCCTGCAACCTCTATCCGTTCGGTGAGGCAGCCTCAACGACGCCACCTGTTCCCGATGAGGCTTTGCTTGAGATGATCGACATCGGCGGTCCAACGATGGTGCGCGCCTCTGCTAAGAACCATCAACACGTCCTTATCGCAACGAATCCTGAGCGTTACGGGCAGATACTTGAAGCGATTCAACAGGCGGATGGAGCTCAGAACGTTCCCGTCGAATTTCGGCAATCGCTGGCGCTTGAGGCCTTTGAGCACACGGCGGCTTACGATGTAGCGATCGCTCAGGAGTTGCATCGGCGAACGGTAGGCGACCCCAGCACCTTCTCAACCATGGAACAACAGCGGGATCACTTGCCAAAAAGCGTGTTAAGCGCAAGCCATCAACTCGCCACGCTTCGCTATGGTGAGAACAGTCACCAAGCCGCCGCTTTGTACGTCAACCACGACGCTCAAACGGGCCACGAATCCCTCGTCACCGCAAAGGTCGAGGGCGGGAAAGCCATGTCTTACAACAACTACAGCGATGCCGACGCCACCCTCCGCCTCTGCCGTTCACTGTCAACCAACGAGTGGCCCAAGACCCCGCACGCCTGCGTGATTGTGAAACACAACAACCCTTGCGGTGCTGCCCTCGCTGCCACGCAATCCGAAGCGTTTGCGTTGGCTCTGGCCAGCGACCCAGAATCGGCGTTTGGCTCAATCATATGCTTCAACGAAACGGTTGGGGCTCAGACGGCCGAGGCGATTGGTGATCTGTTTGTCGAGGTGATGATGGCACCAGGTTATGACGACGAGGCCAAGGCGATCCTTCTCAAAAAGAAGAACAGGCGTCTGTTAACCATTGATTCGCCCAACGACAGGCTTGCCCCTCTTGAACGTCAAACGGTCCAAAAACCGATTGAGGGAGGCGTTTTGGTCCAGACCGAAGAACCGCCGATATTGGACTGGAACAAAGCCGAGACCGTGACCAAAACCGAACCGACCCAAGCGCAGATTGAGAGCATGAAATTCGCTGTACGCGTCTGTGAACAGGTCAAATCAAACGCTATCGTGATGGTTCAGGGTCTTGCAACCGTTGGCATTGGGCCCGGGCAGACCAGCCGTGTTGAGGCTGTAAAAATCGCTGCACGGCGAGCGGGCAAACGGGCTGAAAACTGCGTCCTTGCCTCTGACGCTTTTTTCCCGTTCAAGGACGGGCTGCAGCAAGCCGCTGATGCTGGCGCTACGGCCATTGTTCAGCCGGGCGGTTCAATACGCGATCAGGAAGTCATCGACGAAGCAAATGCACGGGGTATAGCGATGATTTTCACCGGTCATCGCCTTTTCCGCCACTGACCTTTGCACGAGCCGGGGCGTTCTTCCCAAGCGGCGTTCGAGACATGCTTCCAATGTCCAGATACGATGTCTGCGGCCTTATGAACAAAGCATTGAAACCCCTCTCCTCGTGGGCATAGCATGGGCTCAAACCTTGTTGGCGGGCGTGTTGCAACGCCAACAACACCCCTGCGGTGTGCGGTTTTTATATCGGGATCAGGCAGTGGTATGGAAGCACTGGTGAACGCTCAGCGAAGCAGGAGGCTGCCTCATGAAACCGTTCTTGTTGTCTCAAACAAGGCGAACGTTCCTGGCCTAGAAAGGGCGAGTCGTCTTGGTCTCCCTTCTCTTGTCGTGGAGCACCGAAGAAACGGCGAGAACATTTCTCGCGAAGAGCACGAACTTGAGATCCTCAAGGGGTTGGCCGACCACGACGTTGAACTCATTGTTTTGGCCGGTTACATGCGCCTGCTATCGCCGGTTTTCCTTAACGAATGGCACCACCGCGTTGTTAACATCCACCCCTCGCTCTTGCCACATTTCCCCGGAGGGCACGCACATCGAGATGTCCTCTCGTCCAAGACAAGCATCACCGGGTGCACGGTTCACCTTGTCGATGAAGGCATGGACACCGGCGCCGTTCTTGCCCAACGCGCCGTTCCTGTGTTTGAAAGCGACGACGAAATTTCCCTAAGCGACCGCGTGAAGGTTGAAGAGCACCGTCTCTACCCCGACGTGCTGACATGGATTGCCGAGGGCCGTGTCCATCTCACCGAGGAGGGTGTTCACGTTCAAGACGAGACAGATCGTTTTGTGTGTTGAAATTGGTGAAGCACGCAGCGTGTTCTTTCAGTTCAACGGAAGGGATGGCCTCCATCAAACCGGTTACGCTGTTTGCCGCCTCGTCAAGACGCGTGGCCTGAGGAAGGTAGGCAAACAGCGGTTGACGCGTCCCGTCATCATCCAAAGGAACCCCGCCATGTTCTGCTTGCTCCAGAAAACGCTTAACAGCTTCCACTGTCAACAGAAAGGCATCACAAGGCACGAGCAGAATGTCGTCTTGAAGCTTGTCTCGAATCCATGGAATCAGGCGATGAAGGCCGTCAATGTTCGGCGGGTCAACCATCACTTCCCCAGCAAACGCCTTCTTTCGTTCCGATGAACCGCACAACACGACAACCCGTCGGAAACCGGCTTCCGTTAGGCATTGTTGGAGCCGCTCCACGCCCCCGTACATCGTGGCTTTGTCGTGTCCCATTCGGGTGCTTTTTCCCCCTGCCAAGACGACAGCGATTGACATTATTCATCCCTCAGTGCATTTCGTCAAGCGCATCAAGCGCCGCCTCAAGTTCGGCGATCAGGTCACGAACGCGATTCAACAGCGCCTTTCGTTCACGACTCGAACGAGCCTCTGGAAGCCATTCAAGCAGTCGACGTACGTCTTTCGCATCGCGGTCAACGGTCCATTTCAGCACGTTCTCAAGAACGGGGTCGTCAGCAGGCAAAAGGCGTTCGACCATGGGGGAAAGCACCGAGACGGACCTCTTCAACTCTCCGATGCCAACAGCCGACTCCGAATTCTCTCAAACATCTCGCCACCCTTTGGTGCGCTCTTGATAAGCGGCCGGCAGTTGACCTCCGTGCGCCTCAGCGAGAGAAAAAGCACGCAATATTGGTGCCAGTGAGGGCTCTGCGCCGCCGCCGCTTCCAGCCAAGCATCGTCAGGCACAGCTTGGCCTGCCCGGACCAATTCTTCGGCCACTTCAAGAACCACCAACAGAGGCTCGCGTCGCTGCAGGAGGTGAATGAACGCCATCCAAGGCTCCTGCCCGATCTCGGACGGCTCAAGGTTGGCGAGGAGAATACCCGCCACGCTCAGGTCTTCTTTGCCGTGGCGCTTCCAAAGGGCGGGGATCAATTTAGCGAGCGTGCGCTGGCGTGGGGCATGGGTGATCATCCACGAGGCGATCTGTCTCAAATCTGGCAGCGGGGTGCCGATGTGAAACCGAAAGCCGCCTTCGAGCATCGTCACATCCGTACGAGGTTTGTTGGCAAAATCACCAACGCAAACAGTGTAGGCGTTTTTCAAAAATCGCAAGCAAGTCCGTTTCGATTTCAAAACGCTGGGCGACCGGCCTTCCAACCAATCATCAAGAAGCGGATTCAACGCTGGCCACCCTCGGAGGATTTCTTTCTGAACGTATCAAAGAGGTCGCCGACCAGACCGACCGAATCCTTGAGCGTGTCCATGAGGGTGTCGATCATGGCCTTGTCCCCGTATTTCTCTTCCATCATTTCCCGGAGTTCTTGCTCGATTTCTTCGTGCAGCTTGTCGTCGATGTCGAACTGATTCCGCAGGTTGGCGAGGACGCGGAATTCGTCTTTTGAGAGGGATGCGTTGACGATGGCCACCTCGAACACTTTGGTGTAAATGTCGCGCATGTTTTCGGGTGAAACAACCTCACCACTCCGCGAAGGTTCTCCTGTTTGGATGCATTCGTAGATGTAAGCGGGCTCTTCCGGCGTGAGTTTGAGAACGCTGGCCAGTTTGATGATGAGCCGCTTTTCTTCACGCGTCAAAACGCCGTCCGTAAGCATCACTTCAATGGTGGAACGAAACACGTCCAATGCACCGAGTTGAGGCGACGACACAAGCAACCGACGCGGCCCAACTTTTTGAAGAAACCGTTAGGGCAGAAAAAAGGTCCAACGCGCCCTTTAGGAAGGCACAGCATTCAAAAGGCGTCAACAAGTCGGGTATACTGTTCACATTCACTCCCCCTGTTTTCAGGTGGTGGCTTCGGACATCGACAATTCGTTGTCGGTCCAATGCATCGTGGTTGTGTGCAAACAAGGAGAGAAACCACATGGGAAGAAACAACTCAAACCGCTCCGGCGGCAACTCAAACCGCGGTGGCGGTGGCAAAGGCAAGGCAATGAAATACGAAATTCGTGCCGATATCAAGGTGAACGGAACTGTCCAGCGGAAGGACATCATCGGGGCCATCATGGGCCAGACCGAAGGCCTTCTCGGCGATGAACTGGAACTTCGAAAGCTGCAACGAACGGCCCGAGTCGGGCATGTCGACGTTGAAATGGAAACGAAAAACGGGAAGGTCCACGGGACCATCATCATCCCCAGCAGCATGGACAACGTTGAAACCGCCATCATTGCGAGTTCACTGGAAACCATTGACCGGATAGGTCCTTGCAACGCCATCATCAAGGTCATGCAAATCAGCGACATCCGCGCTACGAAGCGGACCGCCGTAGTGGACAGGGCAAAGGAATTGTTGCTGACCCTCGTGAATTCTGGAGAGGCGGCTTCCAAGACCGTCATTGAGGAGGTCCGTTCCGTACTCACCGTCGGCACGGCCAAATCGTTCCACGGCCTCACGTGCGGACCCAACGTCGAGTCCTCCTCGTCCCTCATCATTGTTGAAGGGCGAAACGACGTGCGAAACCTGTTGAACTGTGGTGTGAAGAACGCCATTAGTGCCGACGGCTCTGGCAACATCAAGCAAGAACTCATCGATCTTGCTAACGGCAAGGAAAGCGTAACGGTCGCCATCGATGGAGATCGAGGTGGCGAGATGCTGTTTATGCAACTTTACGACATGATGAAAGTGGACCACGTCGCTCAAGCACCCGTTGGTCAAGAATGGGAACTTCTTCCACAAAAGACCGTCACGATGTGCCTTCAGAAGAAAACCGATGCGGCGAAATTCAAGCACATTCTCGACAAGAAAATCGCTGCGGACGATGAGAAATTTGGCGGCGACAAGGATTGGGACAAGGACATGGACGCTGAATTCACGAAAGAAGAGGTTGAAGCAGCACCGGCCGATATCCAAGAGCTCTTTGACAAGGTTGACGAAATGGGCAAGAACAAGGCCATCATTCGGTTCGCTGACGGGACGTTCTCCGACGAGATCGGGCCTTCCAAACTTGAGGCTGCACTGAACGAAGCCGAGGAAGCCGAAACCGTTCTCATCAACGGTTCAGTGACCGAAAAGGTGCTCAATTATGTGAACCAGTCCTCGGCCAACACGCTCGTTGGTACCAAGGAAGGCAAGGGCTTTGAGGCAAGCGAAGACCTAACGGTTTGGTTCGCGGAAATTCATCGCTGAGACCACGACGGTTCAGTTAATGGGGTTGCCACGCTAAGCCCTTCCCATGGACGACGATGCGATAGCATGGCCCGCCGAAGACGAGGAGGAAGCGACTCCAGAATCAACGGAAGAAGCCGAGGCTGCCGAACCTTCCAACGATGCGCATGACGAGGTTGAAGAAACCTCATCCAATACCCCGAGCGAGTCATCCGAAGCAGCGGACGACCTCTCGCTTGCAAAAGAGCCTGAACCGTGGACGCTCCCGATTCGTGCAGCGCCTATTCTTGCGCTACAAGGCGAAGAGGTGGTGGAATTTCCACTCAGCCAGCGCCGAGACGGCCGAGAGTCGACGTCGCTGGTCATGGACGACGAGGTGATGCGCATTGTTGAAGCAAGGCTTGACGATGACGGCATCCGCCGCTTAAACGTCAGAATGGCGCTGGTCAAGGAACATATTTCCGGATATTCTCACACGCACCTGAACCTTTTCCAAAAGTTGCAAAACGTGTGGTTGGGTTCCATCGGGGCGGGCCTGTTGATGGGCGTATTCTTTTCTCAGGGCCTGATGGCTCTCGGCAGCGGAGGCTTGTTTGTCTTTGCCGGCATTGCCGGCTTGATTATGGCGCAGATGGACCTCCACCGGCTTTCCTTTTCTGACCATGGCGGTCGCCACGACTTCTATCTCTCCGGTTGGAAGCAGGAGCCCTACTTGATTCACAACAGCACCGCCCTCCTGGGGCCTGCTTTTGTTGATTTTCTACGGACCTCAACCTTGGACACCACACACATTGATGCCGTCGTCGAAAACATGCGATCCCCCACACCACCGCCTCAAGCACTCCCCTCTTCTGAACCAGTACCGCAGATCGCCGCCACCTCAACCGCCTTGCCCCCACCTTCATCTGCAGCACCAGCGGTGAGCAGCGGCCCTCCAATTTCCGCAGAGCCGACCCCTGCACTTCCTCCGCTTCCTGACCCACCGTCCCCCGCAGAAATCTCTGTGATACCGCCTCCGCCCGCTGGTGAAACCCCGATGCTACCACCTCCGCCCGTTGGTGAAACCCCGATATTGCCGCCACCCCCTGTGGCTATACCGCCGCAACCTTCCTTGCCACCAGCGCCATTGCCGCCAGCACCGCTACCGCCAGCCCCACTGGCTCCACTGCACCCACCCGTCTCCAAGGCGCAAATGGACGAGGATGCGCTTTGGGACGATCTCAACTGATCAGGCTTTGACGCCACCGGCCGACGGCAAGTTCACGCTGCGGCCGAGTTTCTCAACTTCGCTATGGAGGTCTTGAACATCGCTCGGCAGAGGCCACTCGTCCACATTGAGCGGGACATGCTTCCCCAGACCTGGAATTCGTTGCAAGGCAACGCCGAGCTCGGATGCGTCGTCGAGAAAATCGCCGCTTGCTCCTGAATGCCTGGCTTCCAGTCTGCGCCGCATCCATCGCTTCAGTGGGGGGACCATCTGGCAAAGCGTGGCCAGCATCCGGGCCCGCTCTTCGTCCAAACCGTCCTCAGCCGGCAACAAGCGAAGCGTCAAGCGCAACAAGCGCCCGATACGGACATCTCTTGGCGATACATTGACTTGGCTCGCAAGGGCTCTGCGCACCTCGGGTAGCGCTTCCAGTCCTTTGGCATCAACGGCAGTCGAGGTTTGCGTAAAACCCAGCAATGCGACCAATTCTGACAGCGCTTCGAGCGCTTTTTTCGTGGCGGCGTCCGAACCTGCAGCCCGCTCGGAGGGCGTCGGTTCAACAGGCTCGTCTTCGGTGCGAAGGGGGACATCCTTCTGTTCGTTCACCAGCACCGTGACTTCGGGTTGGTCAGGCGCTATTGATTCAGTGCCGTGTTCAACGCCCGCTTCTTTTTCCTTGGTTTCCCTCGACTCAGAAACAACCGTTTCTGGAACCATTTCGACCGGCTCTTCCAAACCCGTATCCATGGCCTCAAGCATCGCTTCGTGTGCGTCTTCCAGGGGCGAAGCCGGTTGGAGAACGGTTCTCTCCATCTGTTCGGGCACGGGCACCAAAGTCGGGCGCTCGTTCGGTGGGCGCCACAGGGCAAGGGCGTACGCTTCCTCTTCCACCTCCCGGCCTGCCAAATGGGCCGTGTAGAACGGTATGCGTTGACTGAGGTATTCCAGTCGCCGAGGGTCTTTGCTCAACAATTCAACTTCAAGAGCGAGGGCGACATCACGATTCCACGGCAAAGCCGAGAGACGTCGTCGCAGCACCTCATGATTCCAAACGTGCGGTCGAGCCTCACTCAACTCCCTTGCCACGCCCACAGGATCGTCCTTCGCTCGCCCCATCCAATCGTCAACCTGCCAACCCATCTGGTTGAGTTGAGAAAGCTCTTTCATGACTGGCTTGCGAATCTTAGCGCCAATGAACCCCCTCCCATCAGGAGAAACATCGGCACCGCCCGAGCGGGTTAAACGGACAACGTGGGCTTCCAACTCTTTCAGGTTCATGCCCTCGATGGAAACTTCTCGTTCCAACACCCCCGCTCGGCGCATTGAAGCCAATTCTTCTTCCAGCATTTCGCGATGTCGAGCGTTTCTGAGACGCATGCGTTCAACATAGCGACGCATCTCTCCAAGAACATCATCGCCGGCTTCCTCGGTGGCCAGCAATTGTGTACGCAGAACAACCTCTTCCTCTCCCTCAAAAGACACGTCCAAGGCTTGGAGTTCGTCGATTAGGTTTACCCGAGCCTCCCAGCGATCTTGTTCAAGGGTCATTTGCTCCAAAGCATTCATTGGGTCTTCAAACACCCGGTTTCTCCATCCACTTACATCCAATCCAGCGTGCTCAAACGCTTGCAAAAACTCAAGCCCGTCCAACTCCAGTTTTTTCCACAAAGCGTCCAACGAGTCAACGGCATCGCGAAGCCGATCTGTATCGTCAAGGTGGCCGATGAGTTCTCGAGATGCCTCGGTTCTTGAAGGCCAATAGCGTTGAAACCGATTCCATCGCTCAACCAGTTTGAGGTGTTGACTGACCTTGGTCGCTACCTCGTCATGGTTGGTTTCCCATTCCATCAAGTCGTTGGGATGCAGTTCACCTGAATGTGGAAAGACGATACCGAGGGCCCGCCATTCCTGTATGGTGTCAGAAAGCGCCTTGCGTCGCTGTTCGAGCGATTGAGCAACCCCCTGCACCTCTTCTGCCAACGCTTTGAGTTCTTCAAGTTCCTCAACGTTCTGAAGTGCCAGGCACCTTTCATCGAACGTTGCGGCCAACCCTTCATCAAAAGGTTGAATCAACTGCAGTGCACCAAGCCGCACCCGCTCTCTTTCGGCGTGGAAAAGTTGCCACTGTTCCAGTTGTTTGAGCCCTTCAAGCAACGGTTGAATCGACAAATCCCCAACGGGATAGCCTGCGTTGCGTAACCGTTCTGCAGCCCCTTCGATCATGCTTCGCTGGCGGCTTTCGTCATGTTCGATGGTTTTCATGTGGCGAACGATTTCGTCGGCTCTTTCCGGCATGGCGAACAAACGGTAAAGGGGGGTTAAGGCTGCGTGACTTGAGACGTCCAGCCCTGCAAGTTGTTCAAACAGCGATTGCCAAACATCCCCTTCGCCTTGCTCAAACCACGCCGCTTTGTGTTGCACGAGAACAGGCTCCCACGGGAAAACAGCACGAACCTCTCGCTCAAAATCGTCGTACGTCTTTTCGACCGTGAACGGGTCATCAAGCCGTGAAGCATGGTCCTGTAGGGCGGTTGTGGCCGGTGCAAATCGGGTCAATGCGTCCAAGCGCTCCTTGATTTCGGTGGCCGTTTCGCGCCGATTCTCAAGCCACAAAAGGCGTTCATCGTGCGCCTCCTCGTGCTGGGCCAGAAAGTCGGTGATGGCTTGTTCTGAAAATCCGAACCGGACCAGCGATGCAATTCGGGCATCAATTGTCTGGTCTTCAAATTCCGAGCCGCTCATGCCCCTCATGATTCCTACGGAAAGGGGAGGCTTTCAATGTGAGCGGTCGGGAGTGGCCAACCCCGTGTTTTTGGAGGTCTTTCAGCGCTTTGGGTTTTCACTCCGGGTGAGAAAACAGGTGTTTTCTGCCCAAAATCCTCCGCAGACCATAAAGCCGGACATGACCGCTGGGTGCTAATGAGTCTCGTCGCTATCGGTTTTGGCCTTCTTTCTGCAAGCGCAGCGGGCGTGTTTGGGTATTCGATGTACAGGGGTCATCAAAAGATGGTTCGCTTGTTGGACATGCAGACGCTTCTCAAAGAATCCCAATCCACTCATTTCCATCATCTCAACCTCGCCACGGAAGGCATCACGTCCGATATTCAATTGATGCAAACCACCCTGGACGCTCTGCGAGCCATTCATCCGGAAATTGATGCTTCGCTCAACGTTCATCAATTTCTCGTGAAGCATGAAACCGAAACGTCAACAGGTCTTGACCTTCAAGAGGCATGCGAGGTCCTCCGTTCCGTGGTGCAGCACCAACCCGTGGAGAACGGCACCACCGCCTCGCTTTCGGTGAACCACACCGGCCTTTTGCGCCGTTTGTTGCGAGTGCTTGACAACCACCAATTGACCATGGCCGACCTTCATCTTGATGCCGACACCGCCCACAGATTGGGGCTTGCTTCATCGCATCTCCAACGCTATGAGTGGGCAGAGGGCGCGTTGGGTGTCGCTTACCAGTTGTCGCCTGGCCACGCCAGCGTGCTTGAGGGGCTGGAACACATCGCTCGCCTTCGAGGCGATGATGCCCTGTATCGTCACTGGTTGGAGGCGCGAATGAAATTGACGCCCGACGATCCGGCGTTGTTGCGTGCGCACGCTCATCTTCTCGCATCCATGGGGGATGAGGACGCAGAGCGAGCTGTCCGACGCCTTGAGGCCTTGGGGGTTGACACCGCCGCGGACCGCTCACTGCTTTCCGGCCTGCGGGCGCGTGCCGGTGCAAGAACAGAAGCGATTGAGGCGATCACGCAGGCACTGGAAGAAGATCCCTCACGCTCTGCAGATTGGTTGCATTACGCACAACTTCTGGAAGCCGAGGGGGAGCATGAACTCGCCCTTGAAGCGAACGAACGTTGCTTAACCCTTGACCGCCAGTGCGGCGAGGCATGGGCTCTGAAGGCCCGCCTCCTGTCGGAAAAACACGGCAACGAGCGCAGCGCTCTCAAAGCCGCTACACACGCCGTGGCTTTGGAGGCCGGTGGTGTTGACGCCATCTTCCTCAAGGCCGAACTCCTTGAGCTCGAGGGCTCGCTGGTTGCCGCAGAGGAAACGCTTCTCAAAGCCCTCGATCGCCAACCCCTCAACGGCGAACTCCGCGCTCGGCTGGCCGGTCGTTATTTGCGGCAACATCGCATAGAAGAAGCATCAACTCTTCTCTCATCCACACCCGAAGGCATTGACCATGCACTTCTGCACACCGTGGAGGGGCGGTTGCATTTGGCCCACGCCGACCGGTTAAGGGATGGCACGGGCATCACGGACAAATCGTTGCTCGAATCAGCGCTTACGGCCTTCGATGCAGCCCTTGGCCTGAACAGGGAACTGGGTGTTGCTTGGCTCGGGCTCGCCCGTACACAACGGATGCTTGGTGATGTTCAGACCGCTGGGGAATCGTTGAGCCGAGCGCAACGGCTCAGCCCTGATAACGACCCATCCATCGCATGTGAACAGGCCCTTCTTGCACTGGACAACGGCGATGTTGAGGCTTCCTTAATCCACGTGGATGCAGCCGAGGTCCACGGTCAAAACGCCATTACGGCCTACATCAGAGGAAACATTTCTGCGGCGAAAGGCCAACTCAAACAGGCTCTGTACCACTACACCGACTGCTTGACCCTTGACAGCGCCCATATTCGGGCTCGACTTAACCGGTGTTCCGTTCACATGGGGTTGGATGCGTCGCAGGAAGCTTTGGAGGACGCTGAAGCGTTACTGGATCAAGCCCCCCAACTCGCCATCGCCCGAATTCGTAAGGGCGACGCTCACATGCATCTTGCCGAGTGGGAGTCGGCGGCAAAAGAGTTCAAACATGTCCTTGAACAAGCCCCTCACCACATCCACGCCCTTACGCAACTTGCAGCATGCTACATGAGCATGGACAGGGCAGAACGAGCGGAAGGTCCTCTCAACGAGGCGTTGCGACGGTCTCCTGATCATGCTCCAGCATGGCATCAACGCGGTCTTTACTACATGCACTTCAACATGCTCGACAATGCGCTTTCCGATTTCGAGGCCGCCGTTAGGTGTGACGGCCGGCACTTGGAAGCCCGTCTTCAGATTGCGGCCCACCACCACGGCATGGGCCAAATGGAACAGGCTGAAACAGCTTGGAAGGCGATTCTGACCATTGACCCGGAGCATCACCTTGCCAAGACACGTTTGATGGAGTGCGAGAAAAACTTGATGAAAAGCGCATGAGCTCCTATGACTCACGGGGCGATTGATTGGTTGAGGTCAAGGAGCTGAATTTGACCGAAATCCTCACTGCTCTGCAGGATTTCATGACCCAGGACGGCTCGATTT
>CACODE010000004.1 GCA_902625885.1 uncultured Candidatus Poseidoniales archaeon
TAGAGTCGGTCAAAACGAACTTCAACGAAGTCAGCACCGGCGAGGTTGGCTCGTGCGGCCTCGTCTGCCATTTCCTTGACGGTCGTTCCCTCTAGCGAGACGCAAACTTTTGGGTCAGCCATGGAATGCCCAACTGCGCCCTGTTCTTAACGCTCACGCATCCTCAAACTTCCTTCCAAAACACGGAAATGAAGGCTTGGTAAAGGCCGATTTTCTGGCGATGTTTAAAGACGGGTGAAAACGGTTGTTTGGTGAGGTGAAAATGCCTCGCAATGCTTCGTTCAGCGGTCGTTCAGAGGGGTATCTTTATACCCCTTGGAGAGTAGTGTATTATGTAGGAGGAAAGCGGCAACATTTCACCCCCAAAATTGGTCGCAGCCCTCTCTTTTTTACACGTTTGAGTTGATTGCATGAGTGAAGATTACGACGCTGGTAGTATTCAAGTGCTGGAAGGCCTTGAAGCTGTTCGAAAACGACCCGGGATGTACTTGGGTGATCCTCACGACGGCTCTGCCCTTCACCATTGCATCTGGGAGGTGGTCGACAATTCCGTTGATGAGCACTTGGCAGGGTACAACGACACCGTGGAAGTCGTCCTTCATCCCGATCATTCGCTGTCTGTACGAGATTACGGTCGCGGCATCCCCGTTGACCAGCACGACGAGTTTGGGATTTCTGCCGCCGAGGTCATCATGACCAAACTGCACGCCGGGGGAAAATTCGACAACAGCTCCTACAAGGTGAGCGGCGGTCTTCACGGCGTAGGCGTCTCAGCCGTCAACGCTGTATCCGAGTGGATGAACGTTGAAATTCATCGCAATGGAACGGTTTACAAACAGCGATTTGAGGCTGGCGTGCGGGTCACGGACTTGGAATCAGTCGGCGCTTGCGAAGACACGGGCACCATCATCACGTTCAAACCAGACACCTCCATCTTCACCAACATCCTTGAATTTGACTTTGACCAAATCGACAGTCGACTGAAGGAAACTTCGTTTTTGAACGCAGGCCTGAAAATCATCATTTCGGACGAACGAAGTGATGAAACCCACACCGTTGAACACCACTATGCCGGCGGGATTTCCGAGTTCGTCAAGCAAATCAACACCCGGCGGGAAACGCTTCACCCTGAACCGATTCTTATCTCGGGCGAGAAAGAAATCGAGAAGGGGCCGGTGACCGTAGAGTTGGCACTCCAATGGTCCGACGCTTTCAGTGAAAGCATACTTTGCTACACGAACATCATCCGCAACAAAGACGGGGGAACCCACATGTCGGGTCTGCGAACGGCTCTGACCAGCAGCATCAACGGCTACGCCAAGAAGAAGAAGTTGCTGAAGAACGACGGCTTGTCAGGCGATGATGTTCGCGAAGGTCTCGCTGCAATTGTCAGCGTCAAGCACCCAGATCCTTCTTTTTCCTCGCAGACCAAGGACAAACTCGTCAGCAGCGAAGTTTCGGGCATCGTGCAAACGGTGGTCTATGAAAAACTGAACGAGTTCTTCGAAGAGAACCCCGCAGTTGGAAAACTCATCGTTGACAAAGCCGTTTTGGCCTCGAAAGCAAGGGAAGCGGCGCGCAAAGCCCGGGATTTGACTCGACGAAAAGGCGTGCTGGAGGGCGGAGGCCTTCCCGGAAAGCTTGCTGATTGCCAATCCAGAAAGCCGGAAGAGTGCGAAATCTACCTCGTCGAGGGCGATTCTGCAGGGGGCTCCGCAAAAACAGGCCGGGATCGACGCACTCAGGCCATCCTGCCGCTGCGCGGGAAAATTCTGAACGTTGAGCGGCAAATGCACAACGTTGCCAAAGTCTTCCAGAATCAAGAGATACAGACCATGATTCGCGCTTTCGGCGCAGGTGTTGGCAACAACGAGGGCGATGAAGGCGCCTTTGACACCACCAAACTTCGCTATAATAAACTCATCATCATGACGGACGCCGACGTTGACGGGGCCCACATTCGGACCCTCATGCTGACCTTCCTCTGGCGATTCATGCGCCCCGCCATTGAAGGCGGGCACGTCTACATCGCTCAACCACCTCTGTACCAGCTCAGCAAAGGGAAAATCAATCGCTATGCGTTCAGCGATGAGGAACGCGATGCTATCATTGAGACGCTCAAAGGCGATAACGTCAACGCAAAAATCGGCGTCCAGCGGTACAAAGGTCTCGGTGAAATGAATCCAGAACAACTCTGGGAGACCACGATGAACCCGGAAACGCGAACCATGCTCAAGGTCACGGTTCGAGAAGCCGAGGAAACCGACAGGATGTTTGAGACTCTGATGGGCGAAGATGTTCCCGAACGCCGTGCGTTCATTGAACGCTACGCAAAGGAGGTGACCAACCTTGACATCTGAAGACGCACACGCTAACGGAGATGAAGAAACGGCCGCTAGCGGCGAAATTATCCTGAACCATTCCTTGAATACAGAGATGAAGAATTCCTACATCAACTACGCCATGTCGGTGATCATCGGTCGTGCGCTACCCGACGCCAGGGACGGGTTGAAACCGGTTCATCGTCGAGTGTTGTACGGCATGTTCGAGGGGGGCCACACCGCCGACAAGAAATTCAGCAAGTCGGCCAGGTCCGTTGGTGAAGTGATGGGGAAATACCACCCGCACGGCGACCAATCAATTTACGACACCATGGTTCGAATGGCTCAAGAATTTTCCTTGCGCTACCCGCTTGTGGACGGCCAGGGCAATTTCGGTTCAATCGATGGCGACCCACCAGCCGCCATGCGATACACGGAGAGCCGCCTGGACAGAATCTCGAAGCACATGCTCGATGACATCAACAAAGACACCGTTGATTTCCAACCGAATTTTGACGATTCCGAAGACGAACCGACCGTGCTTCCCGCCCGCCTTCCCAACTTGCTGCTCAACGGGAGCGACGGTATCGCTGTGGGCATGGCCACGCGCATTCCACCCCACAACCTCACGGAAGTTGCAGGAGCCGTCAACCTTCATGTTGAAACCATCCTCGAAAACGGTGGTGTGGGCGAGCCAAATATTTCTATAGAAGAATACATGAATCACGTAAAAGGCCCTGATTTCCCAACGGGTGCTTCAATCCACGGCATCGATGGCATTGTTGACATGTACGCTACCGGAAAAGGCAGGTTCCACGTTCGCGCAAACTGCGAAGTGTTTGATGACGAGGATGGCAAACGGATCGTGGTTCACGAGATCCCGTATCAGGTCAAGAAAGCCGACATGTTGGTGCAAATCGCTGATTTGGTCAACAAAGAGGTCGTTGTGGGCATCCGGGACATCAGGGACGAGTCTTCCAAGGAAGGCATTCGCGTGGTTATCGAGGTCAAAAACAACGCCGACCCACACGCCGTCTTGAATCAGTTGTTCAAATCAAGTCGTTTGCAAGAATCTTATTCTGCAAACATGATGGGTATCCTTGACGGACGGCCGGTTCTTCTCAACCTCCCGACCATGATTCACACCTACGTGTCTCACCGAGAATCGGTTGTTGAGCGACGAGCGAACTTCGACCTAGGAAAGGCTCAGGTTCGTGCCCACATCTTGGAAGGGCTGGTCAAAGCCCAAGACCGAATTGACGACGTGGTTGCAGCGGGCAAAGAAAGCGCCAGTAGGGAGCAGTTTGAATCGGTCTTGCGTGGCGATGAGACCCTGGCCGGTATTGCCGCCTTTGATTTTAGCGAGGCGCAAGCCAAAGCGATTGCAGAACGGCGGCTGTATCAGCTCAGCCGTCTTGACGTCAACAAGGTCCAAGACGAGCACGAGGAACTCAAGTTGGTGATTGCTGACTTGGAGGACATCCTTCAATCACGACCCCGCCGACTGAACATCTTGAAGGACGAGCTGACCGAACTCGTGGACCGGCACGGCGACGAGCGCCGGTCGTTCATCGACCCCATGCCGCTTTCAATGGACAGGGAAGACCTCATCGAAGAGCGAGCCATCGTCATCACGCTCAGCGAAGACAACTACATTCGCCACACACCGGTCGAGACCTTCAGGACGCAGAATCGTGGTGGACGCGGCCTGAAAGGCGTTACGACCAAGAGCGAGGACACGCCACAATTGATTACGGCATGTTTCAGCAAAGACCGCTTGCTGATTTTCACGGACCAAGGGCGGGTGTACGGGCTAAAGGCTTGGGAGACGCCGCTTGGAAGCCGCCAATCCCGAGGTTCCCACATACGCAACCTGCTGGAAAGCCTCCGGGAGGACGAGAACATCGTGAGCATTCTTCCGGTGTCAAGGGAACTGCTCGACGAGCCGGAGGATCACTACCTTCTCTTTGCGACGCGACTGGGCCTCATCAAGAAGACAGCGCTCTCCGAATATGTTCGCATCAACCGAAACGGCAAGTACGCACTGCGGTTCAAAATCGAAGGCGACTCGTTGGTGAACGTTCGGTCCGCCACAAACGCTCACGACATCGTGATGATTTCTACGACAGGTTACGCGTCGAGATTCAACTGCGGCGACATTCGCGCATCGGGACGTGTTTCCGGCGGTGTTTACGGCATTAAGGTCGGCAATCGCAAAGGATCCGGCGGAGGGACCGTGGCTGGCATGGTGGCGATGTTGAGCGCTGACGAATACATTCTCACCATATCGAAATTCGGTATGGCCAAGCGAAGCCGCCTTGGCACGGCGTTGAAGATACACGACACCGACGCTTCGGGTAAGCACAAATTCGAAGAGGACGGTTCACCAAAGATGGTCACAGATGGCTACAGACGAACAAAACCGGGGGCGAAAGGGGTCCGAACCATGAAACTGGACGAGGAACACAACGACTCCATCATCAGCGTGCGAACCATTCCGGACATTGACGACCACCTGTTCCTGCTGACGAAGTCCGGCATGATGATCCGCATTCGTGTTTCCCAAACCAAAGAAACAAGCGGAAAATCAACGCGAGGCACGAGGGTAATGGAGCTGCGGGACAAACAGAAAGGTGGTTTCACGGATGAAATCATCTTCTCATCCCGCGTTTCAGCATCCTTGCTCGATGTTGAAGACGAGGAAGATACTACAGAACTGGGCGAAGAAGAGTGAGCGACGCATTGAAACGCTAGAGCGCCTTCTCAGGCTTGCTGGCGGTTTTCGGTTCAGCGGTGAGATTGATGGACGAGCGTTCTTTGATTTACGATTGGAACAGGGTGGATTATGAATTCAAGCGCGATGCTTCAAACCACCCGCACGAAATTTGGTTCGATGATGAAACACTGCGTGACGGATTGCAAAGCCCAAGCGCCAGAAACCCATCCATCGAGCAAAAAATCGAACTCCTGGGCTACATGGAAAAACTGGGGATTCAGAAGGTAGATCTGGGTTTACCGGGAGCGGGTCCGATGCACAGGACGCACATCGATGCCATGCTGACCCACATCAAAGAGCACGATTTCTCCATTCGCCCGGGTGCCGCCGTGAGGACCTTGATGGGTGACATTGAACCGCTTGTCGAAATGCAGGCCAAGCACGACATGGAGATCCAAGCATCGGCCTTTCTAGGAACCAGCCCCATTCGCCAATACACCGAGGGTTGGACGATGGAGAAACTCATCTCAACGATGGAAAAAGCCGTCTCGTACGCCGTTGAAAACGATGTACCGGTGATGTTTGTCACCGAAGACACCACCCGTTCCAAACCCGAGGATGTCAAAGCTATCTATCAGCGAGCGATGGAGTTGGGTGTCAGGCGGTTGTGCGTTTGCGACACATGCGGCCACGTCACGCCAAACGGTGTGCGCAAACTCCTTGCTTTCGTTGACGAGGAGGTCATCAAGGACGGAGGGTACCAGCGACGGGATTTCGAAGTCAATTGGCATGGCCACCAAGACCGAGGTCTCGGCGTTGCCAACAACATAGCCGCTCTTGAAGCCGGAGCCGATGTCATCCACGGTACGGCTCTCGGGGTTGGCGAGCGTGCTGGCAACGCTCCACTGGACCAGACGCTTGTGAATTTCAAACTCATGGGCATCATTGACAACGACCTTACGCTTCTGGACACCTACACCCGCAAAGCCAACGAATACATCGAGGTCCCTCTGCCAGGCAACTACCCAATCTTCGGCGAGGATGCCTTCGAGACGGGCACCGGTGTTCACGCGTCCGCCGTCATCAAAGCGATGAAGAAAGGCGACAACTGGCTTGCAGACCGGGTTTATTCCGGTGTGCCAGCCGGTGATTTTGGTCTGAAGCAAGTCATCCGTATCGGGCACATGTCGGGAAGATCAAACATCATTTGGTGGTTGGAAGAGCGCGGTATTGAGGCCGAAGAAGACCTTGTGGCCCACCTGTTTGAAGTGGCTAAACAGCAGAAAAGAAACATGCGAGACGAAGAAATTCACGCTGCGGTTGCGGCGTTTAGTGCGTCTTGATCATTCAGACTCTTCCTCGAAGTCTTTGTCGTCGCTTTGCGGTTTTGAGCCAATCCATTCGGAATCGACTTCGCCACCGCTCCATTCGCCATCCAGAGAGATTTCGCTGATTTCGTGTTCTTCTCGCCAAACACGTTCTTCTTGACTGCCGTTCACGATGAACTGGCCGTTTGCGTCAATTTGTTCTTCGAGCAGAGCGAAGTGTTTGGAAATGGGGAGAAAATGACCCACCGGCATGCCGGCTGCCGTGAACGGATTGGTGGCTGCGCCGATGATCAAGCCGTCCTCGGGTGCAACGATATCAACCGTCATCCCGGGTGTAGCGGGGTCAGAAATGGTGGCCACGACCTCGCCTTCCCGCATTACGCTTCCAGCCTTCACAAACATGTCAAGAAGACCACCTTCTCCTGCACGCAACCACGTCGATCCGCTCGCCATAATGCGGAATTTCGGTCGTTGTGGGTTGCCGGGAACCATCCTCATCGAGCGAAGAGCGTTCATCACGCCGTGAACGGCGACCTTGACGGACTGGTCGCCGAGCGTGTCGGCCCCTCCACCTTCGTAGGTTACGACCGGGATGTCTGCGGCGTTGGCCGCCCGTCGAAGCGTTCCTTTAGCGGGTATGGAATCCAGAATGATTTCAATACCAAACGATTTTGCTAGTAAGTATGAACTTGTATGCGTCATATCGCAGCGCACCTGTGGCATGTTGTCGCGGCCTTTTGCCGCACTGTGCAGATCGATAATGGCGTCGCTGTCCTCGACAAGCACCTTCCAAATTTGGTGGGCCACTCGACGCGTGGTGGACCCACCGGCGTCACCGGGGAACTGACGATTTAGATCTCTTCCATCCGGGAAGTACCTTGATTTCATTCGATAGCCGGGCAGGTTGACAACCGGTACAATGCGAAGCGTGCCTGCGAGGCTTTTGGGGTCGAGCGGCTTTCCCTCTTCGGTGAAGGCGTTACTGAGAAGGTGCGTGCACGCAGATGGACCGGTTAATTCGTCGCCGTGAATACCTCCGATGACGGTGATGCAGGGACCCGGTCGAGAACCGTGTATGATCGTGACCGGGACCGGCCACGGGTCGCCCAAACTCACGTTCAGGAGAGGCAAGTGGACCGTTCTTAGGGTGCCTGGCTTGATCCGTTTTCTGTTGAAACGGACATCACCCCAATCCGACGAGCGGTCCCAATCTGGCCTGTCCTCGGTCTGGTGCGCCTTCATCGCTTCTTCAATCGCCACGCGACGTCGTTTTGGCAACTCGTGGGCCACACGGATTTTTCGAACGGTTTTTTTCTTCCGTTTGGCCATGGTTTCGCCAAGAGCGCGTCCGTCATCAACACTCCGATGGCCAAGGAAAGGCAAGAACCATCAAGCGCGTGCGGTTTGGAGTCATCATGAGCCAGTCGAGCGTTCAAGAAATGTACGCACCGACGTCCATCTGTTTTGGATGCGGTCCAACCAACAACGAAGGGCTGAGAATAGCCTCTCACCGCATTGAAGGCGGTCTCCAGATGGAATTCACGCCCGAAGAGCATCACCAAGCGTTTCCCGGCATGGTGAACGGAGGCATTATCGGCACCCTGCTGGACTGTCATGGGAATTGGACTGCAGCTATCGCGTTGATGGACGCACAAGGGGCAGATGAACCGCCTTGCACCGTCACCGCTCGGTACGAGGTGAATCTACGACGCCCAACCCCGCTCGGTGAGAAACTCACCGTTGTAGGGCTGGCAAAAGAGGTTTCAAGCGACCGGGTCTTGGTCGAGTTGACGATGACCGCCGCAGGAAAAATTTGCGCAACCGGCAACGGTTTGTTCGTCGCTGTGAAGGAAGGGCACCCTGCCTACCATCGGTGGTCCTGAGGCGTCTGCATGGTCAAGCCAAACGCCGAGCAGATGCGGACACTTGCGGGGTTTCGAGACATTGTGTTGCAGAACATGCATGCGCTTGGAATTGTTGGTATCGAACAGCGGCAAGCGCTTCTTGAGGTGCCGTTGGGGGTTCTGCGCTCTAACGCCACCCAGCGACACGGTGCGACGCGCTGGCGGCGCCTGCCGTCCGGAGATTTGGAACTCGAAGTGGTTGACTTGCATCCAAATCTGCTGGTAAACGAATGGGCTGATTACGCTCATTTTGTGTTGTTCCACGAGTACCTTCATGCCCTCGGATATCGCCAACACAACAGCGCCTTTCGCTCGCTTGAAGCCCTTTGGCCAGACGGCAAGGGCGCTCGTCGTGGGAGGGAATTTACACGTTCTCGCCGGTTGGCCAGAGCGAGATGGATGTGGCTTTGCCGCAAGTGCGGTGAACGCTATCCACGCCAGAAAAAAGGCGCTGGCCGGTACTTCTGCAAAACGTGCAACACCGCTCTTGTGGATGAAGCAGTGCAGGACATCCAATGAAATACTCGCCCCGTGCAGAGGCTCCTATGAAACCGGTTAGCGAGCCCCGTATCCAAAGCGTCCTCTGGGTGCTTTGTTTTCTGGCGATGCTCGTCCACCCGTCGGTCATGAGCGCCTCGGCCGGCATAACCCAAGACAACGGCGATCTGTACCTCTCTTGCCGAGCCGACAACGACTGCGTGTTGTCGTCAACACCCATCGGCGAAGAGCAAGTTTCCGACCAAACCTTCGCTACCTTGGTCCAACCAGAGGTCATCACCTTTGAGTTCTTGATGGACCCTGCTCAGGACCACATCGCCCTCGTTCCAGAGGTTTTGGAAGAACTGGAAATTGACTTCAAACACCAAACCGAGGCAGGCAGTCTCTTTCGTCCCGCCATGGAACTTCGCCTCGTGGTCGGTAGCAGTGTGAACGACTGGTCTTTTGAGGCAAGCACGCTCCCTGAATTTACCGCTCAGACCTACCGCTTGGAGAACGAACCGCTCGACCTGTCGGACGGTCGAGTGTTGTGGGACGACGAACCGGTACGTTTGGTGTTCACGGTGACGATTGACCGGCCCGGGACCTGGTCATTGAACATGCGTGGGCCCTCTTTTTTGCGACTGGATGTCCCTTGGTCCATCGATCCTGAAGCGATTGACGTCGATGAACCTTCATCGTCCACTCAGCCGGTCCTTACCGATTTTGAAGACATTCACCAAGGCGCCCTTATTGGGGCGGACACCGATTGCTGGGCATTTGAAGTGGAGACGCATGAGGTTCTCAGGTTGCTCGTAGAATGGGTTCTCGTGCCGGTGGAGATTGAACAACCTCACTCCATACCCGATTTAATCACGGCTGCTGGTCGACTTTCGCCGACACCAGATGTTGTGGTCGACGATGACGGTGAAGCCTTGCGGATGACGTATCGGTGGCGAGCCTTGCCGACGGGGGACTACACCCTCTGCTTCTACGGTTCCCAAGATAAGATTCAGCCGTACTCATGGATCGGGACGTTCGGCTATGAGAGCATGGGTCCGACCGACCCGACCGGCTTCAATTCAAGCAGTTTCTATCCACAAGGGGCCGCCTTGGTGGGGGAACTCGATGAACCGCTGGCGCTGACAAACCAAGGCTATGGAATGCTGTTGTTTTCTCTGCTCGCTTTTGTCGCCTTCATCGCTTTCGCATGGCAACCCACAACGGCCCTCGTCGTTCGCTATGGCTTGTTTGTCCCCGGCGTTCTGATGTTGTTTGTTGGCGGTATCGTCCACCCGATATGGGCCATTTCTGATGAAGTTCAGCATCCCGACGAAATCACCATTGAGGATTTGCTCGACATGCGGCTGCAGCAACTGTGGGACGTGTCTGCAGAGGGTGTTCCCGAACGAACGGTCTACACGCACACGGGTGCGACCTGGGGGATGTTGGATGGTGAACGATTGAAGCTGAAACTTGACATCGAAAAAGCCATTCCGATGAACGACGGCAGGTGGCAACTCGTCGTCACGGATTTGGCCACTTTGCGGCTCGACCAGGCTATCTTTGGCCAAGTTTCTGAGGGGGCAGAACAACAACCACAGACGGGCATGTTGGAGAATCAGGCGGTTCGCTTCATCCTTCTTGCAGGTCGGTCGTTACTGTTGGATTTGCTGATGCTCGAAGCGATGTTGGTCGTTGACGAACCGCCGATGTCCTCTGTCTTCCACATCGATGTTGAGATGGTTTCAGCGCCAGCCAGTGGCTCTGTTGGTGCACCGGCTTGGGCAACACGCCCGGCCACGGTTGATGCGAACGATTGGGTTCGGCTGCAGGCTGCCTTGTTTCCTGACCGCATTTCGGTGTCCCTTTGCGACTGCGATCTTGACCTCTTGGACGTGACCTTCCAACCCTCTTCGGGCTTTGACAGTGCGGACATACCACCGTCTTGGGGTGTTGATGGCGCCACAGGTCTGACGCCTTACGGCGGCGCCGTGATGTTTGGTGGTATCATGTTGGGGGTGGCGGCAACGGCAACCGAGGTTCGTCGAAAAGCAAAGGCGGCGGAGCTTGCTCAACAATACGCGGTCCCGAGCGCGCAGTTGTGGGATTGATCAGTCCTTCTTTTTCTTCTTGAGTTCCTTGTTGACGGCTTTCGCAGCATCGGCGTCGGACATCTTCGCTGCTTTGGCAGCGGTTTCGATTGATTTCGCTTCATCAGGCGTGATTTCCCCATCTGCGGCCGCTGATTTGATGGCCGCTTTGACGTTGAGGTCGGCCGCCTCTTCATCGCTGATGCCCAGCGCTTCTTGGAAGGATTTGAGCTCTTGGAGTTCTTCTTTGGTGATGACCCCGTCTTCCCACGCTGATTCGTAGGCTTGCACGAGAAATTCCTTGTAGGCATCTTGATTGAGAAGCACGTCCCGAATCAGTCCGGTGTCCACACCTGTGTCGTTGTTGACCATGTCGAGAAGGGCGATGGACCTGCGGACTTCCTTCACGCCCATGTCCTTGAGACCGTGGCCAGCCCAAACGGCACCAGCAGCGACGACGGCTGCGGCGAACCAGCGCATGATGTCTGGGTCAACAAGTGTCCCGGGTTCAACGAGATGGAAAACGCCGAGGACGACCATCGCAGCACCGCACATCACTTCGACCCAATCGTTTAGGTCCGGTTCGTCGTCAAACACCGAAAGACGTTCCTCAACCATAGCGTCTCTATCGTCGCTCATGGAGGGGGTATGATGGGGAGGGACTTGTATAGATGTCGGCAGGGTACTGCGGGCGTTGTCCTTTTGAACCGCTGCCGAATATACTGAGGTATGGAGGAGGACAATCGGGCCATTGATTCGCTTGATTTACCTCAAAAATTCAAGACGTTTCTCGCCAATTCGTGGAACATTCATCGGCTTCATCCTCCCCAAGCCGAGGCTGTCCCTTCGATTTTAGCAGGCGACAACAGTTTGGTCGCTATACCGACTGCATCTGGTAAGTCACTTCTTGCCTACATGGGCATTATCAAGCGCTTATCGGAGGGCCACAACCGCTCAAAGGCCATCTACATTGTACCTTTGAAAGCCCTGGCCATGGAAAAATACGAGGAATTGAGAGAAATCGCTACGGCCCTCGGCTATACGGTTGGGCTGGGTATTGGCGACGCCACGGCGGAAGCCAAGAACATTGATGAGTGCAACATTTTGGTATGCACTTCTGAAAAATTAGATTCCTTGTTGCGCCATCGCTCAGAACTCGTCGCGGATGTCTGCTGCGTGGTCGCTGATGAATTTCATTTGTTGAACGACGGCTCGCGAGGGCCAACGCTTGAGATCAATCTGACACGGTTGCGCCACATCAAACCCGATGCACAACTGATTGCCTTGTCCGCCACCGTGGGAAACTCACCGGATTTGGCCAAGTGGCTTGACGCGACATTGATTCAGTCAGAATGGAGGCCTGTTGCCCTTGAATACGCTACGTTCCATGATTTTCATGTTGAACCGAGGAAACTGCAATCTCCTGATGAGGGCAAAGGTGGCGGCGCGTTGATGCCGCCTCGCGATTTGGAAGGCATCAAGAGCCACCCTGTTTGGAGCGTCGTTGACGATGGCATGAACGAAAATGCGCAGGTGCTGATGTTTGTTGGCACCCGACGGGGGGCCCAGTCTGAAGCGAAGAACCTCGCAAAGAGGGTAAGAAAGCGCCTTGTAAAAGAAGACCCCGAACGCTTGGAAGCGTTGGCGGCGTTGTCGAAAACCTTGACCGGGCGGAGCCAGTCAAACCTTGCTGAACAACTCGCCTCCTGCATTTCATCGGGGGTTGGGTTTCACCATGCAGGTTTGACAAACGCTCAGCGAAAGGACGTTGAAGCGGCGTTCAAATCAGGGCTTTTGGTGGCTTTGACAGCCACACCGACCCTTGCCGCAGGCGTCAACTTACCAGCGCGTCGTGTTCTCGTTCGAGACCTCAAGCGTTGGGACGACGGGATGAGTCGCCCTCTCCCGGTCATGGAAGTGCGTCAAATGCTGGGTCGCGCAGGTCGCCCGAAGTACGACACGAAAGGCGAGGCTTGGGTGTATTGCAAAGGCACCGATGGATGGGAGGTGGCCGATGCCGTATCGGACAGGTACTTCTTTGGCCCAATCGAAGACATTTCCTCGAAATTGGCATCAGAGCCGGCCTTGCGAATGCACGTTCTCGCAAGCATTGCGACGGGAGGGCTGGTGCACAAAGGCGCCATTGAGCATTTCTTTTCTTCCACTTTTTTGGGTTCATCAATGCCACCTTCTCAACTAAGGGAGCGATTGACTTCCATGTTGGATTGGTTGGTAGAGGAACGTTTTGTCCGTAAATGCGGCCTTGATGAGCATTTCACGCCACACTGGATGGACCAGGACATCGACGAGCAGGAAGCTTGGGACGATACGGTTCCCACCTGGGCCAACACGGCCCATCAAACCGATGGCGTATCATGGGAGCCAAAGATCAGGCCCTCTCCCTTGCCTCGCCATACCAGCGCCCATGCTGAGCCCGCTGTTGGTTTTTCCAAAGCCACATCACTCAGGCAAACCGGCGGTTGGGCTGAACCCGTGGCCCAAGACGCTGCCAGCATGCGGTACGAGGCCACGACGATGGGTGAGCGCGTCACGCAACTCTACCTCGATCCGTTGTCGGCCTCCATTCTTCGACGCGGCCTCAGAAGGGCTGTGCGTCGTGCTGTACGCCTCGATGCGCCGGTCTCTGATTTTGGTTTTCTTCACCTTGCTGTTGCGACACCTGATTTTGTTTCGCTGTGGGCGAAATCAGCAGATTTTGAAACAAATTCCAAGACCTGGCTCAAGGCAAACGCCACGGAAGACGAACTTCTCATCGAACCGGGTTATGCAGAGGCCATGTTGAGCGACATCAAATCGGCATGGATGGTTGAGGAGTGGACGGAAGAGACGACACTACGCCAACTGGAGAAGGAATTGGATGTGCTGCCCGGCGATGTCCATCACCGTGTTGACTTGATGGGTTGGCTCCTGTCCGGTGCGCAACACGTCCTTCTCACGGACGACGTGTTTGCGGAGGAACACCTTCCCGTCGTTGCTGATTTGGTTCAGCGCCTCAGTGTCCTTCAGCAACGGGTCCGCCACGGGTGCAAGCCCGACCTGCTCCAACTTGTGAACATCCGCCATGTCGGACGTCAGCGAGCAAGAGAACTGGCAAGTCTGGGCATGAGGGAGCCCGGAGACGTCCTGAACATGTCTGCGAAAAACCGAACCGAAATCTTGGCTAAGCGGGGCTGGGGGCCTCTGTTGCTTGACAAGATCTTCGCAGAAATCGAGCGCGTTCTAAAACGACGCTCCAACTCATCACCGCACAAAGAGAGAGACGATGACACCCCTCTGGAGGGCGAGAAAACCTCGCATGATTGAAATGAAAAGGACGCATGGGTGAAGACGGTGGGCACCATGTTGTTTCCAGTGGTTAACGCTGACATCAAAGCCGACGAGGCTGCAGAGGCCATCGAAAAGTTCCTCAAGAAAAGGCCGGACGGAAGATGGGTTCTCCTCGGCAATCATGCAGTGCAAAGCACGGAACAGCTCTGGGCTGCATGGACCAAAGCGGCCAGAAATGAATTGAGAGGCACCATGGTCGCTCGCAGTATCGATGCAGAGTTCATTCGCTATCTTGCTGGAACGCATCACATATCCGAGGCTTTTGCTCGTGCCGGGCTACAGAACGGTCAAACCTCTGCGTGGATCGTATGCTTGCCCGAAGCAGGAGATATACAGGCCGAATCGGGCCATGCGCAACCACAGCCTGTGTTTCCGGCGAACTTTGAGAACCGTGCCGAAGCGTTTCTCAGCAGCCTTGGATGGGGCCTTTCCGAAAGCGCAATGTGTTATTCTATAGAGGGTGCGAAGCAACTTGGAATTGATGTTGAAAGTTGGGTATCCGACCGGAGGTTCGAATCGCTTGTGGCTCATGTTTTGATGGCGGACGACCAGAGTTCATCGCACCGTTGAAGGGGAGCATTCAAAGCCCTCTTCGTTCTGCAATACCCATGGTCATGGCTGCGAAGCAAAACGACAACTTTCACTCGGCAGAGGGTCGCTACCTCGATCAGGAAAAAGTCAGAAAGGCGCTTGACGAGGCGACATCTTTCGGCGCATCGTATGCGGAGGTGCGCCTTGTGGCGCTAACCGAATCCACCGTAGCCATGCGCGACGGCGCCTTGGAAAGAGCCATCCCAGGTCAGGAACTCGGCATGACATTGCGCGTGCTGGCGGATGGTGCATGGGGTGTGCACTCAACCACCGATATCGCTTCACTTAGTGAACAAATCGAATCCACAACACGACTGGCTAAAGCCGTCGCAAAAAGACGAACGTCGGGGGAATCGCCCAAAGGGCTGGCCGAAGTCCCCGTCATTCAAGACGAGGTTCACTGGCGCCCTCAGTTTGATGTTCGTCATACCGAGCTCGATGAGAAAATTTCCTTCATGAACGAGTTGTACAGCGGTGCAACCGGTCATGCCGATGTCGTTTCGGTGAGGACAGGATGGCGAGACGAACACATCCACACCGAACTCCTGACCACCGAAGGCATGGACCGGGTTTGGTCTTTCCAGCGGTCCCTTGTTCACGGGATGGTGACCGCTCGTCGCAACGGTGACGTTGTCTCCTACCGAACAAGGCACGGCGGTCAGGGCGGTCTTGAGGTCATCAAGGGTTGCGATTTGGTCGAACTCGGTGAATCTGCCCAGGTCGCTGCGTTGAGGTTGCTCACTGCGGAACGGGCTCCGTCTGGAAAGTTGCCACTCATCGCCGACAAGGACCTGACCGGTGTCTACATTCACGAGGCGCTTGGGCACCCGTGCGAAGCCGATCTTGTCGCAGCGGGAGATTCGTGTCTTGATGGAAAACTGGGGCAAAAGATAGGCAGTGATATCGTCACGGTGGTTGATGACCCGACCATCATGGAGGGTTACGGCTCCTATCCAGTGGATGATGAGGGCGTGAACACGCGGGAGAAGGTGTTGATTCGCAACGGTGTCTTGACCGAATACCTGAATCACCGAGAAACGGCTCATCATTTTGGAATCGAGCCAAACGGTGGTGCTCGGGCACAAGACGGGCTCCATCACCCCCTTGTTCGAATGAGCAACACGATTATCCAAGGCGGTACTCACAGGGACATGGATGAACTCATGGAAGATATTCAGTACGGTGTTTATGCTTGCGGCACAAGAGGCGGGCAGGTCGATACCGGCCGCGGCTCGTTCCAGTTCGCCGCTCAGGAAGCCTGGTTGATAGAAAATGGCGAACTCACTCGACCGCTGCGCGATGTCAGCGTTAGCGGTCTTACGCTCGAGATTCTCAACAACGTGAACGGTTTGACCCGTGATGCCTCCCTGGCTTCACCGGGCTTCTGCGGAAAAGGCCAGACGGTCCCCGTCGGCGATGGCGGTCCCGTGATGCGAATCAGCGAAGCGTTGGTGGGATGATATGCTGCCAGATGGAGCCGTTGACCGTCTTTTGGACAGTGCCCAAACCATCGCCAAGGTTTGCCGCAGCAGCGGTGTGCAGCAATGGGACCTCATCGGTTTCCAATCTTACGGACATCAACTGGATATCGAAGCCGGAAAAATTTCCATGGCCGCCGGCGGTGGTGAAGGGGGGTTTGGCGTTCGTGTGGTCGACGATGGGCGTTTTGGTTTCGCCCATCTCGTTGACGCGTCAGCAGCTGAAAAAGCGGTTCAACAAGCGGTGGCAATAGCCAAGAAATCGCCATCGGTCTCAGGATTTGTGCTGCCGTCTGAGCAGCCGGCTGAGGAAGTGTCCGGCAGGATGGACAAGCACATCCTTGACATTGGACCGGAGGACTTGCTTGAGCAGGCTGATACTGTTCTTTCCCACGTGCGGTCAACCGATGAAAGGGCGGTCGTCACCGGAGGCGGTGTTGGGGTTTCTGCCACAGCGAGCTGTTTGATGAACAGCGAAGGCATCCTTTCCTCTGGCATCACCACCTCTCACGGTATTGGCGTCCAAGTATCGATCGACGTCGACGGTCAACTCACCAGTTCTTGGCAAGGTCAAAGCGGCCGTTCTCTTCTCCCTGCCGTTCCGGAATGTGTTTCAAGAGCCGTTCATTGGGCGCAAGTAACTCAAAACCCACTCAATGTTGAGAGCTCGGCCGTTGAAACCCCAGTGTTGTTGACAAGCGAAGGTTTCTCACCTCTTTTCTCCATGGTGGTGCCCCCGGCGATGACCGGTGAAAAAATGGTTCGAAAAGAGTCGTTTTGGTCGGAGAGCATGGGCAAAGAAGTTCTCAACCCCTCATTGTCGCTTCATGATGACGGCCTCCTGAACGGTGGCATGTCATCAGGGTCGAGGGATGCCGAGGGCGTCCCCAGGCGGCGCCAAACGCTGGTGGAAAACGGGACGCTGAGCAACATGCTCTGGTCCACAAGAGATGCAGCACAACAAGTTGCGGAGGGCCGCATAGAAGAGGCCTTCTCAACCGGTTCCGCCTCGTCAGGCGGCCACCAATCGCCACCCTCAACGGGTTGCACTGAACTGTTCCTCACCTCATCACAACCTTCCATGACCATGGAACAATTGCTCGAAACGATGGGAGACGGTTATATCGTCAACAGCGTGATGGGCGCCCACACCGCCAATCCCAGCAGCGGTGATTTTTCGGTGACCACCAGCGCCATCTTGAAGGTTGAGAACGGCGAAATCATCGGCGCCCTCAAGCAAGCCGGCCTCTCAGGCAACCTCGCAAAATCGCTCAAAGGAAAGGTCATCTTAGGCGATGACGTTCGCCGGCAAGGGTCGTATTCTTCCGGTAGCATGCACCTGCCCGATGTCTTGTTGATGGACGGTTTGCGGGTCAATCCGGCATGATGATGCCATCAAGACCGACGGGATTCTTTATCACCCGTCGTCGTCAGTGGTATGTCCCATGGAGGTCAAGGGAGTGTCCAATCTAAACCAACCCGCACGAAAGCCCGCCGCCTGTTCTCCGTACAGGCTCAACAGAACAACGCCTGACGGAGGATTGCGATATGTCAACTGAAAAGTACGCTGATTATGTTCAGGCCGTTCTCAAAGAGTGCCCGGATGCGGATGAAGGCGAGGTTGCTGAGGCCTTTGCGAAGTACGAAAACGAATTCTACATTCCACCTCAGGACGCCATGCGCTCCGTGTTGAGGCGTTTTCAAAGCGGCACCTCTCCAGCCACGACGGGCGGTTCCACCGCGACGCGGCAGGTCAAGAAAGTTGCAGGTTTGGGCGAGCTGTCGGCGACCGACCGGGATGTGGAAATTGAGGTCGCTATCGTCACTCACAATGTTCGAGATCAACTCATCCGGGGAGAGGAAAAACAGATTGCCTTTGGCATGCTCGAGGACAACCCGTGGGAGGAAAACGGTCAGCGCACCCGCTGGGACTACAAAGACTGGGGCCCTCATGCGAACCTCGCTGCGGGCAGCATCGTGAGAATAGAGGGTGCGAGTGTCAACGAATACAACGGCAAAATGTCGCTGAACATCAACCAGTCCGCTCGAGTGGTTGTCCTCAAGGAGGGCGTCGCCACCCCAGTGGCTTCAAACGATCCCATCGACATCAGCGCCATACCCAAGGAAGGTTACATTTGCGTTGTTGGACGTGTCCTTGCTAGCCGGCCCGATGTAATTCATCGCAAGGACGGTTCCGGCTCCATTGACGTCGTTCGCGGCAGGCTTGCAGACGACACGGGCACCATTGGTTTCCTCTCGTGGGAACCTTTTGAGCATCAGGTTGGAACGTTGGTGAAAATTGATGGAGCACAGGTGAAGAGTTTCCGAGACACGCCCGAACTCAACTTCGGTCGAACCACGCGAATCGAGGTTTACCACGATGCTAATTTTGCAGACCTTGACACCCTCAACGAGAAGAGTCTGACCAGTGTGAGCGCCCTTCGGGACGGTTCAAGAGATGTCGATGCGGTGGTGCAAATTACGGAAATCACCAAACGCACTTTCAATAGAGATGGCGAAGAGAAATTCTTGTGGTCTGGACAGATCGCTGACCCTACAGGAAGGTGTCGCATCAGTCTCTGGGATGACCTTCCATTCAAGGAAACGGACTTGCCCGTAACCGTCCAAATCAAAGGCGCTCGAGTCCGGGCTTGGCAGGGTATACCCGACATCACCGTGGACAATGCTGAGCAAATGACCGTTCTTGAGGCTCCGCCTTGGGATGCTGGTATGGACCTCACCAATCATGCCGTCGAGGTTGACCTGGTCGAGGTGGTGGCTGGCCCCAGTCGGGTTGGCCTGAAAACAAGCGGCATGTTGGTGAGCGTAAGAGAGGATTCAGGCTTTATCATGCGTTGCACCGAATGCCGCCGAGTTCTTCGAGACGGCATCTGCTCCGATTGCGGTCCCAACGCTGGTGCTGAGGACATTCGTATGCGCCTTGTCGTGGACCTTGACGGTGCAACGGCTGCTGTTTTGGTGAACAAAGATGCCACGCTCGCCGCCCTTGACCTCGATGTTGATGCCATGCGGTCAAAGATCGACGAAATTGGCGAACAAGGTTTCGTCCAGCACGTTCGCGAACAGATGCTGGGACGGCACCTTACCGTCACAGGACGCTCCATTGTTGATGAGCAGGGAGCGATGATCCTCGCAGACGGTTGCTCCATGGAGGTCCATGACCCTCAGATGCGGGCGAGTGAACTCAGAGCTCAGTGGGGGTGGGGTTGATGGAGCGGGCCCGTATCTCTCGCCAACCGGCTCATCTTCTCTTGGCCTCAGAGTTTGGTAGCGCAACCCTCAACGAGAAAGGTTCAGGCGAGTACGACCCGTCCTTTGTCATCACGAAACTGGGCGCAAAAGTCAACCGTATCGTCGCTGCCGGCCTTTTGGAGCGGTTGGAACAGCGAGAAACCTCCGGAGGTTCTTCGCTCTACCAGGGCCAACTCAGGGACCCGACGGGCCTGCATTACTTTTCAATCGGAGAGTACAATTCCGAGATGATGCAGGAGCTTGCGCATCAATGGTCTGAACGCTTGGACGATGGTGAGCCACTTTTGGTGATGATGACCTCGAAAACACGATGGTATCAAACCGATGAGGGTGCGGTTTACACCTCACTCCGTCCCGAGGAAGCCTGCGTGGTCAATCGCGAGATCTACGCAAATTGGTTGCTTGACGCTTGCGAGGCGACCATGGAGCGAATGAACCGTTTCGCTTCCTCCATGGAAGTTGAGCCGACCTTGGACGCCTACGCTCGTGCCGGTCTACCGGCGAGCTTGCTTGCGGCGAAGAACCACTACGGAGAGGTCGACCTTGAGCCGTTCAAGTTGAACTTGATGCAGGCTTTGGACATCGCCGAGGGGCGGATTGAGGCAGCGACAACCCCGCCGCCGGTCATGCGTCTCAGCGATGGAGGTGGCGTGGAAGGAGGCGATGGTGGGCAAGACCTGGAGGCGTTTCTACTCAAGGCGGTCGGGCAACTCGATCAGGGCGACGGTGTGACGCTCGACGCCCTGCTGAAAGTTGCGGTCTCAAACGGAGGTTTCGTTCGAGAGGTCGCTGAAGCAAAATTGGACGATATGCTGGATGCAGGAACGCTCGATGAGCCGAGATTTGGCTGGTTCAGAGTCGGTGCGACGAATTGATTCGCCTCCAACACATTCAAGTTCCGCTCCCGATGTGAGGCAAACAGGCGTCATATATGGCAGGAATCGATTTCTTTATTCGCCCCGCAACGGGAACATCAAGCGCAGATTGGGTCCGAATTGCAAACGCAGACATCAAGGTCAGAATGACGCGACGCCTTACCAGAACCGTCGTGCGCGGTCAGGAAGGCGACGACCTCCATGACGAAGGGTCAGAATCAACGTTGTACACGGTCCGAGGGGACCTCACACTTGACGAATACAAGCGGATTGTGGCCATGTTCAGAACCGGCCAACCTTACATCCACGATCCGTTCGAAGAACGGGATGTCAAGGTTATTTTTTCCGTCATGGAATACGACAGCGCTAGCGAAGGGTTCCATTTTGAATTGCTTGAAGACGTCATTTGATGGAGGGTTTCAAATGCGAAAACTGGAGGAAAAGCGAGAACTCCTCTATGTTATTCGCACGCTGGATGTGTTGATGTCCTCTGGAGTCGGTCTTGAGGCAGCGCTCCATACGATTGGTAAAGGCGGATACGGCATCATATCAGAGGATTTTTCATCGCTGATGAAACGGTTGCGTAAAGGAAACAGCGGCGGGCTCGATAAAGAATTGAAGTCTTTGACAAAAAAGGCGGAATCAGCAGGCTACAAACGCTTGTTGAACACGCTTTACACCAACGTCACGCAGAACACCGACCTTGTTGAAACCCTCAAGAAGCAGGGCACTCGGATGGAAGAAGAACGTTCAGAAGAGGTTGAAAAATACATACAAGAGTTAGGAGGCGTCCCCGAAACATTGCTTTCTATAGGCATGATTGGGCCCATCATTCTCTCCATCGTCGGGCTCGTGCCTCAATTGATGTCGGGAGACCTTGGCTCCTTTATGTCGCTACCAGACCCGGCGGTCATCAGCACCGTGGTCAACATTGGGTTGATTCTGACGCTGGTAGGGATGGCGCTGGTTGGGCTCAAAGCCCACACAAAAGATCCCGGTTTGTGAGGTGATGAAATGATATTCGGTCTTCTCGAGTCGTTCAACGAATCGCCTCTTCTGCTTTATCTCGGGGTGATTGCTGTCGCCTGTGTGGGCGGTGGAATACCGCCCATGCTGGAACGTCGCCGTCGCCGAGCGATTGAAAACCAACTCCCCACCTTCTTGGAGGCTCTGTCGGATTCCGTGGGTGCCGGTCGCGGGCTACAAGAAGCGATGATGGAACAGTCCGAATCAAACGATGGCCTCTTGGCCTCTTTGCTCTCGGCGACCTTGAAAGAAGCCCACGCATCATCTTTTGAGGCAAGCCTGTCCGCCTTTGCCGCAAAAACGCGTTCCAGCCAGGTTCAGCGTGTGATGATGCTGATCGAGACAGCGATTCAACAGGACTCGTCGCTCCGTGACATTCTATCTGACTTGAGCAGAGATTACGAGCGCCTAAACGATTTGATGAACCAACGAGAAACGGAGCTATCGGGTCGCGGCATCCTCATAAACCTCTTTGTAAGCGTTGGCTTACCTGTGTTGATCGCCTTTATCGTCGGTCTGTTCGCCCCCGCTAGCAAAGGTTTCCAAATCACTGGATTTAATCAGACGTTCAGTCTGTTTTTCGCCGCAGCATCAGCCGTTGCCGTGGGCGTGTCTGGCCGCATGATGGGCCGTCTGAAAGACACGCTATGGTGGCTACCGTTGTGGATGGCAGTGTCCATGGGCCTCTATTTAGGGGCCGTCAAAGCAGTAGGAGGTTAAGCAATGTCAGAACAAATACTAGAGCAATACGGGCGAGTCACGATTTACACCGAACCAAACCACCCTTCGCCAATTTACCACGTGGACGGCGACATCCAACCGAACCCGTACGGTGACTTGGCGGCTCTGTTCGAGGACGACGCTTTGGAAGAAGTGATGTACAACGGTGGGACGCAGTGCGTCAAAGTGGCCCACCGCAACCACGGTATGTGCCGGACAAACATATGGATTGACGACGAATCCGGGCTTCAAATTGCAAAGAACATCGCTTCCTACACCAACGTTCCTCTTGGCGATGGACCCGGTCTGGTACCGATTTTTGATGGACGTCTCCCGGACGGCTCCAGAGTAAACGGCACCATTCCTCCTGTCTCTCCGGATGGGCCAACGTTGACCATCCGTAAATTCAAGGAAGACCCGCTGACGATGATCGATTTGGTCAATTTCGGCACGGTCAATTCGCGTCTAGCGGCGATGATGTGGGTGTGGATTGAGGGTCTGGACAGCCGACCGGCGAACTTCGTCATCGCGGGAGGCACAGGTTCTGGAAAGACAACCACGCTGAACTGCCTTGGCATGTACATCCCTTGGTCGCGGCGGCTCCTGACCGTAGAGGACACCGCTGAATTGCAAGTGTATCACGACCATTGGCTGCGCATGGAAACCCGCAGAGAGCGCCCTGATGGGACGCCAGAGGTTGACATGAACGATTGCCTGAAATCAAGCCTTCGAATGCGACCGGATCGCATCATTGTCGGAGAGGTTCGCGGCCCTGAGTGCGCCACCCTCTTGACGGCCATGAACACGGGCCACGACGGTTCGTTCGGCTCGCTTCACGCCAACACCGCGCAAGAAACCGTCACTCGGATGATCAATCCGCCCATGAGCGTCCCACCTATCATGCTCAGCGGTCTTGATCTCATCATCATTCAAGCGCGCCTCCACGTCAACGGCAAGACCGCCAGAAAAATCACCGAAGTGGCTGAGGTCGCCGGTATGGAAGGCGATAAGCCTCGCCTCAACGCCATTTGGAAGTACAACGCCGCAACCGATCAAATCGAAGAAACCGGCATACCCTCCAAGCTCCGGGAGACCATCTGCAATGCCGCCGGTGTCACGCCGGACGTGTTTGAAAAGCACGTGGCACAACGACAAGCCATCATTGAGGACCTTTGCCAACGCGGTATTTCCGACATACAAACGGTGACGTCCGTTGTGCAGAATTTTTACGCACAGCAGCACTGATCAACCGTTCAGTCGGTTCAGCAACTCGTCGACTCGGTCAATTTTTTTCCTGACCCTGGACACGCTGTCGGACGCTTCCGCCACGGATTCTGCGACTTCAGCATCGGCATCGGGTTCGGTTGCCGGTTCCGGTTTGAAACTGGCGGCGAGCGATTTCAGTTCACTCACGATGGCGTCCACTTCGGTTTCTGTGACGAGGACGCCGGGGGCAATTCGCGGGATTTCACTCGGGGAGAGGTAGCCCATTTCAGCACCGATGATGCCGGCGCAGGCGAGAATTCTTGGTCGGAGCGTGCTTGTGTTGACTTCGTAGCCTTTTGATTCGAGGAAACGAATCACAAGCGCTTGTTGTGCCTCATCAAAACCGTTCTCTCCCGCTTCAAGGATGGTTTGCACCAGCTCTTCAAAAGAGGCGATGTTTCGCTCCAAGCGGTCGATCGTCATCCGTTCGTTTTCTTGCATGTGGACAGCGCCCCGGTGAAGGATGCGCATCATGCGTTGCCTCCGCTGAACTACGGGGTCGTGAAGGGCCTGAGATTCTGTTATTTCAATGTGCAAATCAAACAGGGCATGAAGCCTGCCTGAGACGCTTGGAACGCGAAGGTCGAGGTTGAGGTTCCGCCCCTCTTCTTCAAAAGCCATTCTGGCTTTGACAACATCGGAGGCGTGCAGCGCCAGAATGTTTTCCAAACGGTCGCGAAGCGTGCTTCTGACCTCCTCAAATCTACGCAAGGCCTCCCGCTCGCTCCATGATTGTGGGAGGGCTGTTGCTGCGCTTGTTTCGTTACGAACTTGGTAGTCAAGTTCCATGATCATCGTCGCTATCGCTTGATGCACCGGTGGCAAATCGGTCGCAAAGCCTTGCTGGCGCAACGATTGAATGAACGCATTCATGTCTTCTTGATTGGTGGTGGAACTGACCATCAGATAATCTCGAGCAAAGGCTTTGATTTCGGCGGCGCGTTCCCGCAGCTCCATCAAGGCGGTTTCGGTCTCTAGGCTGTAGGTTTCGGTTCCAACTGCGTGCTGAATCATGGGCGGCACAGGAGAGGAGCGTTCGTCATCGCCACGAAGACCGCCTTCAACCACGGCATCCACAACCGATGATGAAATGTCATGGCCAACGTCGGCCAGTGTCTCACGCAGAGCGGTCTCCTCTTCATAGGTCCAGCCGCCTTCGTGTTCATCGACAAAGGTGGAGACCGTGTCCTCAACACTCACCTCGCTTTCGATGGATGGTGGGCCGGAAACAGCGGGAATGTTCACGGGGCCTTTGGGGCGACGCAGGCTTTTCTTGACTTTGCCCCAAGCGTTCTCTTGAGAGGCAAGCACACCAGCAACCCGAGCCAGAAGGGTCTGTTTGTTTCCTGACAGAGGCAATTCCAAATCTTTGCACATGCCGTGGAGTTCGTCTCGAGTCATGTCGTCCAATTTCTCTACGGCGAGGGACTTTGGGTCGTGATTCAGATGGAGAAAGAGCCGCCGTCTACGCGCTTTGATGGAGCCGGATTTCTTGATGCCAAACGCACCCAATATGTCCCCAAGGTCGCTGTTGGCGATGCTGCGCAAGCCGGCCGGGGAAAAGTCCCAGTCGGGGAAGATAAGATGACGGATGAGCCTTGCTCGAAGGGTTTCCACCGGTCCGGTTTTGGGCAGGTTGTGCTCTTGAGCAAGCGATTTGAGGTCGTCGAAGCGGGCTTGGTAGAGTTTACCGAGCGTTGCTGTCGTGTCCATGGATGGCTCACCTCTAGGCGTTTTGCGGCATTCAAGGCATATATGTCTTCGCCGTCAAAATGGACCGAGGAGGGCTGTTCTCGTGGGTGTTTGCTTCAACGGGGGCGCCTTTACTCATCAAGATTCATCAATCTTGGGCTTGGCTCATTAAAACTTGGTGGCAGCCCAAGGATTCTTCTGTTCGATCCCTCATGATCGGTGGTCATTACAGCGAGCAAATCCATGAATTCTTTGAGAAGGTTCACCATGCCAATGTGGCTGTTTTCTGGTTGAACAATCCTCTCGCAGGCGGCCGTAACCGTTCCTTCCGGATTCAATGTTTCAATGATCATTTCAATTCTCGGCCCCCCCTTTCCCTTGTAGAGGCCTCTTTCCTTGTTTGGGTCAACCAGCGTGTTCAACAACGCTTCGTCGCCGTCTTCGGAGGCTTTCTTGAGAATGGTGGCTATTTTCCGCTGCTCAACAAACGCCCCCACGATGGGCCTTAGAGATGGTTCGAGGCTTTCCAAAATGGCTGCTTCCAGACGGTAGGCCAGTTCAGCACTCTGGTCGACCATGTCCTGGATGCTGGCCTTGGGGAATCCATTTCTTCCCACCAGCATTGTGAACCCGTGCAGTGGCGGTGGGATAAATCGCTCGCGATTGCTCTCGCTGTTGTCCCTTTGAAGCCCCAAGGTATGCCGACGACTTTTCATTCGATGGCTTGCATGAATGGCTCTTGGAACAATGAAACCGTCGATGTTGCCGTTTTTGAGCAGACCCTCAACCCATGGCCAAATGTCTTCGTCGTCCAGTTCCGAGATGGTTGCGGCAGCGTTCAATCGCTTTCCCATTTCCTCCATGGTTTCGAGCGTGAGATCGCCCCTCAATCTCATCATTTGTCGCCGGAGTAGCTCATGGTCGCACAGGATGTACGCTCCTTGCTTGAGGTATTCCGGTTTGTCGTTAGCGACCAAGACCCACGTTGGTTCTTTTCTTGTCAATAGACCAGCGATGATCAACCCCTCGACATCTTGTTGTTGCCAATCAAAAGCACTCATGGCGACGAGATCACCCGCACCATCGCGGAGGGATTGCAAGGCCGTTTCCATGTGTGGGAGTTGTTTCAAAGAAAGGTCACGGTGTTTGCCGTGCGTTTCAACGGCTCGTTCAATGTGGAGGCGGACGCCGTCGTTTCTGGAGGGTGTTGTGAAAATCACAAGCCGCTCACCGTTTTCCATCGTTTCACCTCGGCGAGGGTCGCCCCTCACACATCAAGGGCGTTGACGACCGGTTAAGAAGCCCTCCCTCATAGCGCAACCGTGCGCAGCGATGTGGAAGCCCTGAATGCCGCGCTGGAAGTCATGCGTGATGAGGTGAACCAAGCCCTTCTTGACCTGATTCAGGCAGAACTCGAGCACGGTGCTGGCGAGGTGGCTGTGGAGGCTGGCCGTGTGCTCAACGCCGGAGGAAAACGTCTTCGTCCTCTCTTGTTTCTCCTCGCCTACCGTGTCGCTGGTGGAACAAATACAGACGATGTGATGCCCCTAGCCTTGGCGTTCGAGTTGATTCACACCGCCACGCTCGTCCACGACGACATCAACGACGAGGCTCGGCACCGTCGCGGCATCCCAACCATTCACGCCCAGGCCGGTCAAGCAAAGGCGGTCATCGCCGGTGACTGGCTGTTCGTTCAAGGCTTTGGCCTCGGCGGACGTTACTCCGAACAAATCGTCAGCATCATCGCCCGCTGTTGCGCCAACATAGCGGTTTCTGAATTCCATCAACTCGACCACGTGCTCAACCTGGCCACCACGCCAGAGGATTACCTCTCCATCGTGAAAGGGAAAACCGCCGGGCCTTTTGCTTCTGGATGCTACGCTGCTGGGCTGGTTGCTGGGTTGGATGATGAGAAAGCGAAGGGTCTAGAACGCTTTGGAATGGAACTCGGCATTGCGTTTCAACTCGTTGATGACCTGTTGGATTTGCGGGGCGATGAACGCATGGGCAAACCGCGGGGGGCCGATGTATACGAGGGAAAAATGACCCTTCCACTCATCCATGCTTTGACGCTTTCACACGGTAGAAATCGTGAGCGGCTTTCCGAGGTCATCGAGCAGTTCACGGACGACGATTTTGATGAACTCATGGCGCTGCTGAAACGGTCGAGCAGCGTTGAATACGCTGAAATTCTGGTTCAGACGCATTTAGAACGAGCGCAGTCGGAACTCGAGAAATTCCCCGACAGTGAAGCGAAAGAATTGATGCTGATGATCACCAACATCGTCAAAGATCGCCACACGTGAATCCTCACGTCAGCAGAACACGCCTTCGGTATGGCCCTTTAGCGGTGCGTTCAAGTGATTTGACCGCTTGGTAGGTCCATGCGAGGGTCAATTCGTCGTGATGATGAAGCGGTGAGTCCGGTCATCGCCACCGTCTTGTTGCTCGCCATCACCGTTATGCTCTCAAGCATGGTGTTCGTCATGATGCAGGGCGCCCTCACAACCGTTGAGAAAACCGCCCCGCAAGCAACCGTGAGCGTTCGTGCCCTTGACAACGGCTTTCACGTCGTGCGAATCACAAGCTTGGACCAATCCATCGATCCCGCGAGGCTTCAGTATACGCTCCAGCCTGCCGATACGAACCAGTCGCTGTTGATTCGTGGTGATGTCGCCGATACCGATGTGTACGGTGTCATTGGCACCAACATCTCCTTCCACGACCGTGATGCGGGTTATTCGGTAACGCAAGGCGACTACTTTGTTATCGACTCGGCAACCATCGGTGCAGACGACGGTACGTGGCGATTCAAGCTCGTTGAGCAGGCATCGAGTTCCCTTATTGTGGACGTGTCGTTGCCGGCCATGTCTTGACGTTATCCGCCAATAAAGGACATCTCTACCTTTTTCCTGCTCGTGTTGTCGGTGGACCTTTCCACAGAATAACGGTCGCCTCGATGTTGCCAAATGGAGCGGACGGCCTCACCGATGTCCTCTTCTTCCCCTCCCATTCGCAGGATAGACCGGAGATCATGACCTGTCGAGGAAAAGAGGCACGTGTAGAGTGAACCGTTGGCGGACAACCTCGCCCTCGTGCAATCGCCGCAAAACGGGTTTGAAACGGACTCGACGAAGCCGAAGATTTGGCCTTCATCGGTGCGGTACCTGCGAGCGACCTCTCCACGGTGTTTGGGAGGTTCCGCGGTGAGGGTACCGATTCTATTCTCCAAAATCGCTCGTATCCTTTTGCCGGTGACCACTTCATCGTAGTTCCATGCGTTCGTGTTGCCGACATCCATGTATTCGATAAATCGCAAGGGAACAACACGGTCCATGCAGGCTTTTGAAAGTTTGAGAATTTGGTCCTCGTTGATGCTCTTACGGATGACGGCGTTCACTTTCACGCCCAAACCTGCCGACATGGCGCTGTCGATGCCTTCCAGCACATGGGTTGGCGTATGGCGCGGTGTGTCCGCCATGCTTTGAAAGACGTCCTCGTCAATAGCATCGAGGCTTACAGTGACCCGGTTCAATCCCGCTTCGAAAAGCGCCTCTGCGTTTCTTTTGAGGAGCACGCCATTGGTGGTCATGGCAATATCGAGGTCCGGCCCTTCGCTCCGCAACATGCGAATCAGTTTCGTGACGTCCTTTCTCAGCAGCGGTTCGCCACCGGTCAGCCGCACTTTCCGCAGTCCGACGCAGAGAAGGGAACGGACCACCAACGTGATTTCCTCGTAGCTCAACAGCGCTTCCCGATTGAGAAAGGCATGATCGCTGCCAAAATGTTCTCTCGGCATGCAATAAGTGCATCGGAAATTGCAACGATCGGTGATGGATATGCGCAAGTCATGGAGGGGGCGCTTGTGCGCATCCACGAGCCGCATGGTCTTCTGAAGACAGAGCGGTTCTTGAACCTGTATTACAAGGGTTCATGTCATCATGTGCTTACGGGGGTTCATGACCAATGCGTGGAACAAACGCTGGTCCATCGACGCGAGGCACGAGGTCGAAGCCGCTCCGCCAAGCCTCATCGTGCAGCCGTTGGATTCTATAGAACAAATCAATTGGTCGCTACCACCCTCAAAGAGCCACGCCATCCGATGGTTGGCGCTCGCTGCTCAGTCCGAACAAGACATCGTCTTTGATGGCATGAAATACGCAGGACAAGACATCATCTCCATGCGGCGTTGCCTTCGGCAGATGGGTGTTCCCATCATCGATTTGGATGAAGGAGGAAATCCCGTGGGCGAACACCCCGCTACCGGTGACCAACCCTCCCCTCACACGTCAAAATGGTTGGTGCGCGGTGTAGGAAAGAACGGCCTCGAGGCCCCAAAAGAGGTTATTGACGCTGGAAATTCTGGTACAGCCCTGCGCATATTGATGGCCATCTGCGCCCGTTTTACGACCGCTGTTGTGGTTGATGGCGACGCTACACTGCGGGCCCGAGATCACGGAGAGATGATCGAAGGTCTCCATCAACTCGGTGTCTTGACCGTCGCGCTGTCTGAAGGCCAGCACCTGCCGTTGTCCATCAAAGGCCCATGGGTGCTCCCAGAAGAGCTCCATGTTGATGTTTCCAAGTCCAGTCAACCGACGACCGCTTGGTGTTTGGCGGCACCGGCGCTCAACGGCCGACTGTTGCTTCGTAGCGAAGGTGCGGGTGTATCTTTGCGTCACAGTGAACTCACCAAATCGTTGTGCGTCAATACCGGGGCGCCCGACGGTTTCTTTCTGGGGCAACTCGAGGCTTGGACGCCGACCGTGCCGAACGCCGAGGTTGTGCTTCCACCCGATGCCTCCATGTTGGCTTTCGCTTGCTTGGCAGCCGGCGTTTGCAGGGCAACGGTGCGCATTGGCAAAATTCCTGAAAAAGAGGAATCAATCGGCCATGAGGTCCTTACTGAAGCAGTGCAAAAACTTGGCCTTGTCTTGGACGGCACAACCGTTTCGACCACACCCTCCTCGACGATTGCTGAGGTTGACCTGCGTCATGCAAACGACTTGATCACGCCCCTTGCCGCCATGATGGCCCTCGCCAAAGGGGGCACCATAAGTGGCGTTGCCCATGCGGCGTTCAAAGAAACCGACCGAACCACCGGCACGGTGAACCTTTTGCGACAATTTGGCCTGAGGACTTCCTTCCAAAGCGGGTATCTGGTGGTTGAAGGCGAACAAAAAATACAGCAACCAGACGGTCTTGTGGAAACGTATGGCGATCATCGGATGCAGATGACGGCCCTTGTTCTCGCGATGGGGTGTTCCGAGCCGGTGCGTATTGAAGGCGGTCATCTTCACGAGGTTGCCGACCCTCAGGCACTGGAACGGTGGGAAGCGCTTGGTGTTGCCATCGAGCGTGTTGTGAACCCATAGCCGCTAACCGTGCCGACCAAAGTGGTGGTCAAGACTATCAATGGAAATCCTGAGTGATGTCGGCCGTCCGTGAACGCAAGCCCACGGATTTGGAATGCGCCGCATGTCGTCCAAGAGTCGCCTCATTTCCGGCAACGTCAAACGGTCGTTGGCCTTAACCGCACCTCTGCACGCATTCATGAACGCGATGTGGTCTTTCTTCGCCTCAACCGTCTCCAACGGTCCGCCATCGTCCGCCAGGTCTTGAAGGAGGTCAATAAAAAACGAACGCAATTCATCGCCTTCAATGAGTTGGGGCGAGGCCGTAATGGACCATGCACCGTCATCTTCGTTGGTGAGGTGGAAGCCAAGTTCATGCAGCCTTGTCTCGTGAGCGTCCACGAGGGCCGCCTGCCTCGCATCGAGGTTGAGTCGGAGCGGCGATAGCCTTTCCTGAGGCGCCCACGCTTGCCCGCTGTACCTCAGTCGCTCGTACCGCACACGCTCATGCAAGGCGTGCTGATCGATCAGCAGCAATTCGTCCTCGGCTTGAACCAAGATGTAGGAATTGGCAAACTGAGCCAAGGGCTCCATGTGCGGCAGTTCGTTCAACTCTCCCTCAAGCGGTGCTTCTGCCACGGGCCGCCTTGTTTTGCCACAGCCTGCATGCCTGTGAAGCGTCCGTTCTGCAGAAGAAAGCGGCGCTGATAGCGGCTGTTCGGGCAGGTCCGGGAGGACGGTTTGCCCGTGAGGCGAGGAGGAAAGTGGACGAGGTTTTGGGACGGTCTTTGCTTCGTCGGCCTGTTCACCAATGAGGTTGAGCTGTTTGCCTGCAGCGATGGCCCATGCAGGGGGTTGCGCAGCGGGTTGAGTCTCTGCGGAAGTTGATGTGGCAAGCCCGGCGGCTGAGACGAGGGAAGTGCTGGCATCATTGGGCGAGATAGGTGCTAAGTAGGTCTCTACCGACTTGACTTTCTTATCGTCTGTCAGGCCCTGAAGTCCCGGAATCCCGCCGGTTGCATCGGGTTCTGTAGGCGTGGACTCCAGCGTATGGGCAATGGCCCGTTCCAGCCGTTCTAGCACGCGCCAGGAGTGCCTGAGACGCACTTCTCTTTTTGTGGGGTGGACGTTAACATCAACCTCCTCAGGGGGGCATTCCAGGTTGATGACGGCTAAGGGGTGTCGGCCTTGCATCAATCTGGTCTTGTAACCTCGCCGTATGGCTTGGAGGAAAGGTCCGGCGGCGACGGGTCGCTGGTTGATCAGGACGTGGATGTCGTCGCCTTTGCCGCGAGTGATGTCAGGCGTGCTAATGTAGCCACTCCAGCGTTCGTTGCCGGGAGCGTCCTCATCGTCTGGTGGCCGTACCAAAGCCACCAGTTCGGTTGCTTGCGCGCCCATGATGTCGTAAAGTCGGTCGAGCATGTTGTCCGTAGCGGGAACGTTGAGCAGCGTTCTTCGCTCGGTCTTCAGATGAAATCCACAACCGGGGTTTGCCAGGGCGTGGTCAACCACAACATCGACAACACGCGCTGTTTCGGTCTCGGGCCGACGTTGAAAGGCGAGGCGTGCAGGCGTGTTTTGAAACAGGTGTTCCACGGAAATCGCTGTACCGTTTGCCATGCCAAAAGGTTGCACATCGGACTTCACGCCGTCTTCCATCACGACGCTTGCGCCCTCTTCTCCTTGGGGTTTGCTCGCTATTTGCAGTCTGGAGACCATGCCGATGCTTGCCAGTGCTTCACCTCTGAACCCCAGCGAGGCAATGGACGACAAATCCTCCTTTCGGCTGAGTTTTGAGGTGGCGTGCCTGTCAAGTGCAAGCGAGAGGTCAGAACGGTCGATTCCGCTTCCATTGTCCTCAACCAGAATACGGTCAAAACCGCCTCTCTCCACGGTGATCACAACGGTTGTGGCGTTCGCATCTAGGCTGTTTTCGATCAACTCCTTGACGACTTGAGCCGGTCGCTCGACGACTTCTCCGGCCGCAATGAAGCCGATGGTAGCGTCGTCCAATTGCTTGATTTTCCGAGGTTTCATGACGGTTCCTCCAAATCTGTTTTCAACGCATACAGAACGTCCAGCGCCTGCCTTGGACTAAGTTCGTCAACATTGGTTTCGTCCAGTCTTTTGAGGAGGTTTTCGACACCTGGCGATAACTTCGCTTCGGCTTTCGCCGAAGTCCCCATCGCTGCAGCGGCAAAATACCCCATCAGACTCGCCTGACCGGCGTCTCTTGACTGCGGTGTTCCCTGTTCGCCGGCCTTGGCCCCTCCGGCTTGACGTTCGAGAAAAGCGAGCAGGTCGGTCGCTCTTTCGACGACGTTCCTTGGCAGGCCAGCCAAGGCGGCGACCTGTACGCCATAGGAATCATCGCACGGACCGTCGGCAACCGTGTGAAGAAATCGCAATTGGCCATCCGCTCGAGCGACCTGAACATGAACATTGCACAAGCCGCGAATTTCCTGTTCCAACCCAATCAATTGATGGTAATGCGTTGCAAACAGGGTTCGAGCACCGATTCGCATGCAGATGTCTTCCGTCACCGACCATGCGATGGATAAACCGTCAAAGGTGGACGTACCTCGCCCGATTTCATCGAGCAAAACAAGTGATTTTTCGGTCGCACGCTTGAGGATGTGCGCCACCTCAATCATTTCCATCATGAACGTCGAGCGCCCACGTTTGAGGTCGTCACTCGCCCCCACCCTGGTAAAAATCCGATCAACGAGGCCCAATTTTGCCTGACTGGCAGGAACAAAACATCCCGCTTGAGCGAGGACGGAAACCAAAGCCACCGTGCGCAGGTACGTCGACTTTCCACCCATGTTTGGTCCGGTTATCAGCAAGAAATTGCGTTTCGGGTTCATGTGCACGTCGTTGGGGACAAAGCCAGGCTGGTTTTCAAGAACAGGATGCCGGGCGCCTTCGAGTTTGATGCCGAGTTGCTCTGTCATTTCGGGTTTCGTCCAGTTTCGCTCGCGGCTGACCGCCGCATAGCACTGCAAGACATCGATAGAAGCCACTCGCCTCGCGATATCGGCGAGCGTTGAAGAAAAGGTGGCGCAGTACGTTCGCAATTCTTGGAAGCGCCTGTATTCCAGCTCCTTCAGCTTCGAATCCGCTGTGAGCAAGAGGTCGTCGCGCCGGACAAGTTCTTCGGTGGTGTACCGAGAACCGTTCGTCAGTTGCTGCTTTCGCCGCCAATCCTCCGGCACCTTGTCTAGGTGTGTTTGGGTGACTTCGATGTACCAACCCACCTGGCGGTTGTTCTTCACCTTCAGCGATGGAATTTCCAACGTTTCCCGCAGGTTTCTTTCAAGCTCGGTGAACCATGCTTTCCCTTCGCCGGTGACGTTGCGAAGTTCATCGACTTCTTCATCAACGCCTGATTGAAGCAAACCTCCATCGCGAAGGCCGATCGGCGGTTCGGGTTTGAGCGTGTTCTGGATGGTTTTCATCATCTCCTGCAGTCCGTCGAGACCTTCCGACAAGTGGGCCAACAAGGGGTCTTGGCTGTCTCGGCACCAATTCATCAGGGCCGGCATGCGCTCCAAAGCATGCGATGTGGCGACAAGGTCGCGTGCGTTGCTGCGGTTGTAGGCCAGTTGCGTGGCAAGCCGCTCCATATCCCGTATGCCTTTGAGGGATTCTCGCATACCGTCCAACCTTCTTGCTGAGCGGGCGAGGGACGAGACGGCTTGATGCCGTGTTTGTATGGCTTCTTTGTCCGAGAGCGGGTTCAAGAGCCATGTTTTGAGCAGGCGACGGCCCATGGCGGTCCGGCAACGGTTGAGTGTTGACAACAAGCTTCCGTCAAACTCACCAGCCAGCGTTGTGGTCAGTTCGAGGTTCCGCAACGTTGTCTGGTCGATCAATAGATGGCTTTGCTCTTCAAGGATCTCAACATCTTGAAGCGGAATTTCCGTTCGCAGGTGCACGGTCGCTAGGTAGTCAGCGGCAAGTCCGGCCGCCGACAAGGCTAGCGGAGCATGGTCCAAGTCCAAGTGGCCCAAATCCGCCACATTGAGCATGCTTTGAAGACGCTCCTGTCCCTTTTTTTGCGCGAGCTTGTGTTGACTGACCATCACGCCTTCGAGGCGCGGGAAAAAGGTGACAAGGTCGTCGTTCCCTGCATCTTTTGGTGAAAGGACAAGTTCGCTCGGTTGCCACCTCAACAGGTCGTCTTGGAATCGAGCGTATCGGTCATGGCCTTGGTGAGTTGACGCCCATGCCTTTCCCGTGGAGGCGTCAATAACCGCTAAGCCCAAGGCATCCTTTTCCAACACCACGGCGCCGAGCAGCGACTGCTCGTTTCCCTCAAGCAACCCTTCCTCAAAGAGGCTGCCCGGCGTGTAGACACGCGTGACCACGCGCTCAAGGAGTTTGGCTCCAGGCCTCAATTCCTCCTCTTGTTCGGCAACGGTCACCTTGTAGCCGGCCCGAAGCATGGTGCGGAGGTGGTCTTGAAGGCCGTGCCATGGAAAACCGGCCATTGGAATGGGCTCCTCTGCGTTCTTGTCTCGGGAGGTGAGCGAGAGCCCGAGAACATCTGCAGCAACTTCTGCATCGTCGTGGAACAGTTCGTAAAAATCGCCCATACGGAAAAAGAGAATCGTATCTGGATGCTGTTCTTTGATGTCAAAGAACTGGTCCATCATTCCTCTTTTTGTCACGGGTGCACGCTCCAAGGCTTACGCTGGGGTTTGGCAAAGCCGACGAGGGCACATGAAGGTTCTCAATGAAATGGATTGAGCGTGCCTTTTTCTTGGCAGAATGTCGGATTAATTTGAGCCTCTCAGTTGCTCGGCGGCGTGCCACAACATCATGGCGATCAGTATGCTGCCGACCAGGAGGAAAAGAAGGTTCAAGAAACCTCGACCGCTCTCTATAGAACCGTCCATTGTTATGTCAATTGACCACTGAATCGGTTGGCCATTGGCGTCCGTACCGTGCACGTGCACGTGCGAATCAACAGCACCAGCATCGACCACATCGACGGGTATCGGGCGACTCAGCTGATGGACGGTGGTCTGGCCGTTGTTGTAGGTGGCAAGGTTCTCGGCGCCGATCGGTCCGATGAACCACGCTGTGCCTTCTTCGTCTGCGACGACGAGGGCAGATGGCACGTCAAGTCGTTCAATCTCCTGATTTGGAGACACGACGAGGCTTTCAACCGTTCCACCAACTATTAGGTTGTCCCCGGACCGAGCGAAACTGTGGAAGACACCGGCATCAAAGGAGTGGACGGCCATGAGTTCGGGCGTGTCTTGACCGCCGGGCCAAGCGATCCAACCCAGCACCGGATTGGACTGGGGAGTTGCTGGGCTGGAGCCGTCTTCGCCAACAGCGCTGGCTTCCAAGCCAATCGCCACCCATAATCCGTCCGAAAACCAAGCAAGATTTGTCCAGTGCGTGCCCGACGATGTGGACATGGGGTGGGTTGGTAAGAAGCCGTCGTGGACGCCACGGAACGATGTGTTGGTGTTTTCACTCGTTAACATCAATCCCGCAAAACCTGTGCTCCCGCCGGGGGTTGCGACATCGAGAACAGTGAAATTTCCGTTCGTGTTTGGGAAGTCAATGTACGTCATTCCTCCATGGATATCGATGGATAACAATTGGTTTTGCAGGGTTGAAAAGTAGACTTCGCCGTTTTCAGTTGTTTTAAGGAAATTCAACTTTTTCGCGTCCTCTTGCGATAGAACCAATGCAGTGTCGTCGTTTTTGCCGCTTTTTTGAAGCATCTGGTGGCCGTCGGTGGGCGAGTAAACGAGCGACGTGTAATATCCGGTTTTTGAACCGTATTCGATCTCGGTCACGAAGGCGTCCTTGAGCATGCCGTCGGGTTCCGTAATTCTGTCACCCACAAAGTGCTCCGTTGCGTTGATGGCAAGGGCACCGATGACGACGAAGACGATGAAAAAAGAAAGCGTGAGCCATTGGTGCTCGGATTCCTCTTCGAGGAGACGTCGCCAGCCGCCGGCCATGATGGTTGCATGGGGTCCCCTCTATCATACCTCTGCTGGCCCAAGAAATGAGGACGCCTTCAAAACACAAAACGACGCGCCTTCATCGGGTTTCCTCGCATGCGGAGACATCATAAAGGAAGCATCGGTCGCAGACACGCTTGGAGGCATATCTATGGCACGTAAACCCGCAGTCATGTACCGCCGATTAAAAGGCCCAGCCTACACCCGCCGCAAGTACATCGGTGGTGTTCCTAACAACCGTATCATGCAGTTCCATGTCGGAAACCGCCGGGCTGCTGAGACAGGGCAATTTCAAGTCGTTCTTGAGTTGCGAGCGGACAACGATGTGCAAATCCGACACACGGCGCTTGAAGCCGCTCGTGTGGTCTCAAATTCCACCATTCGTAAGGAAGCAGGAGCGCAAGGCTACGCCCTTCGTGTCCACACCTTCCCGCACCACGTGCTTCGTGAAAACAAGCAAGCAACTGGAGCGGGCGCTGACCGTGTTTCTCAAGGCATGCGTTGCGCATTTGGCAAGAACGTCGGCACCGCTGCTCGTGTGAAGCGAGGCCAGCGCGTCATCTCTATTCATGTCAATGCGGAACACTACTTGACCGCTCGAGATGCCCTGCGCAAGGCCAGCATGAAATTCCCAACCCCGTGCACCACCCGCCTCGTTCGCGGGCACGAGCACCTCAAGGGACTCATTTGAGCCGAGAAGAATTATTTGCCCTGCTCCGCTGTTTTGCGGAAAGGGCAACGGAATGCAAGAGGGAAAACCATGAGAGTCGCCGTCGTCGTACAGGAGCGTTGCAAACCCAAAAGCAACGCGTATCTGTACCTCCAAAAATGGTCCCAAATGTGCGATAAAGAGTGCATTATCGTTGAAGGAAAAACGGTGAAAATATCCGAATTTGCCTGCCCACCCTGCGTCGTTCGGGCGAGATTGTGCCCCGATGATGCCGTGATCATCATCAATCTACCCTCCGAGCTCGATACCGACATGATACACCGGTTTTCCCTCAACGGTTTCCGCTTGTTTCGCCTACCGACACCCAGCCAGGAAAGGGTGGTTGGTATCCTAGGACCAAACGGCATGGGTAAATCAACGGCGATGAGCGTCCTTTCCGGTCGCCTGGTACCAAATCTTGGTGATTGGGAAAACAAAGAACCTGCCTGGGGTGAAGTCATTGAAACCCTTCCGAGAGGAGAACTGAGGGACTTCCTGAGCGCCGTTGAGGAACGCTCGGTGAAGGTAGCGCTTAAGCCCCAAAACGTCGACAGAATCCCGAAACGGGTCTCTGGAACCGTTTCTTCCCTTTTGGAAAAGGTCGACGAACGGCATCAGTTGGACCGGTTGATCGTGGATCTCGGCATCGATCATCTCATGAGCAGAACACTGGACGAACTCTCCGGCGGTGAGCTCCAAAGGGTCGCGATATGCGCCACACTCCTACGAGATGCCGACGTGTATTTTTTTGACGAACCCTCCTCGTACCTTGATATCCACGAACGAATGAGGATTGTGAAAATCATCCAACAACTGGCTGAGGAAAAGCGCGTCATCGTTATTGAACACGACCTTGCTGTGCTTGACGTGCTGGCGGATTTGATTCACATCGTTTACGGCGTAAAAGGAGCGTACGGCATTTTTACACCGGCCCGGAACACGCGCAAAGCCATCAACGCTTATCTCGACGGTTTTCTTCAGGAGCAGAACGTGCGCATTCGTGAAAAACCCATCAGTTTTCTCCGCCATAGGGACAGAAAGGCAGGTTCAGAGAGCCCCGTAATTCAGTGGGGAGGCTTGAAGAAGGCTCTAGGTGAGTTTACGCTTACATCTGGCGAAGGAGCCGTGCATCGGTCCGAAGTGGTCGGTGTTGTTGGCTCGAACGGCACCGGAAAATCAACGATGATCAAAATCCTGGCGGGTGAGCAAGAATACGACGAGGGTTGGGTCACAGCTGACGCCACCATTTCCTACAAACCGCAGCACATCGACGTTGACATTGACGGTACGGTTCAACTTTGGCTGGACAGCGAACTCGGCCCGAGTTGGAGGAGCGGCGAATTTAACGTCAACGTGATCAAAGCCTTGGGCGTTGACCAGCTCCTCACGAAGCGGGTCAAGAAACTGTCTGGGGGTGAGCGACAAGCCGTCTCCATCGCTGTATGTCTGGGCAGGGATGCCGATCTCTACCTTCTTGACGAACCCTCGGCACATCTGGACGCTAACGCTCGAATGGAGGCCGCAAAGGCGATACGCAGAACGATGGAAGCAAACGAAAAATCAGCTTTTGTCATCGACCATGACGTGTATTTCATCGACATTGTATCGGATTCCTTGCTCGTCTTTGAGGGGGAGGGCGGCGTTCACGGAACGGCCAACGGTCCTTTCAACCTCCGGGACGGCATGAACCGATTCCTATCTGGCGTGGACGTGACCTTCCGAAGGGACCACGATTCGAAGCGCCCACGAATCAACAAAAACGAGAGCAGAAAGGACAGGGAACAACGAAGCAGTGGTGACTACTATTCTTACGATTCATAGACCGATGATGTGGCCACGGCTCAGCGAGGTGGTGAGTGAATGCCGGTAGGGCATCCGCCCAGAGGTGGGCCACTCGGCAGAACCCGGGGTCGGTTATCGGCGAGCGCGCTCACAGCCTACCTTCGATGCCCGAAGCAGTGGTTCCTGAGTTATCAGCTGGGCATGCGCGGCCCTGTTCGTCCCTCTCAAATCCTTGGTATTGTCTTGGAAGACGCTGTTTGTGATTTGATGATGATGCACCCCCCGAAGGTTGAATCGTTTGAGATTTTGGAACAATGGGCTCGTCAGCAAATACCTGCGTTGGCGGATACCGCCATGGAGCGAGGCTCGGGCATGTGGACCGAAGTGCTGTGGAAATCCTCTGAGGATGCTTGGGACGATGTGAGCCTTTCCTCACTCCAAGAACGGATCAATGGAGGGCTGTCGCTCTTCCTCGAAGAGGTGCGGTCGTGCCACGAGGCCGGTGGGGGCCCGTATCTGGAACAGAGAAGGGCGGGCGAACAACCGTTTACGGTCCCTGAACCTTGCTTGGGCCTGGCGCCAACGTTCCCTCTCCCTGACAAGGTCAGGGACGGGCAATTTCGGTCGTGGGAAGCGCCATCTTCTCCCCAATGGTCGGCAAACGGCAACGACGTAACATGGCACGAGGCGTGGGAATGTGCGAGGCCTTGGTTCAAAGACCCCCGAGTCCATCAGCCTCAACGTCTCTATCATCCCGAGGGTTGGGCTTCGGGCGAACTCGATTTGGTTCTTCGCTGGGATGGGAAGACACGCATCGTTGACATCAAATCCGGCAACACGGCTTCGGCCTTTTCTTCGTCGCTTGAGCATCAACTCCGATTTTACGCCTGGTTGTGGCACGAAACCCACGGCGGCGAACTTGTTCACGGTATGGAGGGTTGGTATCTTGAGTCCTCGGAAAGGGTGTCATTTGCAGTTCCAACCCAAGAAGAGATAGGGCAACTCACCGCAGCCTACCAAGGTTATCACAGCGCTATGCAAGACCACAGCGGTGGCGTTATCGCCTTCCCGGCCTCCAACGAAGAGGCTTGCAAACTCGACGCGGCCGGTTGCAGTTGGTGTTTGGTGGGTCGTTCAGACGGCGTTTGGACGCTACCGGAGCCGTTTGAATGGGTGGGTGCGTTGCCCAAAATAGAGACGAAACAGCCGTACGCTCCGCTTCGTCAAGTGCAGGGCAAGGTCTCGGTCAGAGGTCGCCTAACCGGTGCATGGGGACCAATGCCAAACCATTTTTCAGAACATGTTCTAGGCGCCGTTTTGGTGGTGGGCGACCAGCACATCACGGTTGAGGAAAGCGAACCTGGGGCGTGCCCAAACCTCCACGAACTTTTGGAGCAAGAGGTGGTCTTGATCGATGCCTTGCCGGGTGTGTGGCGTGATCAAGCCAGATTGTACGTGGACGCTCGCACACAAATGGTCTCGCTGTCTGAAGTGGCGGACAAAGACATGCCCGAGTTGACGAGGCTGGGGCTGCTTCGAACAAGGGCGAACGTGAGGGGACACGTTCTGTCCATCAACCGGCGCTCTGGGAAACGGGTTGACGGAAAACCTTGGACGATGATGTCGTTGATGTTGTGGGACGGCGACCACGTGGCTGAAGTGGTGGCGTTTGGAGCGAGCATCAATCAACGCCTCCTCTCGCTGCGGCCCGGAGACGGTTTGGCCATGACGGGTGCGGAACTTGGGTGGCGTTCAGGCATTCTTCAACTGCGTATTGACAACAGAAAAACCCGGGTTGAAACATTTTAACCGGGGGTAAGAATGATTCGTTACGTGTGATTGATTACCACACGACAGGGTTCCACGAATTGAATTACTTTTGAAGCAGTTCAAGGCGTCTTTCAATTTCCTTTTTGGATGCTTCCGATTTCTCGATTTCCATCTTGTGGTACTCTTCGTCTGTTAACTCACGGGAGCCAAGAATTAATTGCAAAAAATCATTTATGAAATAACCGCAGATGAAACTTCCAAGCATCAAGAATATTGTTTGCGGCTCCATAAGAACTCAACCGCCCGAGGAAATCGTCGTGACCAACAGCTCCACCGGCTGATGAAGCGGGGTGGCGTGGGGCAACACCGTGCCGTCGTGACTCACGATCACCATGGATGGATAGATGTCTGCGGCCTGCAGGGCCGCTCGTACGGTGGCGCCCTTGTCAATGTCAACCGTGGTGTCGACGTCTTTCCCGTGAAAGCGCACCTGCATAACACGGCGACCAAACATCATGCTTATGACCGTGGCGCATGAGGCGAGCAACAGAGCCGAGGTCGCATAGCCCGGTATTGCGGTGGATTCGAAATCCACTGTCCCTTGGACGCGGGGGTTCAAATCCCTCTCTCGGCGCTCGTTCTAGATGTAAAAGGCATCATGCGAAGCCGTCATTTCCTTGACGAGGTCGTCCTTTGTTCCCGGTGCGATGCTTTGCAGTTTCTCTCGGAGCCATTCATCACCGTTGGTCGGTACGGTCAACCCGAAACCAAACCACTGCTCGACGTGTTCAATCAGCCGTTGGGAACTCATGATGTCGCCGCTGTTGCCGACGGTTGTGGAAATGATGCAGGCCGAGTTGATGCCGTACAGCGGTCCGGAGGAGGCGAGAAGGGCAGCCAGGCCTATCGCACCCGATTTGGGTTTGTCTCGCCTGACATCGACGCCGAGGGCCTCCATGTCAATGCGAAACGACGCCGAGCTGGCGACGGCAAACGTTTCTTTGTTTTCCGGGCTGTCAAACATACCGGCGAGCACCAAGATGCTGGCGAGGTGTTCGTTTTCAAAAAAGGACAAGAGTTCGTTGGCGAGCAAGGATTGCTGACTGGGCTCGTTCGGCTGTGCCTGGCCGGTGAGCGTGATGAGTGGCGTGTCACCCTTTGTCTGAACCGATCGCAGGGACAGGTGTGGTGGAGCGAGCAGACCGTCTTCGTCCAACACCGCATGAGGCGGAAGACCGACTGGATGAAGTCGGGCCAATTCGATCGAATCATGAAGTTCGCAAATTGAGTCTATGGCGACTTTGCCAACATTACCGACGCCCGGGAACGCTACAAGGGCCGTTGCGCCCGTTGGCAGGCTCGTGTTTCCATTTCGCCATTCAACTCGCATGGTCATGAAGGGCTAAACCCGTCAACACGCGCTATAATGTTTCACCTTGCCTGAGGGGGACGGACGATGTTTTCGGCCGGTTTGAAAAGCGCCACTTATTCCTCTTCTTGGGAGAGATTGGCCTGCATTTCCTCAAGGCTTGGTAGGGTTGAGAGGTTGCTTGGCCAGTCCGCACTTTCAACGTCGTTCATTTTTCTTCGAAGCGAAGCTCGGTGGTCCTCTGGCGACCATTTGAGAGGTGCAGCGGCTTGTGCACGCTCGCCACACTCTGGACAGACGGTCATTAGGGAGAATGCGCCGCACGTCAGGCATTGTTGCATGCGTTGCCTCGCCACGAAATCACTCCCTCTCTGCCGTGGCTTCTCCACCTGCGGCGACCATGCAGTCAACAACCGCTTGGGTCGCTTGCTCCCACATGGACTCTGCAATCTTGAAATCAGGCGCCTTCAGTTCAATACGGTAGGACGGCGCACCATCGTAGAAACACTTCACGTCGATTTCTTCGGCTTCGTTGGAAAAGGCTTCGGCGGCCTCAAGGGCGTTGCGTATCACGGAAACGCCGTCCGTGACATTGATGCTGAGTGTCAATGAACCTCGAACTTCAACAAACGGTGGAATGATGTTTTCCACGGCGATCTCGACGAAAGGCGCCAGCCAATCACCCTCAAAACCGGCATTCTCGAGGGATCCTTCCTGCATGGCTGCGTCTTCAAAAGCGGTGTAAAGGCTTCCAAAGGCGTCAAGGAGTTCTGAAGAGAGTTCTGTTACCCGGTCTTCGCTCCAGCCGACTTTTTCTCCAAGCACCTTCAGCAATTGGTTGGCCCGCTGTTCGTTTTTCCATTCCTGCAATCGATCCCTGCGGCGTTCTTCTGAGACGGATTTCAACGAGAGTTCAAGCGAAGTGCCGTCCCTACGAGTCCGCATGACCTTGCAGATGACGCGTTGACCTTCGCGGACGAATCCACGGATGTTTTTGACCCAGCCGGATGCGATTTCACCAATGAAAATGAAACCCTCGGTACCCTCGTATTCGTCAAGGTCAACGTAAGCCCCGTTTTGTTTCACGTTGGTGATGGTAGCAACCACCAACTCCCCTTCTTCGGGTGTTGCACCTTCTTGTGTGACCATGGAGGCTCAGCCTCCTCAATTCAGGGCTTCAACAACGGTGCATCCGACGAGATCGGCTTTTCCACCGGACGGTTTTGTGAGCGTTGCACTGCAGACGGTGCAAGCGATGGCGGTGGTTGAGCGTGAAAAAATGATGGATTCACTGCCGCAATCCCGGCAGCTGACTCTAAAGAAGTAATTGGGCATGTTGGGCACCTCAGCGGTCGACAAGTTCGAATTTCTTGGCCCGCTTGCACGGGGCGTAGTGGGCTTTTCCGGTCTCTGTGCACCGGTAGAGAATGTTGACCCGCTTGGTGGGTTTTTCACGACCGTCGGGTTTTGGACGAGGGAAACCCCTGTAACCGGCCATGACCCGACGGAAACGTCGCTGACCCCATCGAAGTTCGGAGGCTCGCTTTTTCTTGACGCGCTCAACGGTGTGAAGCGTGTGCTTGCCAGCGGACGGGCTGTAGCGCATAACTTGACGGGGTCGCTTCACCATGTGAACACCTAAGCATTCACCCCACCAAGGTCGGGTATTTAGCCCCTCCGCTAGACGTTTTGGCCTTAACCGGTCCACTGCGTTGTCTTCATAGGCATTCTCTATAAATCGAGGAGGTCAGCAAGCCATCATGGAAGAGGCGACGCAGGCCTTCGTTTTCTTCTGGCTCGCAGGGCTTTTTTTGTTGTTCGGCTTCATGCTGTCTTTCTTTTCGAAGGTCCATTGGCAGCGAAGGGCCGGTTTGTTTCTGTTTGGGACAGGTCTGCTATCACTGATGGCCACACCATGGACGCTTCCTTTTTCGCCGTCGAGTGCTTTTGGCCATCTCTTGGGAAGCTTGATTGGACCGTCGGTGCTCCTGGGCGTGGGTTTCTACCAGATCACCTTCTCGGGAAATGTGCCGGTCGGCAAACTTGGGCCTGGTGAGAGAAAAATTGGCTTCGTCATGGTCGTTGGCGGTGTTTTGTGGTTGCAGGGCATGCATTGGTGGCACCTGACACCGACCTATCCGGACGAAGTCAACCGCTACTGGTTCATCTTTTGGCCAACGATGCTGCTGGGAGTTTTGGCGATATCAAGTGGCGCATATGGCGTCCTCGCTATGGTTGGTGCGCAGCGACAAAAAGAACAACGGCTGATGGGCGGCGTGGCCTTCTTCGCCTTGTATTCAATTTTGGTCGGCGCCTTCTTTGATGGGCCAAACGTTCACAGCGAGCGCTTTGTGAGTCAAGTCTTCCTTGCCGCCGCAGATGTCTTTGGGGCGCTTGTGGGTGCATTGTTTGCTGTCCTGGTGTTTGCTCTTGTACTGGTCGTCTACGAAAGGCAACAACCAGACCCGGACCGCCTCGAACCTCCAAACGCTGAACAGCTCACGCAAGCCAGCCGGATGATTGCGCAACAGATGGAAGGTGGTGATGAGGATGAATAAATCGCACCCTTTGATGGTCCTGGCCCGGTTGGGGACGTTTGTTTTGTTTCCGCTTTTGGTGGTGTTGTCCGCTGTTTGGTGGTTCAAGGGCGCTTCTGGTGAAGGCATGTTGGTTCGGTTTGTAAACGCCCTTCTGACCTCTTTCACCCTCACGAGCTTTGTGCTTTTGTTCACCCTCTTTGTCTACGGCGATGCTCGAAAAAGGCCGACAGCGCCGCTTTTCGGGATGTGCCTTAGCGGCTTTATCGGCGCTGGTCTGACCGTTTATTTCCTTTCCCAAGGAGAGCTCCTGATGGAGGACAACGGCTCGGTCAGGGCACAGGCGCTGTCGAACATCATTCGGTTTGGCACGACCATGATCGGTTTGGGATTGGCGGGCATGGTGGTGGCCGGCGCATTGTTTTCCAGCGTAATGAGCGGACCACGAAACACAATTCTGTTTGAAGAGGAATAAAATCCGACGATAGCCGTGCCGCTGATTTCATAAGGGGGCGGCCGGTGGGCGAGTCGTTCAGGTGAGGTCATGTCAAAAGGTACACCGTCCATGGGCCGTCGACAAAAGACGACCCACATACGCTGCCGACGCTGTGGCCGCAACGCCTACCACAAGCAAAAAAGGGTCTGCGCAGCCTGCGGCTTTGGCCAAACCACAAGAATGCGAAGGTACAGTTGGTCCAAGAAGTCTCATCGACCCAAGCAGTGATGTTGTTCCATCGCAACGATAAGAAGCGACCTCGGATTGGTTGGAACGAGGCAAACGCATGTGCGGCATCTTGGGAATCGTTGGTCAACAAGGTTCTCACGTGAACCAACTGATTTACGACGGCCTGACCGTTCTCCAACATCGCGGCCAAGATGCAGCGGGAATTCTGACGGACAAGGATGGGCATTTCCGATTGAGAAAATCAAACGGGCTGGTCGCTGATGTGTTCTACAAGCGGCACATGTTGCGCCTTGAGGGCAACGTTGGAATTGGCCATGTCAGGTACCCAACAGCCGGCTCATCATCGCGTGCAGAAGCCCAACCTTTCTACGTCAATTCGCCCTACGGCATCGCTCTTGCCCACAACGGCAACCTGACCAATGCTGAGGAGTTGGGCCGTTTCCTGAGGGACGATTGCATGCGACACATCAACACGACCAGCGATTCCGAGTTACTGCTGAATGCGCTCGCCGTTGAATTGGGAGAGCGAAGCAGCGCTCTGCGAATCGAGGGGCAACCCCATATGAACATCGAGACGGTTTTTGGTGCCATCAGTGCAGTCAATAAGCGGGTCCGCGGTGGTTACGCTTGTGTATCGGTGATTTCCGGCTACGGTCTGCTGGCGTTCCGGGACCCGAACGGTATCCGTCCGTTGGTCTATGGCAAGCGTGAATCGGACGGCCAGACGGAATACATTGTGGCCAGTGAAAGCGTCGCCATCACGGCTCTGGGCTTTGAGATCGTTCGGGACGTGTTGCCCGGAGAAGCGGTGTTCATCAGTTCCTCCGGCCATCTCTTCAGCAGGCAATGCTCCGAGCCGCAGAGTTACTCACCCTGCATTTTCGAGCACGTCTATTTCGCCCGCCCGGATTCCGTCATCGACGGCATGTCGGTTTACCAATCGCGCCTGAATCAGGGACAGCGCTTGGCTGAACGGTTGCTGGAATCGTGGCCAGATCACGACGTTGATGTCGTCATTCCAATCCCAGATTCAGGCAGAATCGCAGCACTTCAATTGGCGAAAACCCTTGGCGTCTCCTACAGGGAGGGGTTTGTCAAGAATCGGTATGTCGGCCGCACGTTCATCATGCCGGGCCAAGCCTTGCGCGAAAAATCCGTTCGAAAGAAGCTTAACGCCATCCAACACGAGTTCAAAGGAAAGAACGTTCTTCTTGTTGACGATTCCATCGTTCGTGGCACCACCAGTGCAAAAATCATTCAGATGGCCCGTGATGTTGGAGCGAAAAAGGTGTATTTTGCATCGGCCGCACCACCCGTCCGCCATCCAAACGTGTACGGTATCGACATGCCGGCGGTCAACGAATTCATTGCCGACGGTAGGACCATTGAAGAAATCAGCAACACCATCGGCAGCGATCGACTCTTCTACCAGTCGCTGGACGATTTGGTGGAAGTGACCCAACAACCGGGGTCTGAGGTGTCCACGTTTGAATCCAGTTGCTTTGATGGTGTTTACATCACCGGCGACATCGACGAACATTACCTGAAGAAACTTGACGACGCCCGAAATGATGGAGCAAAAGGCCAATCCCATGTTGACGATGCGGTCATTGACCTGCACAACGACGACGCCGCATGACGCTCATCTTCATAACCGAGTGCTTTAGAACAACAAGCCCGACCTCATGTCATGGTCTTGACGCGAACGGCGGCACCCCTGGTTCGTCCAGAGCAGAAGGTTCGCCATCTTGCGCTTGATGAATCGGGCGACACCGTGGCTTGGGTAGAGGGCGGAAAGACCGTGTTTTTGGCCAGACTTGACGGTACGGGTCGGGCATCAACCGTTTCAACATTTGAAACCGAACACGCCGTTTCCTGTCTCGTTTTTCACCGTTCCCGGCTGGTTGTTGGCGACGACTTGGCGTCGCTATCGTTTCACGACCTCGAGGGAAACATGCTCGAGAAGCAGGAAATTGACGGGGGCGTTCAAGCCTGCAAGATGATGGGACTGCGCCTTGCTGTTCTCTCCGGCATGGGGGAGGTGTTCCTGGCCCAATTCGAACGTGAACCCCAAAACCTCTCTCGACACCATGACCTTGGCGATGTCGTCCACCTAACGGTTCATGCCGACCGCATGTTCGTGGCGGACCAGGGAGGCCAAGTGCTGTCAATGACGGCTTCTGAAGTGCTTTGGCGTCGTCAGGTTCGGGGGGAGCACGGTGAGCGAATCACCGGAATGGGCTCCACGAACAACGGGCGTCTCTTCCTAACTCGCGAGGGACACGCTCTGGTCGCCGGTGATGAGGAGGCGATAGAGTTTGAATTGTGGAATCACGATGCGCTCGTTTGCAGGATTGATGTGAGTAAGCGACTTCTTACATCATCGCCAACAAGCGAAGGCGCCGTGCTCGGCTTTGACGACGGTTCCGTATGTCGCCTGAGCGAGGAGGGGGTCATGGAAACCGCCTTCGAAACGGCATATCCCGTGTTTTCCTGCCTTCAACACGGTGCGCACCTTGTCGCCAGTTCGTGGTTTTACATACACGGCGAGGCCAACGATGGTGTTTGGAAAATTGAGCATCAGGGCATGCCCCAGATGTTGTGTCTTCACGCTGAAAAGGGCCTTCTGGTGTTTGCAGGTGATGATCAAAACGACTACACCAGCCCGGAACCTATCGGTATCATTGACCTGAAAGAAATGGCCTATATCGTCGATGATGCCGACCTTTCAGCCTGGTTTCAGATGGAAAATTCCAAACCTCCACCCACAGCAGAAGAGCTCTACGCAAAAAGCGATGAGGTGTACAACCTCTTGTCGGATGACGAAAGAGCATCCATGGCGAACCCCGAAGGTATCGAAGTGTCCTCCGAAGTCTTGTTGGCGGCTTTGGAAGCCGAAACGACGTCCTCAGAAGTTCCTGCAGCCATCATTGATGAGCAAGACCTGCTCTTGGCGCTGGAAAACAACGAGTCCCTTTCCGATGAAGAGAGTGAGCAACTTATGGATGCGTTGAACGCCTCGGTGAGCGAGGTCATCCCGCCCCGTGCGATTGCGGGTGATGACCAGCGGCACACGGCGGACGATGATGGAACGTGCCTCGTCCTGCTCGACGGTCGAGGCTCGTTTGACCCGCAGGGGCGAATCGTTCGATGGTCTTGGCACGACGCACGTGGCCAGGAACTTTCGGCATCGGCCCAATTGCGGTTAAAATTGCCCGTTGGCAACCACCGTTTTGAGTTGCGAGTCGTTGACAGTGAAGGCTCGTGGACCACTGATTCCCTATCCGTTCGCATCCTTGATGGCCTAACCTCATGAAGGAGTCCTTGTTGGGATGACCATGGCCATGGGCGAACCTTGGATTGACCACTTCGTTGTTGGACCGCTTCAAATGCGATGTTCTGTTCTGACCGATCCAGCGACGGGCGACACGGTCATCATTGACGGTGGCGATGAAACCGGACGCATCATTGACTGGATTGACGGGTTTGAAGGGCCCGGGCCAGACTGGACCAGCGGTCCCAAAAACAAGGCTACTGCCGACTCCATGCCAAAGAGAAAAGTTGTGGCGCTTGTCAACACGCATGCCCATTTTGACCACAGCGGTTTCATCCCGGACTTGAAAGCCCGTTATGGGGTGGATTGGTACCTTCACCCGGACGATTTCTACCTGCAAACACTTGTTCAGGCCTCCGCACGAAAGTACGGTTTGCGGTTACCTGAACCGGCCGTCGCCGACCAAGAACTGTTGCCTGACAGGACCTATGAATTCGGTAGCATCAACTTGGAAGTGTTTCACACACCTGGCCATTCCTTGGGCAGTTGCAGCTTGTTGTTGAGGGTTGAAAACGGCGCCGACCATGTGTTTGTTGGCGACGTTCTTTTCGCCGGATCGGTGGGGAGAACCGATATTCCAAACTCCGGAGGAGATTTTGAAATGCTGGCCCGCTCCATACACACGCATCTCTGGCCGTTGGAGGATTCAACCGTTGTTCACACGGGTCACGGCCCGATTACCACCATCGGCTACGAGAAGCGAACCAACCCGTTTGTGGGGGAACCTGCACGCCGAGGCGGCATGGTTGGTTTCTAGAACCGGGTGTATCATCCCATCATGCCTTTGAGGCTCTCGTGGAGAACAGGCAGGGCTTCTTCCCAAGTAGCGACAATACCGTAGTCTGCGTGTTGGAAAATCGGGGCGTCAGCGTCTTTGTTGATGGCCACGATGTATTTCGATGACCTCATGCCCGCCAGGTGTTGAATGGCTCCTGAGATACCCACTGCGATGTAGAGGTTGGGGTTGACCGTCTTGCCGGTTTGCCCCACCTGCATGGCGTGAGGTATGGCTTCCCAAGTGTCGACGGCGGCTCGCGAAGCCCCGACGGCAGCACCAATGGTATCGGCCACGGCTTCAAGGTGAGCGAAGTTTTCAGGTGAACCCATACCACGGCCGCCCGAAATGACGATGTTTGCTTCAGAAACATCGAGGCGTTCGGAGGCTCTGGCCATGAATTCCTGGACGGAGGTAGCGACATCGCCATCGGTATCGATGACCGTTACATCACCGGCGCCGCCGGTGGCGGCTGCAAACACGTTTGAACGGACCGATATGACGACCGGACCTGTTGCGGCGACCGTCTGCATGGCTTTGCCGCTGTAGACGGGGGACGTGATGTTGCTGCCTTCAATACTCACAGCGTCTTGAACCACGGCGATGTTGCGACGAGCGGCGAGTCTTGCCGCCATGTCCTTTGACTGGGGGCTGGCGCTGGTGATGATCGTTCCCTGAGGCACAACTGCGTCGAGGGCCGTTGCCCAAGCGCTGGCGTCGTAATGGGTGAAGGCGGCTGATTTGGCGGCGATGATGCTACCTGCTCCCATGCCCTGTGCACCACTGGCGTGAGAGGCGTCGGTGCAAGGGACAACCAGTGTTGGTTCCCCTCCAAACGTTTTCGCAGCGCTGACGAGTTCAGCGGTGCTTGGGTGTACGGCGTTGTTGTTCATTTCTGCAATTACTATTGTTTGTGTCATGTGTTCACCTCAAATGATGTTGGCTTCGTTTCGAAGCAAGTTAGCGACTTCAGCGGCTGCTGCGCCTCCTTCGTAGCTCTTTCCGGCAGGTTTTGCTGGTGGAAGAGCGTGACTGACGATGGATACGGAGGAAGAGGGCACGTCTATAGAATGGACATCTACTTTGGCACGCTTTGCCTGCATGATGCCCTTGACATTGGGTTTGCGGACTTTGAGATCGCCTTTGTCGCACGAGACGACAGCAGGCAACGGGACGCTCACTTTGGCGTTCCCTCCGCCAATGGGCATGACAACGTTCAGCCCACCATCATGGGTGGCTCCAATGATGTTTGATACCGAGGCCCAACCCATTCGTTCTGCCAAGCCAGGTCCAGTGGAACCAGCGCCTGTGTCGGCGGCGGATTTTCCACAGTACACCACCTCGCCGCCCAAGTTGTTCACGGCTTGAGCCAGGACGGTTTGAAGGGCGTTGGAATCCATCTCACCATCGGCGTCAATGCGCACGATGTGGTCGACGCCGATGGCTTTGGCGTCTTTCAGGATCTTCTCGGCGCTGGCGCCACCTACGGTAAGAGCGGTGACTTCGCCACCCGCAGCCTCTTTGTGTTGGAGGGCCGTCTCAACAGCAAATTCGTCGTAAGGGCTCATCACCATTTTAACGCTTGAAAGGTCTACACGGTCGCCGTTAACGACGATTTTGGCATTGGTATCGGGGACTTGCTTTACGAGGACAATTATGTTCGGCATGGACATCAACTACAATCTTCAATTCACCCACGGAGAGTTGCTTCATGAACCTTGCCACCTGACCTCTTGCTACGTCACGCCGGGTTCCTCTGCCTTGCTCTTTGGATAGCCTTATGAACCGTCCAGCCCAGCGACAAGTTCCATGTTGCCCTCAAAGAATGTAGACCTAGACCCAGAAGAACAAGCCGCTCTACGAGAGTGGCGAGAACTCGTTGTTGAACACTACACCGAAGACATTGAGCATCTTGAAGGCATGGAGGAAAGCGTCCATGGATTTCATATCGAACACCGCCTTATCGATGAAAAACCGACGTTGCGACGCATCTTCCACGAACGCCCTACACGAGCCTTGGAGCTTGGCTTTCGCATCATGCGTGAGCAATTTGATGCCCACAAGATACCCACGCGCCCTGTGCTGAGGGTGGTGGGGCTTTCGGACAACTACCTCAACAGCGTTGATGAATTGCGAATGCGGGATAGGAACCAACTCGTCGCTCTTGATGTCAAAATTAACGACGTCTCTCAGCCGTATGGCTGGCTAAAGCAGGCTGTTTACGAATGCTTGGATTGCGGGGCGACCGTGAGCGTCAAACAGCGTCGTGCTCGACAACGAGAGAGCCCGCGCACGTGCCGCAGTTGCCTCCAGAAAGCGTTTGAAGGCATCAAAACCGACAACATCCCCATCGGTTTGTTCAACCCGCTGCCACATTTCACCCTTCGACAGGAGGATTGTGTTTACGAGGACGCCGTGGACCTCAGCATGAGCCAAATAACCTACAACCAAGATTACAACCTCATCAATTGTTCAACGCACAACCAAATCATCGGTACGGTCAGCGACGACCTCATCGACCAGCTGGTCGTGAAAAGCTATGCTCGCGTCAATGCGATTGTGCGTGTTGAACCCATTCCAGATAGGACTTTTGCCAAAGACACGCGTCGGCTTCTCGCCCTTGATATCCTCAGTGTCGAAGAACTCCCTATTCGCTCCTGAATCAGGACCGCATCAAACGCGAAACTTGCTCGAGCGTCTCGGGATTTTCTTCAAAATAAGCGGCCAACGATTCCAACCCCTTCGCCAAGCCGTCGGCAACACCAAATTTGGCGTCAAGTGGATGAAGGGTACCGTCCATAACCGCTCCTCGGAACGACTCAAGCGACGTCCACCTGCTTGGCTCACCGAATTTTGGATTTGGCGTGACGTCAACGGCGCCAAATTCGGGGAGCAGGATGTGTTCCACGAGTTCGTAAACCGGTGAATTCGGGTCGTCGGGGGAAATGTAGGCTTTGCGCATTTTTTTCCGAATCTGTTCAGGTGTGTCGTGGAGAAGCAAAGCACCAGCCGGATCGGATTTTGACATTTTATGGTCAAAGGATTCCATGCGAGCGCCCGAGGTTTTCAGGGAAGAGATGATCGGTGTGTGAAGGCAAGTCGCTTTGAGCCAACCGTACTTCGAAGCAACGTCTCTCATGAACATGTGCGCCTTGCGCTGGTCCATACCGCCGATGGCGATGTCAATTTCCATCTCAAAAATGTCAGCGGCTTGCATGGCTGGGTAATAGAACTTCGAGAGGTCGTGATCTGAGGAAGCCTCGTCCCTGCCCATGATGGTGAAGGTTTTTCGCACCATAGCGAGCGTGGCGCCTTTGGAACAACGAAGTACTCTAGCCCAGTAATCTCCGGATTCCATGAGTTCAGAGGCCCACCTGAATTGAAGCTCTCCGGCTCCTGTCCCCTCCGGTGGGTGATTGAGCAGTGCACGGAAGGTGTCTTTCATGTACGTCCCAGTGGTGCGAATCGCCTCCATGTCGCCGTTGAATTTGTCGTTGACCCATGCGTGCCAATCGGCCAGGAAGACCATAACGTTGGCGTTGGCGTCAAGCATTCGTCGGAGTTGAAGCGCAAGCACTTTCCATCCGATGTGGGCCTTTCCACTCGGTTCAAAACCAACGTAGCAACGAACAACATCGTCGCCGCTGTGGGAGGTGCCGTTCCCGAGAGCATGTATCAGGTGGTCAACACCCACCGCTTCCTCGACGTGGTCGACCATCAAGTGCAATCGTTTTTTTGCCTCATTGGAGAGGCTTTCGTAGTCTTCTTGGGAGGCCAGCAAGGCAGGTATGTCTTGCGTCTTGGCCATGCTATCGCCTCAAAACAAGTCGTTGAGCTTCTTGACTTGAGTTTCGGAAGGTGGGTTGCCGGATGCGACTTTCTCTTCCAGCAAAGCGATGAGCTCATGCGCTTTGTCGATGGTGCTCTGGTCGAGGTTCTTCATGAGTTCCATGGATTTATGCGCCATCTTGATGGCGGATTTTGCCTTCGAGAACTTCTTTGCGTCTTCTTTGGCCTTATCACCACGCTGTTTGGCGTTGTACCCGGTCGCTTCGTCGAGGAAACCTGACCAGCGCCGACGCGATTCCATGGCTTTTTGCGGTCCTTCATCGCTTTCGAGAAAAGCCCCCAATTCCGCTCCTTTGAGCTGGACAACGTCCACCGCAAGTTTTCCAGCATCATCGTAAGACCCCTCAACCTTCACAAGCAAGCCATAACTTCCGGTGAACACGCCTTCAGCGTTCACGTTGATGTCGTCGAAATAGGCCGTGGCCAGTTTGGCCAAACCAGCGTTTCCACCCATGGATTTTATCAGACCTCGCTTGACGGCAAATCGCTCCATGAAACACGCAACCACCAGCGTCTCATAAGGCCACCGTCCCGACATCTTGTGCAAATACGCCGAATGGGAGATGTTTTGATGACCCTATGAGTGGGATTGTCATGCGAGGGAAAGCATGGTTTGCATCGGGCCTCGTCGCTTTGCTGCTGACATCGCTTGCCTCTGCAGAACTCGTCAGCAGGGTTCAACTCGAGGATGCAGGGTCGTTGGGAGACATTGACATCGGTCTCAAAACAGGTGCTGTTTCTCCAAACGGCGATGACATCCTCGTCGCCGGAATGAACGGGTATGCTCGGCTTTTGTCGGCTGAAGACGCCGGAAACCGTGCGCTGGATATCGAACTCGTGACAGGCCGGAGTTCGACGATCCAAGACATTGCCTGGCACCCCCGTGGCAACACGGCCATCATGGTGGGCGATGGCGGTTTTGCCATGCGATACGATTCCTATGACCACAGCGTCACCTATGTCAACGGATCTTTTTCCGTCTCGGGCTACGACCTCACTTCCGTTGTTTGGAGACCTGGTGGCGATTTTGCTTACGTCGCCTCGACCACAGGCCAAATTTGGAAGTTTGCCGAACATACCGGATTCGAGCTTTTGGACAACCTGGGCGAATCCCATGTTGCCGACATGGCGTGCCACAGGAACTACAACGTCTGTGTTTTGGCAACCTACGGCGAAGGCATGGCCATCATTGACGAAGGCCATGCTGTGACATGGCTCGGTCAAACGGCCGCCCAAACTTGGGTGGGCGTGGACTGTGCGAGCCCCGTCCTAAACGAATGCGTAGGTTTTGCAAGCGGCCTCGTCAGCAAAGTTGTGAGCATCAATACCCTCGATACCAAGCAATCCACGGTTGAAGCCGCAGTCCAAATCGGGCTCCCCTCTGGCGATTACGTCAAGGTCTCCCGGGGGCATGACGGCACGAATTTGGCGCATATTGCCCCGCTCGGGCTGGTTCGCTACATGCCGATGAGCGGCGAGGCGTTTGCCGTGTTGCTGTCGGAGGACGCTTCCGAATGGGATGAAGTCATCGCCGGCCGCGCTTTGGCCGTGGTTTGGGAGAACAGCCTTCACAACGGCTACATCATCACCGATTACGGCAACATCATCGCTTTCTCACCGGCGGTTGAAGAGGTTGAGATGAACATCATGGACGTCCTCGTGCTGGGCGCTGTGGCTGTTTCCGTCCCCGGTGTCATCTTGGGATTGATTTACATGAACAGTCCATGGCTTCAACGAAAGTACCGAGAATTGAGATTTGGAAAGAAATGAGTCACTGCTTTCTATCAACTTGAGGGACATGTTGATGAAGCACCCGCGTTCCAGACCAAATGAGGGTGGCGAATGGAGCCGTTTGAGGGATTGGATTTTTACAACGTTGAAAGCCTCTTGACAGAAGAAGAAATCATGATTCGGGACATGGTCCGGGAATGGGTCGACGAAGCCGTCATTCCGAAAATTGAGCACGCCTGCGAGGAAGGTATCTTCCCGGATGAATGGCGGGTTGCTCTGGGCGAAATGGGCGTACTTGGCGCACCACTGAAAGGCTACGGCTGCCCGGGTCTTTCCTACGTTGCTTACGGCCTCATCTGCCAAGAACTTGAGCGCGGCGATAGCGGGCTTCGGTCCTTCGCCTCTGTTCAGGGCTCTCTTGCGATGTACCCAATTTGGGACTTTGGAAGCGAGGAACAGAAAGAGAAATACCTTCCAAAAATGGCCTCCGGCGAGTGGATCGGTTGCTTTGGACTGACCGAGCCAGATTACGGCTCAAACCCCGGCGACATGGTCACGAAAGCCGAAGACAAAGGCGACCATTACTTGCTGAACGGCGCGAAAATGTGGATCACCAACGGCACCATCGCTGACATCGCCATTGTGTGGGCTAAACTCAACGGCGTGATTCGTGGTTTTATCGTTGAGAAAGACGATGAGGGCTACAGCGCGCCAGAAATGAAAGGCAAGCATTCCTTGAAAGCCAGTGTCACCAGTGAACTCGTCTTCCAAGATTGCAAGATACCCAAGGACCGAATGCTCCCCAACGTGAAGGGGCTCCGAGGGCCGTTCTCATGCCTCAACAACGCTCGTTACGGCATCTCATGGGGGGCGCTTGGTTCGGCCATGGCCTGCTTCCACAGTGCCAAAACCTACGCACTCTCGCGAATTCAGTTTGACCATCCCATTGCGTCTTACCAACTGATACAAAACAAACTGGCGTGGATGCTTCGTGAAATCACCAAAGGGCAGCTCCTTGCTTACCATCTCGGAAAGAAGAAAGACGACGGCACGTGGTTCCCCGAACAAATCTCCCTCGCGAAGATGAACAACGTTGACATTGCCCTCGAGATCGCTCGCGTGTCTCGAGACATTCACGGTGCCAACGGTATCCTTGACGAATATCCTGTCATGCGTCACATGGCAAATCTTGAGTCGGTGAAAACTTACGAAGGCACCCACGACATCCACAACTTGATTTTGGGTCGATACATCACGGGCATTCAGGCCTTCACTCGAAGCGTTTGATTGCTTTCTGTTGATGCTTATCAGCGTCGAACCCTGCCGTAGTTCAGCAACCACGCGTTCGAAGCGTTGGTCTTCTGATTCAGACAGCGGGCAGAATGCCGACCCGTGCCAAGGCGCCCCAAACGGGGTCGAGGAAAGCCGGGAGGAAGCGATGGCGCAAGTAGACCGCCGCTGCGAGAGAGATTTTCTGAATCTTGTTTAGTTTGACTCGTTTGGTGAACACGTCGCCCTGTTGCTTCTCGATCTGTCGGAGAATCTTGTCGTAGAAAGCAATCATGGCCGCTGGTGAATAACGGGTTCGTCGCGGCAACAGCGGCAACAAGGCCCTCGCCTCTTCCAGATAGGTTCTGGCTCGCGCCGCATACTGGCGGCAGTACGGTTCCCAATGCTTGTTGAGGACAATTTTACCATCCAGCTCGCTTTCGGCCATGCCGTTGTTTTCAAGTTCATTAAGCGGGAGGTAAACGCGGTCGCGTTGGATGTCCTCGCCCACGTCTCGCAAGACGTTGGTGAGTTGCATGAAGATGCCCCACGATTCAGCATACTTGCGAGCCATGGGGTTGTCGTAGCCGTAGACTTCGATGCACATCAGGCCGACAACAGAAGCGACGCGATAGCAGTAAACGTACAATTCGTCAAACGTCCTGTAGCGATTGTTGTAGAGGTCGTCCTCCATGCCGGAGATGAGGTCGTCAAACACTTCTCGTGGGATGTTGTAGCGCTTCACCGTGTCTTTGAGTGCGAGGAAAACGGGGTCTGTGGAGTGAACGTCCCCATAGCAAGTCGAGAGTTTTTTTCGGAAAAAGAAGAGTTGGGTGATCTTGTTTAGGTAGGCCTCTTCATCAAGTATCGTGCCTCTGTCTTGGAGGGATTCAAGTTGGTTCCGGTAGGCTGTTGCTTCCGGGTCCAGTTCGCCTTTGCCGCCAGGGAACCTATCAGCCCAATCACCGTCGGCGATGTCGTCTGCGCGTCGGCAGAATGCGTAAATGGCGCACATGGCCAGACGCTGCTCCTCTGGAAGATACTTGAACGAATGATAGAAATTCCCGGCTTCTCGAATGGTCAATTCTTCGCAGTAACGGTAAGCGAGCTTGTGAAGTTCTGCAGGCGGCATTTCCGACCAAATGGGAGCGTCAAGATGAGCGAAAGGGTCGACGAGTTGGTTCTTTTCGCCCACGATGCCGATGAACGAGGCACCTTCTCGAAGTGCTTCCATGGCCGTTACGCTAACCGCTTTGACGGCATCTCTAGCCAGCATAACACCGGCTCTGAGACGGTCAAGGGTTGTTGGGGGTCGAACACCGTTTTCGTCAGACCTGCTTGAAGCGTTGCCCTTGAGGGGGAACAGCAAATCAAGCGGCTTCCGGCGTTCAAGCATCCTAACCGGTCACCCCCTCGCATCTCTTGTTTAAGATACCTCGCCTCGGGAGTGTGCTGAAAAGCACTTCTCTCTGTTCTAGTAAATTAATACTTACAATCTTCTTTAATTCTATAGATTGGACGGTACATCTTTGTTCTTTTCGAGCAAACGTTTGACGCCACCGGGTATCAACAGCGCTCGTAGTAATTTTCGTCCGTACGTCTTCATCTCGTCTCGAGTCACTTTTATCCGTTCATCCGAATTCAGGATGTTGCCGTCACGAAGCAGGGTGACGGTGCGCTGTCCGACCAAGACGGGCAGCATGCAAGACGCCTTGAGTCGGAATTGCGTCTCCGGTATCATGCCGATGTAAGCCGTTGCCGCTTCGAGATGTTCGTTGGTCAGGTCGAGATAGCGATTGTAAAGGGGTCGAAAGGTGTCAAGATTGCTGTCGTCCACCAACATGTCTGGCGTCAAACCGATGTCGTCCAGGGCTTCTTCTGGTATGTAGCAGCGACCAAATCGCAGGTCCTCGGGTATGTCTCTGAGAATGTTGATCATCTGCAGGGCTTTCCCAAATCGGACGCCACGTTCCATGAACAACGCCTCCTCATCTGGCGGTAGCTTCATCAAATGGGCAAGCGACATTTTCGTCCAAAACACGCCCACGCAACCAGCGACTCGGAAGGTGTAATCGTCAAGTTCCTCATCGTTCTTGAGTGCTGATATTCCTCCGCCCTCGTTGGCTGGTCCAAACCGTTCAAGATCCAGTATTTGCCCGCCAACGATGATGTCCAAGCATTCCAGCATTCTGGTTTGGTCTTCGGCGCTGTACACCGATAACCCCTCCACGACAGCAGGGACATTGCGGAGAAGTTCCGCTTCATGCTCGTTGGCCTGCACTTCAGCAAGAGCCTGCAGGTCTGGCAAGGTTTCGTTTCGTCCCTGAACGGCCTCGTTGTACGCTTTGAGGTGTTGAAGGAGAATTTCCGTCTCCCCAACCTTCGAGTCGGCAATGGTGTCAGCCACCCTCGCCAGGAGGTAGAGGAGGCCTATTTGCCCGCGCGTTTTCTTTGGTAAATACTTGAGCGTTGGGTAGAAGGATCTTGAAGTCGTTTCGAGCAACTTGTCGATTTTTTCGTTGACGAGCACCGGCAACTGCATTCCCTCCAAATCACGCCAACGGCCCCTTTGCCATGAACATTCGGTTGGCCCGTGGCTTGAGCGAGCTTCAAGACGCCGAGGACACAGTTGTGGATGGGAATCTCGTCGCAACCCTTTAGGAAGGGTGGCTTAAGCAACCCTTGGAAGGGAGAGGTCATGAACTGCAACTCGTGCGCCGCGCAAATCCCAGCCGACAGCATGTTCTGTCCAGAATGCGGCGCAAGACAAGACATGTCCGTCTCAAGCGGGTTCGCCCCCGGACCCCAACAAAGCATCCCGCCGTTCCCACCCCAGCAACGGTCATTCGACCCTGTTTCCGGTCAAGAACAACGTATGCAACAAGAAAACAACATGCAACAAATGGGCCAAATTCAACCCGATATGCTTCAAGGCATGGCACAGGGCTTGCAGCAACAACAGAATCTCCCCCCCGGCGTGTATCCACAACAGCCTTTGCCCAGAGGCTACCCTCAAGGTCAACTGCCGCCTCAGCAACAGGGCAACTTCATGCCTGGAAACCCTCAACCACCCCTCAGCGATATGCCCAATGTTCAGCGTGGTCCATCCATCGCCAGCGGCGCGCTGCCGAACGCAAGCAATGTTTCACCGCTCGCACCCGGAGGTACGAAAATTGCCCACAATCCATCAAACTCGCCAACCGATGCCATGGTCAATCGTCTGGCGGAAGCGGAGAGGGCGGTCAAAGACGAGCGGAGAAGCCAGTGGCTCTCCATGAACCAATCACCCGCCTCATCGGTTTTGGCAAATCTGGGTGGCGGTGAGCTGCCGCCGCACATTCGAGGAGAGAATCAAGGCGGCAACGCCGCAGCGGAAATCATGGCCGGTGCCATGGGGAAACCTTCCACAGAAGCCCCTAGCGAACCGTTGCTAAGGCGCATCTCTGAAGTGGCTGTTAGACGCGTGGCTCGCAAGCGAGGTGTGGCCGTTGAAGCACCTCAAACCAAATTAGAGGACGACCAGTTCCTGGTCAACGTCACCTACATTGATGACGGTCGTGTGTTGGACACGCCTGAAGACCTCACGCAGGCGTTTGAACACGCCATACAGACAGAACTTGCCCTGAAAGGCTACGATCTGTCGTGCGCCATCACCATGTTCCGGTCAAAAGACGGGATCACGCAAAAGATAGGTGAAGAGGAAAGCGATGAGGAGTTGTTCGCTTGCGAAATTTGTGGTGGTTTGGTCAAGGAGAGCGATAACGAATGTGCACATTGCGGTGCCGTCTTCGAGGACGATGACGCTGGGGATGAGCCAGCTCCACCAAGCCGTTCGGGCCCACCGGGCCCAAGAAAAGGTGGGCCACCAGGTCCCAAGAAAGGCGGCCCTCCCGGCCCCAAGAAGGGCGGTCCCGGCGGCCCTCCCGGCCCCAAGAAGGGCGGTCCCGGCGGCCCTCCCGGTCCGAAGAAGAGCGGTCCACCCGGCGGCCCCAAGAAGGGTGGTCCAGGTGGTCCTCCCGGCCCGAAGAAGAGCGGTCCCCCAGGTGGCCCGAAGAAGAGCGGCCCTCCCGGTCCAAAGAAAGACGGGCCTGGCGGTCCACCCGGTCCGAAAAAGGGCGGTCCTCCCGGTCCGAAGAAGAGCGGTCCTCCCGGTCCGAAGAAGAGCGGACCACCCGGCGGGCCCAAGAAAGGCGGACCCGGTGGTCCTCCCGGCGGTCCCAAGAAAGGCGGTCCTTCCGGCGGTCCCAAGAAAGGCGGTCCTGGCGGCCCTCCCGGTCCAAAGAAAGGCGGTCCTCCCGGCGGTCCAAAACGAGGCCCTCCAGGTCGCTGAGGTGATTACGTCGTGAGCGACGGTCCCGACTTCGGAAACATTCGTTTCGGTGGGAAACTTCGTCCATCGCAGGTCGCAGCTGTCTCGGTCATCAAACCCCAACTCAATGAAGGTGAAAAACGACTCCACATTGTTGCACCACCCGGCTCTGGCAAGACCGTGCTTGGGCTCTATGTTTGGGCGGACTTGGTCCGCAAGCCCGCCTTGGTTCTCTCCCCCAACTCCGCCATTCAGGCGCAATGGGCCGCACGAACCGATTTGTTCGAGCTTGACGGGAAGGATGACCAAATCAGCATTGACCCCGAGCGACCGGGCTTGTTGACTTCACTGACCTATCAATCCGTGACCATGCCCAAACGTGGCGGTGAGGGCTTGGATGAATCCGCCATGATGCTTTGGGCGGAGAAGTTGGTGGAGAAAGGCGAGGCGGTTGACATCACTTCAGCCGAGGCGTGGATCGCCGACTTGGAGCAGAAGAATCCAACCTACTACGCCAAACGGGTGAAGGTGTACCGAAAAGCGGTCCGGGACGACTATGCAAAGAACGGCAACGCCCTTTGGACGCTGCACGAATCGTCGCGCTCAACGCTGCTTCGACTCAAGGAGGCAGGCATCGGGCTCATCATCCTCGACGAGTGTCATCACTTGCTCCACCATTGGGGGCGTGTCCTTCACCAACTGAAGGACTTCTTTGACGACCCGGTGGTCCTTGGACTCACAGCCACACCTCCTGACGCCGAAAAAGCCGACGACGAAGACGCCCTTCGTTATGCTGAGTTTCTTGGGGACATTGACTACGAAGTGCCGGTGCCTGCCTTGGTTAGGGACGCCAATCTCGCACCCTATCAGGACCTGTGTTACTTCGTTCGTCCAGCACGGATCGAAATGGATTTCATCCGAGACGTGAACGAGACTTTCGATGGAATCCTCCAACAACTAAACGAACCATCCAAGGGAGAGGGGGCCATTCTTCCTCTCACCGATTGGGTTGAGGAGGAACTCAGCGCTCGAAAGGGGCCCTCGGGTGGTAACCTTTCTTGGGATGAGTACACACGTGCAATTCCAGATTTTTCCTATCAGGGTCGAATCTACCTCGCACTCGAAAATCGACCCATGCCAGCAGGTGTTCCAGCCGACGTTCAGGAAACCGATGCGGGGGCTCTTGCGTTCACCAGAGACCATCGTAATGAGATGTTAAGAAGCGTTGTCTCCCGATACGTACGTCTCGGCTTGCGCCGATCTTCCAACACCAACGACCAAGAGAAGGCTGAGCGTGCCGCCAAGCAATACCGGTTGCTGGGCACCCAAATCACGGAAACCGGGAGTCAACCTTGTGCATCCCCCATCAATCGCATTCTTGCCTACAGCAACAGCAAATGTGAGGCGTTGAGCACCATCCTCCAGGAGGAAATGCAAAACCTTGGCAACACCATACGTGCCGTGGTCATCACCGACTTTGAGAAAACTTCCTCGACCTTGCTCATCGACGATGTGCTCGATGATGAGGCCGGAGGTGCTGTCGCCGCCTTCCGTCATTTGGTGGCGTGCCCTGCCGGCGATATGCTTGACCCCATCTTGATGACGGGTAGCACCGTGTTGGTGGACGACGACCTCTCCGAGGCTTTTCTTGAAAAAGCACGAGCATGGATTGCAGAGCGTCATCTCAAGATTGTGCTTCGAGATGAAGTGATGGGTCGCTACCACGAAATCTCCGGCTCCGGCGAGGACTGGGTACCACGGTATTATTCCACCATGATCACCGAATTCTTTCAAGAGGGTTTCACCCGATGCCTGATTGGGACGCGTGGCCTCATGGGCGAGGGATGGGATGCTTCGCGCATCAACGTACTGATCGATCTGACGTCCGTGACCACCAACATGAGCATCAACCAACTTCGAGGCCGGAGCATTCGCTTGGACAAGCACTGGCCCGAGAAGGTCGCCAACAACTGGGATGTGATTTGTCTCGCCGATGAATTCCAGACCGGCTTCAGCGACTACAAGCGGTTCATTCGCAAGCACAAGCAACTGTACGGTGTTGGCGACGATGGAGCCATCGAGAAAGGCCCCGGTCATGTTCATCCAGCCTTCATGGACGCCGAGCCAATGGGCATTCACGAAGGCATGGCGATGTTCAATGACGAGATGTTGAAGCGTTCCAAAATGCGAACAAGAACACGTGAACTTTGGGGCATCGGACAACCGTTCAATGCTGAACCAAAAGACGCCGTGGAATCCAAACAAAAGGTGGCCGGTCCAGGTTTTGGTTTTTCCGAACCGGGCATTCCATGGAGCGATGCGTCGCTCACAGCGGCGATGAGCGAGGCCATCGTCGGTGCCTTGATTCAAACAAAACAACTGCCTCCCGCCGCCGTAGCAGCCGGCGGAGATCGAGGTGGGGGTTGGATTCGCATGCACCTTGCGAACTGCTCACCAGAGGAGGCTACCCTCTTTTCGAAGTGCCTTGAAGAGGTGCTCTCGCCACTGGAGAAACCGAGGTACGTCATTTCTCGGGCCGCAGTGTTCCCTCACGACACATGGCTGACGCGATTGCTCCCCGAGGTGTTAGCGAAGTACCTCCGTCCCCATCGCCACCATCTGGTGATGTTCCACAACGTCCCCTCGGCGCTTGCGAACACGAAACGGAACGCCGCTTTGTTCAAACAACATTGGGATGCGAAATTCGGTGAGAGTGAACTCTTCTATGTCCACAGCAAGGAGGGACGGTTTCGCCTCGAACAGGTTCAAGCCAGCGGCATGACGCCTCAAGCGAATGTGCAGCGAAAAAGCCTCTACCTATGAGGCACATGTATGGCACAGCACACCGTTGTTCCCGCAGGAACTGCAAATTCGACGGCGGCATTTGAAGCACTGGAAACTGAAGGCATTGACCTCGTTTGAGCAGCGGGCCATGCCGCACACGCCATCGGCCGCAGGCACGGATTTGGCAGCCTTTTGGCCAAGGTTTCCCCAGAACGAGTCGTTAACCAAATCAGCTGTTGGTTTACCTGAGTTTTGTGTTGTCGAGGACGCTTTGGTCTGCCCGGAGGATGTGCGATTGGCACCTCCTAAATCAAGGGCTTTGACCACTTGTGGGTGATTGAAGAACGACCTTGCAGCGTTCTCACCGCCGTTGAACCAACGTTTGTGCTGCGCCACGAGGGATGCCGCGGTTTGGCCCTCGGACGGCGCAAGTCGCAATCGAAACATGACGGATTCGTAGCGATCAAGCCTTGAGCCTCGGCCCGACATCTGCAGGGGCAGTGGGCTCCTTGAAGGTGCCTCGTTTGGTCCCCCAAGCAAGGCTTCTCTGGACATCGGTTTTGGTACGATTGCCAATACGACCTTCTGCAGCGTTTTGCTGATCATTACAAGTACGGGAAGAATAAGGCAACTCCCCCAAAAGAGCGCTTCGCCATCACCGTCGACGAAGCCGATGAAAACCAGCAGTGCACCCATGAGGGAAATGCCTCCAAACAAGAAGACGATGCCGCCGAGCGAGGGGGGAGGTGCATTCGGGTCGTCAGGTTGACTCCAATGCTGAGTTGGCCAGTCATCGTCCATCCGTGTTCACCTCGAAAAAGTGGCCATGGCGCCGTCCTCAGGCGCCATGGCCGAGCATGTCATGGCCTACTCGCGAAGCAGTTGTCATTGTCCGAAGACTCCATTGAGGACGGTGCGAAATGGAATTTGGCAGTAAATAAAGATTCATGACATGGACACGATGTCAAAGGTTGGTTCGACCAGTCCACACACGTCGTGGGACGGGAGGTCTCGATGAACGCCGAGTCGCCGTTCGAGCTCCAAATGTTGACGCGAATACAGCGGCACGCCCTCATACGACACGCCGTAGATGCCCATCAATTCAGGCTCTGTGTCCTCAAGGCCGTTCATGTCCGGCGGTGTTAGAGACGTCCATTGGTGCTCCCGTTGCTTCAACGTTGATTCCGAAAGCGGCAGGCCACGGCGCTTGTACATCTTCACGAGTTTTGGCCGCGGAATCGCCAGCGGGCAAAGCATCAACACACGCTCGTTGTGGCGCCAAAAACTGCAGGGGCCGAGGTTGTCGTGTTCAATCCATTCGAGGGCATGCTCCATGGCCCCGAGCGGGGCACCCCACGATTTCGGCAACCACATCATCAACACATGTCGATTTTTTGTTCCCCTCACGTGGGTGTTGACGCGAAGTTTGAACCACGGTTCTGCATGTTGGGTTTCGGAGGCTGGCTTCGGTTTCGTGCTCGATTCAGCCGGTGGCGGGTCAACCCGTTGCGGTATGTCGGGCGCCAAAGGGTGCCGGTAAAGCGTGCTCAAGAGGTCCTCCAGCGGCCCGTTCAGCGCCTCTACCGAGATGCGAGTGCATGCATATCCTGTGCTCCCGTGCAAACTCCCGGGAAGGCGGAGGATGCGACGTGTGTCGGCGGTCACCTTGGTGTCGACCTCAAACCCGGCCTCCACCACACGGTTCAACAGCGCCTTGCGCTGCGCCTTTACCGCCATCTCACGTTCTCTGAGATCGGGCAGGGCAAAGGCGTCTCGATCAGGGTCGTCGTAGATGAGGTGGAAGCCCTTGGATCCCGAGAATGAAATGCTACGCAGGCGGAGGATCTCATGCTCATCAAGCCATCCCATCAATTCGCAGCTGATGGATTGGGCCTTTGTTAGATTCTCTATAGAAAAAGGGGCTACATCAATATCAAAGACCACAAAATGGTCCAAAAGAACAGGGTAATGTTCGGGATTGTCCCTCAAACGGGGGAGGTCAATCGGGTTGAGCCAGGAGGCCGTTGAGACATAGACGTCGCGTGGTGCACTCATCCCGATCGCCTTCAGGAACGAAGCGTGGTCGCGAACGCGTCGCCTCGCTGTAAGCCAGCGATTGTCGTTGGTTCGCCATCGAAACACGTGCTGGCTGGATTTGTTCAACCATGAAACGTCAACGGTGTGTTCTCGGTAGTGGTCCTTGAGCGCTTGGTCGTCAAGCGACATGAAGTTCCCTCATCGCAGACCAGCGGCTTTCAACGATTCAAGCAGCACCGCACCGAGTTCGGACGGGTCCTTCGCGCAGGCGATGCCCGCAGCCTCAAAGGCGGCAAACTTCTCTTCAGCCGTTCCTTTGCCACCGGAGATGATGGCGCCGGCGTGGCCCATGCGCTTGCCGGGCGGTGCGGTGGCGCCTGCGACGAAGCCAACGATGGGCTTGGTGACGTTTTCAGCAGCCCATGCGGCCGCTTCTTGCTCGGCGTTGCCGCCAATTTCACCGATCATCACAATCGCTTCCGTTTGGTCGTCGGCCTGGAACGCAGCGAGGCATTCGATGAAGCCGGTCCCGTTGACGGGGTCGCCGCCGATGCCGACGCAGGTGGATTGGCCCTCGCCGATGCTCATCGTTTGGGCGACGGCTTCGTAGGTGAGGGTGCCGGATTTTGAGACGATACCGATGCGGCCTTTGGCGTGGATGTGGCCTGGCATGATGCCTATTTTGGCGCCACCCTTCTCGCCAGGCGTGATGATGCCGGGGCAGTTGGGGCCGATGAGGCGGACGCCTGGGCGGTTTTCGACAAAGGCTACAGCCCTGACCATGTCAAGCGTCGGGATGCCTTCTGTGATGCAGACCACGACGCCTTCGCCTTTGACGGCGTCAAAGGCATCGGCCGCTTCCATGATGGCTTCGGCGGCGAAGGGCGGCGGGACATAGATGACGGTGGCATCAGCGTCAGTGGCCTTGATGGCGTCGAACATTGAATCCCAAACGGGGAAGGTTCTGCCCTGCAGTTCAACGGTCTGACCGCCTTTTCCTGGGGTGCATCCACCAACGATGTTGGTGCCGTATTCAACCATCTTGTCAGCGTGGAACATGCCCTGCTTGCCGGTAATGCCTTGCACCAGAAGTTTTGCGTTTTCCTCAACCCAAATCGCCATCAGTTGCCACCTCCAATGAGCTCGACTATTTTTTGCGCCCCTTCGGCGAGGTCGTCGGCGGGGTGTATGTTGAGGGTGGATTTAGCAAGAATGGCTTTGCCTTGGTCTACATTGGTCCCGGCAAGGCGAACGACGAGCGGTACGTCAAGCGAGAGGGCTTCTGTGGCGGCGATAACACCTCGGGCGATGATGTCGCATCGCATGATGCCCCCGAAAATGTTGACCAATATGCCTTTGACATTGGGGTCCTCGAGAATGATGCTAAACGCAGTCTTGACCTGTTCTTCGTTGGCACCACCACCAACGTCGAGGAAGTTGGCCGGCTCACCGCCGTACAATTTGATGACGTCCATGGTCGCCATGGCCAAGCCGGCGCCGTTGACCAAGCAACCGATGTTGCCGTCCAACTTCACGTAGGACAAACCGGTTTCCTTGGCCCGAATTTCCACTTCCTCTTCCTCGGACAAGTCCCGGAGTTCGTCCCAGTTTTTGTGGCGGAATTCAGCGTTCTCGTCAAAGGAAACCTTGGCGTCCAAAGCCACGATTTCATCGTCCGCCGTCCGCACTAGCGGGTTTATCTCGAGCATGGCGCAATCGCTCGAAACGAACATGCCGTACATGGCCGTCAGGGCCTTTGAGAAGGCTTTGTGGGCGGCGCCTGTCAAGCCGAGAGCAAGGCCGAGGTCTCGCTTCTGATAGCCAAGCAGGCCGGCATTCGGGTCCACCGAAATCTTGTGAATTTTCTCTGGTGTGGTCTCGGCAACGTGTTCAATGTCCATGCCACCCTCGGTGGAGGCCATGATGAGAACCGATTTGTTTTCACGGTCGACCAAGATGGCGAGGTAGTATTCGTGAGCGATGTCGCAGCCTGACTCAACGTACAGGTTGCGAACCAACTTTCCCGCTTCACCGGTTTGTATGGTAACCAATATGTTACCAAGAATGTTGGTGGCGTAGGTTTGAACCTCTTCTTTTGAAAACGCGATTTTAACGCCCCCCTCCATCACGAGGTCTCTGGATTCCGGTGCATACAGGTTGCCTTTTCCTCGGCCGCCTGCGTGAATTTGTGATTTAACAGCGACCACTTTGGAGCCGAGGCTGTCGTAGGCCGCCAAGGCTTGTTCCACGGTGGTGCAGTGAACGCCTTCGAGGACAGGGACCCCGTGTTCTTTGAGAAGCGCTTTTCCTTGGTACTCGTGAATGTTCATGAGGCTCTCCAATCGGGTGGACTGAAAGGCCGTCTTTCAATACTTTGGAGCGTGATGTTCCATCGGGTTTTCAGGGTGTTCTTGATAACTGAGAAATTGACCGGGTGAACGATGCAGGTCGTGGTCTTGGCGGGTGGCGTAGGTTCCCGGCTTCGGCCGTGGACCAACAGCATACCGAAACCACTGTTGCCGGTCCTTGACCAAACCCTGCTCGAACACGTTGTCGGGTCCTTGCCTGTTGACATGGTGGATGAGGTTGTCGTTGCCGGGGGCTACAAGATTGACCAAATCAAGGCTTATTTTGACGGTTCCGACACCCCTTTTGACGTTCGCATCGTTCCCGAAGATGAGCCGCTGGGGACCGGGGGAGCGCTCGGCAATTGCCGAGACGTCGTCAGCGGAACCTTTGCTTGCTTCAACGGCGATATCGTCTCCTCTCTCGACGCTTCATCGCTTCTCGATCAGCACCGACGCAATCGCTCGGTTGGCACACTGGGCCTTTGGGAGGTAGAAGACCCGACGCGTTTTGGTATCGTCGGTTTGGATGAATCGGGCTACATCACCCGCTTCAAAGAGAAACCAAAGCCGGAAGAGGTCTTCTCAAAACTCATCAACGCCGGTTCTTACATCTTCAACGACGACGTCTTTGATTGGATGCCTCAGGGTCGGCATTCCATTGAGCGAGATGTCTTTCCCAAACTGGCTGAGGCGGGCCTGCTGAGTGGCGTTCCTTTCGAGGGTTATTTCATCGATGCAGGAACGCCTGAGGCATGGAATCAGGCTGTTGTCGCTTCCATTCAACACGCTCGTCACAAAAACGGTGTTCTGCATGGCGACCTTCCGTCGTGGTTTGCAGACAAAGCGACTTTGGAAGGCGTCTCTTCATCCGCCGACCTTGCGCACTCAATGGTGGCGAAATCGTGCATCGTAGGTGATTCCATCGTCTCCATGTCCACTTTGCTCGAAGGTGCCCGAATTGGAAACCAAGCACGGCTCTCCTCGTGTTTGATCGGGACCAACGCTGTTATCGGCGACGGTTGTGATCTGGAGGACGTCATTATCGATCACGGTTCGGAAGTACCTGCAGGCACCGTCCAGTCCGGCGGGTGCTGGCCATCGGCATGAAACCTGCTAAATGGAAGGGCGGTTGTGCCTCAATCCATGGAACGGCCGCTCATCGTTGTGAACTTCAAAACCTATGCCTCTGCGTCGGCGACAGAAGCCGAACGTCTTCTCCAAGCAATGGAACAGGCCGCAGGTGATACGGCGACAATGGTTGCCGTTGCTTCGGCCTTTGATCTTGCTGTACTTGCCAACCAATCAACCAACGTCGAAGTTTGGAGTCAACACCTTGACCCCGTTGGATTGGGCGGGTACACAGGTTGGCTTGAACCGCAGACGGCTCTTACTCGTGGTGCAAAAGGCAGCCTCATCAACCACGCAGAGCACAAGGTGGATTTGGACCATGTGCGCTCGTTGCTCTCGATGCTTCCCGACGGATTTCCCGTTTGTGCATGCGCTGCTGACGTCGAGGAGGCGAAGGCATTGGCCGAACTCAACCCGACCTTCATCGCTGTCGAACCTCCCGAACTGATCGGTGGCGACATCTCCGTAACAACCGCCGACCCGGCCATCGTCAGCGATACCGTGGCTGCGGTTAAGGCCGTCAACCCCAGCGTGCGCGTGCTGTGCGGTGCGGGCGTCAAAAACGGCATGGATGTTGCCAAAGCCTTGGAACTCGGCGCCGAGGGCGTCCTTCTTGCAAGCGGTGTGACGAAAGCTAAGGATGTTCACGCCGTATTAGCCGACCTCGTCGCTTCCCTCTGAAAGGGAAACCAAACGAATTCGCTGTTCTTCCTTCGCTTCCGTCAAGCCGTTCCCCGCAGGGCACCCCTTTCGGTGGTGGCAAATGTTGCAGGTCATCTCATGCCTTGCCAGTGGCAAAGCGGCCAGTGACGGGTCGGCAAGGGCGCATCGCTCTATCCACTTTGCTTCCCGCACGTCGTGTTCGACCAGGGCAAAGGCCTGCCTCATCAGTGTTGAGCTCAAGGGGACCTCGTGTTCCACCCAAACACCTCGCCGCCACGCTACGACTTTGAGGCGGAACGCCTCGATGTTGTCCGGAAACCCCGGTTGTTGGAGAGCCCAGTGAACCATCAGCATGTGCTCCAGAACTTGGTACCATCCTTGATGGGGCGATGCCCGAAACTGAATCCGAACCAATGTCCAACGATGGTGAGTGAACACGGCAACATCGGGCGCAGCGTAGAGCTTGACGCCGTCAATAAGTGCTGGGCGTTGACGATCGAAATACGCCCACCTTCCCCCGTCTCCACTCACGATGTTTCGCAAAGACAACGTCTGTTCGAGCCGTTCAAGTTGCCGCATGCTCTGTGTTATCTTCCTCGATACAAGTGAGGAATTCAATGTCAAGTTTGAGTTCTTCAGCAGCTTGTTGAACGCCTTCATGAAAGCCTGCAGTTTGTATGACGGCGACCAGATTTTGTGGTTGTAGAGGTCGGTCAGTCGTCTCCTCCACACCTTTCTCATCGTTCGTGTGAGCAATTCATCCAACGTGCGTGGTCTGGTGTTGTCGGCTGACCCTGGAGCATCGGGCCGTTTATGCGGCTTTGCGTACACCAGCGCCCAAAGCCTCGGGCAGGCGTTCATCAAACGCGAACTGGTTTGACTCCAAAACGAAGAGAGGGGTTGCATAGGTTGTGCACGGCCGTCAACACAGATAACGGTCTTGCTCAAAACACGCGAAGATCGATAATGTTGATGAGCGCGTTGATGGCCATCCAAAGGGCCATCGGCGTCAAAATCCATCCGACAAATTGAGCGAAGACGTCACCACCAAACTTTCCAAACAGGCGCGAGAATGGCCCGCCCCAAGAGGAGACAATGCGGAGCAAGAGGACCACAAAACCACCGCTCAGCGTGAACAAGAGCAGGAAGACAAGCCCCATTGCAATGCCGCTTCCTCCTGCAAGTAACGATGAACCCACTGCCTGTGGGTAGAGGTGGGGGAAGGCCAACCAACCGAACCAACCCATCCAGATGCCAAGCAGAACGTCTCGGTTCATATCAATGGGGTCTCGCCATTCTTGGAAGGATTTAGGGAAGCATTTGTGCATGGCTCGACCCAGCAGATCGGCCTCGAGCGGAGCACCTCTTTTCGCCGTGAAGAAACACATTTCCAGCATCCAAAGCATCATGAGCACATCAAGCAAGAACCGAGCGTTCATGCCAACGGGAAGGACGGTCAAGAGCAGGGGAGGCAAGTTGACCATCAGAATGCCTGCACCGCTTGCCAAGATGATGGAGCCCCATAGCAGGCCTGGAGGCAGCGGTTCCTCTGGTGCCGTCCATTCGTTCCTCGGTAGAGCGAGCAGGAGAAGAAACAGCCCCGGTCCGAAGAACAGGCCAAAATACGAGGCGATGGAATTGGGCCCACCGCTCTTGATGTCCTCGACAGCTTCCACAATGTCCAGCATGGCTGCGGAGGAGGCTTGCGAGAAGGTGATGTGCATGCCTGGGTCAACCACCACGACGGCGTCAGAAGCACCGGTGGGTAAGCTGTTGGCAAAGGCGCTCTTTTCGTCAAGGTATACCGCCCATGTGGCGTTGGTTGAGGCTGATAGCGATACAACATCAGACATGCGTGCGTCTTCCCCGGTGATGATGTGAATCACTTCGGCCCGTTCACCGAGTTGGTCCATCGTGCGGTTGAATTCGTTTGCCTGGGTGAGTATTTGTTCCGAGCCCGGTAGAACGAGCCCGATGATGAGGGCCTCGTTGCCGCTCAGCAGTTCGCTGACCGAGAACGTCTTCCCGTCGGGGCTCGTGAGTTCAGCATCGAGGATTTTGGTGTTGTCAAGGATGACGGCGTCCGCTCCGAGGTTTGGTTGTTCAAACACGGTTGGTAGGGTTAACAGCGCCAACGCCAGCAGAGCAGCCATGATGGGTAATGGGAGCTCAACTCCCGTCTGGAAGGCGTTCCCGATGTAGCCCAGCAGGGCAACAAGGGTTGTGAGGGTCAGCCAGAGGCCAGCACTGGCGAACCCGTCGTCGTCTCCAAACACCTCGAACCGATGAATACCTTCTGCATGACAGTCGCTGTTCAAGTCCCCGGCTACCGTTCGAAGGCAGAACTGCAGGTTCATTTCCCCGACCGGCAGGGGTTTGGTACCGGACCAAGTGAAGACGGAATTGTTGCCTCCGAGGTCCCGTGTCATGCGGATTCTGCCGGCGCTTGTTTCAACGAGCAATTCTCCGTTCCGAGTCGTTTTCTCGGAAGGCAACAACGGCCCCCAAATCTCCCACTTTTCGTCGCGCAGATCCTCCAATCCCCAAGGCAGGCGATGCTCCAGTTCAACATGCGCCAGTCTTGAGGCATCAACCACCATGCGGGCCTCGGGTTCGTACAGCACGCCCTCAATGATGATGCCCCCACTGTTTTGTTCAAAGCCTCCCCACTGCACACGTGCCTGTGTGCCCAGACAACGGTGTTCTATAGAAAGACTCAATGAAATTGTTTTGCCTTTGGGAACGACCAGTGTGGCGTTTTTGATTTCACCTGAGAAATTCATGGCTTGGTTTTCAGCGGTGGTGTCCAATGTCTGCGTGATTTCGCTGCTGTAAATCTCGCTGCCATTTACTGAGACGCTGTAGTACAGGGTGGTGCTCGAGTCGAGGATGGTTTGGCGTGTGCACGATTGCGGTCCACCGCCACCCTCGATAATGGCAGAAAAATAGACGCTCATCAACACCTCAGCGTCGATCGTCTGCTCAACTGGCGGGCTTTCAAGGGTGAACACGGGAACCGGACCGTTCGTCAGGCCGACCGTGAACCCGCCCACGGCCGAGTCGGTTTGTCCACGCTGGAGCACCGCCTCTTCAACGTCTGAACCTTCGACAAAGAGGCGTTCCATCGGGAGAATGTCCCACTCAGTATAACCCGGTTCATAGGTGAGGTCTTGGTTGGCAGACACCACGCTGGAGACGCCAACGCACAGCAACAAACACAGGGTCCCGACGGCCCATGCTTGACGCCCCATGCACGGACCAGCATGTTTCGGTTCAAGAAGCCAATGCACCGATGAACATCGTCTTCAAAGGCTTGCCATGTAGGTGGCCATCAAGAGCACACCCCCTGTGATAGCGGAGGCATTCACTGCGCCCTTGCTCATGTAGCCCCGATTTTCAAGAAGCGCACCAAGATAGCTGTCGATTTGGCAACCCAACCATCCCACAAACGCCAACACGCCACCCATTTGAAGGCCGTCTGCTACAGAAGCGGCAGGAGTTGTGAGCCACCATGTTAGCAAGGTCAAGACCGCAACAACAGCCGAACCGACGGCTGCTGCCAGTTGGCCGTTGGGAGAAAAACCGCCGTTCTCGCCTTGTTTGCAGGGCTTCAACGTCGTGATCATGCGAACCCGGGTGTCCAAGCATCCGATTTCGCTTGCAAAAGTGTCGGATGCTGCCACCGCAACAGCGGCGCCAAAGAGCCAAACGACCGTTTCCCAATCCTCCGATAGATAGGCGTAAAGGCAAATCAGGCCCGGAATGGCTCCGTTGGCGACCACGTTGGTCCACCCCCGATGGCCGTCGCTTGATTCGCTCAGGCCCAACGCTTTTTTCTCCTCAAATCGCCACTTCGTGGCTTTGTGAGAGCCGAGGAGGAACCCAAGCAGGACCAGGAGCCACGTCCAATGGCCCAAGCCTCCGACGATGAGGCCGAGCATGGCTGCAGCGTTGGCCCCTTTGGCATCCAACATTTTGGTCCGTGAAGACATCACCAGGAGGAACACAACGAGGCCCAGAGTGACCGACAAATTTCCCAGATTTGGACCGCTGGAGAAGACGTCCATCAATCATCACCTGTAGACAGGACAAAATTGGTGTCCACCCTTACCCAGCGGCCGTTGGCTTTTGAAGACAGCACCCGATTTTAGAACAAACGCCTCACTCTCGTGGACGCAGAACGATGGTAGGGAGCCATCGAAGGATGCAAAACCAAAGAAACAGCACCATCAACACCAACCATGCCATCTGCAGGAGGAAACCAAGCGTGGAGTCGTTTTCCGCAAGGGCGACACCCACTCCCCAAGAAGAGCCGTTCCACAACGCATGACCACCTATGGCCAACAGCAATCCCGCCGAGATGGTCGTTGGCATGGGCCAAGCGTGGTTGGCATGGCGAGAGAGGAGTTTCTTTGCGGCAGGAGAGGGTTCTGTGGACCAGTTTGACTCCGGCAGAATTCGCCCTTTGCTATCGAAAAGCACCCACCTCGCATCGGCGTCTTCGGAGAGGTAGGCTGTGCCAGACAGCGACGGCAGGGTGTTGCCTTTGCTCAACCAGAAGCCGATGGCGTACCCGCTTAACCCGGTCCAAAGAGCATGGCCGGGAATGGAACTCAAACCTCTGAGCGTTGCCGTGAAGAAGTATGCGATGCTGCTGTAATCGGACATCAGCGCCATCGAGATGTAGGTTGCGTTCTCGAGCAAGGCAAACCCGAGGCCCACGGTTGAACCGACGTAAAAACCGTGTTTTGGTGACACGATGAGGTGACTGAGGGCGAGCACGGCCAACGCTTTTGCGATTTCCTCGCCCACGGGAGCGGATACAAACAGGATCAAGCCCTCACCCAGCGTTCCCGATGCAAACGGGTTCAAACCCATAGCGTTGATGAGAATGGGCGAGAAAATAGAGTTGATTACGATCGCCGGCACCGCCGAGAGCATGCCGGCGGCCAACATCCACTCCGCATCCCTTCGCGAAATCTGAATGCCAAGGTGCCGGCTCGTGATGGACCACCATGCGAACACGGGTGTTGAGAAGCCGATGAGCCATGCGGGAAGCACGACGGCCACAGCCAGCGTCAACGTGAGAACGTTCGCTCCTGCCAAGGTCAGTGGCAGAAGGCAGACGGTCGAGACACCGACGCCCATCACAAACAGCAGCCACAGATGTTTGGGCCGTGGCATCTCAAGCGGTGCCGTGGAGCGAAAAAGGTGGTGTTGCACGCCGGTTGGTACCGGCGAATTCACCACCATGCCTCCGGACAAAGCGTGCATGTTGGTGCCGTTTTGGTCCGGGTATGCTTGAATGGTGTGCGTTAATTTGGGTCTTCGTAGATAAAAAAACAACATCAGAAACGGAGAGATGCACAAGCCTCCGAAAAACGTGGCCACCGGGTCGAGGGGGCCCAACGTGCCGTTCATGTCCCCGTCGATGTACCCTGCAACGATGAGGACGGCGATTTGCGCCAGAAAGAAGCAGACGATAACCAAGCCCAACATTGAACGTACGGTTTGCCACGGTGTTGATGCTCGCCAAACGGTCAATTTGTCGGGAACGGGCGAAAGTGGAATCTCCCGTACAAGTCCGGAAGATGGCATGGGCTGCAAGGCGTTCACCTGGAGAGGGTACCCGCTCAGTTCGCCCATCAATCGTCACTGAAAAACAGCATTCGGCAGAGGCCATCATCATTGCAGGTGCATCCACCCAAGCCGTTCTCCTTCATCAACGGTTTGAAGAAAAAAACGGTTGTTCAAATAGAAATGAAGTGAGTTTTGGTCCATGTCGTGGTTCTCGGCCGCCTTCGCACCCCGTAGGGACCACAAAGGGATGTCAACACCGAGCTACGCTGCCCGTTGGTGGCTACCAATTTGCACGCTCTCCTCTGCCGTATGGTCTTGGCAAGCCACCGATGGCTTTCTCGTTATGGCGGCAGCACTCACCGTCATGATCGCCACGCCTCTGCTCAGCATCGGCTGGTACGTTATCGGCATCGTGTCGGCTCGCGTAGCACCGAGGTACATCATTCCCCAGGCTGAGGGTGCTCACAAGGCGCGCCTTGAGCGAAAGGCACGACAGGCCCGGAACAAAGCCGCCTGATCAGCCGAGGAAACCGTAGGTCCAATCGTGGGGCGGTGCAAACGTCTCTTTGATCGAGCGAGGGCTGACCCAGCGCAAGAGGTTCAGCGGACTGCCCGCCTTGTCGTTCGTACCGCTGCCCCGTGCCCCGCCAAACGGCTGCTGACCGACCACGGCGCCCGTGGGTTTGTCGTTGATGTAGAAGTTGCCGGCACTGTACCGAAGAGCGGCCACGGCCGTTTCGATGTGGCGGCGGTCGGTGGCAAAGATGGAACCTGTCAGGGCGTATTCTGAAGTCGAGTCGCACAAGGTCAACGTGGCTTCGAAGTCGTCGTCAGCGTACACGTGAACCGAGAGCACCGGCCCAAAGATTTCCTCTTCCATGGTCTCGCTCTTGGGGTTGTGGCACACGATGGTGGTTGGCTGAATGAAGTAGCCAGTACTGTCGTCGTACGTGCCCCCGGTGACAATATCGCACTCCGGATCAGCAGCGGCGCGATCGATGTAGCCTGTGATGCTGTCGAAGGCTTTCTTGTCGATAACAGCGCCGAGGAAGTTCCCGAAATCGGCGACATCCCCGACGGTGATTTTGTTCACCTCGGCGATGTAGTCGTCCTTGATGGCCTCCCACACCGAGTGAGGGACGTAAACCCGGCTGGCTGCACTGCATTTTTGGCCTTGGAATTCAAACCCGCCACGAAGCATGGCCACCAGCAAGGCTTGTCGGTCGCAATCCGGGTGGGCCACGATGAAATCTTTTCCACCCGTTTCTCCGACGATTCTGGGGTAGGATTTCATGTTCTCCAAATTGTTGGCAACGTCTCGCCACATCTGACGGAACACACGCGTTGAACCTGTAAAGTGAATACCTGCTAACTCCCTGTGCTGGAGGCATGTATCGCCCACCACTGCCGCTCGCCCTGGGACGAAATTGATGACGCCAGCGGGCAGGCCTGCGTCCATCATCAGGCGCATCAATCGGTAGTTCGACACGTAGGAGTTTCTCGACGGTTTCCACACCCCGACGTTACCCATGATGGCGGCACTGGAAGGCAGGTTGGCCGCAATGCTCGAGAAATTGAACGGCGTGACAGAGAACACGAAACCTTCGAGCGGTCTTACTTCACTGGAATTCCACATGGATGAGGGGGAGATGGGTGGTTGAAGGTCTTCGTAGATTTGGCGTGCGTAGTCGGCGTTGAAACGCCAGAAGTCGATCAGTTCGCAGGCCGAGTCAATCTCGGCCTGGTGGCAGGTTTTGGACTGGTTCAGCATGGTGGAGGCGTTGACTTCAGCCCTTCGCGGCCCCCTGAGCAACTCGCTGGCTTTGAGGAAGATGGCAGCACGAGCCTGCCAGGGCATGGTGGACCACATTTCGTGGGCCTCTAGGGCGGCATCGATGGCAGCGTTGACTTCCTTTTGTCCAGCCATGTGGACTTTGGCTATCACGTGGCCGTGGTTGTGCGGCATTACCTGCTCAACAACATCACCGGTAAACACTTCCTCGCCGTTGATGATGCACGGAATTTCAAGCACCTCAGCGGACTGACGCTTGAGTTCAGCTTCAAGTTCAGCGCGTTCTTTGCTGCCCGGCAGGTAGCCAAGGACGGGCTCGTTAACGGGGGTGGGTGGCTTGGGTATGCTGTTCACCATGCGACAGCGTCGTCTCGGCGACCCTTGAACATCACCCATCCCATCTATGACGGTCTCAGAGGTAAAGGTGAGCGTGCTTGGCGCGAACTTTGGCGATTTTTGGACCGACGACAGCCATGCAGTAGCCTTGATAGGGATTTCGAGCGTAGTAGTCGTGGTGTTTCTTTTCGGCAATGAGGAAATGGACGGGTTCCTCGATGGTGGTGACGATGGGGTCGTCGTAGACGTTGCCCATGTCGGCAATCGTCGCCTCGGCCGTCGCCCGTTGGTCTTCTGAGAGTGGCATGATGCAGGAACGGTATTGCGTGCCGATGTCGTTACCTTGACGGTTGAGTTGGGTCGGGTCGTGGACGGTGAAGAACACCTCAAGGAGGGTCTCAAAAGAAACAATGGTTGGGTCAAATTGAACCTCAACCACTTCAGCGTGCCCGGTTGTGCCGCTGCAAACAGCTTCGTAAGTCGGGTGAGGGTCGTGGCCCCCAGCGTAGGCAGGTAGCGCCGATTCTACACCTTTGATTTGCTTGTAAGCGCCCTCCACGCACCAGAAGCATCCGCCACCAACAATCATTCGTTCCATGGTTGTACCTATAGGGTGGTCTCATTTGAAGGTTTGATTCAGACACTAGGCCTAATTTTCCCAAGATGAGGTCGTCTGATCGTCCAGGACCACGACACCGATGATATCCGTTTTTTGGTTTTTACTTTGGAATACGTACATCGCACTTCCATGAAAATAGGGCTCGCCTCCACGATTTATCCTGTGGAAATCAACCAGAAGCGTTCCGGTGTTCTCTGATACGCTCGTGAAATCAAGGTTATTCAAACGGCTGGCAACATACCCATCGGCGTCCAGTGAGCCACGCAGCAATGAGAATCCATCCAAGAGTTCTTTTCTGTTTTCAAAAATGCTGGTCCCCGATGGTGATGAAGCAAAAAACGGTGTTCTGCATGTGTCTGCAATAGTAACGTAGTCCTTGTCTTCAAACGCCCGTATGTATTTCATGTACTGGTCCATTACCTGTTGTTCGTCCATGAAACCTTTCCCAAGGTGGCCGTTATAGAGGCATCGGAGAACATATGGCCACCAATTTGAGGAGAGCGCTATATGATGGTGAAGGATGCCGGCGTCCTCAATACCTACAAGAGGTTGACAAAGAAATGAAGAAGTTAAACCTCTTGGTTAACATGAGGACGGTTGGTGAATGAGCGCGGTAGATTCTCCCCGGGAATTGCCCTATGCCTCCGTGGATATCCTCAACGGAATTGAAATCAAGATTGGCGAGGGTTGGATTAAATTTTCTTACCCACTGGCTAAGGGCATTGAGAGAATAGAAATCAGTTGTGCTTGGATTGAGTCAAACCCAGCAGATAGAATCGGTATCTGGGTAGGTCTGTCTGACGAAAGAGTCCCGCAAACGCTTACCGCATGGGGTAATGGCCATGCTATTGGATTGGAATCCTATGGTGAAAACTCACCAATCGTAGATGTAGAACGCTGGGAATTTGGAAAGTCCGCCAAATTGATTGTTGAAACGAAACAACAAGAGATGAAATTGAACGTTTACCTTCTCTGCCGCCCTCGATTGGATGATTTGAAAAGATCACTTGAGATTACCATTGATGAGTATTCTGCAATAAACGGGATGAAACCAGAAAATTCAGAAACAAGGGTATACGAATTTCAGCGAGCAGAAAAAAGCCCTATGATGAGGACAACAATATCGAAACTCGAGGAGTTGGGTTCACTAAATTACACAGGGATTGGAAACGTCATCCATCCCAAACAAATTCTTACGCTCAAGGCGCTTCAGCACCTCCTCAGAAAGAAGATGCTCAACGATGAAAAATCATTTTCTGTCGCTTACGTTGGGACAGACACCCTTGAGAACCTAACCAGCATCATTCGATGGCTCGAATCAAAGGGATTGTATGGACAGATCACAGAAATCAAGGCATATACTTACGACGATTGGGATGACAAACTCCAAGATCTGCTCGATGATTTGGTTCCTGTAAATATTGGAAACGACTCAAAAGTAGACCTTGTGCCGAACAATGAATCACAAAGGGCCGATGCTTCCAGCCACGATGTTGTCATCACTACTTATGTGTGCCCTTGGATAAAAAAAGACGATAGGGATGACTTCCAGGCGCTCATTGACAAACTCGTAGGTCCGAATTCCGTGCTTATCTCTGTTGACCCCAAAACTGCGTTAAACTCAGTTAGGAGTCCAATTTTTAATTCCAATGAGTACAATCCTCAGTCAATATACAAGGGAGAAGATGGACTTGAATTAAGCAATCTTAAGACGTTCAAATTCCACGCTGCAGAGGCAATAATCTACAAACGAAAAAAGGGGTGGGTGATGAGATGAAAACCTTGCCCTCTCAATCCCAATCAGAGACAGCAAATGGTGTCCGTAGTTTTCACACAAACTCAGTTCGAGCTATCTCCGACAGGGTGCGCAGCATGATCTCCCCCCAGCCTACTGCAATTTTTTACGATGAGATTGTTCATCAACTCGGTTCAGTTGAGCCTGACACGATTGAGTATTTTATCCGAGTCTGCAATATCGTCTGTAAGATCAAATCACAGAATACATTAAGAACAGAAAATTTGATTCAACTCGCCGATTATGACTCTAGAGCGTTAGATGAATTCGAAACGTTTGTACTCTCTAGTCCGGAGATTAAAAACAGGAAATTTAAACACAACTTGGCGAGGGTTTTCCGTGATGTTCTTCCTAAGCGAGAACTTAGTAGATTTAACGAACTCACAACAAATATTGGAAACTCAGAATTACGCCCTCCACCCACGGTAGATCAGTACGCCCTAGCTGAGGATGAGATAAAAACGCCTCCTTCAATTCGTAGAAGAAGTACAAGTTCAGCAAAAGTAGGGGATGATCTGCTAAGTTGGTTAACAGAATCTTCCATCCCCCTCGAATTGCTGTGTATGTTTTTCCACGATCTTGCCAAGCCAGAACCACGGGGAGAAATGGGATTTCTAAGATTCCTTTGCCGTTCCTCAGTTATCGTGTTGGGACAAAAACAGTATTCCAATGCACCCAGCACCGCGGTCCGAGGATCATCTGAACTAATTCTTGTTTGTTCAGAATCAGAATTTTATGCGAACAGAGAGAAATATTCTCAGTTCGTAGTTCTTAATTGTAAAAACTCTGATGAGTTTTTGGCTCTCCACAATGAGAGGTTTTCATCTACCTATGAGCGATACATCACTTCGCTGTCAAATGCAACGATGTTTGGAAAATGTGGCTCGAAAGTTACGCGTATCGACAAACTCTACTCTACTCGTAATTTTTTTCCGGTGAAAACTCAGGGTGATAAGAACAATCTGACGACGGTATCCCCTGAATCCATTGATGAAATCAATTCAAACCGTGGAAGCAAAGAAGTAGAACTAGAGGAAAAACTCTGGGAAGAATTGGAGCAGGCAAGGGGTATGGGGGTGGACTCAGTGCGTCTCGCAGAAGCGCTTCATAATGTGGGTAAGCATGTGAGAAACCAAACATCAGATGACACCGTTGCAGACGAATTATTCGATGAATGCTTGAAGGTTTCAAAACGAATTAACTATATCGAAGGGGAAGCAAAGGCGTTGAACAGCTTGGGCATCTCCGCAAAAAATCGACAAGACTACGCTTCTGCAAGGATCTATTACAACGCCAGTTGTAATCTAATGGAGGATTGCTCTAACTATGAAGGATTATCAAAATCGCTTGTGAATCTTGGTATTTTGGAACAGGGTGTCGGCCGATTTGGGGATGCCCGGGCCTATTTCAGACGTGCAATTAACATGAAGGAAAAACATGGCTTGAATGTTAGTCCCGCCCTTTACTCTAGACTTGATGTTGTATCTGGCGCAGGAAGCGGAATCAATCCAAACCGCCGTGCTCCTCCATCTCGCACCAGTGCAAATACCTTCAGACAACTTCTCGGACAACGCTCAGAGATTTTTGTGTTACGAGGAGATGCAGGTTCGGGAAAAAGTATTGCAATGGTCCAATTTGCCAACCACTACATCACTGCCATTGAACAAAAGATGGATGATAATTCATGGGATCATAACGATATTGTTATCCCTATTTTCTTGAAATCCCGTCATCTTGATATTAAATGGGGATCGTGGAAAAATGGCTTGGGAGACACTGCAATTGAGGTTGAGGGGCCGTTGAGTCCGAGCGTCATAACAGATGGTATACTGCGCTCAAACCCAAGTCTGCAGGATCAACTTTCTGCAAGTGAACTTACCAATTTTTTCGAGTTCCTTGAAGCGGCAGGTGAATATCTCAACATTCGTTTTCTAATCTTCGGGGACGCGGTTGATGAAATCCCAGATGAACATCAGCGAGGTGTATTTTGTGAGTGGGTTCGCTCCATGAGCAAGCAAAAACATTCTGAGATTTATCTTGCGGTGAGACCCGGTTTCCCTGAGGTGGAACAACTCGCAACAAACGATCAAATCGTTGACCTGGAAATCCCTGTTGATGTTCTCAAAAATGAAATGCCAAACATGTTATGCCGTGCATGGGGCATCTCCGAAGAATTGGCTGACGTATACCAAGAACGTTTTGAGGAGTTTGAGGAACTGTTAACCCATCCGCTCTACGTGGGATGGTTTTGTTTCCTTCTCTACTCCAACGAACTCACGGACGATATTGTAGGCACTGCAACAGAGAAGAAACATGCAGTGATTCAACGTATTGTTGAGATCGGCATTGATTCTGCACTTGATCGGCGCGAGAGTCCGTTGGCGAATCTTGACCCAGTCAAACGAAAGGAATTTCATAAGAAAGTACGCCAATTCATCGCTCTTGCCCATCACAGCCCGAGTGAACCCGCAGTGAAATCATATTTTGACAAATTAGAGAAATTGACCGATTACTCGTTTACAGAGGATGAAAAACATGCCATTCAGCATGATTGCGGCATCCTCTTCCTCGCAGATAATGGACTGGTTTGGACGCACCATACCGTTCCAGAAATCATCTATGCGGACCACATTCATGAACTTTGGAATGGAGATTTGAACCCGTCGTTGATGGCTGGTAAGCCCCGAATATCCACCCCCTTTATCCAGCGGTTGAGCTCGCTTCGTGGGTCGACAAAACTCGAAATCGCTCGCGAACTTCTCGAATATCCCTCAATAACCAAATCAGACGCAGATGTTCTTTTCTCAATTGCAGACAGATTTGATTGGTCCGGAAACGAACTTTATCTAGATGAACATGGCGTTTCTGACGTCCCTTTGCTGGATGTTAGACCGAATAAGGATGTTATCAAAGATGCTCTGAATAAGATATTCTTCGTGAATCAATTTGAAATTTCATCTGAGAAGGTGCCTGAGGACCTGAGTGTTTTTTGGCAGTACAGAGTTGATTGCGCAATGCTCCTTGCAGAATTACTGAATCTCGGATTCCGTTCTCCTTTGGACGAAATTTGTATGACGAATGAAGCAATTTACGCACTTGCAAATTTATCAGAAACGCTAGATTATTCTGATGTTTTCGATACCATTTCTTGGTATCATAGCATAATGACAGATGAAGAAGATGTGCAGGAACCGTGGGAAGACTTTGTACCTTGGAATGCAGAACTTCTTCTCAAGCGAGTAAAGAAAAATCCACTGTTGATTCATGATTTTGACAGCCTCATCCATCTCGTTGGAGTTCAACTAGACCATGGGGACCGATCGGTTGATAACGTCCGTCCATTGTTCAACCTACATCATGTTGAGCTGGCAGATTCCTTGCTTACCGGCAGCGAGAATGATTATTGTTGGAGTGCGTGGGGGATGCGTTCCCCATCAGCTAGCGAATACAATCTAACCATGCACTTTCTCTCTGAGGGGCATCAACAGGAATATGATACAAAACATTATTTGCACAACAACCAAGTTTTTGTTTCCAGATCATCGCTGGCTCAAAATCTCAGTTTGAGAGAGAATGAAGAACGCATTTTTGACGGGTTAAGGCGTTCGATCGTGGAGATTGTTTTCGGAAACCTCTACGGTAAAAACTGGGAGAACAAGGTAGAGGAATTGTATGGTTTGGTAAAAGACCAATCCGAATCAATAAACAAATTGTATGATGAGATGTTCTGTGTTGCGTACGATGACTTCTTTTTCTACTACAATGACAATCCACCTGATGTCATTTGGATTGGACACGAATTCTATGAAACAAGCATCGAAAAGAAAGGGATTTCACTCATTCCGTTCGTTGCTTACGCTATCGGGAATGTCGATGGTGACATTCGGAATCAATTTTACGAAGATAGCCACGATGTAGCAATTGATTTTGTTCTTGATGCAGGGAAGAGTGCTGTCAACAGATTCCGATATCCGTCAACTCGAAAATAGCATCTTTCGAATGAAGATTGCTCCTCGTGTTTGTTTTTCTCACTGGTTCGCAGTTTCCAGCGTGCTCTGTCCGTAATCAAGCAAACTCTTCTGTGGATTTGGTTCGGCTTTTCCTTGCTGGTTCTGGCTTGTTTTCTGCCGCCTGAAGGTCCGTTTTTTCCGGCTGCCGTGAAGGGTGTACACCGCTTTCGATCGGGCTTTCACTCCTTCGTTACGCCGCGCTGCATACGCTTTTTTGATGCCAAGGTTGCGGGCCTCCGCCTCGTCGAGGATAGGAAGCGGGTAAGTCTCCCCAACGATGACGCCAGTCGTTTTTTGCATCGCTTCGCTCATCGTCCACGGTTCGTGAATTTGAGGTGTGGGCACCATCGCAAGCTCCGGCACCCACTTTCGGATGAAATCACCGTCTAGGTCGTGGTCAAGGGATTGTTTGAGGATGGAGTAGGCCCGCACGGCGTTGATGCCCGTGATGCCAGATTGCATGTGGATTTGCGACCAGTGGATGCCGGGCTCGTAATCGATGAACAACTTGGCCAGGTGAGTCCCGGTGCGTTGCCATGGCAACCAGAGCGTGTAGGCAGCAACGGACTGCATCATGGCCCGCATTCTGAAATTGATCCACCCCGTGGCTTTCAGCGAACGCATGCATGCGTCAAAAAACGGCCATCCCGTCCTTCCTTCCGCCCATGCATGAAAATGTTCCTCAACACCTTGGCGTTCAAGGGCCGCGTCGAGTTCAGGATTGATGGATTGGACGTCCATCGTGGTTTCCATCTCAAGACGTTGAACGAAATGGCAACGCCACGACACCCTTGAGGTGAAGGCGTTGATGTTTTTTCGGAAGGTTGCGGTGTCAACATCTGGGTTGTTTGCTACGGCCTTGTTCGCCTCCCGCAACCGTTGTTTCACTTGCCGGACGCTCAGGGCGCCGCAGGCGAGGTAGGCGGACAGGCGTGAGGAACCTTCTCGTGATGTTGCTGGGTTTGATATGGTGGGCAAGTAGTTGTCAAACCGGGTTTCCAAAAACGAGTCCAACCAAGCGTGCGCTGCCTTTTCCCCTGCTTCAAGCGGCGTGTTGACGAGGCCATGATGGTCCCGAGTGTTGGAAACGCTGTCAACGGAATCAAGCGAGGAGTGGGCAGGAAGGCTTCCTGGGGCCTCAAGAACCGGCATCACCATTCTTCGGTTGCGAAGCGTGTTCCAACGGTCGCGGTTCAATAGCGCTCGAACAACGCCGTTGGAAGGGCATTGATGCCATACGATGCCGTTGACGTCGCACCAGCGCTGAACACGTTTGTCCCGCTCCCATGACCACATCAAACCTGTTTCCTGATGGCTGTACAGGCATGTGATAGGGCATTTTTGGTGAATGGCTGACAGCACTTCGGTGGGCTCGCCGGTAACGAGTTGCACGGTGCCTCCAAGTTCGTTGATGGAACGGGCGAGCGACCGGGCGTTGGCCAAGTCCCAAGCCAAGTGCAACGCAGAAACATCGGGCTGGTTGGCCCGCTCTGGCTCGTCGATGTAGAGACAGAGGACGTCGTCTTCGGCGCCATACGCCTCAACGAGGGGTGCGTGGTCAGCAAGGCGCAAATCGCGCTTGAACCAGACCACTCGCATGCCAACACCTCATCGTCCGCCCTCATCAAGCGTTGTCACTTTGCCACCAGAACAATAGGCCCACCTCCTGATGCGTAACCATGAACAGGGACGTCATATGGCTCGTCGTTGTCCTTCTGTTGGGAGGAAGTTTGCTCACGATGATGGCGCAGGACCAAGAGGTGGCGGACGTCGAGCAGGAGGAGGAACAGACGGTTGAGGAAGAACAGTCTTGCGTGGTTGGCACGGAAAAAGTGTACAACGCTTCCGCTGCTTTGGGTTTTGATTGCGTGCCGCTCGACCCGCACAAGCTCGCACACAACCACCCCGCACCGGTTCTGACGGTTTCGGACGTCATCGACGACGGGGCCGTTGTTGTTTTCATCGGCAGCATTGACCACTTGCACCCCGAAGAAATCCTCGTCACAGCGACGTACGATGGCGACATGACGCTATCAACCCAACCAAACCTGCAGGGTCAATGGTCGATGACGGTGCGCACCAGCGCCGAAGAGCCGCTGCAGTTTTCCATAACGGCGAGACACCCTTCGGAAGGGACGTCGTCAGCCACCACGGTGGTCGATGTTGAGCGAACCTCCGACGATGATGGTTCGTCCCCAGATGAGGAAGAGGGAGACGGTAATGGCAATGCTTCGGGCGGCGAGGCAGGGTCCGGAGAGAACAACAGCACCACCGGCAACCAATCATCAGAAACAAACGCCACGGACGAGGGCAACGACCCCGAACCGGCGACACCGACCTACAACGCTTCCGACATGGGGTCATTTTGGCTCGATGTTTTCCGCTGCCAGCCGGGACAAAACATCACGCAGGTTGACGATTTGACCACGTCTGCCGTGGAAACTCACGAATGCTCGGTGAGCATCACGATGAACGAAACCCACATCACCATCGTGGCCAACGGCCTGCCGGACCATGATTTCGAGTCTACCTTGGCTTGCTCACAAGGCAATGACTGCACGCGCGCCCAAAATTACGAATGGACCGTTCCTCGCTCGCCGGTCAACGACACCACGGGCGGCCACGACGCCACGGATTGTCCCGAAGCCAACGGCGATTACGAATGCGCTCCCGCTCGCGGCGAGGTCGCCATCGCCATTAACGGCGTCCCGTTTTACGGTCCAGAGGACGGTCCGGGTGGCGATGCTGTAGCGAGTCAGCACGGCGCCTACGAGGAAGACCGGCAACCCATCGTCCTCGGCGTGTGCCACGCCCACAACGGCCAAGGCGGGACCTTCCACTACCACGCCGACGCCAACTGCCTTCACTGGCACCCCGAGGAGGGTGAAACCATGTTTGACTACGACACCAGCACGCCTGCCGCCGTAGCGCAAAACACCGCCAACGGTTCCCACTCTTCTGTGATCGGCGTTGGCATGGATGGCTACCCCATCTACGGCCTCTGGGGGTACGACAATGACATGAACATCGTTGAGATGAAGAGCTCTTACCGGTTGAAGTCGGGTGAGACGGGTTACAACGGCATTGATGATTACGAGTTTGTTGCTGGTTTGGGTCATCTCGATGTTTGCAACGGACACTTTGGTCCAACCCCCGAATTTCCGGATGGTATCTACCATTATCACTCGACCATGATGAACGGCGACGGGGCCATGGGCTTCCCCTATTTCCTGTTGTGCTATCACGGTGAAACCTTCCTCGATGAAAGTGGCAGCGGTGCTGACTGTTCCGGATTTGGTGAAACGTGGGGTCCTGGCATTGCTCCGCCTCCGGAAGGCTGTGGTAACGGGGGCGGTGGCGGTCAAGGCGGACAGCTGTCGGAGGTTCGGGTCGTTTCTTCGCAAGCCTTCTCACCCCTTGCCATGGTGTGGATGTTGGCGTTTAGCTTGATGTTGCTGAGGCAGCGGCGAAGGTCATGATTCCATCCTTTATGTGGACTGATGGGTTCTCATACTCATGGTCCGAACATGCGATCGCTGCCGCACACCGTTGATGGGAAGCCGCTGCCACCGCTGCCATTCTGCTCAGCGCAGCCAACGTTGTGAGGTGTGCGACCGTCCCTCGTACGGCCTTCGTTCACCGTCCGGTTCCGACCGAGCCGTGTGCCGTTCCTGCCTCAGGAAACGCCGCACATGAACGATTAGGTTTCGAACTTGTGGGTGAGGGGCCGTCCGATTTTTTGGGCGATGAACCGTATCAGGCCCCAGTTGAGTCGACGCCACCAGGAAAGATGAGAGGTTTTGACCATCGTGAATTCTTCGTTGGTCACACCACCGCGCAATTTCTTGAATTTGTTCGCTCCAGAACTGGCGTGCCGCTGGAAATTGTTGTCCGAACAGGTTCTTGCGATTTTGGCCGTCAGGATACGGTAAAGCACGTGCGCCTGCGGGTGGTCGAAATCGTAGCCCAATACCGGCATGGTGGCAACACCATCCACGACCTTCATGCCCAACACCCCGATGATGTGGTCTCCGTCGAGCAACAACTGGTAGTGCAAAATGCTGCGGCTGGCACACTGGGCATGAAACAACGGGGTGAACCGAGGGTTGTTTTTGGAATACTTGCCGAGGTACAACCGGTTGTACAGTTCGGCAACCCGAGCCGCTTGTTCCTCGTCCAACTTTACGCCCGATCGCCACGTGAACCCCAATTTCTTAACGAGGTGTTCGTCTCGCAGTATTTGCCGCCTCTTGACTCTCGGGTAGGTTTCGATCGGTTTGAACGGAAACAGCAACACGTTGCGAGCAAACATCGGTTTGAACCCGCACTCGGTCAACGCGTCGTAATCGCTTGCATTGAGGCCTCGATTCACCGAGCGAACCAAAATGGCATGCTTTGGGTTGGCCTTCTGCACCCGACCGACGGCTTCTTTCCATTCGTCTGCGCTCAACCCTTTTGGGAAAAGGTTGGTTGAAAGGCCGAAATTGTTGATGGCAAACGCCTGGTCCACCTTTGCAAAGCGCAGGCACAAACCGAACAACCAAACCGGCGGCATCAACATCAGTTTTGAGAAGCGAAGACCAACGATGTCCATCTCTTCCTTGAGGTAGTGGTAGTTGTGGGTGACGGTTGAGATTGTGTAGCACAACGTTTCCTTTGTCATTCTGTTTTTGGTGTACGGCACCTGCTTGTCACCAAGCGCTAGCAATCCTGATTCACAATCCAAATTGTCGGCAAGGTTTGCCCATCCATGCTGGCGTACCATCTCGCCCCATTCCCGCACCAATTCGGTGTGGGGGAGGGGTTCCATGGGCTGATGAGGCCGGACTGGACCTTACATCTTTCCCCGTCAGCGAAATCGTTCTGGCCATACTTTATGCCATACGCCAAGGTGGTGAGTCCATGGCCAAGATTCTCGTGACCTGTGCGAGAAGTCCTGCCGCCGTGCACCTTGGAAGACTGCTGCACGAATCGGGCCATAGCGTGATGCTGGCCGACACCAAACGGCTGCATCTGGGCAGGTGGAGGTCTTGGCCCGACAAGTGCTTGCGCCATCCCTCGCCACGGCATCAACCCCAACGCTTTGCTGAGTGGTTGCAAAACGTTGTGAAAACGGAAGCGATTGATTGCGTTATCCCGGTTTACGAGGAAACGTTCCATCACGGCCTTAACCATGGAACTCTTGACTGCGAGCACTTCTGCTCCGACATTGAAACCTTGGACAGGTTGCACAACAAGTTTGAATTCATACAATTCGCAAGAAGTTGTGGTATCGAAGTTCCAGAGACCATCATGGTGGAACACATCGATGAAATCAAATCGAAGTTGACCTCAAATCACATCCTCAAACCGGTGTATTCGAGATTTGGTGAAAACGTCATCCTGAAACCGAACCCATCCAAGCTAAACATCAAGGTCAACAAAACAAATCCGTGGATTCTCCAGCAGAGGCTTGATGGAAAACAGTACTGCTTGCAAGGGATTTGCAAGAACGGCAAGGTGTTGTCTAGCGTTGCGTATTCCAGCGATTTCACCGTTTCCAAGACCTCTGTGTTCTTTGAGAAAACCGGCAAAGGCGACTTGGGTGGCATCATTGAAAAAATAGCGTCAAACTGCAACTACACAGGTTTTCTTTCGTTCGACGTCATTTTGGGCGAAGACGGCATTGCAAGGCCGATTGAATGCAACCCGAGAGCCACCAGCGCCCTGCATTTGTATGCGATGCAGGACAAGATCGATGACGCTATCCTGAATGGAAACACCGTCCAATGCACGGGCGTGAGTCGAAGGCTGGTGTTGCCGATGTGGTTCAATCTCCTGGCCAACCTGTTCAAGAAGAACCATGTTCGGGAGTGGAGAAAAGCCCGAAAGCGGTCAACCTCGGTAGAATGGAACGTCTTTGACCCAAGGCCCGGCCTTCTGCAACTGATTTCCCTTGTCGGGTTTGCAGCGGTGGCCCTCAGAAACAGAACATCCCTCATCGCTGCGACCACCCATGAATTCGAATGGAACGGCAAATGAATGGCGGGTCAATCCTTTTTATTGAGATGCAATGACAGGCGTTTAGGTGGTTTGCGTGAAGACACAAATCTCTGGTTTTGCGTGCTACCTCCCACCCAATCTCATCAAAAGCGAGGACGTCATTCCGTTTGGCACCTTGCCCAGAGGCATTGACTTCAAGCGTCTAACCAAAATCGAAGCGCATCATGAGGTCCTGGAAGGCCAAGGGTCGCTTGAACTCGCCGTGGAAGCCGCCCAAAAAGCGATTGCAAGGTCGGGGGTGAACAAAGAAGAGATCGATCTCGTCATTTCCTGCTCGGTCACCAAAATGAGCGGCGAACTTCAGAATTTGATTGAACCGTGCTTGGCTTCTCACATCTGCAGTGCACTCGATATCAAAGCTCAAAACTTCGACATCGCCAACGCCTGCCTTGGCATGGTGACGGGCATCCTCATCGCAGACAGAAAAATAAGGTCTGGAAAAATCCGCCACGCCCTCATCGTTGCCGGTGAATACCTCACCGAGGCGCTGTACGAAGCGCTCGGCAAAAACCTGCTCTTCAATCAAAAGGCCTTCTCGAGTTTAACCATAGGCGACGCAGGTGGCGCCTACGTCGTTTCTGGAAGCGACGAGGAACGCATTCAATTCCACGAACCGATGACGCTGGCTCAGCACAGCCAGTTGTGCATCGGCGATGCTGCTGTCGGTCGACCCGGACCAGCGATGCGAACCTACGGCAAAAAACTCCAAAACGCCGCTCTAGAAAACTTGGGCGCCTACTTCAAACGCAATTTCAAGAGCCAAGAAGATTATGCTTCTCACGACCACATCATCTCGCATCAAACCACGCCAAGGGCGGTCAGCAAGGGCGCCCTGATCGCCGAAAAGACATGGGGCAGCGGGGACGCCGTACGCTCGATTTCGCACACCGGGAACACCGCTTCAACCTCCCATGCCGCCGTTTTGGAGACCTTGCTTGAGGACGGAGCGTTGCTGTCCAACCAGAAGGTCTACTTGATGGCCTTCGGTTCGGGCCTTTCGTTCATGGGCATGAGTTTCCATCTCCCATCCGGGGTGGAAACATGGTAGGGATTTTGGCGTTTGAGTTTGAGCCCATCAAGAGAAAATCACTCTTGAAATCCCTCAAAGGCATCACGCAACGACTCTGCAAAAAAAACGCCATCAACCCAGCAGACATTGGTTTGATGGTTCACACGGGGACGTACCGGCAGAATTTCCGGCAAGAACCGGCCTTTGCAGCCCACCTGCAGCAAGCGCTTGACATCGGGTGCGCAAACATCGGCCCGACCAGCAAACACACGTTTTCCTTTGACGTGAGCGATGGCGCTTGTGGCCCCCATCATGCGTTAGAAACCATCGCCGATCTCTTCCCGGTCATCGGTTGCAAGTACGCTTTGCTCACCGCTGGCGATTGCCGTCCAAACAAGGAAACGCCGTGGCCTCACAAGCCAATCTCGTTCGCTGCTATCATCTCCGAGGACGGTCCGCTGCAAATCCTTGACACACGCTTTGATTACGAGCAGGAAAACGACTTTACATCCAGCACAAAATTCAACAAAAAATACCACACAGAGGCCTTTACCTCAAAACCACACATCACGAAACATCGCGTTGAGGAAAACTGCTTCATCGCCTCTTCGGCATGGCTATGCGGTGAACAACTGTCGAGGTTTGTCGAGTGGGCTTCATCGCAAAACGGCACCGTCACGCACCGCATTGAGAACAAGAACGGGAGGGTCTCGGAATTGAACTGGAGGGTGAAAGGTGAATAGGCCGAAGTTTGTCTATGGCTTCTGCATCTTCCTGACCCTCTACCACCTGACCGCTCGATTGGGCCTCGCCACCGATTTGCAATGGCATCTGGACGTGGGCCGGGACAGCATGTGGACGCCGCCTCACATCATGATTTTTGCAGGATTTCCAGTATGTGCTTTGCTTTCGCTGTATTATGTCTTGGTCACCACGAGAGATCACAAGACGGGCATGGAACTGTCCGGTGTCCGAATCCTCGGGTTCGTCGCTCCGGGCTCGGTCTGGATGATTGTGCTTGGGACGTTCTCGCTCGGTGTCGGTGGCCTTTACGATGACTACTGGCATGCACAATTCGGCATTGACACCACGGTCATTACCCCACCTCATATGTTGACTTTGTTCGGTGGGATGTTGGCGGAGTTTGCCAGTGTGTTGTTGGTTCGAGATTTGATCAATCACGATACAGAAAACCGATTCAAGGGCAAAAACATCATGGCTGCCGTGCTTCTTTGGACGCTGCTGTTTCACGGTAGTTTTTCGTTTTTGAATTTCATTGACCCTCGGGCGGCGACGGTCTCCGTGCTTGGGTTCAAAATGATGCTGCATTTGTTCTTCGGACCGTTCGTTGTCATGGCGATACTGCTGATTGGGAAGCAATGGTTTGACGGTCGGGTGATTTACCTGCTCGCTGGCTTCACGTTCCTGATTCAAACCGCCATGTTCGTGGTCATTCCCTTAGCCGTCGAGGCGCTCATGGGTCCTTCACATGCCTATCGACCGGGAGCGCCCTCCACTGTTTGGGCTGCGCATTGCATCTCCTACCTCTTCCCCTTGGTCGCTGTTGCGTTTGTCAAATTTGATTTGGTTCGCCGGCCGAGTGTCTTGGTTGCCATCGCCTTGCTGAGCGATGTCATTTTCTCACCCTTTCTTCCCGTGAATTACCCATCTGAGGTGGGCCCGTTGGTGACCCTGGTCAACATCGTTGCAGCCTTTTTGCTGCTCAGATTGAGCCTTCCACCGCTCCATCAATACCTCGCCAGAATCCTTTCTTCCCTCGAGAGCGGCATCATCGAGTTCAAACCGAGAACCAAATCGCTCGCATTGCTGGCGATTCTGGTCCTCATCACGCCCGTGAGCGCCCACGGCAACAATTACGAGGAGGGGTCCGGATTTGACGCTCCAATGCGTGTCCAAGTCGACATTGATGGCATCGAAGTGTGGGTAGAATTCATGCTCTGGCCACCAAAAGCACCGCAATCCTGTGAGATGTTGCTGGTTGCTCAAGACAACGAATCTCGCATTGATGAGATGTGGACGGAGATTGTTTTTCCTGATGAGAACGGCGAGGTGCGGATGATTCAAGCATTCAAACGGTACCCAGACCAGTCCATCTGGTTCGGTGAAAACCATTTCACGTTCGGTGGAAATCAAACGCTCGAAATCAAGGCGCGGATCGCTGGTGAGGAGTACAGCGACACGGTCACACTGCAGGTTGAAGCCCCTTCAGTCGTCCCGGTATGGCTCGCTTGGACGTTTTCTTCGGTGTGGGTGTTCATGTTGTTCGCCCTTCCGTATTTTGTGGCCGGCATGCGGAGGTCGTCGGAGTGCGAATAGTCATCAGTGGAGCAACCGGTTCAATCGGCTCACAACTGATGGAGCGATTGTCGTCATTCCACGAGGTCGTCGGATTGGGCCGCGATGAAAGCAAAATCAACTACATGGCCCGCCGTTTCACCATGAGTTCTTGCGACCTTGAGTCACAAGCATTCGAAACCATCGTTGCCTCGGCTGATTGTTTCATTCACTGCGCTGCGTTTGCTGCACCAAGAGGAAAAGCCGCACGTTTCCAAAAGAACGTTGACATCGTGAACGCCGTGATTCCGGTCCTGGAAGTCAACGATGTGTTCACGATTTTCGTTTCATCCGCGTCGGTGTTTGACGGCATGCCTCGTGAAACGGCGTTGACCGACCCTTCGGCACGACCTCGGTCCTTGTATGCCAAATCAAAATACGACGCAGAACAAGCGGTGTTGAATTCGTCTTACAACAACTGGACCGGTCTTCGCCCACGAGCCGTCATCGGCAAGGGGGACAACACCGTAGCGCCGCGCCTTGATGCGCTGATCAGGGGCAACAAAATCCTCATCCCTGGAAAAGGCGATGCGCTGTTGGATTACACCTGCATGGAGAATTTCCTTGATTGCGTGGAGGCAACCATCGCTACTGGCGCTCAGCGGCGATTTTTCAACGTCAGCAACGGTGACCCAAGGCCGTTCAAAGAACTGGTGACGACCTACGCGAAACAGATTCACAACATCACCGCCACCAAGCACGTACCTCTTTTACCGTTGAGAATAATGGCCAGCCTCTTTCCAACCGACAAAATCAACCACTATTCATTGGACCAAATCAGCAAACCAATGGTCTTGGACCTGTCAGCGACCAAACGGGCTCTCACCTGGGAGCCAAAGCAAAGCCTGGAACAATGTTTGGAGGGGATGTGATGGGAAAACTCACCACGTTGTGGACATTTTACACCACACCAAAAATCCTCAAATCTCGGGCAAAAATCGACAAAATTCAGGAAAAGGGTATGGCCAAACAGGTGAAAATGGTCCGCAAAAAATCCCCCTTCTTTGCCCGACACTGGAAGGGCATTAACGACAAGGATTGGCGCCGTTTCCCACCGGTAAACAAGGAGGTTATGATGGCCAATTTACAGGACTACCTGACCGAGGACATCGATGTTGAATCGGCAAAAACGATGGCCTTGCAGGCAGAGAAATCACGCGATTTCAAGCAATCCCTCAAAGGGTACAGCATCGGTTTCTCGTCCGGTACCAGTGGCGCAAGAGGGATGCACATCGTCTCTAAAGCAGAACAAGACAGGTGGGCAGGCTACATGTTGGCCAGGGGTCTTGATGGCTCAATTTTGGGCAAGCACAGGATTGGGTTGTTCCTGCGAGCGAATTCAAACCTCTATGCGTCGGTTTCGTCATCGAGAATAACGTTCCAATTCTACGATTTGATGAGACCTCTGGACGACCTGGTCTCGGAATTGGTTCAAGACGCCCCTGACGTTCTGGTCGCCCCACCGAGCGTTCTGAGGTACCTCGCAGACGAAAAAATAGGCATCAAATTCCGCAGGATTGTTTCGGTTGCCGAGGTGTTGACGCCGCTTGATAGAGCGACCATTGAACGGTATTTTCAAACCACGGTTCACCAATTTTACACCTCGACTGAGGGTGAAATTGCCGCCACTTGTGAACACGGTACCCTCCACCTCAACGAAGAGATCATGGTCGTTGAAAAGGAGTGGATTGACGAAGAACGGACCATGTTCCATCCCATCATCAGCGACTTCAAACGCAAGACGCAACCCATGATACGCTATCGGCAGAACGACATTTTGGTGCTGAGTAAAGAGCCATGCCCTTGCGGAGACGCCCGTCAAGCCATCGCTGAAATTCTTGGACGGCAGGACGATGTGTTCGAGTTTGAATCAACATCCGGCAACAAAGAACTGGTGGTTCCAGATTTGATTCGGAGAGCGACCATGGGCTTGCATTCCGGCATAACAGCCTACATGGTGGAACAGGTTTCTCCCAGCAACATCGTTGTTCAGCTTCAACCTCATCTGTCAAATCTGGACTTTTCCGGCTTCGAGCAACTTTGGGAGGCAAAAGAAATCGTTCCACCCGAAATATCGGTGGAAAGCTACGATTTTACACCGTCTGCGACGAAAATGAGGAGAATAAGCAAGCAATTCTGATCCTCAAACGGCCGTCGTCGCCCCCCATCACGAAAAATACGACAACAGAAAGGCGACGGTGAGTTTCAGCGGAATGAAGACGTTCCTCAGGCTTTGCTTGGGTTTTTTCATTTCTTTGTCGCTCAGGCCAGTCTTGAACCAATACGTCATGTTGATGTTAAGGTCGTCAACGTGTTCAACGAAATGAAACCAACGAGACGGTATGAACAAGATGTCCCCTTCTTTCAATTCAACAACATGAGGTTGGCACCTTTGCTGGTGAATCGATTTAAGACGACCGTGTTTGATGTCATCAAAAAAGGAAAAGGGGTGCATGCTCATTGCTTTGAAGGTCTTCAAGTGCTCCCAATTTTGGGGTGGAAACATCAAAATCTCTTTTTTCCCCTTGATTTGGAAATTCAGATTGTTGGCAAGCGAATCGTCGTAGTGGGTCATTGACTGAATGCCGTTTCGACTCAACCAAAAGCCAACGGTGGAGAGCCTCGATAGCGGTATGAGGGCATTCTCACCACCGTATTCATCCAAGACTTCTTTGGCATGATGCCACAACTCTGACCACTGCTCCACCACGGTATTTTTTGTGAAAATGTAGGTGTCGGTGCCCGACAAGAGGGTTCCGGGCTGTTTGAGGTCCAAGAATTCCTTCAGCGAAACATGCTTTGAACGCAGCGACTTTGCGATGTTGAATACGCCGTCGGACGGGTCGACGAATTTCCCCGTGGGGGACGCCCGCATGCACACCTTGCTCTCTCCCGCATGGTTTCTCAGCCACGGCTCGTCCAATATTTCTTGAAACGAAAAGACGGCTTCCTTTGAATAGACACACGGGGTGTTTTGTTGGATAGCCTCGCGAAATTCAGCCAAGGATGTGGCGACGGGGACTGGCTTCAAACCGGGCACAGGGCCGGCAAGACCGCCGCTGTTCGAACTTGCCATGATGCGCTTAATCAACGCCACCTGATTAATGATTATCCGACCAAGTCCGACTTAACTCGCATCGGTATGCTTGGTAGGCATTGATTCGAATAAGTTATGATGAAATCGTCAATGGTGGACGTGCCGAGATTTGAACTCGGGGCCTCTACCATGCCAAGGTAGCGATCTTCCAACTGATCTACACGCCCATGTGGGTGCTTTCGCAACCCGCCGACCGGCCCCGGCATGATAAGGATTCCCGACTTTCATCCCCCTCTATGCTCCGCCCGCTTCCGTGGTAAACCGCCGTGAAGCCTCTTGAGGGAGCACGTGCTGCGGGACCCATGGGCGAGACCAAACGCGGACCTCTCGCCGACACACCGGCCCCGAAACGCCCTCCGATCGTTCCCGAGGACATCGTGGAGCGGGTGCTGAATTCGTTATCCGGGCACGTTGAAGCCATCTTTCTGCCCTGGATCGCTGACCGATTCACGGTCGAGTGGTTGGACGTAAACGACGACCGCTTGGGCATGACGCGTTTTGAGGAAGGCAGTGCTGAACTGGTTCGCCGACGCCGTCTACGCCTTGACCCGGGCGAGGTAACCATCGGTTTGCACCCTGCGCTCATCGAGGACAAGGTGCTCTACCGGCACACCTTTGCCCACGAATTTCTCCACGCAGCCGGGTTGATGTTCCACACCGAACTGCACGACGAGCTGACCAACCGTTTGGCACCTCCACCTGCGATGAAGGACTCGCCGCTCCTGCAAAAAATGCGGGCTGCTGTGTTGGACGGCCTCAAGACGCAAACGTGGACCTGCAAACACTGTGGCTACGCCTGGAAACGAACGACTGTCCGGCGGCCAACTCGCTGTTTGAAGTGCGCAAGGCCGTGGTGAAGTCTGCACACCCTTCAAGTACGGTCGGCCCAGCCCGAAGGTTGGACGTATAGTGTAGTCTGGATATCACTTCGGCCTTCTAAGCCGAAAACCCGGGTTCGAATCCTGGTACGTCCGCCACAACTCAAGCAGATTTGAGGCGTGAAGCGTCAACCCACTCGTCCCAATCGGCGCTGTAATTGTCGTACGTGATGCGGTACGATTCGCCGTTGACTTCCAAGATTTGACCGTCGTACCACTGGCCGTGCCACTCAATTTTCACCTGCTGCCCGACGCTGTACGGGTTGTTGACCGGTGGATTTCCCGAGTGATGCACCGACGGAAAAGGCTCCACGCCTTCGGTTTGGTCGTCGCTCATCCACCCCGTGCTTGGGGGGGTGTCGGACGATGATTTGACCCGGTAGTAGTCGCCCCGTTTTCTGTCCAAGCTGTTGCGATTGGCCAAATACCACCACTGGTCACCGTTGCCCATTTTCCACCTTAGGAGGAGGACATCACCGTTGATGTAGCTCGGAACGCCGTCAAACTCGGTGGAGGGAAGGTACGTGCCGTTGCATTTTGACGTGCCAGCGCCCTGTACCGTGTAGAAGTGGTTGTCTGCATCGTTGAACGGATGATCGCTGGGGGTTTCTTTCCAACCGGTTGGCCCGACGACGTACACGGTGTTTTGTGTTTCAACCCGAGCGGTGGCTCGTTCGTCGTAGGTGACGCCAAGAACGGCCGATGAGTTGATTCGGCCCTCACCAAGTTTTGGATGATCGTAGGCGTAGCCGGACAGTCCGTGTCCGTCGATCACAGCGTCGTGGATGACCACTTCGGGCTTGCTCGGTTGACTGATGTCCTCTTGGTCTGAGGCCACCATGAATTTTGCAAGCGACCGGTAGTCAATTTCGGAATCTAATTCAATGCCAAGGTCGACAAATTCACGTAGCACGTCGTCAACAGGGAGGGGATTGTCGCCGATTTCGCTCAAAATTCGAAGGTACTCACGGGCGGAAATCGTCCCCGTGTTGTTGGTGTCAAAGACCCGGAACGCGTCGATGAGTTCCTGTTCCTCGTTCATGACGTTTTCAACGTAAGCCTGAACCTCTGCAGAATCTTCGTTCAGCGGTTCAATGCGAATCCACTCCACGTTGTCCTCAACATCGCCATCGTCAAAGTGGATCAAAAATGTGTGATCTTCATGTTCCGAGGCAATTCGACCCGGATAGTAATGGCCGTATCGTTTCCAATCCACGAGCACTCGGTCCCCGGCCTTGAACGGCGGACTCGCCGGCCGTATGGTCCCCGGGGCAGAGCCGATGACAACGGCGTGCTTCGTTTGCACGATGCCGTTCTGGTAAGGGACTTCGATTTTGTAGGTTCCATCATCGTTGATGCCCATGACCTTGCAGCGATCCAACCAGCGGGCGTTGGTCGGGCTGTGGTATTCAACGTGGTCGCCGACATTGAACGCAGCCGGTAGAGCAACCTCGGGCGTGGGTGGGGGGGGCTGCGGGTGTGGTTGGTGTCGGGTTGACCATCCCCATCTGCTGCAGTGCGGCAATTACGGCCGTCGTCACGGCTGCGGGGTCGTTGTTGATGGTGGTGTTGTGGACCACGTCGCCTCCAATCACGGAGTCTTGCATGTTGAGTTGTTGTCCAGCTTGACCGGGCGGTGCGGGAATCCATTCGCTCCCAGACCACATCCATTTGCCGTCTGGGCTGAACACGGGGTCGGCCATAAGCTAGCGAGGCGGCGCGGGCGTACCAATACTTCGGTAAGGCATTGTGCAACCGTTGGTGCAAAACCCAAGGGAATGTCAACAAGGGTACTATATGGGAGGGATAGAAACATTGGCTCATGGACGTCAGCACCTCAACACTGGCCGCCGCCGTTCAGGGCGTTCGTGCCTTGATTTCGGCTTACGATGGCTACGAGAAAGGTCGTTTCATGAAATCGGACGAGGCGGTTCGAGCCGAAATTCAGCGTCGTTGCGAAATGCTGAGCCGCCACGCAGAAAAATTGCAAGGTGACATGCATGCAGCGGGTAATCGAGCAGGACGAACGAGTCTGGAGAACATGATCGAATCCATCAACATCCTGCGCAATGAAGCCCAATTCTCCATCACCAGCAATCACGTTTCTCAACACACGGGCATTGGTAAACTGAAGGCCAAAGCCGTTCGCAAACTCGTGGAGCACGACGGCGAGGTTTTGCAGGCGCTCGTGGACACCACCCGCATGGCCAACGAACTGGCCGATGAAATGAGCGACTTGGAGGACGATGCCGTCAATGCAAAGATCGCTGACTGGCATCAAAAATTGACGAGAACTCGAAACATGTACCTGGAGAGGAACATGTACATCGATGGACTGACCAAGAGGTGAAGACAATGCATTTCAGATGGAGAACCAACCCAACCGTGATCGCCCACTACATGAACGACGCCGACGTGCCCCGCCAGGCAGAGGTGACCCTCAAACCGAACGAGGTCTGCGTGGTTTTGGAAAACGGGAAGATTGTCGGTTCTGTTTCACAAACCCACATGGAGGTCAGCCCACAGGTCGGCCTGTTCGGAAAGTTGTTCGGCAAAAGTAACCCCATCCGTTCCTTCATGTTCGCCTTTACCGGTCCACACGCCGTCCTCGTTCAAGTCCGAGGAACTGCCGAAAACGGCGACGAAATCAATTGCCTCATCACCCTAAAACTGGAAGTCACCCGGGAAACCGCCCCTCGCCTCATATCCTTTCCCGCCAAGGGAACGATGACCGTTCAGGCCAAAGACATCGCTGATTTGCTCGCCTCTGCCACCAACTCGGCGGCGCTGCAGCACCTCCGTGGCATGGATGCGGCGGGGATGCGCACGGTTCAAGCCAACGAGGACGTCATGTACGCCATAAAGACGGGTCTGCGCTCAACATTGGACGAGCACGGTTTGGCTTTCCGAGGTGGGTTCATCACGTGGAGCAGCACCGCTGCCGAACAACAGGTTCAGCATCAGCACGACTTGGAACGCCTGCAGCTCTCCAAGGACATCGAATCCGACAAACAAGCCGTGGAATTGGACCACCTGATCAAATCCGAACAACGCAAGCACGAGGTGAACGCTCGGATGGCGCTCGTCGGTGTGCAGGCCAAGGAAGCGGCTGAACTCAAGTTGGAACTTGAACGCCTCAGGGGCGAGGGTGAATTCAACCTGCAGCAGTGGCGACAACAGCAAGACCTTCACGACAAGCAAATGGACGCTGCTCGAGGTGAGGCCCTCAAGACCGCACAGGCCGACGTGGAACTGGCCAAGCTTGAGGCCGAGCGGCAGAAGGCATTGGCTTCTGTTGCACAAGAGGCAGAGCAGAGCAAAATGAACAGAGCGATGGAAATGTTTGAGCAGGTTCAGGCCCGCAAACGAGACCGAATGCAACTCCAGAACGAGCAGGAACAACAGCGTTTGGAGCAGCACGCTAAGGGTTCGCAATCCACCATCGCCGTCCTTGAAGAGATCGCCGCCTCCTCCGACGACCCCGCTGTAAAGTTGGAAGCGCTCAAGCAATTGGCCGAACTTCGCAAGACCGATGTGGCCGGCCAGAAAGACGCTTACAAGGACGATTAATCACGATGCTGAACCAGATTATCACGAATCAACTGCGCAGTGGTTCAACTCCCTAAGGTCGCGCCTTTCTCGGTGCACGCGTGGGCTTTGTTGATTTGGTTCTGAGATTCTTGAGCACAAACTTCATCTCAATTCGGGATGTGTAGCCATTGTGGACGAGGAGAACCTGCTGTTTATTGGTGCCATCCTCAGCATCGCTCTGGGAGGTCTTTCTCTTCGGCTCGTACGCAAAAACGTCAACCTTCCATGGAACGAAGCCATGGCCGCCCACATCCTTTGCCTCATGTTCATCACCAAAGGCATCCAGAACGCTGCGTTTGGCTACGTTAATTCCGAGTCAACCGGGGACATTTGGCAGTTCTGGGCCCAGATTGCTGTCTCAATGGACTACATTTTCGAATCAAGCATCATCGCCATCGCCTTGCTTTATCCAGTTCCGATGTTGAGAAACATGAAACAGGTGAAAGTTGGTTTGGGTCTTGTCGTCGGTCTTGCTTTGTTCAGGCTTGTTCTCGATGTCGTCGGATTGAACTTCTCCGTCTTCGGACTCGCTGGCGTGTTTGTTTTCGTTGTCGTCTTGGTTTGGGGTACCGTCTACATCAAGTTTCGATTGATGCCCGCAGAAAAGTCCAATCCTTCAACACAAAACATAGCCCTCGTCGCCGGCTTGTTCACGACCCTCGTTCTCGGGCACGTGTGGATGTGGTGGCCGGGCTTTATTCTGCAATCTGAATACTTCTACTTCCTTGACCCCTTTGGTGTGTTCAGTTCCACCGTTGCGAATTACATTTGGGTTGCTGGATACGCCGTTGGCATCGCTGCAGGCCTCACCATTCTCATCGTGGAAATCCATCAAGCCATCAAAGGCAACATGAACACGCTCCTGTACATCATTTCGCCTTATTTTGTGTTGGGCATCATTGGATTTTTGATCTATTCGCAAGGAGGCGCTTCCGGATTTGGGGTCCGGTCTGGGTCAGAGGGGGCCGTTCAATTGTGGGCCACGTTCACGACGAGCATGCATTTTACCATCATTCGGCCGTTGATTGCGATGTACATTTTGCTCAGGTTTAGCCTCATTGAAATCAACGACGAAACGAAGCCGTTGGCGAAAACGATGTCCATCGTGTTGATTGTCGTCGCAACCTCCGCCATTCTTGAGTTGATTCAATCGATCATTCCCATCAATCAAATGATCAGTGCTGCACTTCTTGGAATCATCATCGCTCTGGGATTGGGTTGGGAAGAAAAATCGTTTCAAACCCTTGTTGCGAACCCTGGGCAACTGCGAGAAAACATCGACAAAAGATGGTTCCCGGAACTCGATATCCCTCGTGGAAACATCGGGCGGATAGAAATCGCCTGTTTGATTTACAGCCTCGTAAGCCTGCTCATTGCCTACTATGTTTGGGAATTCGACGTGATATTGGAACTCCAAATGCAGCGAGGTGGCTGACTTGACCGACAGCGAGAACGTGTTGTCTGATCTGTTCTCAGGCGATGGTTCACGGCGAAACGTCTCCGTTTATTTGGCGGTGTTGGCCGTCGCACTGCTCTACCACGCAAGCGTTTATTGGTTTATTTTGGGCAGTGAAATTCAAGCGAAAGACGAACAAATCAACTACATCGTTGAATTTGAGGAGTCCTCAGAACTCTTTTCCGATTCAAGAACGATTAACGATGGTGAAAAAGAAACGCTGGAGTTTACGGCATCAGCCGACCTTTTCGACTCCATGAGTGGCTTTGGTCTCTTGACGATCACCGTCTCCTACGCAGAAACATCAGGTGAGTTCGCTGACCCTTGCGATACAGTTTCTGCCGACCTTGCCTTGACCGACGTCTCGGCCGATTGGAACAACGCCAACAACGTGTTGAGTGGGGTCTCCTCGGATTGCGAAACCATCGTCCTCACCCTCCATGTTTATCCCGAGTATGACGGCCAAACAAAGGAAGTTACAGGAATGGATGCGTCTTACTGGAGCGATGCATGGTCCGATAGTTCGTACGGGCAAGGCACCTTTGAACTGGATGTCGAAGTGCTTGTTAATGAACCTCCCACCTCGGGAATTCCTACCGTTTCCGACACGAACGAAGAGGTGGACGTGACGTGGGAAGCCGTGTTCTACGATGTATCGGTTCGAGAATCCTCCTAAGTGGAGCATTTTTCAAGGAGACGATTGAGGTGACCACCATGAGCCCTTCAAGGCAACAAGGGAAAGCCCTGTTCCTGCTTCTGATGATGCTCTGCCAGGTTACGGGTTGTATTTTTCCGGAAAAGACCGTTGCTGAACCCGAAGGGCCTGACCAAGAATCACCGTCCTCCGAACCCAGTACCCTTTCCACGCAATGCATGGAGTTTAGCGGCGTTGAGCGCTGTTGGACGCTCTTGGTCCCCGGTAATGTCTCCACCGAGCAACCCGTGCCTCTGGTCCTTGACCTCCACGGGCACGGGGCCACCAGTGCGTCGCAAGTGAACATGTCTTCCTTTGCCACGTTGGCGGTTCAAGAACACTTTATCGTGGCTTATCCTCAGGGTTATGATTCGTTCTGGGGCTTGGGTTTTGATGGCGTTGACAACGACCTCAACGATGTTGGTTTTCTCACGGCATTGATCGATTCGGTCATCGAGGATTACCCCATTGATGAGGCAAGGATCTACATGTCAGGCTGGTCCAATGGATGCAAAATGACGCAGCGTTTTGCCGTCGAAACACAAGGCGTGTTGGCTTCTGCTGGCTGCATGTCTGGGTACTTGATGACAGACGCCCCGGCCTCGTACGTCGCTCCGGTTCCGTTTATGGAGGTTCATGGCGTGTTGGATACGACGGTAAGCTATGCTGACAACACGGCGATGACCGTTTATTGGTTCCAGAACACCGTGGGATTCAACAAAGGGGCCATGCAAAACCTCGAGTATTGGGCAGACCTCAATGGCTGTAGCGGTGTGGTCCCCGAGGTGATCACGGTGAACGCAGACTACGACATCCGCGGGTATTCGGATTGCACGGCAAACGCTGAGGTGCGGTTGATGAGCCTGTTTTCTTCCGGCCACAACCCGTACCTGTCTGGCAATCCCACCGGCACTCAGTCCACCGCCATTCTTTGGGAATTTATGTCCCAGTACACCCTAATGCAGTGATCATGGTGACACTCAGAGCGAGGCGAATTGGACAGGTGGTAGCGCCGGGTTCACGGCTCTCCGGTGTACTTGGAGATCCACTGGTCCTCTCGACGGCTTGGTAGCCCTCTCGGTGCCTTCTTTCGTGGCCCTCCTCTCGTGAGGAGGAACGCCACGATGATGCTCAGCAACACGCAAACGCCGATCAAGATGTTGTTGCTTTTAGAATCGGTTTCTCCGGTCGAGACGTTGTCGTTTTGTACGGCTTCTTCCGTTTTGATGATGACTTCAGGTTGAATCAGGCATGAGGTGCAAAAGAGGACATCAAACGAGACGATGTTGCCCGAATTGTCGGTGACAACAAAGGCGATGGAAAAGTTGGCTGCATCCTCTGCAAGCACCACGTCGATGCTGGGGTTGGCGCCGTTCGGGTTCAGGGCCGTCGGCGTGGTCTCGGTGGACAACGTGTACATGACCGATTTGATGTCGTCTCCAGTGGTCAATTGGAGCGAATACGCGCCAACTTCCAGGTTGGAGAACATCGCTTCTTCTCCTCCACTGAACCACCGGCTGGTCTCCAGAGCGTCGGCAGCGTCAAAGAGTTTCATCTGAACTTGGGGCGGTTGACGGTCTTCTCGAACGGTTGAACTTAGCGTCCAGTCCTCAAAGGACACGGTGTTCCCAAACGAATCCTCGCCCCCAATCGCATAGACTGCATTGACGATTTCTCCAGCCTGGGCCACGGTGTCAACAAACACGTTGTGAACCGAATCCCCGGTGTTTTCCATCGTGCCCACCTCAACCCAGAAGCCTTCTTCGCTCAGGTCGCTGTTGAGGTTTCGATAAAGTGTCCAGACCGTACCGGTTTCATCGGCGCTTCCCGACCAACTGAGTTGGGTTCTGCCGTCGGGGAGGTAAACGGCATCAAGCGTGGTTGGCACCACCGGGGCGGCCGTGTCCTCGCTCAGCGGCTGGAACAGGGAATTAAGCGCCAGGCTGATGTTTGTTTGAGCGTACCTGACGTCTTGAGTGCCAAACGAAGCGACGACGGTGACGGCATACCAAGCGTCTCCGGAAACACCGCTGGGAAGGGTGTGGTTGTAATGCTCGACCCCTGCATTGACCGTGGCGATGAGCGTGGCGTCGCCGTTAACAATGGTGTCTGTGAAGATGTTTCCTTCGGTTGACCTCCAAATTTGATACTCCGCTTCAGGGTGGCCGCTCAAATCGGACCAGGTTAGGTGCGTCGTGCCCGATGAATAGGTTCCTGCCAAATTCTGAACGATGTTTTCGTTGTCGGCAAGCGTGTATTCGTTCGTGTTGGCTTTGGGCGCTGAAATGAATCCGGTTTGTTGGTTGCCAAGAAGGTCTGATAGGGTGATCATGTAATAGGAAGTGCCGCTAAAACCAGCCTCGACGGTGTGGTTGAAGTGGGTTGCATTTGCGGGCAGCTGCGCAAGTTCCTGGACGCCATCGGCAGCGAGGTCAAGGATGGGTGAGGGGCTTCGCCAAACGTGAAGGGTATGGGTGGTGTCTTCGACGACAGCGCCACTCCAGTTGAGGGAGGTGACGTTGTTGTTGTGGTTGAAATTGGCTTGCAAGACTCCGGTAATGGATGAGCCCACGTTGTCTTCCACCAAGCCGACCGCCAAGGTATTTCCAGACAGGAACCTCAGGTCAACTTCTCCTTCAATTTCGTGAAGGACGGTGTAGAACACGACCCGGCTGACGGCGGAGGCGTGAACGATGTCGTACGACACCACGCCCGAGGACAGATTGGAGATGATTTCTGTTTTGTTGGTGCTGTTCCAATTGCTTCGGTCAACCTGAACATCATGTTGCCAAACCGACGTGGTGCGGTTTGCGGAAAGGCTGGCATCAACGCTCCCCGCATCTATCCAAGACAGGTGGGTGGTGGCGTTTTCAACGTCGTAGGATGCCTGGAGGTTGTAGGGTGATTTGATGGAGGAACCGTACTCGTGAATCGGCACCAGCAACCCGCCGTCACCCACTGTGAAGTTAGAAACGACGGTGCCGTTTTCGAGCGTGCTGGTCACGCCGTAGTAGTAATTCCCGTCCGTTGCAGGCGGCACTTGGTAGACCACTTGGTGGGTTCGTTCCTTGCACTGAGTAAAGCTGTCCGTGGGCATGCAGGCTTGTATCCCGTCTTGAATCAGTTCGCTCTGGGGGTAATTGGATGTGTTCAGCGGCTCATCGGAGCGATAAAGCGTGTAATTCGTGGTTTTCAACTCTTCCAGAATGAGGTAGTTGTTGGTGTCAGCGTTCCCCCCAAGAGATGGTTGTTGTTTCTTCCACGTTGTCGTAAACAGCCGTGAGGTTTTTGGCTTCAAAATTGAGGTCATCCTCTCCGTCAGCCTGAGCGCTCATCAACAGCGGACAGAGCAAAAGAAACACCAGCGTAAACGAAATCTGACGGTTGGCCATAAACATCCCTCAACCGTTGCTGTAAGAACCAGCCTTATGTCAATTTTCCATGACCCTCTACCCAAATACTCATCAACAACGGTGGAGAGCGAGGCACTGTGCTTCACGACATCATTCACGACATGGAGCCCGATGAGCGGTTCCGGTATGCGCAACTTCTCGGGCACCTAGCGAACGCTGACAACAGCATTTCAAGAATCGAAATGGCGTTCTATGAGCAACGGCTTGGTGCGACGCTTCTGTCCCCTGAACGCAGAGAACAGTTGCGTGAACAACTCAATCAACCGCTCAATTTGGAGGCGCATCTCGCCAAGATGAACCCAAGGTCGATCAAATTGGTCTTGAGAGATATATGCTTGATGACCATGGTTGACAGGGAGATAGACGACTCGGAACGAGCCGTTCTCGACAAGGTTGCGCAGGCAGCAGGGCTGTCCAAGGCCCATGTCGACAACCTGCTAAACTGGACCGTCAAGGGCTTCCATTGGATGCAAGACGGCTACAACGCCTTGGAGATTTAAGCCTCAACGGTTGTACTTTTTCCACGGGCCGCCCACAACAGGTCGGGTGAACCATGTGTCTGAATTTGGCGGATGTTCAACCCATTCGTAGCCTTCCTGAACAACGCCGATGGCGTCAATGCGGGGTTTGGCGTCAAATCCTGCGACAAAATCGTCAAACATTTTCTCTTCATCGTATTCATCAAGCAACCTGATGCCGGTACCGCCCGGTCGGGACAGAATCGCAAGCAACATCCCGATGGTCATGGTGCTTAGCGAGCCGATCTGTATGTTCTTGTACAGGTTGCAGTTGTCCGCGTCATTGATGAGGCACTCCAATCGCAAGTCGCCTGAAAACGAGAAAAAAGGAATGGAGAGCACGATTAAAAACAGACCGAGGGAGAACCTTAGGTCTCGCATGCGCTGGAATATGCATCCCACATAATTGAGCCTATCTGAGCCGGTTCATGGTGCGACTTCAGGGCCGGTGGGCAACATCAGAACGGATCAAAAAGTCAACGATGAATTGCAAAACCTGTTGTGTTGCATCGACCACTCACGGCAGCGGAAAAATTCAACCCCTGCGGCGTGATGGTTAACCTGTGCGCCTTCTGGTGGTCGACTTGCTGGCGGAACGTGAGGCCTTTGGGCGGGCAGGTGTGTCCGAAATCGTGAAACACTTCATGCCTGACGAGACGCTTCTGTGGTCTCCTCACACCGATCAACGGCTTGACTACGGCTTCGGCACGGTTGTTGAGGGGCCTGTGGAAGCCGACGCCATTGTCATCACCGGTTCAAGGCGCAACGTGACCATGTGGGAGCCATGGATGGATGAGGTGGTGGCCTTAATTCAAGGGGCCGATGTGCCCTTGTACGGTATTTGCTTTGGTCATCAAATCGTGGCTCACGCTTTGGGAGGGCGTGTTGAGCGAGCGGAGGTCGATTCGCACTTCGTTGCCGAGGTTCATCAAAGCGACGGGGAAACCGTGGTGGCAGCGTTTGCTCATCAAGAACACGTGGTTGATGCGGGGGAGTTGGAGGTCATCGCTTCGGCCGAACACTGTGAAATCGCAGCATGCAAACACCCCACACGCCCCATTCATACCGTCCAATACCACCCCGAAGCCGTCTCGGAGGTTCTCGACATCGCTCTGACTTGTGGGGACATGGACATCACCGAACGAGCGGCTTTTGACGACGCTCGTCTGACAACCAACACGTCGGTCGCGTTTGACATATCGCCTCGGACATCGGCATGAAACATCCTTGCCGGTTGATGTTACATTTTCCTTCCGAAACGGGAGGCCGGCAGCCGATGCGGCCGCACTTTTTTGAGGATGTATTTTTCTGAACATCAGCAAAAGATACTTCTTACTTGGTCTCAGTAACTGTTTTCTCAGCTTTTGGGCCGGGAAAAAAATACACAGCCATATATACCCCCTCAATGCCTATTGACATTATGTTGCAAAACCAAAACGACGAGAACGGTGCCCTTCCGCTGGCCAACGCCATCGGATTTGTCCTCGGATTCATGGGCGTGATTGCCTTCTTCATACAGCAATCACTGACCGTGTTCCTGCCCCTGCTGATGCCACCAACCGTGTGCTTCATCTTCTGCACACTGCTTTACAAGACGCAGAAGAAATCCGAAGCTTCCACGAGCAAATCCACGGCCAGCCCGGTTCGGATCGACGTCATCTGAGGTCCCAAACCCGGCTATTTTCTCCTTCTTGGGTAGGCCTGTGGACTGTTGTCATCAACCGATTGGAACACACACTGCACTCGCAAGAGGCATGACTATGGCGAAAAAACCAGACGGGGCAACGGTCGAACGGCGGACGATGCTCTCATATAGGGAAGGCAAGTGGGAGGCCTGTTCACCATGAAGCGAGGGTCACGTGCTTGGAAAAAAACCGGCAATCAACGTTGGA